>NZ_JBEPKW010000004.1:0-308742 GCF_040544855.1 Novosphingobium sp. 1529
GTGAAAACACCGTCGATGACGCGCCACTGCATCATGCCGCCAGCGAACAATCAAAACCGATCAGACCGGAACAGCGACCTCATGAATAAGACGGGTTAGAACTTTCCCCAGCAAACTGGAATGCCAAAACCTTCTCCCTGCCGCCTTTATATCCAATCGTATGGACACACACCTCACGACGACGATCTTGATAGACGCAAATAACCTGCTGGCGCTTATGCATAGCTGCGAGAATAGTTGAATAGCTTGCGCTCGGCATTTTCATTTCCGATCATGTTAAAACATTGTCGTAAATTACCGCAACAATGCGTTACAAGCTATCTTGGATTACGGTAAATTAGAACTATACCGTCCCAAATTTAGACAAGCGGCGATTAAGAAGTGGCCGAGATTTAAATCAGCCCAAGCGCCAGTCCCAGCCGAGCGGGTCGCCATCCATCGCGTCCACGCCCTGGGCCGCCAGTTCGTCGCGCAGCGTGTCGCTGCGGGCGAAGTCCTTGGCGGCGCGGGCTTCGTGGCGGGCAGCGATGCGCTGCGCGATCTCGTCCTCAGTGATCGTAGCCGCCTTGGGGCGCAGGCGCAGGGCGGTGCGATCGAGCGTGAGCAGGTTGAGGCCCAGCACCGCGTCAAACGCGGCGATCGCCGCCAGCTTGAGCGCCGGATCGATCTTCTTGAGCGCCACCGCCTCGTCCAGCACGGTAAGCGCCACGGCGGTGTTGAGATCGTCGCTGATCGCGGCGTCGAAACGCTCGACCAGCGGCGCCAGCTTGGCATGGCTGCGCCAGGCGCTGGTATCGACGCCTTCTTCCGCACGCTCTTTGAGCTGGACCACGGCCATGACCATGCGCTTCAACCGCGTCAGCGCCGCGCCCAGGCCTTCCCAGGAAAATTCCAGCTCGCTGCGATAATGCGCCTGAAGGCACATCAGGCGATAGGCGAGCGGGTGATAGCCCTTGTCGATCAAGAGTTGCAGGCGCAGGAACTCGCCCGAAGACTTGCTCATCTTGCCCGAGCGTTCGACCAGGAAATTGTTGTGCATCCACATGCGCGCGCCCGAATTGGCCGGGTCAGCCAGGCTGCCGGCGCAGCAGAACGCCTGGTTTTGCGCGATTTCGTTGGGATGGTGGATCTCGCGGTGGTCGATCCCGCCGGTGTGGATGTCGAACGGAAAGCCCAGCAGCTTGCCCGACATGACCGAGCATTCCAGGTGCCATCCCGGCGCACCGCGGCCCCACGGGCTGTCCCATTCCATCTGGCGCGTCTCGCCCGGCGGGGTCTTGCGCCAGATCGCGAAATCGGCCTGGTGGCGCTTGCCCTCGACCTGCTCGATCCGCCCCTCGCCCTCGTCAGTCGCGGCGCGGGCGAGCTTGCCATAATCGGCCACGGTGGAGACATCGAAATAGAGCCCGCCGGGCAGTTCGTAGCAGTGCTTGTCGGCAATGCTTTGGGCAAATTCGATCATCGCCGGCACATAATCGGTGGCGATCGACCAGTGCGCCGGCTGGCGAATGCCCAGCGCGTCGATATCGGCCCAATAGGCCTGGGTATAATGGCGCGCGATATCCCAGATCGATTGCGCATTGGCCCGCGCGGCCTTTTCCAGCTTGTCTTCGCCGGCGTCGGCATCGTCGGTCAGGTGGCCCACGTCGGTGATGTTGATGACGTGGGTGAGCGCATAGCCCTTCCACGACAGCGTGCGGCCCAGCACATCGGCAAAGACATAGGCGCGCATGTTGCCGATGTGGGGATAGTTATAGACCGTCGGCCCGCAGGAATAGACCCGCGCTTCGCCAGGATGGACCGGCACGAACGGTTCGAGCGCGCGGGTAAGGCTGTTGAACAGCATGAGCGGGGCGGATTGGTCGGTCATGCCGCGCGCTTTGCCCCGCGTGGGGGTGTGCGGTCAAGGTTGGGGGTGGGCCATTCCTCTCCCCATCCTCTTCAGAGGAGGGGGTCGGGGCGTGGTGGATGCCCGGCGCCAGGGTTCGCACCACCCCCAACCCCCTCCTCTAAAGAGGATGGGGCTTTACACCCTGCTAAACCCGTTCGGGCTGAGCCTGTCGAAGCCCCGCTCCTACCGAACGCTCAATCCACCTCGAACAGGTCGGCCAGCTGTTCCACGATCGTGCCGCCCAGTTGCTCCACGTCCATGATCGTCACGGCGCGGCGGTAATAGCGGGTCACGTCATGGCCGATGCCGATGGCGACCAGTTGTACCGGGCTCTGCTTTTCGATCCAGTCGATCACCCGGCGCAGGTGCTGTTCCAGATAGCCGGCGTGGTTGACCGACAGCGTGCTGTCATCCACCGGCGCGCCATCGGAAATCACCATCAGGATGCGGCGATCCTCCTGCCGGGCGAGCATGCGGGTGTGCGCCCAGAGCAGCGCCTCGCCGTCGATGTTTTCCTTGAGCAGGCCTTCGCGCATCATCAGGCCCAGGTTCTTGCGCGCGCGGCGCCAGGGCTCGTCAGCCTTCTTGTAAACAATGTGGCGCAAGTCGTTGAGACGGCCGGGATGCGCCGGCTTGCCACCGGCCAGCCACGCCTCGCGCGATTGGCCGCCCTTCCAGGCGCGAGTGGTAAAGCCGAGCACTTCAGTCTTCACCCCGCAGCGTTCCAGCGTGCGCGCCAGGATATCGGCGCTGATCGCCGCGATCGAGATCGGCCGCCCGCGCATCGAGCCGGAATTGTCGATCAGCAAGGTCACGACGGTGTCCTTGAACTCGACTTCGCGCTCGATCTTGTACGACAGCGAATGGCCCGGCGCGATCACCACGCGGGCCAGCCGCGCGGCATCGAGCAGGCCTTCCTCCTGGTCGAAATCCCAGCTGCGGTTCTGCGCGGCCATCAGGCGCCGTTGCAGGCGGTTGGCCAGGCGCGTCACCACGCTTTGCAGCCCCTTCATCTGGTTGTCGAGGTAGGCGCGCAAACGCGTCAGCTCTTCCTCGTCGCACAGGTCGGTAGCGGCGATCACCTCGTCGAAACGGGTGGTATAGGTCTTGTAGTCAAAATCCTCGGGCAGGTCGGTCCACGGACGGTTGGGCCGGGTGGGCAGCATGCCCTCCTCGCCCTCGTCGGCCATGTCGGCGTCGGCGGCATCATCGGGGCGATCGGCCTCTTCCTGCTGATCGCCATCGCCCTCCCCGTCCGAGGTATCGCCGGCCTGCTCGACCGGTTGCTGGTCATCCGCGCTGGACTCGGACTCTTCGGGCTTTTCGGTGCCGTCGTCCTGTTCGTCCTCGCTGTCCTCGTCCTCGTTCTCGTTCTGCTCAGGCGCAGCGGCCTGGGTCAGATCGAGATGGCCGAGCATCGAGAGCGCCAGCTTCTGGAATGCCTTCTGGTCTTCCAGGCTGCCGGCAAGGTTTGCCATGTCGTCGCCGGCCTTGGCCTCGATCCAGCTGCGCACCATGTCGGTGCCGAGCTTGGCCAGCGCCGGGATCGGCGCTCCGGTGAGCTTTTCGCGCAGCAGCAGCGAAAGGGCGGTGGGCAGCGGCACTTCTTCGGGCTTGGTCGCGCGGCTGATCGGATCGGCGCTGACCCGCTGCGCGGTCAGGGCATCGAGATTGCCGCGCATGCCCTGATAGCCATCAGAGCCGAGCACCTCGTAACGCACCCGCTCCACCGCATCATAGCAGGCACGAGCGAGCATTTCCGCCGGCGCGCCGGCATTGTGCAGCGCATCGTTGTGATAGCGCAGGCGCAGGGCCATGGAGTCGGCGGCACCACGCGCCTGGGCCACCTGCTCTGCCGGCAAGGCGCGGCCGGGCATGGGCACGCGCATCAGCTTGCCGGTCTGGCTGGCCTGGTCCGATGTCCATGCCACTTCCACTTCGGGCTGTTCCGCAAGGGCGCGGGACGTGCCGGTGAGAACGGAGCGGAAGGTATCGAGCGGGGATTCGGCAGCCAAGAATCAATCCAGTTTTGCAAATTGCGCCCCGGCCACAGCGACCGGGGCGCGTGTCTTCATCAACCGATAGATTGGCCGGTCTTGGCCCAATCCGCAAGGAACCCTTCGATGCCCTTTTCGGTCAGGACATGCTTGAACAGGCCCTTGATCACCGCCGGCGGCGCGGTGATCACGTCGGCGCCGATGCGCGCGCTTTCCAGAATGTGGATGCCATGGCGGATCGAGGCGACGAGGATTTCGGTCTCGTAGGCATAGTTGTCATAGATCAGGCGGATGTCGCGGATCAGGTCCATGCCGTCAAAGCCGTTGTCATCGTGGCGGCCGACGAAGGGCGAAACGAACGTGGCGCCAGCCTTGGCCGCAAGCAGCGCCTGGTTGGCCGAGAAGCACAGCGTGACGTTGACCATGGTGCCATCGGCGGTCAGCTTCTTGCAGGTCTTGAGACCGTCGATCGTCAGCGGCACCTTGATGCACACGTTGTCGGCGATCTTGCGCAGGATTTCGGCCTCGCGCATCATCCCGGCGTGATCGAGCGCGACCACTTCGGCCGACACCGGCCCGTGGGTGAGGTGGCAGATTTCCTTCGTCACCTCGATGAAGTCGCGGCCCGACTTGGCGATCAGGCTCGGGTTGGTGGTCACGCCATCGAGAAGCCCGGTGGCGGCCAGATCGGCGATTTCGGCGGTATCGGCCGTGTCGACAAAGAACTTCATGAGGGATTGTCCTGCGCAAGGGTTATGATTTGATAATGGCGTTAACACCATAACGGCGAATCTGGCGCGGGCTATAGGGCAGCCCCATCGCGCTGTCAGGCCTGCTTGTGCGCCATACCCCGATCAACGTTGGCGCAAAGGCCGCGTTCCCCATTTGCCCCATGCGTTAGGCGGCGTGGACAAATTCCACAACGCCACGGTTGCCCTATAAAAGGCCCTGGCGAGGCGTGAGGACGAAGCCAGAGTGGGCCTCTTGCAAGGCCGAGCAACGCTGCCAGGGCCTTTTATAGGGCAACCCCTGCGGGGCTGGACCAAAAACCGCCATTTCCGCGTCGGCTCGTCGCGCAATATTCCCGATATTACGCTTCCTCGCCTCCTCGAACTGGCGGTTTTTGCCTCCAGCCGTGTCGATGTGGAATTTGTCCACGCCGCCTAAGCTGCCTATATGCACGGGGTGATGAGCCAGCCCCCGCCGCGCAGCCAATCCCGCCGCATCCGTTGCGTGGTGTTCAACGCCGCGCTGGGGCCGCTCGACTACAAGGTGCCCGCACATCTCGATGTGGTGCCGGGCCAGGTGGTGGTCTGCCCGCTGGGGCCGCGCCAGATTCTGGGCGTGGTATGGGAAGAAGACCGCCTGCCCAGTGCCGACGTGCCCGAACACAAGCTGCGCCCGATCCTGGGCGTGGTGCCGGTGCCGCCGCTCGGCGCGCCCCTGCGCCGCCTGATCGAATGGTGCGCTGATTACTACATGGCCCCGCTTTCGGCCGTGGCGCGCATGGCGCTGTCGAGCACGGCGGCGCTGCAAGGCGGCAGCACGGTGACCGAATACCGCCTGTCCGGGCGCGAGCCGGGCCGGCTGACACCGCAGCGCGCGCAGGCGATGGACCTGCTGATCGACCAGCAGGCGACGATCCGCGAACTGGCCGAAATTGCCGAGGTTTCCGACGGCGTGCTGCGCGGCATGGTCAATGCCGGCCTGCTCGAACCCGTCACGGTCGATGCCGATCGCCCCTACCCCGCCGCCGATCCGCGCCATGCCGTGCCGGAATTGACCCCCACCCAGGCGCAAGTCGCCGGGCGGCTGGTAGAGGCCGTGGCGGCGCGGCGCTTTGTCACGTTCCTGCTCGACGGGGTGACCGGATCGGGCAAGACCGAGACCTATGCCGAGGCGATTGCCGCCGCGCTGGAACAGGGCCGCCAGGTGCTGGTGCTGCTGCCCGAAATCGCGCTGACGCAAAGTTTCCTGGCCCGGTTCGAGGCGCGCTTTGGCGTGGAGCCGGTCACCTGGCATTCCTCGCTCAAATCATCGGAACGGCGCCGCGCCTGGCGCGCCGTGGCGCAGGGCCGCGCGCAAGTGGTGGTCGGCGCCCGCTCGGCGCTGTTCCTGCCCTTTGCCGCGCTGGGCCTGATCGTGGTGGACGAAGCGCACGAGGTTTCGTTCAAGCAGGACGATGGCGTGCGCTACAACGCGCGCGATGTGGCGGTAATGCGCGGACATTTCGAAAGCATCCCGGTGGTGCTGGCCAGCGCCACCCCCGCGCTGGAAAGCCTGCATATGGCCGCCAGCGGGCGCTATGAACGGCTGGTGCTGCCCAGCCGGTTCGGCGGCGCTGGCCTGCCCGATATCCGCATTCTCGACTTGCGCGAGCAGGCGCCGGAACGCGGCCACTGGCTCGCCCCGCCGCTGGTGGAGGGCCTGCGCGAGCGCCTGGCCAAGGGCGAGCAGAGCCTGCTGTTCCTCAACCGGCGCGGCTATGCCCCGCTCACGCTGTGCCGCACCTGCGGCTATCGCTTCCAGTGCCCCAATTGCTCGGCCTGGCTGGTCGAACACCGCCTGTCGCAGCGCCTCGCCTGCCATCATTGCGGGCACGAGGTGCCTACGCCCCGCGCCTGCCCCGAATGCGGCGAACCCGATTGCCTGGTCGCCTGCGGCCCGGGGGTGGAGCGCATTGCCGATGAAGTGGCCACGATCCTGCCCGAGGCACGCGTGGCCCTTGTCACTTCGGACACGTTGACGAGTGCGGCCAAAGCGGCCGAATTCGTGGCCCAGGCAGAGAACAAGGCCATCGACGTGATCGTGGGAACGCAACTGGTAACAAAGGGCTATCACTTCCCCGACCTGACCCTGGTGGGGGTGGTCGATGCCGACATGGGCCTGGAAGGGGGCGACTTGCGCGCGGCCGAGCGCACCTATCAACAGGTGGCGCAGGTTGCCGGGCGCGCCGGTCGCGGGGAAAAGCCTGGTGAGGTGCTGATCCAGACGCGCCATCCCGATGCCCCGGTGATCGCCGCGCTGGCCAGCGGCGATCGCGACGCGTTCTATGCCGCCGAAACCGAGGCCAGGCGCGAGGCCCACGCCCCGCCGTTCGGCCGCTGGGCCGCGATCATCGTGTCGAGCGAGGACGAGGCCGAAGCGCGCGACGCGGCCCGCGCCATCGGCGGCACCGCGCCGCGCCTCGACGACGTGATGATTCTGGGCCCCGCGCCCGCCCCGCTATCGCTGCTGCGCGGGCGCTATCGCTATCGCCTGCTGGTCAATGCCCGCCGGTCGAGCGAGGTGCAAAAGGTGATCCGCCAGTGGCTGGAGCCGTTCCGCTTTCCCCAAGGGGTAAGGGTGGCGGTGGATATCGATCCCTACAGTTTCGTTTGAGCGGTCATGAGTAGCGGCCCCGTCCTTGTCCCCGTGCTGGGGGACCAGCTTTCCCATGGCCTGTCGAGCCTGGCTGATCGCACGCCCCAGGATACCATAGTGCTGATGATGGAGGTGTGGGACGAGACGCAATATGTGCGCCACCACAAGGCCAAGATCGCGCTGATCTTTTCGGCGATGCGCCATTTCGCCCAGGAACTGCGCGATAACGGCTTTACCGTCGATTACGTGAAACTGGATGATCCCGGCAACACCGGCAGTTTCACCGCCGAGGTGCAGCGCGCGATCCGGCGCCATGCCCCGCGCGGCGTGCAGATCACCGAGCCGGGCGAATGGCGCGTGCGCGAAATGATCACCGCCTGGCGCGATACGCTGGGCGTGCGGCTGCGCGTGCTGCCCGATACCCGCTTTGTCTGCCCGCTGCCTGATTTCTTCCAGTGGGCGGCGGGCCGCAAGCAATGGCGCATGGAGTATTTCTATCGCGAGATGCGCCGCAAGACCGGCCTGTTGATGGACGGCGACAAGCCGGCGGGCGGCAAATGGAACTTCGACGCGGAAAACCGCGGCGGCCCCGACGCGGAGTGCCGCCCGCCGGCCGTCTCGCACTTTGCCCCCGATGCCATCACGCAAGAGGTGATCGCCCTGGTCGAGGCGCGCTTTGCCGGGCATTTCGGCAGCCTCGATCACTTTGCCTGGCCGGTTACGGCGGCGCAGGCCGCCCATGCCTTTGACCGGTTCCTGAAAACGCGGCTGCCGCTGTTCGGCCGCTATCAGGATGCGATGATGGCGGGCACCGACACGATGTATCACGCCGTGATCAGCCCGGCGCTCAACATCGGGCTGATCGATCCGGTGGAGATGTGCCGCCGCGCCGAGACCGAATGGCGCGAGGGCCGCGCCCCGATCGAGGCGGTGGAAGGCTTCATCCGCCAGGTCATCGGCTGGCGCGAATATGTGCGCGGCATCTATTGGCTGACCATGCCCGACCTGAGCGAGGCCAACCAGCTGGGCGCCACGCGGCCCCTGCCCGAATTCTGGTGGACCGGCGAAACCGACATGGCCTGCGTGGCCGATTGCGTGCGCGCCACGCACAAGAATGCCTATGCCCACCATATCCAGCGGCTGATGGTCATGGGCAATTTCGCGCTGCTCGCCGGGCTGTCGCCGCAGGACGTGGCCGACTGGTTCCTGGTGGTTTACGCCGATGCCTTTGAATGGGTGGAACTGCCCAACGTGGCCGGCATGGCGCTGTTCGCCGATGGCGGCAAGCTGGCGTCGAAACCCTATGCCGCCAGCGGCGCCTATATCGACCGGATGAGCAACTATTGTGGCGACTGCCGCTATGACGTGAAGCGCAAGGTGGGCGAAGGCGCCTGCCCGTTCAATGCGCTCTATTGGGATTTCCTCGCCCGCAACGCGGAACGCCTTGCCGGCAACCCGCGCCTCGCCAACCCCTACGCCACCTGGCGACGCATGAGCGCCGACAAGCAGGCCGAATACCGCGACAGCGCGGCGGCCTTTCTAGAAACGCTGGAGCCGGCGAAGAAAGGTTGGGCGCGCGCCTAAGGTGCGGCGCCGAACAATTCCTGCGCGACGTGCCCGGTTGTCATGCCTAAGATCGCGCTGCTGCGCTGGCATGGGGGCCAGGTTGCCGCGTGAGGGAGTACAAGCATGACAAAAGCGCTGTTGCTGGGCGGTGCGCTACTGCTGCTGGGATGTGGCAGCACAGGCGTTCTGGCGCGCCCGGCAAATGCCGATGGTGTTCCACCCGGCGCGCAGGCGCTGATCCGCCATTTCCACATGGAAAACATCCCGCACGAAGGGCCCTGGTTCATCCAGACCTTCAAAAGCAAGGATGAAGTCGGCGGCGCCCTCGCTGATCGCTATCCCGGCACGCGCTGGGCTTATACCGCAACCTATCTGATCCTCACCCAGCGTGACTTTTCCGCCATGCACCGGCTCGCCACCGACGAGATGTGGCACTTCTACGGCGGCAATCCGGCCCAGTTGCTGCTGCTCTACCCCGATGGCCATGGCGAGGTCAAAATCTGGGGCAGCAATGTTCTGGCGGGCCAGGAGCCGCAGATCCTGGTGCCGCGCGGCACCTGGATGGGGGCGATCCCGATCGGCGCGCCCCGCAGCGCCTACAGTTTTGGCGCCAACACCCTGGCGCCCGGCTTTGAATATGCCGATTATGAGGCCGGAAAGCGGGCCGATCTCTTGGTGCGATACCCGGCATTTGCCAAACAGATCAAAAGGCTGACGCGTGACGATAGCCCCGGCAAAAGCGCAGCCGAAGCGCCGGCGCCTGCCACCCCCGCCGCAAATCCGGTGTCGTTACAGGAACTGGTAGGCCGCACCGCGCCGCAGCACGCAGACCAGATCAGCGCGGCCCGCTTTGTCATCGCCGCTGGACGCGCCATGCCCAGCATGATGACCAAGGAAGGGCACGAAGTGATGTTCGTCACCAGTGGCGAAGGCAGCGTCCAGATCGGCAGTGCCGTGCAACCTCTCAAAACCGGCTCGGTGGTCTATCTACCGCCACAGGTGCCGCACCGCATTACGGCCACCTCGCGCCTCACGTTCTATGTGGCGGCCACGCCGGCCTGGCGCCCCGCCGATACGGTGATCCTCGCCCCTTAAGACCGCTCCCGCTCCAGCAGCTGGCGCTTGATCTCCAGGCCATAGGCATAGCCGCCGAGGGTGCCGTCCGATCGCACCACGCGGTGGCAGGGGATCAGCACGGCCACGTTGTTGGCGCCGTTGGCACTGCCCGTGGCGCGCACCGCGCCGGGCTTGCCCACGGCGGCGGCGATCTGGGCATAGCTGCGGGTTTCGCCCGGCGGGATCGCCTGCAACTGCCGCCACACCGCCTCTTGAAAGGCGGTGCCAGCCACGTCGAGCGGGATGTGGTCGGCCCGCCCCGGCACTTCCACGGCATCGACCACGGCATCGAGCAGCGCGGCAAAATCCGCCCCGCCCGCGATCAGCGTCGCCTTGGGAAAGCGCGCGCGCAGGGCTTCCTCCTCTTCGCCAAACGACAGCCGGCACACGCCCTTGTCGGTGGCGGCCACCAGCATCGGCCCAAGCGAGGTGCTCACTTGCGCCCACCGGATCGTCACACCCGCCCCGCCATTGCGCCAGGCCGATGGCGCCATGCCCAGCCGGTCGCTTTCGGCATAAAAGCGCGAGGGCGCGCCATAGCCGGCCTCGTGGATCGCCTCGGTCACGCTATCGGCACCGGCCAAGACATCGCCCATGCGCCGCTGGCGCAGCGCGCGGGCATAGGCGGCCGGGGAAAGCCCGGTGTGGCGGGTGAACAGCTTCTGGAAATGGGCGGGGGAATAGCCGGCCTGCGCCGCCAGGGCAGCGAGCGTGGGCGCGGCCTCGGTCGCCTTGATCGCGGCGATCGCCCCGGCCACGGCAGCCGCATCGCGCGCCAGGTCATCGGGCCGGCAACGCAGGCAGGCGCGCAGCCCGGCCGCGCGTGCATCGGCGCCATCGGCAAAGAAGCGCACGTTGCCCCGCGCCGGATGGCGCGCCGGGCACGATGGCCGGCAATAGATCCCGGTGGTCAGTACGCCGGTGACAAACACCCCGTCCCACGCCCGGTCGCGCGCCAACACGGCCTGCCAGCAGGCCTGGGGATCGAGTGTCTGGGTGGTGGTCATGGCCAGTCCTGTGATTTTTCCTGTGCCCTTCATGCCATCCTTGCCGCCCTCGCGCATCCCGCGCCTTGCGATCAAAGCAAATCCCGGCAATGACCTGCGCCATGTTGCGCCGCCTCATCGCCTCGCTCATCGTTGCCCTAGTCCTGGTGCCGGCCCTGCCGGCGCTGGCCGATCCGGCCGACATCGCCGCCGCCAGCCGGGGCGTCGTCCGTGTCGTGATCGTCCAGACCGAAGGGCGCAGTTCCACCATGATCGGCCATGGCAGCGGCTTTGCCGTCACGCCCGAATATGTCGTCACCAATGCCCACGTGGTAGAGGCGCTGCGCCAGGACGACACCCTGATCGCCGGCATCGTGCCGCCGCAGGGGCGCGGCGGCTATGAAGCGCGCGTCGTCGCCTATTCCCCGCGCAATGACCTGGCCCTGCTCAAGATCCAGGGCGGCGGCCGGCTCGCGCCGCTTTCGCTCTATGCCGGGCAAGTGAGCGATGGCGCCGACGTCAGCGCGGTGGGCTATCCCGGCAACGTCGATCTGGCGCAGGGGCTGTCGCTGTCGGACTTGGTCAGCCCCCAGGCGGCGGTAAAGACGCGCGGCTATGTCTCGGCGGGGCGCAGTTCCAAGGAATTCGACACGATCCTGCATACGGCGCCGATCGGCGCGGGCAATTCGGGCGGTCCGCTGCTCGATGCCTGCGGCCGCGTCGTCGGGGTCAACTCGTTCGGCACGGTCAGCGACAACAGCACCGATTCGGCGTTCTATTTCGCCATCTCGATGCGGGAGCTGTCACGCTTCCTGCAGCAGAACAATGTCCAGGCCCACGCCAGCGACCTGCCCTGCACCTCCATCGCCGATCTCGACCGGGCCGACAGCGAACGCGCTGCCAGCGACCAGGCGCGCCAGGCCGCGCAGAACGAAGCGCGCCAGAATGCCCACGCCCGCGCCCTGGAAACCGCGCGCCGCCAGGCCGAGATCGAGATCTTGACCCAGCGCGACAACGGCATGGCGATTGCCGTGCTGCTGCTGGTGGCAACGCTGGGCGCAGGCGGCGCGGCGTTCATCTATGCCCAGCGCCAGAATGCCAATGCCACGCGCATCGCCGGCGGCAGCGCGCTGGTGCTGCTGCTGGGCACCGTGGCGGCCTGGGCACTGCGGCCCAGCCTGCTGTCGATCGACAACCGCGCGCAGGATATCGTGGCCGCCGCCAGCGGCACGCCCGATGCCCTGGCGAGCACGGCGGCCGGCGGCAAAGCCGCTACCGGCAAGTTCATCTGCGTGCTCGATCCCCAGCGCAGCCGCGTGACCGTGTCAGACATCACCGATGTGCCGATCACCTGGAGCCAGGACGGCTGCATGAACCAGCGCAGCCAATATGGCCTGGCCGCCGATGGCTGGTCGCGCGTGCTGGTGCCCAATGGCGAGGATACCATCGCGGTTACCCACTTCGATCCCGACAGCCGCAGCTATACCGTCGAACGCTTCCTCATGGGCCTCGATGCCATGAATCAGGCGCGCGATGCCCGGCAAAAGGTGGTGGCCCCGGCCTGCGGCGCCGGAGAGGCCGAAGCCCGCCGCTTTGGCGACACCCAACAAGCGATCCGCGCACTGCTGCCCGCAGAACCCAACGAACGCATGCGCTACAACTGCCAGCCAGTTCCCTGATCGTTGGGCATCTCTCCCCCTCCTCTTCAGAGGAGGGGGTCGGGGGGTGGTGGAAGGTTAGCGCAAGGCTTCCCACCCCCCCAGCCCCGCCTCCCCCGAATCACCCTCCCCGGCTCAACCCGCCTTTCCCCGCCTCGCCGTCCCACGCCTGAGACGTTTCGACACGCTGATACGCATACGTTTGCGCCTCCATTAACAGGGGCTGCCAACTGGTGACTTGTCATATGGCGGTGACGTTGCTAGGCGCGCCGGGACTGCGGGCCGTCACGTGCATTTTTTGCGCGTCATGCGCCTTGCTTGAAATCCTTGGACGAAGGGGACTGAGGCGCGTGGAGATTTCCAGCGGCATCACGGCCAGCCTGGCGGGGCGTTATGCTTCCGCACTTTATGAGCTGGCAAATGAACAGGGCCTGGTTGCGGCCGTGGAAGGCGATCTTGAGCGCCTGGCTGACGCCCTGCGCGAATCGGCTGATTTCGCCGCGCTGATCCGCAATCCGCAGGTCGCCCGCGAAGACGCCGCCCGTGCGATCGCCGCCGTTGGCCAGGTGCTGGGCGTTTCGCCCCTCACCGCCAACTTCCTGGGCGTGATCGCTGGCAACCGCCGCCTGTCCGCCCTGCCCGATGTGGCGCGCGCCTATGCCGCGATTGCTGCAGCTGCCCGCAACGAAGTGACTGCCCATGTCACCAGCGCGCATCCGCTCGACGACGGCCAGATCGCTGCGCTGTCGGAAAAGCTCGCTGCCCGCGCCGGCAAGTCGATCAAGCTCAAGACTGCGGTCGATCCCGAGATTCTCGGCGGGCTGGTCGTCAAGATCGGCAGCCAGATGATCGACAGCTCGATCCGCACCCGTCTCAATTCGCTCGCCCAGGCCATGAAGGGCTGAAGCCAAAAAGTTTGCACGAAAGGCTGAACGATGGAAATCCGCGCCGCTGAAATCTCTAAGGTCATCAAGGACCAGATCGCCAGCTTCGGCACCGAGGCCCAGGTCTCGGAAGTCGGCTCCGTGCTGTCGGTCGGCGACGGCATCGCCCGCATCCACGGGCTGGATCAGGTCCAGGCCGGCGAAATGGTCGAATTCGCCAACGGCATCAAGGGCATGGCCCTCAACCTCGAAGCCGACTACGTCGGCGTCGTGATCTTCGGCTCTGACGCCGAGATCAAGGAAGGCGACACCGTCAAGCGCACCGGCACGATCGTGGACGTTCCGATCGGCAAGGGTCTGCTGGGCCGCGTGGTCGACGCGCTGGGCAACCCGATCGATGGCAAGGGCCCGATCGAATACACCGAGCGCCGCCGCGTCGAAGTCAAGGCTCCCGGCATCATCCCGCGCAAGTCGGTGCACGAACCCGTGCAGACCGGCCTCAAGGCGATCGACGCCCTGGTGCCCGTGGGCCGTGGCCAGCGCGAGCTGATCATCGGTGACCGCCAGACCGGCAAGACCGCTGTCGCGATCGACACCTTCATCAACCAGAAGGCCGTCAACGCCGGTTCGGACGAAGGCAAGAAGCTCTACTGCATCTATGTCGCGATCGGTCAGAAGCGCTCGACCGTGGCCCAGATCGTGCGCCAGCTCGAAGAAAACGGCGCGATGGAATACACCATCGTCGTGGCCGCCACCGCTTCGGAACCGGCCCCGCTGCAGTACCTGGCGCCCTACACCGGCTGCACCATGGGTGAATTCTTCCGCGACAACGGCATGCATGCCGTGATCGTGTACGATGACCTTTCCAAGCAGGCCGTCGCCTATCGTCAGATGTCGCTGCTGCTGCGTCGCCCGCCGGGCCGCGAAGCCTATCCGGGTGACGTGTTCTACCTGCACAGCCGCCTGCTCGAACGCGCCGCCAAGATGAACGACGACAACGGCGCCGGTTCGCTGACCGCCCTGCCGATCATCGAAACCCAGGCTGGTGACGTGTCGGCCTACATCCCGACCAACGTGATCTCGATCACCGACGGCCAGATCTTCCTGGAAACCGGGTTGTTCTACCAGGGCATCCGTCCGGCCATCAACGTCGGCCTCTCGGTGTCGCGCGTGGGCTCCTCGGCCCAGACCAAGGCGATGAAGAAGGTGGCCGGCTCGATCAAGCTGGAACTGGCGCAGTATCGCGAAATGGCGGCTTTCGCCCAGTTCGGGTCTGACCTCGATGCCTCGACGCAGAAGCTGCTCAACCGCGGTGCGCGCCTGACCGAGCTGCTCAAGCAGCCGCAGTTCTCGCCGCAGGGCTTTGAAGAGCAGACCTGCGTGATCTTTGCCGGTACCCAGGGCTACCTCGACGCCGTGCCGGTCGACCAGGTCACCGAATACGAAGCCGAACTCTTGAGCTTCCTGCGCACGCAGAAGGCCGACCTGCTCGCCGAAATCCGCGACACCAAGGATCTGGGCGACGGCGCCAAGGCCAAGCTCAAGGAAGCGCTCGACGCTTTCGCCAAGCAGTTCGCCTGATAACGCATGATTCATCCCCCCGGTGGGCCAGCACGGCCAGCCGGGGGAGATGAAGTGGAGATAGACGAGTGGCCTCGCTCAAGGAACTCAAGCTGCGGATCAACTCGGTCAAGTCGACCCAGAAGATCACCAAGGCCAAGCAGATGGTCGCCGCGGCCAAGCTGCGCAAGGCGCAGGCCGCTGCCGAGGCCGCGCGCCCCTATGCCGGCCGCCTCGCCGGTGTCATGGCCAGCCTCGCCAGCAAGGTGCAGGTTGGTGAAGGCAGCCCCAAGCTGCTGGCCGGCAATGGCAAGGACCAGGTTCACCTGCTGGTCGTCGCCAATTCCGATCGCGGCCTATGCGGCGCGTTCAACGCCAACATCGTCAAGGCCGCCAAGGCCAAGGCGCAGGAACTGCTTGCCCAGGGCAAGACGGTGAAGTTCTACCTCGTCGGCCGCAAGGGCCGCGCCCCGATCCGGCGCGATTATCCCAGCGCGATTGCCGGTGGGTTCGACACCACCGTGGTGCGCGAGGCCGGCTTTGCCGAAGCGGAAAAGATCGCCAACGAACTGCTGGCCATGTACGAGGCCGGCCAGTTCGACGTGGCGCACCTGATCTATTCCAAGTTCCGCAGCGCGCTGGTGCAGATCCCCACCACCCAGCAGATCATCCCCGTGCCGGCCCCGACCGTGGCCGTTGCCAACGATGGCGGCGCCGTGGTCGATTACGAACCCGACGAGGAAGCGATCCTCGCTGACCTGCTGCCGCGCTACCTGCGCGTCCAGCTGTTCGGGGCGCTGATCGAGAACATGGCCAGCGAACAGGGCGCCTCGATGACCGCGATGGACAATGCCACGCGCAACGCCGGCGAGCTGATCAAGAAGCTGACCATCCAATACAACCGCAGCCGCCAGGCCGCGATCACCACCGAACTCATCGAAATCATCGCCGGCGCCGAAGCGCTTTGACGACGACCCAGCAGGCAAGGAAAGACTAGAATGGCAACCGCACCTGTCATCACATCGACCGGCAAGATCAGCCAGGTCATCGGCGCCGTCGTCGACGTTCAATTCGACGGCGAACTGCCGGCCATCCTCTCGGCTCTCGAAACCAGCAACAACGGCAACCGCCTGGTGCTGGAAGTGGCGCAGCACCTGGGTGAAAACACCGTGCGCACCATCGCCATGGACTCGACCGAAGGCCTCACCCGTGGCCAGGCCGTGACCAGCACCGGCGCGCAGATCTCGGTGCCGGTCGGTCCCAAGACGCTTGGCCGCATTCTCAACGTGGTGGGTGATCCCATCGACGAACGCGGCCCGGTGGGCGCAACCCAGTTCGCCCCCATCCACGCCAAGGCTCCCGAATTCATCGACCAGTCGACCGAAGCGGCGATCCTGGTCACCGGCATCAAGGTGATCGACCTGCTCGCGCCTTATGCCAAGGGCGGCAAGATCGGCCTGTTCGGCGGCGCTGGCGTTGGCAAGACCGTGCTGATCCAGGAACTGATCAACAACATCGCCAAGGGCCACGGCGGCGTGTCGGTTTTTGCCGGCGTGGGTGAACGCACCCGCGAAGGCAACGACCTCTATCACGAATTCCTCGACGCTGGCGTTATCGCCAAGGACGCCGATGGCAACGCCACCTCGGAAGGTTCCAAGGTTGCGCTGGTCTATGGCCAGATGAACGAACCGCCGGGCGCCCGCGCTCGCGTCGCGCTGTCGGGCCTGACCATGGCCGAATACTTCCGCGACCAGGAAGGCCAGGACGTGCTGTTCTTCGTGGACAACATCTTCCGCTTCACCCAGGCCGGTTCGGAAGTGTCGGCACTGCTAGGCCGCATTCCCTCGGCCGTGGGTTACCAGCCCACCCTGTCGACCGACATGGGCGCGCTGCAGGAACGCATCACCTCGACCAACAAGGGTTCGATCACCTCGGTCCAGGCGATCTACGTGCCGGCCGACGACTTGACCGACCCTGCTCCGGCCACCTCGTTCGCCCACCTCGACGCCACCACCACGCTGAACCGCGCGATCTCGGAACTCGGCATCTACCCGGCCGTGGACCCGCTCGACTCGACCAGCCGCGTGCTCGAACCGCGCATCGTTGGTGCCGAGCACTACGAAACCGCGCGCCGCGTCCAGGAAACCCTGCAGAAGTACAAGTCGCTGCAGGACATCATCGCCATCCTGGGCATGGACGAACTGTCGGAAGAAGATAAGCTGACCGTGGCCCGCGCCCGCAAGATCCAGCGCTTCCTTTCGCAGCCGTTCCACGTGGCCGAAGTGTTCACCGGCATCCCGGGCAAGTTCGTCCAGCTCGAAGACACCGTCCGCTCGTTCAAGGCGGTGGTTGACGGCGAATACGATCACCTGCCCGAAGCCGCGTTCTACATGGTCGGCGGCATCGACGAAGCCGTTGAAAAGGCCAAGAAGCTGGCTGCCGAAGCCTGATCTTGACCATCCTCCCCTCCCGCACGCGGGAGGGGTCGGGGGAGGGCCTGTAGGGGCGCCCTCCTTCGGAACCGGCAAACAGCCCCTCCCCCAGCCCCTCCCGCCCGCGGTAGGGGCGTGTAGAGACGGCCCATGCTCCACTTTGAACTCGTCACCCCGGCCCGCCTCGTCCGCTCGGAAGCGGTGTGGCAGGTTGTCGTTCCCGGCACCGAAGGCGAATTCGGCGTTCTCGAAGGCCACGCGCCGTTCATGTCCACGGTCAAGGACGGCACGATCAAGGTCTATCGCACGCAGGGCGGCCAGCCGGAAGAAATCCGCGTGCAAGGCGGCTTTGCCGAAGTGAACGCCAAGGGCCTCACGGTTCTGGCCGAGCACGTCGAAGGCTGACACACGCATCCCATGGATGTGCAAACGGGCCGGTGCCTTTGGGGCGCCGGCCCGTTTTGCGTTTCAGGCGTGCAGCTTGGCAAACATGTCGGCAAAGGTCAGCCGGGTGTCGAGCCAGTCATAGACGCGCATGGGCCGCCCATCCGGCCGGGGCAGGTAGGCACCCTGGCCATCCAGCCGCGGCGTGGGCGCCAGGTGATAGCGGCACGATGCAGTGTCTGGCTCGAACGCGCTCTGTAGTGCCGTCAGCGTCACCAGCGGGCTATCGCCCAGGGCATAGGTCTCGCCAAGATTGAGCCCCATTGGCACGACGGCCCGGCGCGTCCGCGCCAGTTGTGCCACCAGCCACGCGCCGACCGGGCCACTTTGCCCCAGCAGGCGCAGTTCGGCCAGACTGACCAGCATCTGGCGATAGGCATTGCGCGGCACCTGCCAGATGGGAATGGCGCTTTCGCCAAACACGTACTGCGCCGCTGCCGGATCGATGGTGAAGTTGTATTCCGGTTGTGCCCCGCCCGGCGGCGGCGCGACGCCCGCGTGCTCGCTCCCCCCGATCCACACCAGAGTCATATGCTGGGCAATGCGCGGCTCGGCCCGCAACGCGGCGGCCAGATCGGTCAGCCCGGCGCCGGCCGTGTAGAACAACGGCGTCTTGGTATCGCTGCGCATTGCTTCCGCCACGATGGCGGCAACCGCCTGCGCCGAATCACGCCGATCGGCCCGTCCCAGAGCTCCTTCGGCACCACGCACTACGGGCACGCGCCCGGTGATGCCCATCACGTCGAGCAATTCACGCGCCTTGGCCGCAGCCTTGTCGGCCTGATGCCCATCGTCGGGCTCGGCGTCCTGGGGCGAATGCAGGTGCGACCCGACGATGAGGCGCACGTCGGCCGAAGGGCTGCGCAGCGCATGGGCCAGCGCGAACAGGCCGTCGGGATCGCCCGCCAAGTCATTGTCCACGATCACCCGCATGCGCGGCGGCGAATCGGGCAAGATTTCCTCGGCACGAGCCACAAGCGGGAACATCGGCAGGGCGGAGAGGCCCAACAAGGCGGCGCGGCGCGATAGGATCATCGGGCAATCACAGCACTTAGGGCAAAGTTGTCAACCAAGCGGCGCGCGCCAAGTTCGATAGGCACACGAACTTTTTTACAAATTCACGTTTGTGAACTTTTCAACAGAGTGAATTTAGGGCATGGAATGTGACGACAAAGCCCGAGGGAGAGATACCTGTCATGACCCAGAACCTGGCCAACGTGATTGGCGCGCAAGCCAACCTGGTCGATTTCCTGCGCAACCAGCAGGTCGGCCCCAATGTCTATCCCGGCGTGCCGGCGGAATATTCCAACTGGCGGGCCGAGCAGTGGGCCTGGGGCCACACCGCGGTGCTCTATAACCAGTCTTACCACATGGTGGACCTGGCCGTGCGTGGGCCCGACGCGTTCAAGATGCTGGAATACCTGGGCATCAACACTTTCAAGAACTTCCAGCCCGATCGCGCCAAGCAGTTCGTGCCGGTCACCCCCGATGGCTATGTCATCGGCGACGTGATCCTGTTCTACCTGGACGAGAACGAGTTCAACCTGGTTGGCCGCGCCCCCACGATCGAGTGGGTGGAATACCATGCCGCCACCGGCAACTGGAACGTCACAGTAGAGCGCGACGAGCGCTGGGCGATGCGCAACGATGGCAAGCGCAACAGCTATCGCTTCCAGATCCAGGGCCCCAACGCGATGAAGATCATCGAAAAGGCCACGGGCAAGACCCCGCCCGAACTCAAGTTCTTCCACATGACGCGCATGACCATCGGCGGCAAGGACGTGCGCGCGCTGCGCCATGGCATGGCCGGCCAGCCGGGATTTGAACTGTTCGGCCCGTGGGAAGACTATGGCGCGGTGCACGCGGCGCTGGTCGAAGCCGGCAAGGAATTCGGCATGGCCCTGGTCGGCGGCCGCGCCTATTCGTCCAACACGCTGGAATCGGGCTGGATCCCCTCCCCCCTGCCGGCAATCTACACCGGCGAGGCGCTGGCGCCCTATCGCGAGTGGCTCTCGGCCAATTCCTATGAAGCCAAGTGCTCGGTCGGCGGCAGCTATGTGCCCGAAACCGTCGAAGGCTATTACACCACGCCGTGGGACCTGGGCTATGGCCCGTTCGTCAAGTTCGACCACGATTTCATCGGCCGCGCCGCGCTGGAAAAGATGCACGCCGCCGGCAACCACCGCACCAAGGTGACCCTGGCGCTCGACAACGAAGACGTGATGCGCGTGCAGTCTTCGGCGCTGAGCAAGGGCGATCGCGCCAAGTTCATGGAATATCCCAGCGCGGTCTATGCCATGCATCCGTTCGACCAGGTGCTCAAGGACGGGCAGCGGGTCGGCCTGTCGACCTGGATCGGCTATTCGGCCAACGAGGGCAAGTTCCTGACCCTGGCGATGATGGACAAGGGCCACGAAACCATCGGCGGCGAAGTCAGCCTGCTGTGGGGCGAGCCCAACGGCGGCACCACCAAGCCCACCGTAGAGCCGCACGTGCAGACCGAAATCAAGGCCGTGGTCAGCCCCGTGCCCTATTCCGAAGTGGCGCGCGACGCCTATGCCGAGGGCTGGCGCACGCAGAAGTAAGCGCGAGGGAGCGATCCCTGGCGTGGGCGCCGGCCTCCACCCGACGGAGGCCGGCGCTTTCTTTTTGGGCGGAGATTTTGTTTGCCTTGCTAACAATTCATGGCATGATCGCAGCAACCAAGGAGAGGATGCCGCCATGGCACAAGACAACAAGATCACGTTCTACGACCTGGCCATATCCACCGGCGCCACGATCAGTCCGTTCGTCTGGGCCACCAAATATGCCCTGAAACACAAGGGCTTTGATCTTGATGTCGTGCCCGGCGGGTTCACTGGCATCCTCGAGCGCACCGGCGGCAAGACCGAGCGCCTGCCCGCGATCGTCGACGATGGCACCTGGGTGCTCGATAGCTGGGGCATCGTCGAATACCTCGATGCGACTTATCCCGATCGGCCGCTGCTGATCCCGCATGAAAGCGTGGCGGCCACGCTCAAGGCGCTGGACCACTGGTTCTGGGGTGCTGCCGTCGGCCCGTGGATGCGCTGCTTCTGCGCCGACTACCGCGACCTGTCGCTGCCGCAGGATCACGAATACATCACCCATTCGCGCGAAAAGATGCTGGGCCGCAAGCTGGAAGAAATCCAGGCCGGCCGCGAAGACCGCCTGGCCGGCATTTCCGCCGCGCTGGAGCCGCTGCGCTCTGCCCTGGGGCAGCACGCCTGGCTGGGCGGCAGCAGCCCCAACTATGCCGATTACCGCATCCTGGGCGGCTTCCTGTTCACCGCCTCGGTATGCAAGACCCCGGTGCTGGCCAACGATGATCCGCTGCGCGATTGGCTCGATCGCTGCCTCGATCTCTATGGTGGCCTGGGCCGCCATCCCGGCCTGTTCCCGCTGTTCGGCCTGGTGGAGCGCGAGGGCGACGTGCCGGCGTTCACCCGCCAGGGCGGGCTTGGCGGCATCTACAAGCGCAACACTGGCCCAGCTTCCACCCAGGCGGAAACGCAGAAGATCACGCAAGGCATGAAGCAGCCGGCCTAACGCTTGCGCTTCGTCCCCCGGGTCATCAGGTCTGGCTTGGGGGGCGGGCGCCATCCGGGCGGCGGGGTCATGGCTTGCTGGCTGGTGCCCAGCCCCATCGCGCCGGGCGCCTGGCGGTTGATCCCGGTGGTGTCAGACCGGGCCGCTTCGTCGGCACTGGCACCGCCCCGCATCAGAATGATGATATCGCGCAGTCGCCGCGCTTCCTCGAAATCGAGCGCGGCCACGGCGGCTTCCATCTGCGCGGTGAGGGTCTGAATCGTTTCGGCCATGATGCGACAATGCGCGAGCGGCGCGGAAAGTGCCATCCCGGCCGCGCGCACCGGCCAAAGGGCAACTGGCCGGGGTTGGTCGGGTGTGCCAGTGTGGGTTGTGTTAGGTTTCGCACCACCCCCACCCCCCTCCTCTGAAGAAGAGGGGGCTTTGACGGGCTTCTCCCCCTCCTCTTCAGAGGAGGGGGTCGGGGGGTGGTGTGAGGCCAAGCACAACGCCCAAGGGAAACCGCCCGCCATGCGCCTGCCATTGCTCCTCGCCACTGCCATGTTCTTCGCCAGCCCGGCCCATGCCTATGACGTGGCGGAAAAATCGATCGACGTGCTGCGGGCCGATCTCGATGCCGGGCGCGTGACCTCGGCCGAGTTGGTCACTGCCTATGAGGCGCGCATTGCCCGGTTCGATCCCACGCTGCATGCGGTGATCGCGCTCAATCCCCAGGCGCTGGAGCAGGCGCGCCAGGCCGATGCCGCGCGGCGGGGGCATGCCACGCATCTGCCGCTCGAAGGCATTCCCATCCTGATCAAGGACAATATCGAAAGCGCCGGTCCCGTGGCCACCACGGCGGGCAGCCTGGCGCTGGCCGGCAATGTCACCGGCCGCGATGCGCCGCTGGTGGCGCGGCTGCGCGCGGCGGGCGCGATCATCCTGGGCAAGACCAACCTGTCGGAATGGGCCAATATCCGCTCCAACCATTCGATCAGCGGCTGGAGCGCCACGGGCGGCCAGGCGCGCAATCCCTATGATCCGCGCCGCAGCACCTGCGGATCGAGCGCCGGCTCTGGCGCGGCAGCAGCGGCCAGTTTCGCAGCGGCGGCGGTGGGCACCGAAACCGATGGCTCGATCACCTGCCCTTCGGCCATCAATGGCCTGGTCGGGTTCAAGCCCACGGTGGGCCTGGTCTCGCGCACCCATGTCGTGCCGATCAGCCACAGCCAGGATACCCCCGGCCCGATGGCCCGCAGCGTGCGCGATGCGGCGCTGCTGCTGGGCGGCATGGCCGGCAGCGACCCGGCCGATCCCGCCACGGCGCGGGCCGACAGCCTGGGCCACGATTTCACCCGTGGCCTCACGCCCGATGCCCTGAAAGGCGCACGCATCGGCGTGATGCGCTTTGCCGCCGGGTTCCATCCCGAAACCGATGCCCTGTTCGAGCGCGCGCTGGCCACGCTGCGCGCCGCCGGCGCCACGCTGGTGGAGATCAAGGCGCCGCCGCCCGCCACCGATGGCGTGGGGGAGCGCGAACAGCTGGTGCTCTCCACCGAACTCAAGGCCGATATGGCCACCTACCTCGCCTCCACCGATCCGGCCAAAGTGCCCAGCCGCACGCTGGCTGACCTGATCGCGTTCAACCGCGCGCATGCGGCGCAGGCACTGACGCTGTTCGGCCAGGACTATTTCGAAGAGGCGGACAAGACCAAGGGCCTGGCCGATCCCGCCTATATCAAGGCGGCGGCCGAAGCGAAGGCCAAGGCCGGCCCCGAAGGGATCGACCGCATGCTGGCCGACAACCACGTGACCGCGCTGGTCGCCCCCACGCTCGGCCCGGCCTGGCTGATCGACCCGGTGCTGAAAGACAATTTCGTCGGCGGCGGCGCGGGCGGCCTGGCGGCGGTGGCCGGCTATCCCCACCTGACCGTGCCGATGGGCGCCGTGTCCGGGCTGCCCGTGGGCCTGTCGATCGTGGGCACGGCGTGGGACGATGCGCGGCTGCTCGCCTATGGCTATGCCTTTGAACAGGCCGCCCACGCCCGCCAGGCGCCGGTGCTGCCGCCGCGCTGAGGAACGGCGCGCACGCAGGCACGTTGCCCCGGTAACAACAGGGGCACAGCATGAGAGCATGGATCATTGCCGCCGTGGCGCTCGCCGCCACGCCGGCCGCCGCACAGGATACCGGCACGCCCGATGAAGTGGCGCAGGACAGCACGCACCACCCCACGCTGCGCGACCTGTGCAGCGATCGGCCGGGCCTTAACACCCCGGCCTGCACGGTCGATCCCGGCCGGCTGCAGGTGGAAGTGGGCCTGGGCGACTGGACGCTGGACCGCCAGGCCGACCAGCGCACCGACACCATCACCAGCGGCGACGTGCTGCTGCGCTATGGCGTAACCCCCACCACCGAACTGCGGCTGGGCTGGACGGCATTCGGCCACGTGCGCACCCGCGATATCCCCACCGGCAGCATCGACACCGCGCAGGGCGTGGGCGACGTGACGCTGGGCGTGAAGCAGAACCTGCGCCATCCCGCCGAAGGCAAGACCGGCCTTGCCATCGCGGCGCTGCCGTTCGTCACGCTCCCCACCGGCCATGCCGAAGTGGGCGCGGGCGACTGGAGCGCCGGGCTGATCGTGCCGACCAGCTACAAGATCAACGACACGGTCTCGCTGGAACTCTCCCCCGAAGTGGACGCAGCGGTGAACGAACGCGGCCAGGGCCACCACCTCGCCTATGGCACGGCGATGGGCGTGCAGGTGCACCTGTCCAAGACCGTCCGCCTGACTCCGGAACTGCAATTCCTGCGCGACCAGGACCCGGAACACCACGCGACGATGAGCCGCGCGGCGCTATCGTTCGACGTGCAGCCGGCGAAGATGCTGCAACTGGACGTGCAGGCGGTGGCGGGGTTGAACAGGGATACGCCGGATGTGGAGCTGGCGTTTGGGGTTACGCGGAAGTTTTAGAGGGGGGCCGTGGGCCACCACGGTCGATAACCTGAGGTAAATTTAATCCCGTTAACGCTGATCTGAAACGATCGAGCCTTTGGATGCTCAGTTGTGTGGCATCCACGGGCAACGCGGTGCTCAAAGCAGCCTGTTCGCAGCAAGCTTCCATTTAATGGGAGAATGTGTCAGCTTCCGCCTAGCCAACGGGGGACGAGGGATGAAGATAACGAAATTCGTCATCAAAAATTTCAAAGGCATTGCCAACACTACTATCAACGTTTGCGATGATACGCCGGGAAACGTGTCTACATTGATAGGCTTAAACGAAAGCGGAAAGACGACAATTCTCGAAGCTATTTCTCACTTTGTAACAGAAGATAAAGACACAGCAGGCCTTGTTCGAACAGTAACAAAAAAGTCTGACCTCCAAGACCTTATACCTAAGGATCGAAAGGCAGCGTTTACTGGATCTACTTCCATTATAGGTAGCGTAATACTGGAAGAATCTGATGTAACAAATTTGGAAAATTTCTTTTTGTCCAATTATGAATTGGTTCTGGATACACAAAAATTAAGAAGAAATATTTTAATCGAGAGATCCTATAAGTTTTTAGATTCCACGCTTGAGGAAACAAACACCTATTGGACTATTTCATTTTCCCTGAAAACAAAAAGAGCAAAAAAATACAACTTGTACCGTGGTTACGCTGGTGAGTCCAAAGAATATCGTACTATCTGGTTGGCTGCTGTCGACTTCTTGAGAAATCGCACTCCTAAAATTGTTTATTTTCCTACTTTTCTTTTTGATTTTCCAGACAGGATATACCTTAAAGGAGAAAATTCTGAAATAAATTCTTATTACAAACAGGTAATTCAGGATGTTTTGGACAGTCAAGGTGATGGTCTGGACGTCCAGAAACACATAATTGACAGAATTGACAAAGCAAAAAGCGAGCATCCAAATATAGCAACCTTTTTTTCATATTTTTTTCAAAGGGACGAGAAGAAGCAAATAGACGCTGTACTACAAAAAGCTTCAAATGAAATGAGTAACGTTATTTTTGGGTCGTGGAATCAGATACTTAGTCGGAATATAACCGGAAAGAGAGTTCAGATCGACTGGCTTCTAGACGGCGATAAATCAAATGCGCCCTATCTCGAAATTTCCATAGTTGACGGACAGTCGAAATACAGCCTGTCCGAAAGATCTCTTGGATTTCGTTGGTTTTTTTCTTTTTTATTATTTACAGAATTTCGTAGAAATAGAAATAACTCGACTCCAACTTTATTTTTATTTGACGAACCAGCTGCCAATCTACATTCTAAAGCTCAAATAAAGCTTCTGGAAAGCTTTTCCCGAATCGCAAAGGGTACTACGCATATTATATATTCTACTCATTCTCATTACATGGTAAATCCCTTGTGGCTGGAAAAGGCCTATATAGTCGAAAATAAAGCCACAGATTATGACAATGAAGATGATGTAGACGCTTTTTCAATTCGAAAGACAGACATAAAAGCAACAAAATACAAAACATTTGTAGGATCAAATCCGACGAAAACGACCTATTTTCAGCCAGTGTTAGACGCTCTTGAAGTACCATTTAGCCCCTTAATTGGGGCTTCAAAGGCATTAATTGTCGAAGGAAAGAATGACTATTTCCCCATAGTTTTTTTGAGACAAAAATTAACAGGGTCAGCCTGCCCTCAGATTTTTCCGGCTAACGGCGCTGGAAGCGCAGGACCACTTGTAAGCCTGTTTAGGGGTTGGGGAATCGATTTCCGCATTCTACTAGACGATGACAAGGCTGGAAAGGCGGGCAAAAAGGCATACATTAACGACTATTTTTTACGAGATAGTGAGGTAGTCACAATTGGAGATTTGTCTCCAACATTAAGCGGTCAAACCTTTGAGGCCGTCTATAAGAATGATACCATCAATGCTGTTATTTCTATGTTCTCAATTGAAGCTCCCAAAAAAAGAGATTTTTCTCTCTTTTTCCAAGATTTAATTGTGAGTAATAATGATATAGATCTTAAAGATACGCTAATCGCCTTTGAGCCGATATCTAAATGGATTGATGAAGAATTTTTATAGACCAAAAATAGGTTAATCTTTTTTCTACTCAAATGTATTTTACAGATATTTAAAGAAAATTCTGCGCTATTTTCGGGAATATCGACCTCTACTTATTATTAGCGGACGCGACTTGGCTATTTTCAATTACCACCCTCACCCCACCGCCCCAGCCGCCCGCTTGAGCGCGCTCCGCACCCGCGCCGCCAGCGCTTCGTCGAAGCGCACTTCCGGTACGGCCACGCTCAGCACGCCGACCATCTGGCCGTTGCTCAGCACCGGCACGGCGGTGCCGCAGATGCCCAGGGTGGCTTCGTGGCAGGCGGTGCTGATGCCCTCTTCGCGGATGCGGGCGAGGTCGGCGCGCAGGTCTTCGTCGCGGATGCGGGTGTGTTCGGTCATGGGCAGGCGCGTGCTTTCGGCGAAGTAGCGGTGCAGGTCTGCGTCTGACAACCAAGCGAGGATGACTTTGCCCGCCGCCAGGCAGTGCAGCGGGCGGCGCGCGCCCGGTTCGATGGCATAGCGCAGGGTCTGGTCGCTCGCTTCAGTGACCACGGCTTCCACTTCCCAGCCGACGCGGACCATGAAGCTGGCGGTTTCGTTGAGCTCCACCTTGAGCGCGCGGACCAGCGGGGCCATGCGGTCAGCCAGGGGCAGCGCCGCCGGGGCGACGCGCAGCCGCTCCAGCCCGGGGCCGGGCAGATAGCGCCGCCCTTCCCGCGCCAGGTATTGCCGCTCCACCAGCGTGGCGAGCAGGTAGGACAGGCTCGACACCGGAATGCCCAGCGCCAGGGCCACATCCTGCGCCACCACGCCGCCGGCATGGGCCACGACGAATTCGATCACGTCGAGCGTGCGCAGCGCCGATTTGACCGGGGCAGAGGTTGACGGGGCAGAGGCC
Source organism: Novosphingobium sp. 1529 (assembly GCF_040544855.1). Taxonomy (NCBI): domain Bacteria; kingdom Pseudomonadati; phylum Pseudomonadota; class Alphaproteobacteria; order Sphingomonadales; family Sphingomonadaceae; genus Novosphingobium; species Novosphingobium sp. 1529. The sequence goes on from NZ_JBEPKW010000004.1 coordinate 27,379, forward strand.
ATGGGTGTGGTGGTCCTTTGTTCGGGGCGGCTTTGGCGTTTGCGCTTGGCTTCGCACCACCCCCCAACCCCCTCCTCTGAAGAGGAGGGGGCTTTTTGTTTTTGGTTAGGGTTGGAAGAGGAGGGTGCCGCGTCTTTCGGAAAAGCGCCAGCCTTGGGGGGTGCGCACGAAGCGATCGTGGAACGAGCCGACCAGCGGCGCGGGCGCGCCGGTGAACAGCAGCATGGCACTGGTGCCGCGCGCGCTGTCGGCGCTTTCCACGTCGATCACCACGTTGCTGCACACGTGCCGGGTGGTGCGCGGCGGGCGCGCGCGGAAGGCGGCGAGGATCGCGTCTTGCCCCACGATCGGCGCATCGGGCGCGGTCGGCCGCGTCATCAGGCCGTCGGGGGCATAGAGCGCGGCGGCCTCTTCCCAGCGCGCCTCGTCGTTAAGATTGGCGTAGAGCGCGATGAGGCGGGCGCAATCGGCCTCGATCGCGCGGCGCTCGTCCTCGGTCAGCGCGCCACTCACACCCCCGCTCACAGGCGGGCCCCGGCGATATCGGCGCCCTCGCGCAGGGACTTGAGCTTGCGCCAGGTGACGATCGGATCGATCTTGCCATAGCCGGCAAAGGTGCCGAAGCCGCAATCGGTGCTGGCCACCACGCGATCGGGGCCGACGATGGCGGCAAACCGCTCGATGCGCTGGGCCACCAGTTCGGGATGCTCGACATAGTTGGAACAGGTGTCGATCAGGCCGGGCGCCAGCACCTTGGTGTCGGGCACCTTGGCATCGGCCCAGACTTTCCATTCATGCTCGTGGCGGGGATTGGCCGCCTCGAACAGCACGGTGGAGGGCCGCGCCTTGAGGACGATATCGATCACCCGTTCAAGCGGGATATCGTGATCGTGCGGGCCTTCGTAATTGCCCCAGCACACGTGCATGCGCATCTTTTCGGGCGGAATGTTGGCCGTGGCGGCATTCAGCGCCTCGACATTGGCGGCGGCCACTTTCAGGAAATCCGCCTCGCTCATGTCCTGGTAGCCGGTGTGGCGCGACATGGCGAGATCGGGGCAGTCGAGTTGCAGGAAGAACCCGGCGTTGACGATCGTCTCGTATTCCTCGCGCATGGCATCGGCGAGGTCGGCCAGATAGGCTTCGTGGCTGGGATAGTGGCGGTTGACTTGGAACGCGGTGATCAGGCCCGGCGAGGCCGCGTTCATGAAGCCCTGCGTGGCCGGCCCACCATGGGCGTCGAGTGCGGCGCGGAAGCGGCGGATATCGTCATGCAGCGGTTCGAGCGTGACCAGCTTGACCGGCCCGATGCACGAGGCGCGCACGAATTCCTGGGAACCCATGATCGCCGAAAGCTTCTTGGCCAGGCCCGGCACTTCGGCCAGGTCAGCCGCCGGCTTGCGATCGATGTGCCCGCCAAAGCCCGACAGCCGCTCGATCATGTAGGTGGAATAGCCCACCTTGCCCAGTTCGCCATCGCTGACGATCGACACGCCCGCGTCCACCTGGTGGCGTACGGCATCCTTCACTGCCGCGCCGACCTTGGCATCGAAATCGGCGGCGTCATAAGGCTTGCCGGCATCGCGGGCGAGCAGCAGCGGCGTGAGTTCCTCGCCCCGCGGCAGGCTGCCGACATGGGTGGTCTTGATATGGGCCACGGGGCCTCTCCCTTGCGCTATTTCACGGTTGTGAAGATTTCATAGCGGCTCACCCACGCCTTGCAAGGCCGATTGCGTGGCGCCGGCCCGATCCTGCGCCGGGCGGCGGCCGGTGAGGCGCAAGTAGAAGCGCGAGAAATAGGATGGATCTTCAAAGCCCAGCTCGGCGGCCACCTGCGCGGCGGTGGCGTTGGTATAGCGCAGCAGGCGATGCGCCTCGCGCGCCAGGCGGCGGTGGACCACGTCCATGGGGGAACAGCCCAGCCGCGCCGCGGTGAGGCGCGAGAGCGTGCGCGGCGTGGTGCCGAGCGCGCTGGCATAGAACGCCAGGTCGCGATGGCTGCGAAAGTGCACCTCTACCAGTTGGGCAAAGCGATCGAGCCGCGTGTCGGGCGCCGGGCCAGCATCGGGCGCGCCTTGCGCCACGCAGCGCGCCAGGGTTTCGGCCATGGCCAAAAGCAGCGGATCGCCGGTGGTGTGATCGGCTTGAAGGGCGAGCATTTCGGCCGCGAGCCAGGCCGCGCGGCGCGCCGGCGCCCCCTCGAGCGGGACGGCCTGCCCCTGGGTCAGCGCGCGGCGCAGCGGATCGGCCGGCGCCGGCGCGCGGGCGAGGAAATCGGCGCCGAGGGTGACGACATGGCCCACCACATCGGCGGCAAAGCGGAAGCCGTGCACCACGCCGGCCGGCACGATCACCGCCAAGGGACCGGCCAGGGCCTGTTCCACCCCGTCAAACGTGATCCGCGCCTGTCCGCTGTGCACCAGCAGCACTTGCACGAAATCGGCATGGCGATGGGGCCGGATTTCCCAATCGTGCAAGGAAGAGCGCGCAGCAATGGTTTCGATATGGGCAAATCCGGCGGCGATCCCACCCTGCTGCTCGCCGTGCTGCTCACCGTAAAGGGCATAGCTGGGAATGCGCAGGCTGATCATCGCTTGTCCTGAAAGTGCCATCTTATGTCAGCCCCATGCATTCCCGCAAGGCTCTGCCGATGTCAAGAAAGCAGGGCACGGCAGCCCCGCCCGATGGGCCGCCACGGGAGAGACACGCGCGATGAAAACCCAAGTTGCGATCATTGGTGCCGGCCCCGCCGGGCTGTTGCTGGGCCACCTGCTGCGTGCCGAAGGCATCGAATGCGTGGTGGTGGAACGCCAGACCGGTGACTATGTGCTGGGCCGCATTCGCGCCGGCGTGCTGGAAGCGATCACCGTCAACCTGATGGAGCGGCTGGGCCTGGATGCCCGGCTCAAGGCCGAGGGCCTGGTGGAAGAAGGCTTCAACCTGGCCGATGGCGAGCGCCTGATCCGCATCGACGTGGCCAACCTCACGGGCCAGACCGTCACCGTCTATGGCCAGACCGAAGTGACGCGCGACCTGATGGATGCCGCGCCCGAACGCGGGTTGCCGGTACTCTATGGCGCCAGCAACGTGGCGGTGCACGCGATCGAGAGCGATACGCCCTACCTCACCTTCACCCACGACGGCCGCGAACAGCGCCTGGACGCACGCTTCATCGTTGGCTGCGATGGTTTCCATGGCCCCTCGCGCAAGGCCATTCCCGCCAGCGTGGCGCGCGAATACGAGCGGGTCTATCCGTTCGGCTGGCTGGGCATCCTGGCCGACGTGCCGCCGTGCAACCACGAGCTGATCTATGCCAACCACGAGCGCGGCTTTGCCTTGGCCTCGATGCGCAGCTACACCCGCAGCCGCTATTACGTGGACGTGCCGCTGACCGAAAAGATCGAGGACTGGAGCGACGCGCGCATCTGGGACGAGCTCGCCATTCGCCTGGGCCCCGATGCCGCCGCGCAGATGACGCGCGGCCCCTCAATCGAAAAGTCGATCGCGCCGCTGCGCTCCTATGTGTTCGAACCCATGCGCCATGGCAACCTGCTGTTGTGCGGCGATGCCGCGCACATCGTGCCACCCACCGGTGCCAAGGGCCTGAACCTGGCGGCGAGCGACGTGCACTATGCCGCGCAGGCCCTGAGCGGCTTTTTCAAGCACAACGATGCCGATGCGATCGCCGGCTATTCGGCCAAGGCGCTGGCGCGGGTGTGGAAATCGGAACGCTTCAGCTGGTCCTTGACCAAGCTGATGCACCGCTTCCCCGAAGACGGCCCGTTCGAGCGGGCGATGCAGGTGGCCGAGCTGGACTATATCTCCACCAGCCGCGCCGCGCAGACCAGCATTGCCGAAAACTATGTAGGCCTGCCGGTCTGACCGAGGTTCCGACGCGGGGTGGCTGGCCTCTCTCCGCCACCCTGCGCCGGACAAACATGACCATCGCGACACGAATTTTCCCCGGAATGTGACAGATCGCCGCCTATCGTCACAAGGCCGTCACATACCATGGACACAAGGCCACTGTTGTTTCCCCCCAACAGGCAGGCCCATGCGCCAGATCGACATTCTGCTGACCAACCCGCTGGACGGCGGCCTTGACCCCTTTGCCCATGGCGATCTCAAGGTGGTGTTTCACCCCTGGCATGGCTCGGGCCCCCTGCCCCTGCTCGACGGGCGGCCTTGGGCGTTCGTCGACTGGCTGCTGCCCGAGCTTTCTGGCCTGGAACTGTGCCGCCGCCTGCGCGCCGACATGCAGACCGAAGCCGCCCATGTGACCATGGTGCTGGAAGAAGACGATGCCGAGGCCAAGCGCCGCGCGCTCCGGGCCGGGGCGGATGACTATATCCTCGGCCCGATCGACCGCGGCACCGTGCTGGATCGCGTGCTGTCGGTGCAGTTGCCCGAACGCGAGGCCGTGGCCCGCACGCTGCGTCTGGGCGAACTGAGCCTGGACCTGACGGCCTTGCAGGCGCGGTGGAAGGACAAGGCGATTGCCCTGATGCCCAATGAACTGCGCCTGCTGCGCTATCTGATGGAACAGCCGGGCCAGGTGTTTTCGCGCCAGCAGCTGATTGCCGCGCTGGGCAAGCAGGGCCAGCCGATCGACGAGCGCACCGTGGATGCCTGGGTCAGCCGCCTGCGCCGGGCGCTGCGCGATGCCGGCGCGGGCTATCCGCTGCGCACCGTGCGCGCATTGGGATATGTGCTGGACAAGCCGTGATGGTCGGGGGCTTTGCCGCCGGTGAGCGAGGGAGGTTTCTGTAATCTCGCTTCCGTTCGGGCTGAGCTTGTCGAAGCCCTTTGCCGGCGGGCGCAGGGCTGGTGGCCTTCGACAGGCTCAGGCCGAACGGAGGATTGGGCAACCTTCCCCTCGACCCGTTCGGGCTGAGCTTGTCGAAGCCCTGGGCAGCACAGCGCTTGGCTTCACACCACCCCCAACCCCCTCCTCTGAAGAGGAGGGGGCTTTTTTTGCGGGGCTTGGCTTAGAACTTTGCGCCGGCGCGGATGCCGATCGTGCGCGGCTGGTTGGGCACGACATAGGTGCGCTGGGTGCAGGAACCGCACTCGGCAAATCGTGCCAGATCGCCGCGCTTGTCGAACACGTTGGTGGCGAAGAGTTCGAGTGAATACTTGTCCCAATCGCTGCCCAGCGCGAGATTGACTTGCGTGAAGGCATTGATCCGGCCGAGTGACGCGGCCGGGCTGTAGGTGTCGGTCGTGCCGCCGATGTACGACAGGCTGCGAATGTCAGCTGCGGACGAGCTTTGGTAGGTTGCGTTGGCTTGTCCGTAAACCTTCGCCGCACCAACCGGCGTGGTGTAGCGCAGGGTGCTGACCAGCTTCCACTGCGGCGTGATCGGCAAGCGGGTGCCAGCAGTGGCAGAGACCGCATCGGGCCGGCCGTCAGGCAAGACATCCTTGCACTGGTACGTGGGATCATCACCCAGGCACAGGTTCTTGCGCGTCTTGGCGTCGGTATAGGCGCCGCCGAAGTTGAACGAGAAGCCGCCCTTGACCACGTTGGCATCGAATTCCACGCCGCGAATGCGGGCGTCGGGGCCGTTGTGGATTTCGGTGAAGCTGTTGGCGCCGAGGTACGAGAACTGGAAGTTCTTCCAGTTCTGCTGATAGACCGCCATGTTGAAGCGCAGCAGGCCATCGAACAGCGTGGTCTTGAGACCCAGCTCGAAGTTGGTCAGGTAATCAGGCTTGTAAGACGCGACGTCAGCCCGGCGGTTGATGCCGCCGGGGCGGAACCCGCGCGAAACCGTGGCATAGGCGGTGACATTGCGGTCGGGCTTCCACGTCAGGTTGAAGCGGTAGGTGCCGCCATCGCCCTTGGCGCGCTTGGGCACGACCGAGCCGTTCACGTAATCGCCCAGGTTGGTGCACGGGCTGCCGCCCACCGCCGGCGGCAGCAGGGTGATGTTGGTTTCCCCAGCCAGCTGGGCATTGCGCAGGGTGAGGCCATCGGAGGTGTAGCAGCCCGCCACGCCAGTTTGGGTGGAGCCGGCAGCGTTGGGCGGCGGATTGTTGGGCGTGCCAGGGAACGGATAGTTGGGGCCAAACTGGTAATAAGCCGGGTTGCGACCGAAACCGAAGAACCCGATCAGCGAGTTGTCATACTTGAAATAACGGCCACCGGCCGTTGCGGTCAGGTTCGGGAGAATGTCGTAGCTGAGTTCCCCGAACGCCGCATAGTCCTTGTCGACGCGATGCTGTTGCGTCAGCCACAGCGTGCCGGGCTTGCCGTTGACCGAAAGCAGATCGGCCAGGCCGTCAACCTTGTAGTCCTGGTGGATCAGGTTCGACTGCCGCTGATAGAACAGGCCGCCCACGAACCGCAGCGGCTCGCTGCTGGGCGAGGCGATGCGCAGTTCCTGGCTCATCTTCTTGAAGTGATCCTGGCCGATCACCTGCTGGATCGGCTTGATCTGGTTGCCGGCGTTGTCCTTGTAATAGAAGTAGCCGGCGATGCCGCCCGAACTGGAATAGAGCGAGTCATAGGCTTCGGCGTAGTCGGTGTAGTCGCTGGACGAGAACGTCTTGCGATCGAGATAGGCACCGGCATAGGTGAGATCCCAGCTGCCGATCTTACCTTCGATGGTGAGCGAGGCCTGGGCAAAGATATCGCGGCGGTATTCGGGCAGGAAATGCTGCACCTGAAGATCGCCCAGCGAGGTATCATAGCCATAGGAACCGTGGCTGCGCGTGTCCTGGTACATCAGGCCGGGCGTGACGGTCCAGTTGTCGTCAAGATCGACCTTGAGCAGGGCGCGGCCGCCCGAAATCTCGGTGTCGTTATAGTTCTTCTTGACGAACTGGTTGTTGTTGATGGTGATGCCACCGGGCTGCGGCACGAAGCTGCGCGTGCCGGGCACGTTGTCGATAAAGCCGGCATCCTTTTCATAGAAGCCGACAATGCGCAGCGCGGCCTTCTGCGACAGCGGGATGTTGACCATCCCTTCCACCTTGCCGCCGGTGCCGCCCTTGTGGACCTTGTTCAGTTCCACATCCATGCGGCCGTAATAGCCCGAGGTATCGGGCTTGTTGGTGATGATGCGGATCGTGCCGGCTTCCGACGAAGCGCCATAAAGCGTGCCCTGCGGGCCGGCGAGGCTTTCGATGCGGGCAATGTCGTAGACATGCACGTCAAGGTTGCCGCCGATCGTGGTGACCGGCTGCTCATCGAGATAGACGCCGACCGACGGCAGCGAGCCCGAGTGGTTGCCATCCCCGCCCGAGGCGACGCCGCGCATGTAGATGATGTTGGTGCCTGGCGTGCCCGCGCTTTGCGCGACGACGGTGGGCAGTTGCTGGGTATAGCCGTTGAAGTTCGAGACGTTGAGCTGGTCAAGCTTTTGCGTGCCCAGGGCCTGGATCGAGATCGGCACGTTCTGCAGGTTTTCCGACCGCTTTTGCGCGGTAACGATGATCACGTTGCCACCGCCCTGATCAGCCGCCGCCTGTGGCGCGGCATCCTGCGCCATCGCGATGCTGGCCGGCGCCAGAAGCGCGGTGGTGGTCATCAGCAGAAAACGCGGGAAACCCGCCGTGGCAATACGCATGCTTAACCCACCCTGTTGCAATTCTTGTGCGTTGGGTGTGCGCTGCGACACGATCGTGCGTCAAGCGGTTACAAACTCCACCAATCGATCACAGATGACCGTGGCAGTTTTGCAACGCATTGCCGGTTTCAGACATAAGTTTGCGGCGCGTCAGGATAGGCATCGAGCACCGGCCCCAGCGCGGCCTTGAGCGGATCGAGCCACGGCTCGAACGGCTGCCAGGCCTGCGTGCCTTCGCGGAAGATCGGCTGGCGCACTTGTTCGGAACTGGGGGTGCGCACGGCGCGCTCGGTCTGGTAGAAGGCCAGGCAAGCCGGCTCGAACGGCAGGCAGCAGGCATCGAGCAGCGCGCGCACCTGCGCCTCGGTGTCATCGACCATGCGTTCATAGATCACGCGATGCACGGTGCCGGGCTGCACCGCATCGACATGGGCCATGAGCCGCACGTAATCGGCGTAATAGCGGCCCATGTCCGCCAGATCGTACGAGAAACCCTGCCCCCGCGCGAAATGCTGCTTGAAGTTGGAAAAGCAGCAACCGAGCGGATGACGGCGCGCATCGATGATCCGCGCGCGCGGCAGGATCAGGCGGATCAACGGCACGTGCACCCAGTTGTTGGGCATCTTGTCGATGAACAGGGGCCGGTCGGTGTGGCGCTGGATGCGCGTGGTGTGCAGATAGCTTTCGCCCATCGCGCGCAGTTCTTCGGGCGCCAAGGTGGCAAGGCCGGCGGGATAATCTGCCACCTTGCGCGCCAATTGCGCGATATCGGGCAGTTCGCTGGTGCCCTCCACCTGGCTGTGGCTGGCCAGGATCTGTTCGACCAGGGTAGAGCCGGCGCGCGGCATGCCCAGGATGAAGATCGGATCGGGCGCATCGCACCCGGCCCCGGCGCGCGCGGCAAACAGGTCTGGCGTGGCCGTGGCGATCATCGCATCGACGGTCGCGGTGGTTTCATCGGCCTTGTAGGGAATGCGGCGGCGGCGCAGCGCATTGCCCGCAGCATAGTGGGCAAAGGCATCGGACGCCTGCTTGCGATCTTCGAACGCCTTGCCCAGCGCGAAATCGAGGTGCCAGCGATCTTCGGCATCGAGCGCGGGATCGGCGAGCGCCTGCTGCATCGCGGCAATATCAGCGTCATCAAACCGCACGGTCTTGAGATTGGCGAGGCTCCACCACGCCTCCCCCAGCCCCGGCATCAGCGCCAGGGCACGGCGATAGGCGGCGATGCCATCGGCCTGGCGGCCAACGGTCTTGAGCATGTGGCCATAGCTCATCCACACACGCGGCTGGTCGGGCGCTTCGGCCAGCACGCGTTCGTAGAGCGCGAGCGCGGCATCGAACGCGCCGATGCGGCCATTGGCGGCGGCAGCGAGATTGGCATGGCCGAGGTTTTCCGGGTCTTCCTGCGTCACTTGCGCAAGTTGGTCCAGCGCCTCTGCCGCGCGGTTGGTGCGGTAGAGCACCAGCGCCAGGTTGGCGCGCGCCGGGGTGAACGCCGGGTCCAGCTCGATCGCGCGGCGCAGCAGATTTTCCGCATCGGCATAGCGGCCGATGCGGCCGGCCAGTTCGGCAAACAGCCGGATCGCGCGCACATCGAAGGGATCATCCTTGAGCAGCGCGCGCAGCAGCGGTTCTGCCCGGGGCAGGTCATTGGCGTTCATCGCTGCGGCGGCAGCGACAAGGCGCGGATCATAGGCGGGGCGCGGGGCCAAGGTCACGGTGCTCATCAGACCGCACAACAAACATGGTGACGCCGCGCGATCAAGCGTTAGTCTCTGTTGCTACCAGACCCCGGAGGATTTTACGGCGTGAACGAGAAAGCAAAACGTGGTCTTGGTTTCTGGATGACGCTGGCCCTGGTGGTGGGCAACCTGATCGGTTCGGGGATTTACCTGCTGCCGGCAACGCTGGCCCCGCTGGGCGCCAACCAGCTGGCTGGATGGATGGTCACGATTGGCGGATCGCTGTGCATGGCCACGGTCTTTGCCCGCCTTTCCGCCCGCCAGCCGCTGCCGGGCGGGCCGTTTGCCTATGTCATGCAGCAATTCGGGCCGGGCGCGGGTTTTGCCGCAGCCTGGGCCTATTGGACGATGCTGTGGGCGGGCAACGGCGCGGTGGCGGTGGCGGTGGTGTCGAACCTCAGCCTGCTGGTGCCGTGGTTGAGCCACACCCCCGGCGCCCCGGCGGCCGTCGCAGTGGGCGCGGTATGGCTGCTGACGGCGGTCAACATTCGCGGGGTGCGCGGCGCGGGCGATGTGCAGGTGATCACCACGGTGCTCAAGCTCGTGCCGCTGGTCGGGCTGATCGGCCTGGCGCTATGGCTGTTCGCCACCGGCACGCCGCATGTGGCGCAGCCGCCCGTGCCGCTATCCCCCACGCTCATTGCCAGTGCGGCAGGCCTCACCTTCTGGGGCTTCCTCGGGCTGGAATCGGCCACCGTGCCATCGGACAAGGTGGAGAACGCCGGCAGCGTGGTGCCGCGCGCCACCTTGTGGGGCGTGGCGCTGGCCGGCGCGGTGTACCTGGGCATCGCACTGGCGTTCCAGGCCTATATGCCACAGGGCGCGGCGGCCGCCTCCCCCTCGCCCGTCGCGGAATTCCTGGGCCGGCGGCTGGGCGGCGATATTTCGGGCGTAGTGGCGATCTTTGCCGCGATCAGCGCGTTCGGCACGCTCAATGGCTTTATCCTGGTCCAGGGCGAAGTTCCCTGGGCCATGGCGCGCGACGGGCTGTTTCCCGCCTGGTTCGGCAAGGAAACCAAGGCCGGGACGCCGATAAACGCGCATCTGGTGTCGTCGGGCCTGCTGACGGTGATCACGCTGCTCAACTATGGCCGCGACATGGGCAACCTGTTCACCTTCATCGCCTCGATCAGCCTGGCGGCGGGCATGCTGACCTATATCGCCACGATGGCCTCGGCGATGCGCCTGCTGCGCGATGAACCCTGGGTGGTAGTGCTGGCCGTGCTGGCCGCAGCATTCAACGTCTGGGCGCTGTGGGGCCTGGGGCTGGAAGCGATTGCCTATGGCCTGGTGCTGGTGGCGCTGGGGCTGCCGGTCTACCTGGCGGTGCGGTGGCGGAAGGGTAAGATGGCGTCAGCCGGGGCTTGATGAGGGGTCCTACTTTTCAATGATTTGCGCGAGACATCTCACCACCCCCAACCCCCTCCTCTGAAGAGGAGGGGGCCTTTTTGTTGCGCGCTTACCGGTGCAGCATTTTCCATAGCAGCGAGCGGTCGCGGATGATTTCGGCCGCAGCATTGTGGCCCGGTGCGCCGGTCACGCCGCCGCCCGGGTGCGTGCCCGATCCGCACATGTAGAGGCCCTTGATCGGGGCGCGATAATCGCCGTGGCCCAGCACCGGGCGCGCGGCCCACAGCTGTTCCAGGCTCATGCGGCCGTGGAAGATATCGCCGCCGATCAGGCCGAACTTGCGCTCCAGATCGAGCGGCGAGTGAATCTGGCGAGCGATCACCGCGTTCTTGAAGTTGGGCGCGTGTTCGGTGATCGTGTTGATCACGTGATCGGCCACGTCCTCGCGCACATCGTCCCAGCTGCGGCCATCGGGCAGTTGCGGGCTGAACTGCTGGCAGAACAGGCTGGCGACATGGGCGCCTTCGGGGGCAAGGGTCTTGTCCACCGTGCTGGGGATCTTGATTTCGACGATCGGCTTTTTCGACCAGCCGTGCACGCGCGCATCGTCATAGGCCTGGTCCATATAGTCCATGCCCGGCGCGATGATGATGCCGGCGGTGTGGTGTTCAGCCTGCTGCTTGCCCGGCAGCACGGTGAAATCGGGCAGTTCCGACAGCGCCACGTTCATGCGGAACGTGCCCGAGCCGGTCTTGTACCCGTCCATGGCGCGGGCAAAATCGGGCGCCAGGTCGCTGCGATCGACCAACTGGCGATAGAGCAGCGCGGGGCCGACGTTGGCGGCCACGATCGGGGCATAAAGCTCATCGCCGCCCGCCAGCTTGACCCCGGCGGCCTTGCCGTTGTTGATCAGAACCTTGTCGACCGGGCTTTCCAGGCTGATTTCCACCCCGGCGAGCGCGCAGGCCTTCGCCATGGCCTGGGTAATCGCGCCCATGCCGCCCACCGCGTGGCCCCAGGCGCCGAGCTTGCCGTTAACCTCGCCAAACACGTGGTGGAGCAGGACATAGGCCGAGCCGGGCGTGGACACGCCGGCAAAGTTGCCGACCACGGCATCGAAACCGAAGGCGGACTTGACGTGATCATCCTCGAACCAGCTGTCGAGGAAATCGCGGGCGGAACGCGTGAAGATATTGAGCAGGTCGCGCTGCGCCACCACGTCCATCTTGGCCAAGGGCCAGCCCTGCTTGGCAGCAGCGGCCAAGGCGTGCAGCCCGCCACCGACATTGGGCGGGCATTTCAGCGAGAGATCGCGCAGCACCTGTGCGACCTTTTCCAGCGCAGCATCGTAATGCGGATAGGCCGCAGCATCCTTTTGGGAAAAGCGCGCGAACTCCGCCTGGGTGCGCTCGGCACCGCCGCCCAGCTTGAGATAGGTATCGGGAAACGGGAAGAAGTTGCTGATCTGGCGTTCGAGCACGCGATAGCCGTGATCGGCCAGCTTCATGTCGGCAATCACCTGCGGGCGCAGCAGGCTGACGGTGTAGCTGGCGGTGGAATTGCGGAAGCCAGGATGAAATTCCTCGGTCACGCAGGCGCCGCCAACAATGTCGCGCCGCTCCAGCACGCGCACTTTCATGCCGGCCTTGGCGAGGTAGAATGCACAGACCAGGCCGTTGTGGCCGCCGCCGATGATCAGGGCGTCGTAGCGGTTGCTCATCGTGTGGGCTCCTTCGTGGGATCAAAAGATACTGTTATTGATGGCATCGTCACCCCGGACTTGATCCGGGGTCCAGCTGGAATGCTGGCACAGCGCCGGAAAAGAAGCGGGACCCCGGATCAAGTCCGGGGTGACGACGAAAAGGTTTAGCGCTTGCTCCACCCTGCGGCGGGCTGATGATGCAGCCGTGCCTCGGGGATCAGGGTGCGAATCTTGCGGGCAAAGCTGCGCAGGCACACTTCGCTGCGGCCGATCGGGCCGGCGCCATAGCGGGCCGATTGCATGCCCTGCTGCACGTTGGTGATCAGCCAGGTATCCTCGGCATTGACCACGCGGTTGATCCGCCAGTTGGCATAGCGCACCAGCTTCATCGTGCGCCGCTGTTCGGGCGGGGTTTCGCTGTCGGGCAAGGCGAAGACCATTTCGCGCAAGGTGCAGGTGGTTGGCGATGTCGGCAGCCACTGCATGAAATCGACCTGATCGGCATAGATGTCGAACGCCATGTTGGGCCACAGCTTGTAATAGAGCCAGCGCCGCTGCGCCACATCGGGCAGATGCGGCACGCGCGGCAGGTGCGTCTGATAGAACCGCTCCCAGAAATGCGGACTGGGCGCATCGACCAGATCGCCCTTCATGCGATCGACCCAGGGCTCTGCCGAAATCTCGTAGGATTTACCGAAGATGCGCGAGAGACCGTCGTGCGCCACGGGAATGTGCAGGTTGTCGGAATAGTTATCGCCGACGTTCTTCCAGTTCACGGCGCGGCTGCGTTCGCGCACATCGCCCATTCGGCGCATGTCGGCCAGGCGATAGGGCGCCACTTCCGCCTCGTAGGGCGCCATCATCTCGGCCACCGAGGGGAAGCCACGATCCTCCAGCCGCACGAAGACAAAGCCGTGCCACATTTCCAGGTCGACTGGCACCAGCCCGTTCTGCGCCAGATCGAGCGCGGGATAATCGCGCTTCATCGGCACGCCAGTCAGCCGCCCATCGGTTTCATAGGTCCAGGCGTGATAGGGGCACACCAGCTTGCGCGCGCAGCCCGCCGCGCCGTCGACCAGGCGCATCGCGCGGTGGCGGCACAGGTTGTGGAACGCGCGGATGGCACCGTCCTCGCCGCGCACGACGATGACGTTCTCGCCGCAATAGGCCAGGCTGCGCCAGGCGCCCGGCTGGTCCAGATCGCTGGCGTGGCACACGATCTGCCATGAGGGGCGGATGATCCGGTCCATCTCCAGCGCGGCAAATTCGGGATCGCGATAGATCCAGCCCGGCAGGCTCCAATCGGCATCGGGATCGGGCGCGGCGCCGTCACCGGCGCATTGCGCCATGGTCAAATGGCGGTGTTCATCAAGGGCAAGATCGGCCATGGGTGACTCCCCGCGTGATTTCTTATTGAACGATCGTACAACAACCATCGGGAAGTGCAAGATGCAAGGTGCCGATCCCCGGCCTGGGCGCGTTCCGCGTGCCGCCACCCCCGCCCGTGCCGCCGCCACAGATCGCGCGCTGCCACGCCGGGCCGAACCCGATGCGCGCCGCCACAGCCTGATCGAGGCGGCGATGCGCGTGCTGGCCCGCGCCGGGGCCAATGGCGCCAGCGTGCGCGCGATTGCACAGGAGGCTGGCGTATCGCCTGGGCTGGTGGGACACTATTTCAGCGGGATCGATGCGCTGATCGCCGAAACCTATACCCATGTGGATGCCATGGTGACGCAGGCACTCAATGCGGCGGTGGCGGCCGCGCCCAGCGATCCACGCGCCCAGCTTGAGGCATTCGTCACCGCCAGCTTTACCGCGCCGATTGCCCAGCCGGCGCTGCTGGCCACGTGGATCGCGTTCTGGAGCCTGGTGACCAGCCAGCCACAGATCGCCCGCCAGCACGACGAGCAATATGCCGGCTATCGCGCCCGGCTAGAGCAGTTGCTGCGCGCCGCCGGGGTGGCCGAGGGTGACTTGCGCCACGCCGCCATTGCGGTGACGGCGTTGGTGGACGGGTTGTGGCTGGAGCTGTGCCTGTCGCCGCAGTGCTTTTCGAGCGAGGAAGCCGGGGCGATTGCGCGGCGGTTTCTGGGCACGGTGTGTGGGCCGGTGAAGGAATAATTTCACACGAAGTCACGAAGATACGCGATCCTTTGTGGCTTTGTGGCTTCGTGTGGGAATTTTTGAATAACAACGGCCGGAATTTACAAATATTCCCGTCACCCCGGACTTGATCCGGGGTCCCGCTTAGTGTCGCGTCCCAAGTCCTCACCAAAGCACGCTAAGTTGCTGAATCAATCTGGCAGTTCGTCTAGTTTGCTGCCGCCGAGGAAGATTGCGGATCAATGCCTGCTGCGTTGCTATTATCGCCACCCTGCGCTTGTCTTTCCAAACTTGCAGGACGCGAGGGGAACTGAATGCCCGATAGGTAGGTTGCCCGCCGTTGAGCAACACACGGCGCATCGCCCGAATTTGTGAAATGTGGCGCTGCGCGAACCAATGCGCCTGCGGGCTGTGGCACTTCATAAGTCGCGCGTAGCTCGCTTGCCGGCTTGACCGGTATTCTTTCCACCTGGGGTCTTGTTCGCGCAACGTCCGGCTCATGTAAATCTTCCTGAGCTACCTCGTTGACAGCTACAGTAGCGCTCTCGCTCCACCACCCCCAACCCCCTCCTCTGAAGAGGAGGGGGCTTTTTGGTCAGATGTTTACTTCGATAGGTCGGTGAACAGGCTGGTGAAGTAGACGATGCCCGGCGCGACGTTGGACAGGGGCACGCGTTCATTCAGGCCGTGGGCGAATTCTTCGCTGTCCTTGATCAGCACGGGGCTGGCGCCATAGGCATCGATACCGTTGACGCGATACCACATCGAGTCCGAGGCGCCCGAGGCCTGGGCCGGGATCACGGCGATGCCGGGATAAGCGAGGTGAATGGCCTTGTTCGCCGCATTGACGAAATCGGGGCGCATCGGGCTGGCCGGTGACGGGGTGGAGCCTTCGGTCACGTCGCTGAACTTGACCACCGGCATGTTAGCCACCTTGGCCAGTTCGGCCATGATGTCTTCGCGCTTGTGGCCGGGGAAGATGCGGCAGTTGATGTTGGCCGTGGCGCGCTGCGGCAGCGCGTTCAAGGCGTGGCCGCCGTTGACCATGGTGGGCACGCAGGTGGTTTCGATGCGGCCAATGAATTCGGGCAAGGACCGCAGCGTGGCGATGGCATCGGCATCGGTGGGGTCGGCCGCGAACGAACGCATCGCGCCGGCAACCTTGGGATCAGGCGTGATCTTGGCGGCGCTTTCGAAGAACGCCTTGGTCAGCGGGCTCTGTTCCGGGGTGAAGTGATAGGCGCCGATATTGACCAGCGCCTGGCTGAGCTGGACAATCGCATTGTCCTTGCGCGGGGCCGAGCTGTGGCCGCCGGGGTTGGTCACTTCCAGCTGGAAATCGGCATAGTTCTTTTCCGCGCCGTCCCAGGTCCAGGCCAGCGGCTTCCCGGTATCTTCGGCCAGCATGCCGCCACCACCATCGACGTTGATGACCAGGCCCGCCTGCCCCTTGAGCCGTTCGGCAATCAGGCGGCTGGTCTTCATCGTGGTTTCTTCATCGCCCGAAAAGGCGATCACGATCGTGCGCTTGGGCTTGTAGCCCTTGTGGCGCATCTCGATAAGCGTGGAGACCGCAAGCGCGGCGTTGAACTTCATGTCGAGCGCGCCGCGCCCGAACAGATAGCCGTTTTCAACCACCGGCACGAAAGGATCGCGCTGCCAATCGGCGCGCTTGGCCTCGACCACGTCCATGTGGCCCGACAGCACCAGCGGCTTGAGGCTGGGATCGCTGCCTTTCCAGGTGGCGATGAGATAGGCGGTATCGTCAACCGGGACGATATCGATGTCGGACGGCGCCCAGCCGGCCTTGACCAGCGCATCGCGATAGAGTGCCGCCACCTTGGGCGTTTCATTGCCCGGCCCCTGGACCGAGCGCATGGCGATGCTTTGCTTGGACAGCTCGAGAGTCTGGGCTTCGGCCTCGGCATGGGAATTGCCGGCGGCCAGCGCGGGCGTGCTGGCAAGCGCCACGGCGGCAACGCTCAGAATGGCAGGCGAAACCAGGTGCAACGTCAGTTTCATGTGGGGGGCACTCCTTCTGGGCGCGGAACCTGATACCGATCGGTTTCGCACACAACCTTTTTTGCGATGCCAGATGTGCAAAACCCCGGCGCCCATGGGGCACCGGGGCTTGCGCCTGCCGCAGCAGAGTGTGGATCAGTCCTTGACCTTGGACGTATCGAACGTGCCGAGACCTGGCTTGAAGCTCTTTTCATCGAGGAACTGGCGCGTGGCTTCCTTGCGGGCGGCCACGCCACCATAGCTGTGCAGCGCTTCCTGGGCGCGGATCAGATAGTCTTCGGCATTTTCATAGGTCATGTCGATCATGCGACGCACGGCCCACTTGGTGGCGCGCAGGGCATGGCCGTCCTTCTTGAGCAGCGCCTCGGCAATCTCGGTCACGCGGGCCTTGAGCTGGGCGTGGGGCACGGATTCGGTCACCAGCCCTTGCGCCGCCGCCTGCGGACCGGTGAGGTTTTCACCCATCATGGCGTGATAGATCGCCTTGCGCAGCGGCATGAGATCAGCCGCCACCTTGGACGCGCCGCCGCCCGGCAGGATGCCCCAGTTGATTTCCGACAGGCCGAACTGCGCATCGTCGGAAGCGACGGCGATATCGCACGCATAGAGCGGGCCATAGCCGCCGCCAAAGCACCAGCCGTTGACCATGGCGATCGTGGGCTTTTCATACCAGCGCAGGCGGTTCCACCAGCGATAGGCTTCGCGCTGCGACTTGCGGATCGCCCACAGGCCCTGCGCTTCGGTTTCGCGGAAGTATTCCTTGAGATCCATGCCGGCCGACCAGGCATCGCCCTCGCCCGACAGCACCAGCACGCCCACGTCGTCGCGGAATTCGAGTTCCTCGATCACCTTGAGCATCTGGCGGTTGAGCTTGGGGCTCATGCAGTTGCGCTTTTCCGGGCGATTGAAACGCACCCAGGCGATGCGGTTCTCGATCGTGACGGCAACGGTATCCTCTTCCGCGCGAACGGCCTGTTCGTCTGCCATGCTCTTGTCCTTTCTGGTTATGTTTCGGAAATATGGGAAATTTGAATTTCTCACTTCGTCACCCCGGACTTGATCCGGGGTCCCGCTTTGCTGGTCGCAAGGAAAGAAGCGGGATCCCGGGTCAAGCCCGGGATGACGAGGGGATAGAACGGTTAAATCGGGAAGTGGCCGGGCTGGGTTTCCATGGTGATCCAGCGCAGTTCGGTGAAGCTGTCGATGCCGGCCTTGCCGCCAAAGCGGCCGTAGCCCGAGGCGCCGACGCCGCCGAAGGGCATCTGCGCTTCATCGTGCACGGTGGGGCCGTTGACGTGGCAGATGCCCGAATGGATCTGGCGTGCCACGCGCAGGCCGCGCGCGGTATCGCGGGTGAATACCGCGGCCGAGAGGCCATATTCGCTGTCGTTGGCCAGTTCGATGGCGTGCGCTTCATCGCGGGCATGGATAACGCCGACCACCGGGCCGAAGCTTTCATCGCGGAACAGCTTCATGTCCTGCGTCACGCCATCGACGACATGGGCGGGCATCAGCACGTTGTGCGTGGTGTCGCCACCGGCCAGCAGCGTGGCGCCATGATCGAGCGCATCCTGCACCAGGCTTTGGCAGTGGGCCACGGTCTTGGCATCGACCACCGCGCCGAGCGGGGTCTTGCCCTCGCGCGGGTCACCCACGGCCAGGGTTTCGACCTTGGCCTTGAAGCGCTGGGCAAATTCGGCGGCGACGGCCTCGACCACGATGATCCGCTCGGTGCTCATGCAGATCTGGCCCTGGTTCATGAAGGCGCCGAACGCGGCGGCCTTGACCGCTTCATCCAGATCAGCATCTTCCAGCACGATCAGGGGCGCCTTGCCGCCCAGTTCGAGCAGGCAGGGCTTGAGATGGCCGGCCGCGCGCGTGGCGATGATCTTGCCCACGGCGGTGGAGCCGGTGAAGTTGATACGCTTGACCTGCGGCGCATCGATCAGCGCGCCAACCACGGCGCCGGCATCGGCCGGGGCATTGGTGACGACCTGCACCACGCCTTCGGGGAAGCCGGCCTCGGCAAAGGCCTCGATAATCAGGGCGTGGGTGCGCGGGCACTGTTCCGATGCCTTGAGGATCACGGCGTTGCCACAGGCAAGCGGCACGGCGATGGCGCGCACGCCCAGGATGATCGGCGCGTTCCACGGGGCGATGCCCAGGATCGTGCCGACCGGTTCGCGCAGCGCCATGGCCAGGCAGCCGGGCTTGTCGGACGGGATCACTTCGCCAGCGATCTGCGTGGTAAGGGCCGCCGCTTCGCGGACCATGCTGGCCGCCAGGCCCAGGTTGAACAGCGCCCAGCCCTTGGTCGCGCCGATTTCGCCCATCATCGCCTCGACAAAGGCATCGGCGCGCGCTTCGAGCGCGCTGGCCGCCTTCATCAGCACGGCGCGGCGGGCGTTGGGGCCCAGTGCAGCCCACGCGGGAAAGGCAGCGGCCGCCTTCGCCGTGATCGCGGGAATGTCGGCCGCCTGCATGGCCTGCGCCGAGGAGGCCACCGTACCATCAAGGGGATTGCGCCGTTCGAACTGCATCGTGAGTCTCCCAATTATGTTATGGTTTATAGCAATCATCCCGAGAGCCTGCAACACGGGACTGTCATCCGTGGCCAAGGCGTGCCCGAAAGGGTAAGCCCGCACCCTGTCATTTCGCCTAGGCGAACGGGCTTAGCAGTTTGCATATTGCGCATCGCCACCAACCGGTTGCAGATGTTTCAATCAGGTTTTTTCGTTTATTTCCATAATTTTGACCCCTATCCATTGTTCCATGGGAGAAACAGCGTTTCCTGCAAGCGCATTAACAATTGCATTCAATGCAACTGTATACCAAATTTTCGCACTTGCGCTTTTGCGCTGCGGCAGACAAAAGGGACGGGCCTTTCAGGCATCCTCTCCCAAACTATCCAAGGGCCGCCCATCTGGTGCGGCCTTTTTTTTGGCCTGCTGATGGCAGCGTATTGTTCCTAGGATCAATGGCGCGCGGCCGGGCAAGCGACCATCGTGGCGAGGCCGAGCCGGGGGGCATGTGGCAGCAAAGCCGCATGGTTCAGGCCCAAGCCGAAAAAGATAACGAACGCGGATGACGGCGCCATGCGGCCCGATCATAAGGGCGACCGGCCCTGGACCGTCACGAGAGGATAAAGCCAAGTGCACGTGAGAGTTGCAAAATCCCGTTCCGTTCTGTTGGCGTCGCTTGCGCCTGCCGCGCTGGTTTCGGCCGCACTCGGGCAGGCCCTGCCGAGTGCAGCCTGGGCCGCCGAGGCACCTGATGCGGGTGATGGCGGCGCGACGATCGTGGTGACGGGTGAAGGCCTGGCGCAGAGCCCGGCGGCTCCGGCTTATGATACCCAGACCATCTCCGCCGCGCAGCTTCAGGCTACGGCATCGGGGCGAATCGATGATGCGCTGCTCTCGGCCGCCGGCGTGCAACAGTTTCGCCGGTCAGACAGCCGCGCGTCCAACCCTTCGGCGCAGGGCATCACGCTGCGCGCGCTGGGTGGCAATGCCACCAGCCGCACGCTGGTGCTGCTCGATGGCGTACCGATGGCCGATCCGTTCTTCGGCTATATCCCGATGACCGCGATCGATCCCGAACGGCTCGCGAGCGTGCGCGTGCAGCGCGGCGGCGGATCGGGCGCATTCGGCGCCGGCGCGGTGGCCGGCACCGTGGACATGACCAGCGCTGGGGCGCAGAGCCTGGGCCTGCTCAATGCGCAGGGCATGGTCGATGATCGGGGTGAGACCTCGCTTTCGGCAGCGCTTGCCCCCACGCTCGGCCAGGGCTTTGCCGTCGTCACCGGCCGGTGGGACCGGGGCCAGGGGTTCTGGACCACGCCGGAAAGCCAGCGCGTGCCGGCCAGCGTGCGGGCGCGCTATGACAGTTGGTCAACCGGCGTGCGCGCCGTGGCGCCCTTGACGCCGGACGTCGAATTGCAGGCCCGCGTCGCTGCATTCGAGGACAACCGCACGCTGCGCTTTGCCGGCGCCGACAATGGTATCAGCGGGCAGGACGCCAGCCTGCGCCTGGTTGGCCGTGGGGCGTGGCAGTTCGATGCGCTGGCCTATGTCCAGACGCGCGATTTCCACGCCGTGACGGTCAGCTCCACCAGCTTCAAGAAGACGCTGGACCAATATGCCACGCCATCCACTGGCCTGGGCGGCAAGCTCGAACTGCGGCCGCCGGTCGGTGGTGGCCACGTGCTCAAGCTCGGCACCGACTGGCGCCGGGCCGAAGGCGAGACCAAGGAAAATGCGCTGTCGGCGGCAACCGGCCTGGTCACGGCACGGCGCCGTGCCGGCGGGCACACCGACGACGTCGGCTTTTTCATCGAGGACGACTGGACGCTGGGGCCGCTGGTGCTGACCGCCGGCGGGCGCGCCGATCGCTGGGCGATCACCCAGGGCCATTATGAGGAGCGCAACGCCGCCGGCACGGTGACCACCACATCGGCCACCGATCCGGCCGTTGCCGCGCGCAGCGGCTGGCAGGGCAGCTGGCGCGCTGGCGCGGTGCTCAATGCCGCATCATGGGCGGCGCTGCGCGGCGCGGCCTATACCGGGCTGCGCCTGCCCACGCTCAACGAGCTGTATCGTTCGTTCACGCTGGCCGCCCCCAATGGCAATGGCGGCGTGTCGCTGACCACCACCCAGCGCAATCCCACGTTGAAGAACGAGCGCCTGCTGGGCTTTGAAGTAGGCATCGACCTGACCCCGGCCAAGGGCGTGATGCTGTCGGTCACCGCGTTCGACAACAAGGTGAAGGATGCGATCGCCAACGTGACGCTGTCGTCCACCGGCAATACCACGGTGCGCCAGCGCCAGAACGTGGCGGCCGTGCATGCGCGCGGGGTGGAACTGGGCGCCGAGGTGACTGCAGGCACGGTGTCATTCAACGGCAGCCTGGCCTGGACCGACGCCAAGGTTGAGGCGCCGGGCACCGCGCTCGATGGCATGCGCCCGGCGCAGACGCCGCGCATTGCCGCCAGCGGCACGCTCGCCTGGCACCCCGCCCCGCGCTGGACCGGGGCGCTGACCCTGCGCCATGTTGGCCTGGCCTATGAAGACGATCTGCAAACCGCGCCGCTGCGCGCGGCCACCACGCTCGATGCCTTTGCCCAGGTCCCGCTGACCAGCTGGGCCAGCCTGGTGCTGCGCGGCGAAAACCTGTTCGATACCACGATCGTCACGCGCAATTCGGGCGGCACGATCGATATCGGCACGCCGCGCACGCTGTGGGCCGGCCTGCGAATTGGGATGCGGTAAGCGCGCCGGGCCAGCGCTTTCACGAAAGGCCCTTCGACAGGCTCGGGGCGAACGGGGTTCTGGACTATCAGACCGTTCAGGCTGAGCCTGTCGCAGCCCGGCTGCTGCACATCCAGCCTGCAATCGTATTCTATCCTGCGACGGGCAGACACATGCAGGATTTGCGCCTAGCGTTCCAGCCGTGGGCAGACGCGCAAGGGCAGCGCGCACGGCCTTGGGGGATGGGCTTTTGCACCGGGCGATCATACGCAAGACCAGGGCCGCAGGCGGCCATGACGAAGGCCTGTGGGCCGGCGCGATTTCCACCAATCTGGTGACGGGCAAAACTCTGCGCTTGTCGGCGGGGGCAAGGCTGGCTTACCCCTGGCAACGGGAGGTCGCAGCCGGTGCATGCCAGGCTGCGGCAACAAGCCGCTGGCCGGGGGCCGCGTGTCGCAAGGGGGCGGCGCCGGATCTGCGTGACACGGGGGCAGGAGCCACAGGAAGGCCGGGATAACCGGCCTGGTCCATGTTGCGCCCGCAAGCGCGCAGCACGGCACGGCCCAAGCAGGTGGAGCAATAGCCATGAGCCTCGAAATCACGTCCAAGGTTGCCGAGATCGACGCCCACATCATCGATGTGCTGCGGCACCGCGTGGGCAAGGATGAACGGGCCGCCAAGCCCCACGACTGGTACACCGCCACCTGCCTGGCGCTGCGCGACGTGATCATCGATCGCTGGATGGAATCCACCCGCAAGACCTATGACCAGGGCGGCAAGCGGGTTTACTATCTCAGCCTGGAATTCCTCATCGGCCGGCTGCTGCGCGACGCGCTGTCGAACCTGGGCCTGACGCGCGAAATGGAAAAGGCGCTGGCCAGCCATGGTTTTGACCTGGCCGCGCTGGAAGAGCTGGAACCCGATGCGGCGCTGGGCAACGGCGGCCTGGGCCGCCTGGCTGCCTGCTTCATGGAAAGCCTGGCGAGCCTGGACATTGCCGCCTACGGTTATGGCATCCGCTATGTGAACGGCATGTTCCGCCAGCGCATCGACGATGGCTGGCAGGTGGAACTGCCCGAAACCTGGCTGAGCCACGGCAACCCGTGGGAGTTCGATCGCCGCGAAAGCGCCTATATGATCGGCTTTGGCGGCGAGGTGATCGACAACGGCGACGGCGTGGAATGGCGCCCGCACGAAAAGGTCGAGGCAAGCGCCGTCGATACGCCGGTGGTGGGCTACAAGGGCAAGCGGGTGAACACCCTGCGCCTGTGGACGGCCAACCCGCTCGATCCCATCCGCCTGGATGCGTTCAACGCCGGTGACCACGCTGGCGCGCTGGCCGAGCAGGTGCGCGCCGATGCCCTGGTGCGCGTGCTCTATCCGGCCGACAGCACGCCGGCCGGCCAGGAACTGCGCCTGCGCCAGGAATACTTCTTCACCTCCGCCTCCATCCAGGACATCGTGCGCCGCCACGCGCAATACCATGGCGACGTGCGCACCCTGCCCGACAAGGCCGCGATCCAGCTCAACGACACGCACCCCAGCGTGGCCGTGGCCGAGCTGATGCGCATCCTGGTGGATATGTACGGGCTTGAGTTCAACGAGGCCTGGGAAGTGACCAAGCGCACGGTGGGCTATACCAACCACACCCTGCTGCCCGAAGCGCTGGAAAGCTGGCCGCTGCCGCTGTTCGAACGCCTGCTGCCGCGCCACATGCAGATCATCTATGCGATCAACAGCCGCGTGCTGCGCGAGGCGCGCAAGGCGGGACTGGACGACCGCGCGATCGCCGCGATCAGCCTGATCGACGAGGGCGGCGAGCGGCGCGTGCGCATGGCCAACCTGGCCTTCGTGGGCGCGCATTCGATCAACGGCGTGGCCGCGCTGCATACCGAGCTGATGAAGACCACGGTGTTTGCCGATCTTCACGCCCTTTATCCCACGCGCATCAACAACAAGACCAACGGCGTCACCCCGCGCCGCTGGTTGCAGCAGTGCAACCCGCGGCTGGTGGGCGTGATCAAGGACGCAATCGGCGATGCGTTCCTCGACGATGCCGAAAAGCTGTCCGATCTCAACGCGATGGCCGATGACGCGCAGCTTGGCGAACGCATTGCCGAGGTAAAGCGCGCCAACAAGGTGGCGCTGGCCGGGCACATCAAGCAGCTTACCGGCGTCAGGATCGATCCCGATGCCCTGTTCGACGTGCAGATCAAGCGCATCCACGAATACAAGCGCCAACTGCTCAACCTGATCGAAACAGTCGCGCTCTATGATCAAATTCGCAGCCACCCGGAACGCGACTGGACCCCGCGCGTAAAGATCTTTGGGGGCAAGGCGGCGTCGAGCTATCACAACGCCAAGCTGGTCATCAAACTGGCCAACGACATTGCCCGCCGCGTCAACTCCGATCCTTCGGTCGGGGGCCTGCTCAAGGTGGTGTTCGTGCCCAACTACAACGTGACCCTGGCCGAACGCATCATCCCTGCCGCCGATCTTTCGGAACAGATTTCCACGGCCGGGATGGAAGCATCGGGCACCGGCAACATGAAGTTCGCGCTTAACGGCGCGCTCACGATCGGCACGCTCGATGGCGCCAACATCGAGATCAAGGACCGCGTGGGCGATGACAACATCGTGATCTTCGGCAAGACCGCCGAGGAAGTGGCGGCGATCCGCGCCGATGGCTATAACCCGCGCGCCGTGATCGAGGGTAGCCGCGAGTTGCAGCAGGCGATCTCGGCCATTGCCAGCGGCGTGTTCTCGCCCGACGATCCGCACCGCTATGCCGGGCTGATGGGCGGGCTCTATGACAGCGACTGGTTTCTGGTCGCGGCCGATTTCGACGCCTATCACGCCGCGCAGCGCGGGGTCGACGCACGCTGGGCCAACCAGCCGGCGTGGCGCGCCAGCGCCATCCGCAACATTGCCAACGTGGGCTGGTTCTCGTCAGATCGCACGATCGGCGAATATGCCCGCGACATCTGGGGAGTGTGACATCCTGAGCCTGCACCCCCCGGCCGAGGCGATTACGGCGCTGCTTGACGGCACCCATGCCGATCCGTTTTCCCTGCTGGGGGTGCATCCCGGCCCGCAAGGTGCCTTTGCCCGCACCATTTTGCCTGGCGCCGAACGGGCAGAAGCGTTCGCCCTTAACGGCACGCCGCTGGGCGTTCTTAAACGTGTCGATCCGCGCGGCCTGTTCGAAGGGCCGGTGGCCGGGCCGCCGCAGCCAGTGCGCTATGCCTGTCAGGCCGGCCAACATAGCTGGCAGGTGACTGACCCCTATTCGTTCGGGCCGGTACTGGGCCCGGTCGATGATTTCCTGATCGGCCAGGGCACCCACCACCGCCTGTTCGACAAGTTGGGCGCCCACGTGATCGACCACGAAGGCGCGCGCGGCGTGCATTTTGCCGTCTGGGCGCCCAATGCCCGGCTGGTGAGCGTGGTGGGCGATTTCAACGATTGGGACGGCGCCCGCCACCCGATGCGCCGCCGCAGCGACACGGGGATCTGGGAACTGTTCCTGCCCGACATCGGCGGCGGGCGGCCCTACAAGTATCGCATCGTGGCAAGCGACGGCACGGTGCAGCCCTACAAGGCCGATCCCTATGCCCTGGCGGCAGAACTGCGACCGCACACAGCCTCGATCACACTCGACGCCCCGCCCCACGCCTGGGGCGATGCCGAACATCGCGCGTTCTGGGAGAAAGCCGATCCGCGCCGCCAGCCGATCTCGATCTATGAGGTCCATGCCGGATCGTGGCGCAAGCCCGGTGACGGGCGCGAATTCTATAGCTGGGACGAGCTGGCCGACCAGTTGATCCCCTATGCCGTCGACATGGGCTTTACCCATATCGAGTTCCTGCCGGTGTCAGAGCATCCCTATGACCCGAGCTGGGGCTATCAGACCACCGGGCTCTATGCCCCGTCGGCCCGGTTTGGCGAGCCGATGGGCTTTGCCCGCTTTGTCGATGGCGCCCACCGCGCCGGGCTGGGCGTGCTGATCGATTGGGTGCCGGCGCATTTTCCCACCGACGCGCATGGCCTGTCGCGGTTCGATGGCACCGCGCTCTATGAACATGAAGACCCGCGCCAGGGGTTCCACCCCGATTGGAACACCGCGATCTACAATTTTGGCCGGCGCGAGGTGCGCGATTTTCTGATCAACAATGCGCTGTTCTGGGCCGAACGCTATCATGTCGATGGGCTGCGCGTGGATGCTGTCGCCTCGATGCTGTACCGCGATTATTCGCGCAAGAGCGGCGAATGGATTCCCAATGCCCAGGGCGGGCGCGAGAACTGGGAAGCGGTGGATTTCCTGCGGGCGATGAACCAGGCGGTCTATGGCACCTGCCCCGGCGTGATGACCATGGCCGAGGAATCGACCAGTTGGCCCGGCGTCACCCAGCCCGCGCTGGACGAAGGCGAGCGGCCCAGCAGCCTGGGCTTCGGCTTCAAGTGGAACATGGGCTTCATGAACGATACCCTGCGCTATATGGCGCGCGACCCGGTGCACCGCCGCTATCACCACAACGAGATCACCTTCGGCCTGGTCTATGCCTTTACCGAAAACTTCGTGCTGCCGATCAGCCATGACGAAGTGGTGCACGGCAAGGGCAGCATGCTGGGCAAGATGGCCGGCGATGACTGGCACAAGTTTGCCAACCTGCGCGCCTATTACGGGATGATGTGGGGCTATCCCGGCAAGAAGCTGTTGTTCATGGGCCAGGAATTTGCCCAGCGCCGCGAATGGAGCGAGGCGCGCGCGCTCGATTGGGACATGCTCGACCATGCTCCCCACGCCGGCATGCAGGCCTGGGTGCGCGATCTGAACCGCGCCTATGCCGCCCTCCCCGCGCTGCACGCACGCGATTGCGAGGGCGAAGGGTTTGAATGGCTGGTGGTGGACGATGCGCTGGCCAGCGTGTTTGCCTGGGTGCGCCGCGCGCCCGGCCATGCCCCAGTGGTGTTGGTGTGCAACATGACGCCCGCCTTGCACGACCATTATCGCCTGCCCCTGCCGCACGACGGGGAATGGCGCGAAGTGCTCAACTCTGACGCAGCGCACTATGGCGGCAGCGGCCAGGGCAATGCCGGAAAGATCGTGGCGGAAGACGGGGCGGCGTTTGTCATCCTGCCGCCGCTTTCAACGATGATGTTTGAATGTCAGATCAAGGCCGAATGAACGGCCAGGAGGAACGGATGCGCAAAACCTATGGGCAACCCCTGGCTCGCGATGCCATGGCCTATGTCCTGGCTGGCGGACGCGGCAGCCGGTTGAAGGAACTGACCGACAACCGCGCCAAGCCGGCCGTCTATTTCGGCGGGGTAAGCCGGATCATCGACTTTGCCCTGTCGAACGCGATCAATTCGGGCATTCGCCGCATCGGCGTGGCGACGCAATACAAGGCGCACTCGCTGATCCGGCACATGAACCGCGCGTGGAACTTCATGCGCCCGGAACGCAACGAAAGCTTTGACATCCTGCCCGCCTCGCAGCGCATTTCCGAGCTGCTGTGGTATGAAGGCACGGCCGACGCGGTCTATCAGAACATCGACATCATCCAGGCCCATGCGCCCAAGCACATGGTGATCCTGGCGGGCGACCACATCTACAAGATGGACTACGAATTGATGCTGCAGCAGCACGTCAATTCGGGGGCCGATGTGACCGTGGGCTGCCTGGTGGTGCCCAAGGCCGAGGCGACCGGCTTTGGCGTGATGGGCGTGGACGAAGACAGCGTGATCACCAGCTTTGTCGAAAAGCCGGCCAATCCGCCGACCATCCCGGGCGACCCGGACCATGCCCTGGCATCGATGGGTATCTATGTGTTCGAAACCGAATTCCTGTTCGACCAGTTGCGCCGCGATGCGGCAACGCCGGGATCGAACCGCGATTTCGGCGGCGATATCATCCCCTACATCGTCAAGCACGGCAAGGCGGTGGCCCACCGCTTCAGCAACAGCTGCATCCGCGCGGCCGACGAGATCGAGGAATACTGGCGCGACGTGGGCACGCTCGACGCCTATTTCGAGGCCAACCTCGACCTGACCGACACGGTACCCAAGCTCAACATGTACGATCGCGAGTGGCCGATCTGGACCGACCAGATCATCGCTGCCCCGGCCAAGTTCGTGCACGACGAGGAAGGCCGGCGCGGCATGGCGATTTCCTCGCTGATCAGCCAGGATTGCATCGTTTCGGGCGCGTTGGCCAAGCGCAGCCTGCTGTTCACCGGGGTCAAGATGGGGTCATTCTCCAGCGTGGAGGAAGGCGTGATTCTGCCCTATTGCAACATCGGCCGCGGTGCCAAGCTTAGCCGGGTGATCCTGGATTCGGGCGTGCGCATTCCCGAAGGGCTGGTGGTGGGCGAAGATCCCGAACTGGACGCGCGGCGGTTTCGCCGCACCGACAACGGTGTCTGCCTGATCACCAAGGCGATGATCGACAAGCTGGTTTAGCGCCAACCACCGTAACACAACCTGTCGTCGCCCCGGACTTGATCCGGGGCCCCGCTTCTTTCCGCTTGTTCCGCCAAAGGCCGCAAGCTGGACCCCGGACCAAGTTCGGGGTGACGAAGGAGAGGAACAAAGATGGCTTGAGACCGGCTGGCTGGCCGGGGAGACTGGAATGACCTTGCGCGTTCTTTCCATCGCATCCGAAGCGGTGCCACTGATCAAGACCGGGGGGCTGGCCGATGTGGCCGGCGCCCTGCCCGATGCGGTGGCGCCGCATGGCGTGGCGATGACCACGATCCTGCCGGGCTATCCCGCCGTGACCAAGGCGCTGGGCAAGGCCAAAGCGATCCACCAGTGGGACAGCCTGCTGGGCGAGCCGGCCCGGCTGCTGGCGGGCAAGCTGGGCAGCCATCCGCTGCTGGTGGTCGACAGTCCCAACCTGTTTGCCCGCGACGGCGGCCCCTATGCCGATCTCGCCGGGCGCGACTGGGGTGACAATTGGCGCCGCTTTGCCGCGTTTGGCCGCGCGGCCGCCGATGTCGCCGGCGGCGCGGTGAAGGGCTTGGGCTTCGATCTGGCCCATGCCCACGATTGGCAGGCGGCGATGGCGCCAGCCTATATGCGCTTTGCCCCCGCCGGCACGGCGATCCCCTCGGTCATGACCATCCACAACATGGCGTTCCA
The DNA here is from genome assembly GCF_040544855.1 of Novosphingobium sp. 1529. Lineage (NCBI taxonomy): Bacteria > Pseudomonadati > Pseudomonadota > Alphaproteobacteria > Sphingomonadales > Sphingomonadaceae > Novosphingobium > Novosphingobium sp. 1529. The sequence goes on from NZ_JBEPKW010000004.1 coordinate 56,264, forward strand.
GGGCTATTACGGCGCCGATATCTTTGCCCTGCTGGGGCTGCCATCGTGGGCCTGGGCGATCGACGGGGTGGAATACCACGGCGGCGTGGGCTTTTTGAAAGCCGGGCTGGAAAGCGCCAGCGCGATCACCACGGTCAGCCCGACCTATGCCCGCGAAATCCGCGATCCTGCCTTTGGCATGGGGCTGGAAGGCCTGATCGCTACCAAGGGCGATCGTGTGCACGGCATCGTCAACGGCATCGATCCGGCGGTGTGGAACCCTGAAACCGACCAGCACCTGCTGCAGACCTATTCCTGGCGCTCGCTCGCCCGGCGTGCCGCCAACAAGCGCGCGCTGGAGCGGGAGTTTCATCTGGAACAGGGCGATGGGCCGCTATTCGTGTGCGTCACCCGGCTGACCTGGCAGAAGGGCATCGACGTGCTGCTGGAAGTGATCGACCATCTGGTTGGCCTGGGCGGACGGCTGGCGCTGCTCGGCGCGGGCGACCCCGCGATGGAGGCCGGCCTGCATGCTGCCGCTGCGCGCCATCCCGGGCGGGTCGCCTTGCGCATCGGCTATGACGAGGCGCTGTCGCACCGCATGCAGGGCGGCGGCGACGCGATCCTGGTGCCCAGCCGGTTCGAACCTTGCGGCCTCACGCAGCTCTATGGCCTGGCCTATGGCTGCGTGCCGGTGGTGGCGCATACCGGGGGCCTGGCCGATACCGTGGTGGATGCCAACCTGGCGGCGATCAACGGCCAGGCGGCCACCGGGGTGACGTTCCACGGTGTCACCTATCCTTCTTTCGCAGATGCGATAACGCGCACGATTGCCCTTTATGGGCAGCGTGATGTCTGGACGCAGATGCAGCGAACAGGCATGAAGACGGACTTTTCATGGAAGCGCAGCGGGCAGGCCTATGCCGCGCTCTATCGCCAACTTGCGGGGGCAGAATGACGATCACCACCCACCAGACCACGCCCTATGCCGGGCAGAAGCCAGGCACCTCGGGCCTGCGCAAGAAAGTGCGCGTGTTCGCCCAGCCAGGCTATGCCGAAAACTTCATCCAGGCGGTATTCGACGTGGTGGAGCGCGCGCCCGGCAGCACCTTGGTGATCGGTGGCGACGGGCGCTACCACAACCGCACGGTGATCCAGCAGGCGATCCGCATGGCGGCGGCCAATGGCTATGGCCAGGTGCTGGTCGGCCAGGGCGGCATCCTGTCCACCCCGGCGGCAAGCAACGTGATCCGTCGCTATCAGGCGAGCGGCGGCCTGATCCTTTCGGCCAGCCACAACCCCGGCGGGCCGGACGAGGATTTCGGCATCAAGTACAACATAGCCAATGGCGGACCGGCGCCCGAAGGCGTGACCGAGGCGATCTATGCCCGCACGCAGACGATCGACCGCTGGCTGGCGGTGGATGCCGCTGACATCGACCTTGATACCTGCGGCAGCGTGGACGTGGGCGGGTGCCAGGTTTCAGTGATCGATCCGGTGGCAGACTATGCCGACCTGATGGAAACGCTGTTCGATTTTGCCGCGATCCGCGCTGCCGTGGCCGATGGCCTGACCATGGCGTTCGATGCCATGCATGCCGTGACCGGCCCCTATGCCACGGAAATCCTGGAAAAGCGGCTGGGCTTTGCGCCCGGCACGGTGCGCCACGGCGTGCCGCTGGAGGATTTCGGCGGGCATCACCCTGATCCCAACATGGTCCATGCCAAGGGGCTGTTCGATACCATGTTCGGCCCCGATGCGCCCGATTTCGGCGCGGCATCGGATGGCGATGGCGATCGCAACCTGATCGTCGGCAAGGGCCGTTTCATCACCCCGTCCGACAGCCTGGCCATGCTGGCCGCCAATGCCCACCTCGCGCCTGGCTATGCCCGGGGCCTGGCCGGGATCGCCCGCTCGATGCCGACCAGCGCGGCGGCCGATCGCGTGGCCGAGGCGCTGGGCATCCCCTATTACGAGACGCCTACCGGCTGGAAGTTCTTCGGCAACCTACTCGACGCGGGCATGGCGACGATCTGCGGCGAGGAAAGCGCCGGCACCGGATCGGACCATGTGCGCGAGAAGGACGGCCTGTGGGCCGTGCTGCTGTGGCTCAATATCCTCGCCGTGCGCAAGATCAGCGTGGACGAACTGGCGCGCGAACACTGGGCAAAGTTTGGCCGCAACTATTACGCGCGGCACGATTATGAAGGGCTGCCCACCGAGCAGGCCGATGCCCTGATGGCCGCGCTGAACGGCAAGCTCGCCAGCCTGCCGGGGCAGAGCTTTGGCCCGCTGACTGTCGCCACGGCAGACAGCTTTTCCTATCTCGATCCCGTCGATGGCAGCACCAGCGCCAACCAGGGCCTGCGCGTGCTGTTCGAAGGCGGATCGCGCATCGTCTTCCGCCTGTCTGGCACCGGCACCGAAGGGGCAACGCTGCGCGTCTATCTCGAACGCTATGAGCCGGCAGACGGCTATCTCGACCGTGACACCGGCGAGATGCTGGCCGACCTGATTGCCGCGGCCGATGCCGTGGCCGGCATCGTGGCCCACACCGGCCGCACCGCACCCGACGTGATCACCTGATCGTGGCCCATGGCGCGCATACCGGCCCCGGTGGCACCACCTGGCAGGTACGCGCGCCGCTGGCCGATGCGGTGTGGCTGTGCCTGTTTGATGCACGCGACGCCGAAACGCGCCACGCCATGGTGCGCGAGGGCGACGATTGGGCGCTGCCCCTGCCGGGCGACCACGCCGGCGCGCGCTATGGCTATCGCGCGGATGGGGCGTGGGCGCCTGAACGCGGGCTGTGGTTCGATCCGGCCAAGCTGCTGGTCGATCCCCATGCCGTCGAACTGGACCAGCGCTTTGTCTATGATCCTGCGCTTTCCGCGCTGGGTATTGATACGGCTGCACTGGTGCCCAAGGCCATCGTGCCGGGCGATCTGCCTACCGTGCCCCCTGCCCCGCCGCTGTTTGCGCCGGGCGGGCTGGTTTATGAACTGAACGTGCGCGCCTTTACCATGCTGCATCCCGAAGTGCCCCAGCATCTGCGCGGCACAGTGGCAGCGCTGGCCCATCCCGCCGTGCTGGCGCATCTGACCAAGCTGGGCGTCAATGCAGTGGAACTGATGCCGATCGTGGCATGGATCGGCGAGCGCCATCTGCCCCCGCTCGGCTTGCGCAATGCCTGGGGTTATAATCCGGTGGCGTTCATGGCGCTCGATCCGGGGCTGTGCCCGGGCGGGATCGCCGAACTGCGCCAGACCGTCGCCGCCCTGCGCGGGGCGGGGATCGGCACGATCCTTGACCTGGTGTTCAACCACACCGGCGAAAGCGATGTGGCCGGGCCGATCGTCAGCCTGCGCGGGCTGGACAACGCCGCCTATGGCCATGCTACGGATGGTAGCCTGATCAACGACACTGGCTGTGGCAACACGCTCGATTTCGCGCAGCCTCACGTCCGCCAGTTGACGATCGATGCGCTGCGCCATTTCGTGGCCCATGCCGGGGTCGATGGCTTCCGCTTCGATCTGGCGCCGGTTATGGCGCGCGGGCCAGGCTTTGCCGCCGATGCCCCGATCTTTGCCGAGATCGCGGCCGATCCGCTGTTGGCAGACCGCGTGTTGATTGCCGAACCGTGGGATATTGGGCCGGGCGGCTATCAACTCGGCCAGTTTCCGGCCAACTGGCTGGAATGGAACGACCGCTTTCGCGATGACATGCGACGGTTCTGGCGCGGCGATGGAGCATTGGGCGCACTCGCCACGCGCCTGGCCGGCTCGGCCGACATATTCGGGCCGTGTGACAGCTCACCGTGCCGCAGCGTCAATTTCCTGGCGGCGCACGATGGCTTTACCCTGGCCGATTGCGTGGCCTTTGCCCACAAGCACAACGAGGCCAATGGCGAAGACAACCGCGACGGGCACGACGAGAACTATTCATGGAACAACGGCGCCGAAGGACCGAGCGACGATCCTGCCGTGCTGGCGCGACGCCAGGCAGCCCAGCGCGCGCTGCTGGGCACGCTGTTTGCGTCAACCGGCACGATCATGCTGACCGCCGGTGACGAGTTTGGCCGCAGCCAGCAGGGCAACAACAATGCCTATTCGCAGGACAATCCGCTGTCATGGATCGACTGGCAGGCACGCGATCGGGATCTTGAGGATTTCGTGGCGCGGCTTTCTGCCGCTCGAACGGGTGACCTGGCGCGTTTTCCCGAGAATGGCCAATGGCTGGCGCTCGACGGCGCCGCGATGGACGGCGGGCGATGGGAAGATCCGGCGACGCCAGGGGTGCAATGGCGTGCGCCCGATCATGCGCGGCCCGGTTTTCGGGTGAGCCGGAACGATGGGGTAGCGCTGGGCTGAGGGGCCCTTCGACAAGCTCAGGGCGAACGGATCATAGAAATTTGTCCTCCCCATCCTCTTTAGAGGAGGGGGTCGGGGGGTGGTGGACACCTTGCACAAGGCTTCGCACCACCCCCAACCCCTCCTCTGAAGAGGAGGGGAGATTCAACGCCTTGTCACGCCCCCAGGCGGCGCAGGGCCGGATCGACGAAGCGGCGCGGCGTGGGCACATAAGTGGCCTGACCGTCATCGAGCGACAGCGCGCGGGGCAGCAGCCGGTTGAGCAGCAGGCGGCCGAACGCCCACTCACCCAGGCCCGATTGCGCATTGATGTGCCCGGCAGCACCGGCATCGGCAAAGCGCGCGCCCCAGCGTTGGGCCAGGCGGCGCGTGGCCCCGGGCGTGGCATAGCGATCATCGCGGCTGCCCACCACGATCGCCGGGAACGGCAGTTCGGTTTCGGGCACCGGGGCAAAGCGCGTCAGGCGGCGGTCTTTCACCCCGTCTTCCACATCGGGCGGCGCCACCAGCAGGGCGCCGATCACCGGCATATGGCGTGGGCCATTGGCCAGGCGTTCATATTCCGCCCACCAGGCCACCGCCAGGCAGCCCAGGCTATGCGCCACCAGCACGACGGGGCGCCCGGCCCCTTCGTTGGCACGCTGGATCGCCAGGGCCAGCTTGTTGACCCAGGTGTTGCGATGCGGATCGTTCCACAGCCCGAGGTCAACCCGGTGGCAATCGGGAAGTGTCTGTTCCCAAATGGTTTGCCAGTGGTCAGGGCCGGAATTGTCCAGCCCCGGCACGGTCAGGATGATCGGATCGGCAGTGCGGCTAAAGGCATGTTCATGGGCCATACAAGTTCTCCCACCAAGGAAGCGGCCGGTCGACTCGGTTTACGTCCCGACATGAACAAGAGATAACTCAATCTTCGAGATAGACAATCATCTGGCGATGAAGCGACAGCGGTTTGCGCCCGGTGGCAAATGGCGGGAAGCCGGTTGCATTTTCCCGCCGTTTGCGACAGGCCCATGGGCCGGTGCAAGGGGGGCCTTGGCGCCGCCACGAAAGGGATCACGAGCGTTTCCGGCATGACAGCACCAGCGATTCCCGATGCGCCGCGCAAGCGCCTGCTGGCCTCGATCCACGATGTCAGCCCGCGTTTCGAAGCGCAGGTCGATGCCCTGGCAGAGCGCCTGTCCGGCCATCTCGGCATGGGCAAGTTTGCCATGCTGGTGATCCCGGATCACTGGCGCGGTGCGCCGCTGGCGGGCAATGCCGCGTTCCAGGCGCGGCTGCGGCAATGGGCTGACATGGGCATCGAGATGTTCCTGCACGGCTGGTGCCACAAGGACGAAACCCCCGCGGAGCAAGGCCTGGCCGGCTTCAAGGGCAAGCACATGACCGCCGGCGAGGGCGAATTCCTCAACCTGCCCCATGCCGAGGCGCTGGCCCGCATGGCGCAGGGCAAGGCGCTGGTCGAAGATATCCTGGGGCGCCCGGTCACCGGCTTCATCGCCCCGGCCTGGCTCTATGGCCCCGGCGCGCACCAGGCCATGGCCGACCTGGGCTTTGCCCTGGCCGAAGACCACATGAAAGTGTGGCGCCCGCAAAGCGGCGAAGTGCTGGCCAAGGGGCCGGTGATCACCTGGGCCAGCCGCAGCAAGGCGCGCATCCGCTCTTCGCTGTGGTTTTCCGCCCTGGCGCGCCAGGCGCTGCCGCTGACGCGGACGGTGCGCGTGGCGGTGCATCCCGGCGATACCACGGTGCCTGCCCTGCTGCGCTCGATCGATGCCACGCTGGCACGCTTTGCCAAGAGCCACGTGCCGGCGCGCTATGCCAGCCTGAGCGGCCCGACGAGCCTGTTTTGACCGCGACCACGCATCGACCTTTGCGCGTTCTGACCTTCCTGCACAGCTTCGAGCCGGGCGGGGTGGAGCGCGTGGCGCTGCGCCTGCACCGCGCCTGGCTGGCGCAGGGCGTCGATGCGCGCCTGGTGCTGGGCCGCGTGGCTGGCGCCATGCGCGCCGAGTGGCCGGGGCTGGAGGCCGATGTGTTCGATAGCCATGGCGTGCCCACCGCAGCGTGGGAAACGCTGTGGATGATGCTGCGCCTGCCGGGCGCGATCCGCCGCCACCGCCCCGACGTGCTGTTTTGCGCGGGCAATTCCTATACCGTGGTGGCCGTGACCATGCGGCTGCTGCTGGGCAAGCGCTGCCCGCCGATCCTGGCCAAGATCAGCAACGATCTGGCGCGGGCCGATCTGCCCGCCCCGGCGCGGCCGTTCTATCGCCTGTGGCTCAAGATCCAGGGCCGCATGCTCGATCGGCTGGTGGGCATGGCCGCGCCGATGCGGGCCGAACTGGAAACGCTGATGCGCGTGCCGCCCGAACGCGTCGCGATCATCGATGACCCCGCGCTGGACGAGGCGCAGATCGCCCACCTCGAAGCCCTGCCCCGCCCGCCGCGCGATGCGGCCGGCGGGCGCCGCTTCCTGGCGATCGGCCGGCTGGCAGCGCAAAAGAACTTTCCGCTGCTGCTGCGCGCCTTTGCCCGGATTGCGCGGGGCGATGACCGGTTGACCATCCTGGGCGAAGGATCGGCACGCAAGAGCCTGGAAGCCCTCGCGCGCAGCCTGGGCATTGCCGATCGGGTCGATCTGCCCGGCCATGTCAATCCGGTGTCCGCCGCGCTGCTTGGCGCCGATGCGCTGGTCATGTCATCCGATTATGAAGGTGTGCCCGCCGTGGTGCCCGAGGCGCTGGCCGCCGGGCTGCCGGTGGTCGCCACGACATGCAGCGTGAGCATGGGCGATCTGCTCGGCCAGGGCCGCTTTGGCCTGCTCGTGCCGGTGCGCGACGCGCCGGCGCTGGCCGCGGCGATGGATCGCATCACCAGCCTGCCGTTCGATTCGGCCGCCGCCCGCGCCCAGGCGCGCCGTTTTACTGTGGAAATTGCCGCCCAAAGCTATGTCGTTGAAATGCAGCGACTGGCCCATGGCTGATCACCCGCTGCCCGGCACGGGCGAACCCGTCGCGCACGCCAACCCGCAGAAAGCGGATAGCGCGGCGACCATGTTCGCTGTAACGCCGCGCCCGGGCCTGAACGAGAAACGATGACGACACCCGCGATTCCCGAGACCGCTCCTCAAGCCAGCGGCCTGCGCAAATGGAGCGCCTATCTGGGCCCCGCCGTTTCGGTGGCGATCCTGTGCGCCGTGCTGTGGCAGCTGCGCCAGCTCAACTGGCTGATGGTCGTATCGATCATCCCGCGCTCCCCGCTGATCTGGCTGGTGCTGGCCGCCAGCTATTTCGCCGGGCCGGTGGCCGACTGGGTGATCTTCCGCAAGCTGTGGGGCATCCCGTTTTCGGGCCTGGCGCCCCTGCTCAAGAAGCTGGTCGGCAACGAACTGCTGCTGGGCTATGTCGGGGAAGTCTATTTCTACGACTGGGCGCGCCGCCATGTGAAGATGGAGGGCTCGCCCTTTGGCGCGGTGAAGGACGTGGCGATCCTTTCGGCGCTGGCCGGCAACATCATCACGATCCTGATGATGGGCATTACCTGGTATGTCAGCGGGCGGGTCGATTTCGGCCAGAACACCTGGCTGATCGTTTCGGCCATCGCCTTTGCCCTGGCGACGTCACTGGTCATCACGTTCCTGCGCAAGGGCATTTTCAGCCTTTCGGGCCGCGCGCTGTGGTTCGTCTTCATGGTCCACTGCCTGCGCATCGCCGCCGGCATGGGCTTTACCGCCTTGTCCTGGCACCTGATCCTGCCCGAGGTGTCGATCGGCACCTGGATCCTCTTTTCCACGATCCGCCTGCTGGTGGCACGCCTCCCCTTCATCCCCAACAAGGATATCGCGTTTGCCGGCATCACGCCGCTGATCGTGGGCAAGGGAGTTCAGACTGATGTCATGATCGCGATGATATCGATGCTGATCGTTGCCACACACGTGATCCTGTTCATCGGTCTGATGCTGCTGGATCTCGTGCAGAAGGAGAAGAACGCGTGAAGAAGCTGGCCCTGCTGGCACCTGTCGCAGTCATTCCCGCCGCCCTGCTGCTGGGGGGCGCCGGCCCGCTGCCGCCGTCCACCCCCGATCTCGGCAAGGCCGAAGGGCAGTGCCGCCCCGGCGAGCATGGCCCCTCGTTCATGGTCGATATCCTGGGCCTCAAGGACCACACCGGCAAGCTCAAGCTGGAAGTCTATCCGGCCAACGACAGCGATTTCCTGGCCGACGACAACGTGCTGGTCGGCGCGGGCAAGACGTTTCGCCGCGTGGAGGTGAACACCCCGGCCGAACCCACGCCACGCCTGTGCGTGCGCCTGCCCGGCCCTGGCCAATACACCGTTTCGGTGCTGCATGACCGCGACGGCAACCGCAAGTTCAACTGGCAGCGCGATGGTATCGGCTTTTCCGGCAACCCCCGCCTGGGCTGGTCCAAGCCAAAGGCTGCCAGCGCCACCGTTTCGGCTGGAAACGGGCCGACCACGTTGCGGATCGTGATGAACTACCGTAACGGTCTGATGTCGGTGGGACCACTCAAGGGCGCGTGATGAAGCTTGTCGATGTTAGCGCATTCTACGCCCCCAAGGGCGGCGGGGTGCGCACCTATGTCGATCGCAAGCTCAAGGCAGCGGCGGCGCTGGGGCATGACATTACCGTCATCGCCCCCGGCCAGCGCGACCATGTCGAGGAGCGCGGCCCCAATGGCCGCATCCGCTGGCTGAAGAGCCAGCTGTTCCCGCTCGATTTCAACTATCGCTGGTTTTCCGACATCCCCGCGCTCTATGCCGCGCTGGACGAGGAAAAGCCCGATTTCGTCGAAGCATCGTCGCCCTGGCGCAGCGCCAGCGTGATTGCCGATTGGCCCGGCCACGCGCCGCGTGCGCTGATCATGCATGCCGATCCGCTCTCGGCCTATGCCTATCGCTGGTTCGATCCGGTGGCTACGCGGCCCACGATCGACAAGGCTTTCGAGCGCTATTGGCGGCACCTGCGCCGCCTTGACGAGCGCTATGACATGATCGTCAGCGCCAGCGCCAGCCTGTCTGACCGGCTCACTGCCGGTGGCCTGGCGCGGGTGGTGACCAACCCGATGGGCGTCGATCCCGGCATTTTCTCGCCGGAATTCCGCGATCTGGCGCTGCGCAAGGGCATGCTCGAGCTGTGCGAACTGCCAGAGGACGCCACGCTGCTGCTGGGCGTCGGGCGCTTTGCCCCGGAAAAGCGCTGGCCCATGCTGGTTGACGCCGTCACCGCCGCGGGAAACCGCCGCCCCGTGGGCATGGTGCTGGCCGGCCAGGGACGCGAGCGCAAGGCGATCGAGCGGCGCATTGGCGGCAACCCGCATATCCGCGTGCTGGCCCCGATCACCAAGCGCCACGAACTGGCCCGCGTGATGGCCAGCACCGATGCCCTGCTGCATGGCTGCGAGGCCGAGACATTCTGCATGGTCGCCGCCGAAGCCCGGGCCAGCGGCCTGCCGCTGATCGCGCCCGACCAGGGTGGCGCCAGCGACCAGGCGCGCGCGTCGAACGGGTGGATCTATGAATCCGCCAACGCCGCTGCCGCGACCGAAGCCGTGGCGCAATATGCGCTTGCGCGCGAAAGCGGGCTGGATGGCCCCCGCGCCGACCTGCCGCCGCCGCGCACGATGGACGATCATTTCCGCGAGTTGTTCGCCAGCTATGAAGCGGTGCTGGCAGGCGCGCGCCAGGCGGCTTGATCTGGCGCTTGCGCTTGGTTTGCGCAAGGTTTCCACCACCCCCAACCCCCTCCTCTGAAGAGGAGGGGGCTTTTGTTTTGGCGCTTTAACTCCCCCTCCTCTTCAGAGGAGGGGGTCGGGGGGTGGTGGAAACCTTGCACCGTAACGAAAAGGGGCGGCAGGTTTCCCCGCCGCCCCTTTGTTTCGTGCGCTGGCGCGATCAGAAGTTGATCGTGGCATCCAAGCCATAGGTGCGCGGCGCGTTGAAGTTGCCGTAGTCACCCAGCACGCCGCCGATCTTGCCCGTGGTGCCAACCGCGAAGGCAGGCAGCGAGTTCGACGGATCGCGGCGATAGACATAGGCGGTGTTGAACAGGTTGCGACCCCACAGACCCACCGTCAGCTTCTGGCCAGTGCTCGACACCGGAATGTCGGCCAGGGCCAGGCGGCCGTTGAATACCACCGAAGCGTCGTTCTTGGTGGCATACTGGTCAAACGTCTGGGTGGCCTGCGAATAGTTGCCATCCAAGTGCAGGCGCACTTCGGCGCCGTTGGTGCCGATCGGGTGGGCATAGTCGATCGAGCCCGACGCCGCGTTGCGCGGGGTGAACACCACATAGACGTTCTGGGTGATGCCGGTGAACGGGTTCGTCACCTGCGGCAGCTTGGTGTAGGTATAGGCGTAGGAGGCGTTCAGCGTCAGGCCTTCCACCGGCTTGACCGTCAGATCGGCTTCGATGCCGCGGATCTTGGTCACACCGGGGACATTGACCGTTTCCAGCACGTTAACGTTGGACGAACCCGACACGTAGATCGCGTTGAAGTCCACCTGGCTGTTCTTGCGGTCCATGATGTAGCCGGCGATGTTGAACCGGGCGCGGTGATCCCAGAAGTCGCTCTTGAGGCCGACTTCATAGGACTTCACGTTTTCCGGATCGAACCCGCGATACGTGGGCGAGCGCGAGGATGCACCGCCAGCGCGATAGCCGGTGGCATACTTGGCATAGACATGCAGGCCATCGTTCACGTCATAGGCGATGGTCGCCATCGGATTGAACTTGTTCCAGGTCTTGTCCAGCGTGTTGCCATTGGCAGCATTGCGGAACGTGACCAGCGTGCCCTTCTTTTCGTCGTGGGTGTAGCGGCCGCCCACGGTGATGTGCAGTGCCTCGGTCGGGTTGACGGTCGCCTGGGCGTAGCCGGCCAGGCTCTTGGAATTGGCCACCGATGCACGGTCGATCGAGGCGAACGGATTTTGCAACGCGGCGGTGTTGATGGTGTAGCCGGTGCCGTCAGCGTTCCAGATGTTGGAGTTGGGCGTGGCGGCGTTATCCGACACGTGCTCGTTGAAGTAGAACACGCCCGCAACGTAATCGACGATGCCGACCGAGCCGACAGCCTGCAGTTCCTGGCTGAACTGGTGCTGCCACAGGTTGGCCAGCGAATAGCGGCTGAATGGCGCATTGGCGGCATAGACCGGCACGCGGTGCGCGCCGCCCGAGTTATCCCACTGTTCGCTGGTCACGCCGCGCCATGCGGTGATCGAGCGCAGTTCGAGTTCGGGCGATACCTTCCACTTCAGGGTGTTGGTAAAGCCGTGGGTGCGGTCGATGCTGGGCTGCTGCGGCACGCCGATATCGGCCACCTTCATGCGCGTCTGGCCGTTGACCACGACAATGCTGGGCGGCTGCACGACGGTGCCCGTCAGCGTGGTGAACGCCGTGCCGGGCGCCACGCACTTGCTGTTGGCGGCAACCGGGCCGGCAACGCAGCCGTTGGGGTTCTTGTTGAGCAGCTGGCTGTAGAATGGCGAGTTGCTGTCCCAGCCGTTGTCATAGCTGAAATCGTTGGTGATATCGCTCGTGGGCTTCCAGCGCACGGCGATGCGGCCACCGCGACGGTCGAAGTAGTTCCAGCCGGTCTGGCCTGCGAGCGGGTTCTTAACCGTGGCGCCCTGGTACTGGGCGACGCCATCGAGCTTGACCGAGAAGTTGTGGTATTCGGGCAGGTCGAGGTGGATTTCGCCGTTGTACGAACCATAGTTGCCAAAGCCACCGCTGATGCGGCCGCCGAACTGGCCCGAGGGCGCCTTGGACACGAGGCTGAGCGCGCCACCTTCGGTGTTGCGGCCAAACAGGGTGCCCTGCGGGCCCTTGAGCACTTCGACGCGTTCCATGTCGAACAGCGCGGCGTTGAGGCCATGCTGGCGGCCCATGTAGACGCCATCGATATAGACGCCCACGCCCTGCTCGCGCGCCGGCTGGTTGGCGTCGAGCGGCACGATGCCGCGAATACCGATAGTCAGCGCGGTCTGGCGCGCTTCGAACGTGGCGACGCGCAGCGACGGCACCGCGCCATCGGCCAGGTCGAGCAGGCTCTGGACGTGGCGGTCCTTGATCGTTTCAGCCGAAACGACGTTGATCGAGATCGGCGTCTTCTGAAGGTTGGTTTCGCGCTTGGTGGCGGTGACCACGATTTCGGTCAGGCCCTTTTCACCCGCAGAAGCATCGCTTGCCGGTGCTTCTGCCGCAGCATCGGCAGCCGGTGCAGTGTCGGCCGCGAAAGCCGGCATGGCGTTCAGCGCAAGCGCGCCCGCCCCGGCCAGAAGGCCGGCACGAACAGTGTTCTTCAACATCGGATTTCCCTCACTGGTGAGGCTCAAACGCCCCTTCGCGCCACCCCCTAGGTGGGCATGGCTGCACTTTTGTGACGCGCGCATGTCAGGAATTGTCACATTTGACCGAAACCTGACATTTTCCGCAGCAAAATCGGCGGATTACCGCACTTTTCTGCGCTTCATGGCAAAATGTGTCCGCACAAAAAAAGCCCCGCTCCGGGCGAACCGAAGCGGGGCCGATCAGGCGAATCGCCCGGGGGCACATGGCCCCCGCGCGCAGGGTGGATCAGAATCCGGCCTTGAGCGTCACGAAGACCTGGCGCGGCGCACCGGCCAGCAGGGTCTGGTTGTCGCCCGAGAAGCCGAAGCCGTTGGAGCCAATCGTGGCGATGTAGCTCTTGTCGAACAGGTTGGTGCCATTGACCTGGATTTCCAGCGGCGTGCGCTGGCCCACGTCGATGCGATAGCCCAGCGTGGCATCGACCAGGGCACGGCCCGGCACCGACTGGTCGTTGAGGTAGGTGAAATAGCGCTTGGACATATAGTTGACCGCAACGCGCCCGAAGAACGAATTGCTGTCATACGAGATTTCGCCGCGCGCCAGGTGCTTGGGCGTGTCGACCACGGTCTTGCCGGCGGTGAGCGCCGTACCGTTCGCGGTGACCACGTTGTCGCGATAGGTGTTGTTGTTGTAGCTGTAGGAAGCGAACAGCGCGAAGCCGTAGGGCAGCTTGTAGTTGACCACCGCTTCCAGGCCATAGGCGCGCACGTTGCCCACGTTCTGCACCAGGTTGGCCGCCCCGACGATGCCGACCGAGGTGGGGATCGTCAGCAGGCGATTGCGGAAGTTGACGAGGTAACCGCCGAGCACGGCGTTGAGCGGCCCGTTGTTGACGCGCAGGCCGCCTTCATAGGTATCGGACTGTTCGGGCTTGAGACCATTGGCGGCGATCTGGTTGAAGCCGGCCTGGGTGGTGGAGAACGGGCTGGATGTGGCGTCAGCCGTGAAGGCGCGCGTCACCTGGGTGAAGCCGGCAAAGACTTCGGCGCCGCCGCCCAGCTTGTAGGTGAGGCCAGCGTGCGGCTGGAACCAGTCGCGCGCTTCGAGGCGGCCCACCGCCAGGTTGCTCTGCGCCGCCAGCTTGGACGCACGATTGATCACGTCAAAGCCCTTCCAGCCGAGATTGATCTTGAGCGCGCCCAGATCGATATCGTCCATCACGTAGTACTGCACCGTGGTGGTGTTGTACGCCATGTACCACTGCGTGGCGAACGGATCGGTCAGGAAGTGGTGGAAGTCGATGCCGGGAACGGTGCGGCTGGTCAGCCCATAAAACCGGCGTGCCTGGTTGAAATCGTTGTTTTCGGCCCAGCCACCCACGGTGAGCTTGTTCTTGTTCAGATCGACCACGAAATCGCCGAACACGCCTTCGCGCTTGATGTCGTATTCGGTGGTGCGCACCGACATCGGCACGCCGCTCGGGCTGGCGAGATAGGGCGTGCCCCACAGGCCCTGGCCGCGGTTGTGGTGATAGTAGGACTTGATGTTGAACGAGATCGTATCGTTCAGCGGGCCACTGGCGCCAAAGGCATAGACCCAGTCACGGCGCAGGCCGGCCGCGTCGTAATAGGCATCATCGGCGTTGATCATGTTGTCGGGATAGGTGGTGCCGGCGGCCGGGTTGGTCGGCTTGACGCCGGTATAGCCGGTGTTGGCACCCACATCGGCGGCGAGCACGGCCGTGGCATACTGGTGCGGGCCGAAGTTGTCCCAGTTGTAGCCATGGCGCGCGATCAGCGCGAGCGAGAGATCCTGATAGTCTTGCTCGACGCGGTCGGAATAGCTGTACCAGCCTTCCAGGTTGATGCGGCCGGCAGGCGCAATGAACTTGAAGTTGGTCATCAGCGTGCGCTGCTGGCCATCACCCTTCCACTTGTTGCCGTTCTGGTACTGCAGCGACCCGAACGCGCGCACGCCATCGGGGGTGCCCACGGCCAGACGGCCGAAGCCGCGCCAGGTTTCCGACGAACCATAGGAACCGCTGGCATCGATGGCGACGTGGTGATCGCGCAGCAGTTCGGCCGGATCGATCGACTTGAATTCCAGCGTGCCGCCCAGGTTGCTGGTCGACTGCGTGTCGATCGCACCCGAACCCTGGCTGACGGCGGTGACGCCGATGTTTTCCGGGCTGATCGCGCGGCTGACATGCAGGCCGTTGTTGTTACCATAGCTCATGTTGCCGAGCGGGATGCCGTCGAGCGTGAAGCCCAGCTGATTCTGGTTGAAACCGCGAATGGTGACGCGGGTGGACCATTCATAGTTGCCGAAGGCGTCAGCCGACTGGAAGTTGACGCTGGGCAGCTTTTCAATGGCCTTGAGCGGGCTGGTGCCCGAGGCCAGGATCGCCAGGTCGGCGGCCTTGATTTCCTGCGTCTGGCGGGTTTGCCCGGTGCCCAGCACGACGATTTCCGGGCCATTGGCGGCGGCATCGGGCGCGGATTCAGGCGCCGGCGCGGCAGCGTCGGCGGCAAAGGCGGGGCAGGAGAAAAGCACGGCGCAGCCGGCAAGCAGGGCAGAAACGCGACGCATGGTAATCCCTCATGGATTTTGCCCCCGTGCAAAAGGGGGAATGGTGCGACGCGCCGGCTAGCCCCGTGCGGTTTCAGATTGATGCCGTTTCGATGACAGTTTGGCGGCACTACCCCAGATTATGCGTCATCAAACCGTCATGGATGGCGCCGGCCTGCCGGGCGCAGTCGAGCGCCAGCAGCCGTTCCAGCAACCAGCTGCGCGCCGGCCCGGCCGGGCTGTCGCGCCGCCATTGCGCGTGGATCGGATAGGTGATGCTGTCGCCTTCCGGCATGGCGAGGTGGACCAGACGGCCACTGGCCAGGTCATCGGCCACGACATGGCGGGGCATGTTGCCCCAGCCGATGCCCTGACGCAGCAGGGCATGCTTGGCGCCCAGATCGCCCAGCCGCCAGGTGCGCGCTGCCAGGACCGAGAAATCGCGTCCCTGGGTCAGCGCGGAACGATCGGTGAGGACGAGCTGGAGATATTGCCGGCCCGTGCCTGGCGCCACCGCGCTCATCCTTGCCAGCGCGTGGCCGGGGGCGGCCACCGGCACCAGCTCGACCGCGCCAATGGCGATGCGATCGAGTGCGGGATCATCGACCAGCACCGCGCCGGTGATCGCCAGGTCTGCCTGGCCATCGAGCAGTTGCCCGGGCACGGCCCCGAGTGCCTCGACGTGCAGGCGCAGATCGACGGTGGGGAACGCCACCAGGAATTCCTGCAACAGATGGGCCAAGGCCTCGGTCGGGAACATGACGTCCACCGCCAGGGTCAATTCGGCCTCGAGCCCCTGGTTATGCCCGCGCACGCGGGCCATCAGCGCATCGACATCGTCGGCCACGGCACGCGCGCTGGCCAGCACGGCGCGGCCGGCATCGGTCAGCTGCGGCTTGCGCGATCCCTCGCGGTCGAACAACACGACGCCCAGCTGCGCCTCGAGATTGGCAATGCCATAGCTGACCACCGAGATCGCCCGGCCCAGCCGGCGCGCGGCGCCGTTGAAGGTCCCCTCATCGACAACCGCCAGAAAGATGCGGATCTGGTCAATGCTGGGCTGGCCCACATCCATGCCGCGCTACTCCATTCAACGAAACTGAACATTCTTATCCGAAATATGGGGATTTTAGAAAAGGACAAAAGCCGCCAGACAGCACGCGACGCATTCCCCCACCGCTTTTGCCCCAGAAGGATTCGATCCCATGACCACCCGCACTGCCGATCCCCGCGTACTGCCCCTGATCGTGGACCGCTGGTCGCCGCGCGCGTTTGACGGCGCCGCCGTTCCGGCTGAAGACCTTGCGGTGATCTTCGAGGCAGCGGGCCTGGCGCCTTCGGCATTCAACTATCAGCCCTGGCGGTTTCTCTATGCCGTGCCCGGCGATGCCAACTGGGCCGCGTTCCTCGACATCCTGATCCCGTTCAACCAGGGCTGGGCCAAGGATGCCGGCGCGCTGGTGTTCATCGTGTCGGACGAATCGATGCGCAAGGACGATGGTACCGCCAATCCCAATCACAGCCACAGCTTTGACGCTGGCGCGGCCTGGGCCATGCTGGCGTTGCAGGCCACTGCGCTGGGCTATCACACCCATGGCATGACCGGGATCGATTTTGCCAAGGCACGCGACGTGCTGGGCGTGCCCGAAGGCTGGCGCGTGGAAGCGGCCGTGGCCATCGGCCGCCAGGATAGCCCGGAAAAGCTGCCCGATTTCCTCAAGGACCGTGAAGCGCCAAGCGGCCGCAAGCCGGTGGCCGAAGTGGCCGTGGCCGGAACCTTCGCCAGCCTGCCCGCCTGATACGCCAAGGCGAAACGGTTCCCGCTGCCGCAACGGCCAGTGGGATGTAGAGCACATTTCGTCGCATTGGCCGGGGCGCGCCCTTGGCAGCGGCGGGAACCGACGCCACGTTGGATCCCATAGCATAACGCAATTGTTTGTTTCGGGGTCTCGCAATCATGACATTTGGCAGGCGCCAGTTCCTTGGCGCACTTGCCGGATCGGCGGCCTCGGCGCTGTTTCCGCGCGCGGCGGCAGAAGCGATTGCGCCTATCCAGGGTTCGAACGGTGCCTGGGCACCCGGCCTTGGCCCCGGCGCAGCCACGCTTCCTCCCCCCTCGCCCGCGGCAGACAGCCCGGCTCTGCTGACCCGCGCTCTTGGTGCACTGCGCGAACATGGCAACCATGTTGCCGCGCAAGACGTGATCGGCATCGTCGATTTTTCCGCCCCCTCGCGGGAGGCGCGCTTGCAACTGGTCGATGTGGCCAGCGGCCGGGTCTTGTCCTCCCACCTCGTGGCGCATGGCCGGGGTTCCGATCCTGCCAACAAAGGCTGGGTGGAACGGCTTTCGAACGAATACGGTTCGGAAGCATCGTGCAGCGGCAGCTTCCTGACCGGCGACACCTATTACGGGCGGCATGGTCGTTCGCGCCGGCTGATCGGCCTCGATCCGGAAAACAATCTGGCGCAGATGCGCGGTATCGTGATCCACGCCGCCAGCTATGTTGGCCCCGACATTGCCAACATGCAGGGCCGCGTTGGCCGCAGCCAGGGCTGCTTTGCCGTGTCGAACACCGATATCGATCGTGTGCTGGGGCTGCTCGGCCCTGGCCGGCTGCTCTACGCCGCGCGCTGAGCCAGCGCGTGGCGGTGCCGCGAATTGCCGCCTGCGCCACGACCAGAACAACCCACCAAAACGCAGCACGCGCGCATCGGTTCCCATGATCACCCGAAAGGGTGCTAACGTGGGTTAAAGCTTGCCTCACAAGCCTTTCTGTGATCCCGACAGACATTCTCCCGCGGGTTGCTGCTACTTGTCACAAAGTGTCGCAGGGCGTTGCCAAATCGGCTTTCGTCCACTTTGGCCGACAAGGCTGTGCTACGCGGCCCTGCGAATCATACATGTCGGTGAAATAATGTTGCACAGTCTTCCGGTTGCTCCCTCCTTCCGGTTCCCGGCCCTTCGCCTGGCGGCCACCCGCGCGCTTACGCCCCTGGCCCTGGCCGCCCTGCCCCTGGGCGCCACGCTGATGCTGGCCGGTTGCGGCAAGGGCCAGGAAGGCCCGCCCAAGCAAGACGCGCAGGTTGGCTATATCGTGGCCACGCCCACGGCCGTGCCGGTGTCCACCGAGCTTTCCGGCCGCACCGTGGCCAGCCAGATCGCCGAGGTGCGCCCGCAGGTGACCGGCATCATCATGGACCGCCTGTTCACCGAAGGCAGCATGGTGCGCGCCGGCCAGCCGCTCTACCAGATCGACTCCCGCAGCTATGCCGCCACGGCAAGCCAGGCCGCCGGCAATCTGGCCGCCACCCGCGCCACGGTGGAATCGCTGCGCCTCAAGGCCGAACGCTACAAGGTGCTGGCTGACCAGGGCGGCATTTCCCGCCAGGACGCCGCCGATGCCCTGGCTGCCTACAACCAGGCGCGCGGGCAGGTCATGGCCTATCAGGGCGCGTTGCAGGCCGCCAAGGTCAACCTGGGCTTTACCCGCATCCTCGCGCCGATCAGCGGCCGCATCGGTGTGTCCAGCGTGACCAAGGGCGCGCTCGTCACCTCCAGCCAGACCGATGCGCTGGCCAAGATTCAAAAGCTTGATCCGATGTGGGTCAACATCCAGCAATCGAGCAACGACTACATGGCGCTGCGCCGCGCGCTGCAGTCGGGCAAGCTCTCTGCCGATGGATCGGCCCCGGTCAAGGTGATCCTGGCCGATGGAACCGAGTGGCCGGTGGAAGGCCGCCTCAACTTTGCCGATGTGGACGTGAACAGCCAGACCGGCACGGTGATCCTGCGCGTGACGGTGCCCAACCCCAAGGGTGACCTGCTGCCCGGTCTGTTTGTCAAGGCGCGGCTGGTCCAGGGCATCGTGCCCAACGGCATCCTGGTGCCGCAGGGCGCGGTCAGCCGCACCCCGCGTGGCACGGCCACGGTTCTGGTGATCAATGCCAAGGGCCAGGCTGAAACCCGCGACGTGACCGCCGAAACGCCGGTGGGTAACAACTGGCTGGTGACCAGCGGCCTGGCTGCCGGAGACAAGGTGATCACCGAAGGGCTGATCAAGGCCAAGCCGGGCGCCAAGGTCAAGGGCACGCCGGCGGCGGCTCCTGCCGCTGCGCCTGCTGCTGATGCCACCCCTGCCCCGGCCAGCGCGGGGGCAAAGTAACGCCCCATGCTGTCGCGCTTCTTTGCCAATCGCCCGATCTTTGCCTGGGTCATCGCCATCGTGGTGATGTCTGCGGGCGCGTTTTCCATCACCACCATGGGGGTGGAACAATACCCCGACATCGCCCCACCAACCGTTTCGATCAGCGCCACCTACAACGGGGCTGATGCGCAGGCGGTGGAAAACAGCGTGACGCAGGTGCTTGAGCAGCAGCTCAAGGGCATCGACGGCATGCTCTATTTCACCTCGACCAGCAGCAACGGCTCGGCCAATATCACCACCACGTTCGAGAAGGGCACCAACCCCGATACGGCGCAGGTGCAGGTGCAGAACGCCATCTCGCGCGCCACCAGCCGCCTGCCCACCGTGGTGCAGCAGCAGGGCGTTACGGTGACCAAAGCGCAGAATGACCAGCTCTTGGTCATGGCGCTTTATGACACCACCGGCCGCAGCACCAATGCCGACATCGCCGACTATCTGACCACGCGCATCCAGGACCCGCTGTCGCGCGTCGAAGGCGTGGGTTCGGCCGACGTCTATGGTTCGTCCTATGCCATGCGCATCTGGCTCGATCCGGCCAAGCTTGCTGCGGTCAACCTGATGCCATCCGACGTGAACGCCGCGCTGACCGCGCAGAACACCCAGGTCGCCGCCGGCGAAGTGGGCGCCCTGCCCGCGCCGCAAGGCCAGCGCCTCGATGCCACGGTCACCGCCCGTTCGCGCCTGCAGACGGTGGATGATTTCAAGAAGGTCATTCTCAAGACCAGCGCCGACGGCGGCGAAGTGCGCCTGTCCGATGTGGCGCGCGTGGAGATGGGCCAGGAAAGCTATTCCTCGATCAACACGCTCAACGGCAGTGCGGCCACCGGGATCGCGGTCAGCCTTGCCTCGGGCGCCAACGCGATGAAGACGGCGCAGCTGGTCAAGGCCAAGATCGACGAGCTGGCCAAGTCCATGCCCGAAGGCTACCAGATCTCGTATCCGCGCGATTCCAGCACCTTCGTCAAGATCTCGATCGAGGAAGTGGTCAAGGCCCTGCTCGAGGCGATCGCGCTGGTCGTGGTGGTGATGTTCCTGTTCCTGCAGAACTGGCGCGCCACGCTGATCCCGGCGATCGCGGTTCCGGTGGTGCTGCTCGGCACGTTCGGCATCCTGGCGCTGTTGGGCTATACCATCAACACGCTGACCATGTTCGGCCTGGTGCTGGCGATCGGCCTGCTGGTCGACGATGCCATCGTCGTGGTCGAAAACGTCGAGCGCGTGATGCACGAGGAGCATCTTTCGCCGCTCGATGCCACGGTCAAGTCGATGGGCGAGATCACCTCGGCGCTGATCGGCATCACCCTGGTGCTGACCGCCGTGTTCATCCCCATGGCGTTCTTTGGCGGATCGACTGGTGCGATCTATCGCCAGTTCTCGATCACCATCGTTTCGGCGATGGGGCTTTCCGTGCTGGTCGCTTTGATCCTGACCCCGGCACTGTGCGCTACGCTGCTCAAGGCGGAGGAAAAGCCGCACGGCCGCTTCTTCACCGGGTTCAACCGTCGCTATGACCGGTTGCAGGAAGGCTATCAGAACCGTCTGGGCGGGATCGTGGGCCGCCCCTTGCCGTGGATGCTCGCCTTCGTGGCGATCATCGGCGCGATGGTGTTCCTCTATACCCGCCTGCCCACCAGCTTCCTGCCCGACGAGGACCAGGGCCAGCTGATGATGAGCTACACCCTGCCGGTCGGCTCCACCATGGAGCAGACCCAGGCCGTGGCCAAGCAGGCGCAGGACATTATCCAGCAGACCGAAGGCAACAATATCCGCGCGGTATTCATCATCGCCGGGCGCGGCCAAGGCGGTTCGGGCCAGAATACCGGCCAGGGCTTCATCCTGCTCAAGGATTGGGACGAGCGCGCCGGCAGCGACAACAGCGCCGCAAGTATTTCCGCCCGCCTCAACAAGCTGTTTGCCCAGAAGTTGGGCAGCAAGGCGCAGATCTTCGTGCTGTCGCCGCCGGCTATTCGCGGCTTGGGCAACTCGGCCGGGTTCGACATGTATCTCCAGGACAGCGCCGGCCAAGGCCGCACCGCGCTGACCGCAGCGCGCAAGCAGCTGGTCGATGATGCCAACGGCAGTGGCCGCGTGGCGCAGGCCCGCCTGCAGGGCCTGGAAGATACGCCGCAGCTCAATGTAGCGCTCAACGACGAGGCGATCACCGCTTTCCAGATCGCGCCGTCCGACGTGAACTCCACGCTGTCGACTGCCTGGGGCGGCACCTATGTCAACGACTTCGTCGACCGTGGCCGCGTGAAGAAGGTATTCGTCCAGGGCGATGCGCCATATCGCAGCAAGCCGCAGGATCTGGGCCAGTGGTATGTGCGCGGGTCTGATGGGCAGATGGCGCCGTTTGCCGCCTTTGCCCAGACCAACTGGACGGTTGGTGCCCCGGTGCTGCCGCGCTTCAACGGCATCGCGGCGCAGGAAGTGGTGGGTAACCCGGCGGGCGGCATCAGTTCGGGCCAGGCGATGCAGACCATGGAAGACCTCGCCGGCAAGCTCAATGGCGGCTATAGCGTGGCGTGGGCGGGCCTGTCGTATCAGGAACGCGCCGCCAGCAGCCAGACCGGCCTGCTCTATGGCGCGTCGATCTTCTTCATCTTCCTGTGCCTGGCGGCGCTCTATGAAAGCTGGTCGGTGCCGGTGTCGGTGCTGCTGGTCATTCCGCTCGGCGTGATCGGCGCCGTGCTGGCCGTGACGCTGCGCGGGTTCAACAACGACATCTATTTCCAGGTGGCGCTGCTCACCACGATCGGGCTTTCGGCCAAGAACGCGATCCTGATCGTGGAATTTGCCGAGGCAGCGCTGCATCGCGGTGTTGCCCCGATGGAAGCCGCACTGGAAGCGGCGCGGCTGCGTTTCCGCCCGATCATCATGACCTCGGTGGCGTTCATCGCCGGCGTCATTCCGCTGGCGGTGGCGAGCGGGGCCGGCGCCAACGGCCGCCGCGCGATCGGCACCGGCGTGCTGGGCGGCATGCTCTCGGCCACGCTGCTGGCGATCTTCCTGGTGCCGCTGTTCTTCGTGCTGGTGAAGCGCGTCTTTGCTCGCGGCAAGACCGGCAAGGACACGCCCCCGGCAGATAGCCACGCCATGGACAAGGAGCCGCAGGCATGACCGCGCCCATCGTGAAAACCGCCCGGGCCGCGCTGTGCGGCGTGGCCGTGATGGCGCTTGGCGCCTGCAACCTGGCGCCCAAGTACGTGCGCCCCGATCTGCCGGTGGCGCCCAGCCTGCCCCAGGGCGCCAGCTATCCGACGCTGGCCGATGGCGCCGGCGGGGTGGATGCGATCGGCTGGCAGGCGTTCTTTACCGATCAACAGCTGCGCGACACGATTGCCCTGGCGCTGTCGAGCAACCGCGACCTGCGCAGCGCGGTAGCTGCCGTGGCGCAGGCGCGCGCGACCTATCGCGTGGACCGTGCCGCGCTGGTGCCCACGGTCACTGCCGGCCCCAGCGCCTCGATCTCGCGCAACAGCACGATCCGCAGCGAAACCTACGAGGTGAGCGGCAACGTTTCGGCCTATCAGGTCGATCTGTTCGGCAAGCTGCGCAACACCAGCAAGGCCGCGTTCGAGGCCTATCTGGCCAGCGACGAAGGGCGCAAGGCCACCCAGATCACCGTGGTTTCGGAAACCGCCACGGCCTGGCTGACCCTGGCCGCCGATCGCGACGCGCTCGCCGTGGCCCAGGCCACGTTCGCCTCGCGCAGCAAGACCCTGCAGTTGACCCAGCAACTGGAAGCCAATGGCGTGGGCACCAAGCTGGCCATAGCCCAGGCGCAGACCGCGCTGGACACCGCGCGCGCCGATGTGGCGGACTATACCACCTATGTGGCGCAGGATCGCAACGCACTGGAACTGCTGGTGGGCGCGCCGGTGCCCGAAACGCTGTTGCCCAAGACCCTGGGTGACGGGCGCCAGACCCTGGCGAGCCTGCCAGTGGGCCTGGGTTCTGACGTGCTGCTGCGCCGGCCAGACGTGCTTCAGGCAGAGCATACCCTGAAAGCCGCCAACGCGCGCATCGGCGCCGCCCGGGCGGCGTTCTTCCCGTCGATCTCGCTGACCGGCCTGCTTGGCCTGGCCAGTTCGAGCCTGTCGGGGCTGTTCAACGGGGGCACCTTTGCCTGGTCGGCCAGCGGCAGCGCCACGCAGACGCTGTTCGATGGCGGCGCCAATGCCGGCAACCTTGCCTATGCCAAGGCCAGCCGCGATGCGGCGGTGGCGGCCTATGAAAAGTCGATCCAGACCGCGTTTCGCGAAGTGGCCGATGCCCTGGCCCGGCGCGGCACGATCGACGACAAGGTGGCCGCGCAGGAAAGCAATCTTGCCAACGCCGAAAAGGCGGCACGCATCACCCAGTCGCTCTATCAGAACGGCATCAACACGTTCCTGGAACCGCTCGATGCCGAACGTACCGCCTACACGGCGCGGCAGGCGCTGGTCACCGCGCGGCTGGCGCGAGCGACCAACATGGTCACGCTGTATGAAGTGCTCGGCGGCGGGCTGACGCCCTGATCGGGGTGCCGATCGGTCCGTAACGGTCGGGTTGTGGCTGCATCGATCCTTGCCGCAGCGCAGCAGGACAGGAACACTAAGGGCATCGGGACAAGGCCGCGCGCGGCCGTTCCGGTGCCCTGCTGTTTTCCGGCCCAAGGACGCTACCCGCGATGCCGCTCTCATCCGCTTCCCCTGCCCCGCTTGCCGCAGACTCACCGGCCGGCATGTCGGCAGCGCGGCGGCCGTTGCGCGTGGCGCTACTCAACGTGAAGTACAGCCCCAACCTGGGCGATGGGCTGCTGGCCGAATGCCTTGAGCGCGAACTGGCCCATGCGCTGGGCGGCGCCGATGTCTACTCGATCGACATTGCCGGGCGCCATGGCTGGTCGACCGCATCGGCGGGGCGGCGGCGGCGCATGCTGGCCGTGCTGGAAGCGGTGCCGCCGGCGCTGCGCCGCGTGATGGCTGGCGTTGCACTGATGGCGTTGAGCCGGCTGGCGCTGCGCCGGCATGTCGCCCGCGCTCTGCACGGGGCCGATGCCGTGGTGATCGGCGGGGGCAACCTGTTGACCGATGCCGATCTCAATTTCCCGATCAAACTACGCAGCGCCGCCTCAGAGGTTGCCCGGCGTGGACTGCCCATGGCGGTGCATGCCGTGGGCGCCAGTGCGCACTGGTCGCCGCGCGGGCGGGCGCTGTTTGCCCGTGCGCTGGCCCGCCGCCCGCTGGCCCATGCCGCCGTGCGCGATGAAGCCAGCCGCCTGGCCTGGGCCGGCCAGTTGGAAACCCGCGGCGCCGTGGCGGCAGAGGTGGTGGGTGATCCCGGCCTGCTTGCCAGCCTGCACTATCCGCGCGGGTCTTCCCCCGCTGCGGAGGCAGTCCTGGCCACCGGCGCCCCGCGCGAACGCCGCGTGGGGCTGTGCATCACCGACCCCTTGGCGCTGCGCTATCACGTGGGGCAGCATCACGGCGCAGCGGCGCAGGCTGCTGGCGCCTTGCAGGATGCGGCGGTGATCGACTGGTACGGCGCGCTCGCCACCGCCCTGGTGCAGCAGGGCCTGCACGTGATCCTGTTCACCAACGGCAGCCCGGAAGACCGCGCTTGCCTTGCCCGCAACGCGCCGCGCTGGACGGCAGAACGCGCCGCCGCAGATTGGCGCGGCGGTGTGGCGCACCAGGGCCAGGGGCGTGTCAGCATGGCCGCGCCTTTTGCCACGCCGGCCGATCTGGCGGGGTTCGTTGCCGGATGTGATCTGGTCATCGCCCACCGCATGCATGCCTGCATCGCCGCCCATTCGTTTGCCGTGCCCACCATCGGGCTGACCTGGGATGACAAGCTCGCCAGCTTCTTTGCCCTGGCCGGGCGTGCCGCCTATGCCGTCGATGGCCCGGCGATGACGGCGGCCGCGATGGTCAACCTCGTGCACGCAGCCCTGGCCGAAGGGGTGGACCGCGCGGCGCTCGCCAGCCTGATCAGCCGCACCCGCGCCGATGTGGCACGGCTGGCCCGGCGCCTGGCCCATGCAGCGCAGCCTCGCCTTGCCAAGGGCCCAGCGCCGCACCCGCGCGCAACGGCAAGTGCCAGTGCAGTGGTGCCAGCCTGATGCGCGGGACGACGATCGATCGTATCGTGGTGATCAACGATCTGGCGCGGCCGATGGGCGGCGCCAGTGCGCTGGCGCTGTCCTCTGCCCACGCGTTCCGCGCGCTGGGGCATGACGTGACGCTACTGGTTGGCGATGCCGGCGACGATGGCTGCCTGGCGGCAGCGGGCATCGCATGTGTTGCGCTGTGCCAGGGACGGCTGCTTGCCCGCCCCCGGATGGAAGCGGCACTGGCCGCCTTGTGGAACCGCCGCGCGGCGCAGATGGTCGCGCGCTGGATCGCGCAGCATGATACGCCGCGCACGGTCTATCACCTGCACGGCTGGCTGCAGATCCTGTCCCCGGCCGTGTTCCATGCGCTCGCCCCGGTGCGCGATCGACTGGTCATTTCCGCGCATGATTTCTTCCTCGCCTGCCCCAACGGGGCCTTCGCCGATCTGCGCACCGGGCAGCCCTGCCCGCTGGTGCCGCTGTCGCGCGCCTGCATCACCGCCAATTGCGACCGCCACAGCCGCAGCCACAAGCTGTTGCGGGTGCTGCGCCATGCGATCCAGACGCGGGTGTTTGATCCAGCGCATGCGCCGCCGGTGCTGGCGATCCATGCCGCCATGGCGCCGCTGCTGATGCGCGCCGGCATTCCCGCGCAGGCGATCCACGCGCTGCCCAACCCGGTGCTGCCATGGTCGGCCACGCGCATCGCTGCCGAGGATAATCGCGAGGTGCTGTTCGTCGGCCGGCTGGAGGAAACCAAGGGGCCAGACCTGGCCGCCGCCGCCGCCCGCGCCGCCGGGGTGCCGTTGCGCCTGGTGGGCAGTGGCGCGCTGGAAGCAACGCTGCGCGCCCGCCATCCCGAGGCGCGGTTCAGCGGGCGCCTTTCCCCGGCGGAGATCGCCCGCGTGGCGCAGCGCGCCCGGTTGCTGGTTATGCCCAGCCGCTATCCCGAACCCTATGGCCTGGTGGCGATGGAAGCGGCGCGCTCGGGCATTCCGGTGATCCTGCCGCCCACCGCGCTGCTGGCGGGCGATCTGGTGCGCCATGGCGCGGGCTTGGCCATCGATCCGCGCGATACACCAAGCTTTGCCGCGCAACTGGCGGCATTGGCGCAAGACCACGCCCGCATCCGCGCGATGAGCGAGGCGGCCTTTGCCCTGCCCGATGATCTGGCGCTATCGCCCGATGCGTGGGTGGGCCGGCTGCTCGATTTCTATGCCGCGCGGCTGGCCGCCCGGTCCGTGGCAGAACACGCCCAGACGCAGGGTCAGCCGTGCGACGAGCGGCGCCAGCGTGCCGTCGACGGGCCAGACGTATCGCCACCATCAGCCGGTTGGCCCGGCCTTGGCCGCACTGGCCGCACCCGGCCATTGAGCACGGCCGAACTGGCCAGCGGCGCGCGCCGTTCGAGATCGCGCAACAGCGAATAGGGATGGCTGCGCGCGAGGCTGCGCCAGTGCTGGATCTTGACGGACAGCAGCACCACCGCCAGCGCCGCGACCGATACCGCCCAGCGCCACACCTGCATCTGCCCCGATTGCGCGGCGGCCAGGAATTCGGCCACGCTCATCCACACCGCCTGCGCGCCGAGCAATTCCGAACTCGGCTGGTCCGGCACGGCCAGAAGGATCAGCAGCCCTAAAACATAGGCCATGATCGCCGTACTCTCGGCCGATGCCCAGCCGGTGACATAGCCGGCGGTCATCAGCGTGGCCATGGCGAGCGCCAAGGCGCGGCCAAGGCGGACGAGTTGCACAGGAGCAAGGCGGGCAAGCAGGTGGTTCACCCTGCCATGGGTGGCACAGCAGCCCTCAACGAATGCTTGCGCGCGATCGTTAATGGCCAGGCATATGCGCTACGCACAACGCCTGAGGGAGACTATCCCGGCTTTGGCAGCAATCTGCCCCACGCCTTCGGCATACCAGACCGCTGAATCGCTTGGATTTGACCTGATCGCTTGATCCCCAACATGCCGTGACCGCCAGGATGCCGCGCCAAGTGCCTCGGCAATGGGGGCGATTGCTGCCGCGAGGGATGCGCTCCGGTGATACCAGAAAGCCCATGGCGATGGTGGCAGGAGGCATGGTGCAGCAGCAGCGACAGGGGGTTGGCGCGCTGGCGCATAGGGCGGCAACGGGGTGGAAGCACCGGGCGCGCTGGGCACGAATGGCGGCGCGCTGGGGTTCGCTTGCCGGGGCGCTATCGTGGCCGATGCTCGCCGCCGGGCAAAGCGCGCCAGAGCGCCGCGCCGGGCCCGAAACCGTGGAGAACCGCATTCGACCGGGCATGGAGGGCACCGGGCTCGTGGCCGGATCGTTGCGCATCCTGCCCACGGTGGCGTTCGGCGTGGTGGCGACGGACGATCTCTATGCCCGCCGCGTGCCGCGCGTAGCCGATGTGGGTGCCAATCTGGCGCCGGCCGTCACCGTGCAATCGCAATGGAACCGCCATTCCCTCACGCTGCGGGCCGATGGCCTGTTCGAACGCTATGCCCGCCATGGCGCCGAAGGCAGCGATCGCTATGGCGCGGGGGCGGCCGGGCGGATCGATATCGGGCGCGATACGCGGGTGAACCTCGACGCCGCGATCGATCGCCGGATCGAGGCACGCGGCACCACCGGCGATACGCTGTTCGGCGTCAAGCCGATCGCCTACCGCCAGGTCAGCCTGGGCGGCAGCGTGGAGCAAGCCGTGGGCGCCACCCGCCTGGCGTTCGACCTGCGGTTCGATCGCTTCCACTATTTCAACCGGCACGATGGCAACACCACCATCGTGCTTGCCCCGCGCGACTATCAGGCGCTGGCTGGTGGAGCCAAGGTGGTCCGCCCGATCTCCTCGGCGGTGGCGGTGTCGGTCGCCCTGCGCCTCAACAGCACGCGCTATCCCCATGAAGACCGCACGCAGCCCAGCCGGCGCGGCCATGGCTATGCCGTGATGGCCGGCATTGCCTTTGGCCAGGATCGCCTGCTCGAAGGGCAAGTGGCGCTGGGCTATCTGCACCAGCGCTTTGCCAGCCGGGCCTATCCCACCATCGCCGGGCTGGCTTACGATGCCAATGTCCAATGGCACGTCACGCCGCTGACCACCGTGTCGCTCGCGGCCGACAAGACTATCCAGCGCTCCCCAATCATCGATGTCGCCGGGATCGAGCAACAGCAGTTCAGCCTGGGCGCCGCGCACGAATTGCTGCGCACGCTGATCCTGCGCCCGAGCGTGAGCTATACCATCAACCGCTTTCGCGGCGGGGCGCGGGTCGATCGCTATGCCAGTGCCGGGCTTGCGGCGACGTGGCAGGCCGCGCCGCATGTCATGGTGGAAGGGGCGCTGCGCCATGCCCTGGGCCGCACCAGCGCGCCCGTGGCCAAGCCGCGCGAATATGACCAGAACCGCGCCACGATCACCTTGAAATACGTGTTCTGAAAGAGTCGCGCCGCGATGGCCAGCCTGCCGCTTGATCCATCCCTGCCGCTGGCCGATCCAGCGCCTGACACCACCATCGACCGGGCTGCACGGCGCGCCGAACTCGCGCTGCGGGCGGCCATCGCCTTGCTGTTTCTGGTGGCGCTGGCGGCGGCGTTGCGCCTCTTCGCGCCGGGGCCGGATCATGCCGCGCTGCGCCTCGATCTGGCTGGTGCGCCGGCCGCGCTGCATGGCGCACCGCCCCCTGCCCTGCCCGATCCGGCTGCGCTGCTAGACGTGAGCGCCCGGGATGCTCGCGCGTCCAATGCGGCGGTGCCGATTGCGGTAGCGCCAGTGGCCGCCGCGCCCTTTGCAGTGGGCGCGGCAGCGCCCGCAGCACTGGAACGGGCACGCGATTGCCTGGCCGCCGCCGCCTGGTACGAAGCAGGTGATGATCCTTCGGGAGAGCGGGCCGTGGTGCAGGTCGTGCTCAACCGCGCGCGCCATCCCGCCTTTGCCGGCCCCGGCGGCAAGGCCAGCGTGTGCGGCGTGGTGTTCCAGGGATCGCAGCGCCAGACCGGTTGCCAGTTCTCCTTCACCTGCGATGGCAGCCTGGCGCGCCGCCATCCCGGTCTTGCCGCCTGGGCGCGCGCACGCGCCATTGCCGGGGCGGCGCTTGCTGGTGCGGTGGACCCGCGCGTGGGCTGGGCAACGCATTACCATGCCGATTACGTCGTGCCGAAATGGCGCGACGGGCTGGCCAAGCTGGCGCAAGTGGGCGCGCACCTGTTCTATCGCTGGCCGGGTTGGTGGGGCACAGGCCCGGCGTTTCGGCTAAGCGGCACCAATCTCGCGGGAGAGCCGGTGGAGCCAAGCCTCGCCGCCCTGTCTCCAGCGCATGAGAGCACGCTCGCTGCGGCTGACCCCACCCTCCTCGCCGGCCTGACAGACAGTGACGAGGCCGTGACGGTCGACACCCGCCTGGCTGCTATAAACCAGTTGCCGCCTACCGCTCTGCGCGATGCCGGCCCCTCGGCAGCGCTCGCACCGGGCCGGGCCGCACTCATGGCGCTGCATGGCGGCGGCGATGACACGCCGCTCGACAGCAGGCCGATCCGCATCACCTTTGACGCCGCGCTGTTTCCCGGCCGCTATGCCATCCAGGCGCTGGAGGCCTGTGGGCACCGGCCGCGGTGCACCGTGCTGGGCTGGCGCGGCGCGCCGGGCAGCCTCGATACGCTGGCCTTTGCCTATCGTCGCAATCGCGACAGCGGCGGCGAAGGCGCCTGGTGGGATTGCACCCTCACCCCGCGCACCGATCGCGCGCAGTGCCTGCCGCCCGTTGGACAGCGCCAAGCCCTGCTCTCCGGCGGCGGCTGAGCATACTGGGCGTCGTCTCCCCTTGCCCGCCGCGCGGCCCCGCTTCACAAGGCGTTGGGGGCTGCAGCGGCGCAGCTGGCAGGAGAGTGGGCAATGGCGGGACTGGCGCGCAACGCCTTGGCAGGGCTGGCGATGGCCGGGCTCATGCTGCCCGAGGCGGTCGCCTATGCCGGGATTGCCGGGCTGGCACCGGGCCGCGCGCTGATTGCGGCGGTGGTCGGCGGGCTGGCCTATGCCCTGGTCGGGCGCAGCCGCTTTGCCGTGGTTTCGCCCACGTCGTCTTCCGCCGCGATTCTGGCGGCGAGCCTGGCCAGCCTGGCGACGGGCCAGGCCGGAGCAGCGATGCTGGCGGCCAATGCCACGGCGCTGACGCTGCTGGCCGGCGCCCTGTTCCTGGCCCTGGCCGCCGCGCGCCTGGGCAGCTTGGCCGGGTTTGTCGCGCGGCCGGTGCTGCGCGGCTTTGCCCTTGGGCTGGCGCTGACGATCATCATCCGCCAGTTGCCGGCATTGACCGGGCTGCCCGCGCCGCAAGGCAGCGTGGGCGTGGTCGGCTGGACCATCCTGCGCCAGGCAGGGCAGTGGCATGGTGCCACGCTGGCCTGCGGCGTGGGCGCGCTGGCGTTGCTGTTGCTGCTGCGCCGCTGGCCCGGGGTGCCTGGCGCGCTGATCGTGCTGGTCCTGGGCATTGCAGCGGCCAGCCTGCCGGGCTTTGCCGGGCTGGGCGTGGCCCAGGCTGGCCCGGCACCGCTGGTGCTGAGCGCGCCGGTGCTGCCCGGTGATCCGGCGCAATGGCTGCGCCTGGTGCCGCTGTCCGCGCCGCTGGTGCTGATCCTGTTTGCCGAAAGCTGGGGCACGATGCGCAGCCTGGCCCTGGCGCGCGGCGATACGCTGGATGCCAATCGCGAGCTGGCCGGGCTGGGCCTGGCCAATGCCGCCGCCGCGCTGGCGCAGGGCATGCCGGTGGGTGCGGGCTTTTCCGCCGGATCGGCTAATGCCGCCAGCGGCGCCACCAGCCGCGTGGCCGGCGTGTTTGCTGCGCTGGCGCTGCTTGCCCTGGCACTATGGGCTGGGCCGCTGACCGCGCGCCTGCCGCAGCCGGTGCTGGCCGCTGTGGTCGTCGCGGCGCTGACCCACGCCCTGTCGCCCGCGCCGCTGCTGCGCCCGTGGAAA
Source organism: Novosphingobium sp. 1529 (assembly GCF_040544855.1). NCBI lineage: Bacteria > Pseudomonadati > Pseudomonadota > Alphaproteobacteria > Sphingomonadales > Sphingomonadaceae > Novosphingobium > Novosphingobium sp. 1529. The sequence goes on from NZ_JBEPKW010000004.1 coordinate 87,740, forward strand.
GTGGGGCGCGACCGCTGGACCGCGCCCGTAGCTGCGCTCGGCGTGCTCACGCTGGGGGTGCTCGATGGGCTGCTGGTGGCGGTGGGCCTCAGCCTGGCGCAATTGCTCTATCGCCTGGCCCATCCCTCGCTCAGCCAGTTGGGGCAGTTGGGCACCAGCCACGATTATGTCGACATGGCCGCCCACGATACCGCGCGCGCAGTGGGCGGGCTGGCGATCTTTCGGCCCAATGCCCCCCTGTTTTTTGCCAATGCCGAAACCGTGCTGGGCCTGGTGGCGCGCCGCGCGCAAGGGCTGGGCGTGCCGGTGGTGGTCTTGAGCCTGGAAGAGAGTGACGATCTCGATACCACGGCCGCCGAGGCGATCGGCGAATTGCACGCCACGCTGGCACGGCGCGGCGGGCGCCTGATCCTGGCCCGCACGCATGATCGCGCGCGCGCGGTGCTGGCGGCATCGGGCCTGGGTGATCTGGCACGCGATGCCACCTTCAGCGTTGCCGATGCCGTGGCATTGGCGCAGACTGCGCCGCGGCAGGCGTGAAGCATGGAGCGTGAGTCATGGGGCTGGCCGGTCCGATCCAACCGATTCTCAAGACCGTGGCCATTGCCGATCTGCGCCCCACGCAGATGACCGTTGGCCTGCGCGAAGTGGAGCGCAAGCGCCGCGACTGGGAGCGCCGCAACGAAGCCAGCGCCGCCGGCGAATTCCTGGGCGCGCACATGATTCCGGCCGTGATCGGTCCCGATGACCAGCTGTGGATGCTCGATCACCATCACCTCGCCCTGGCGCTGCATCTGGAAGGGGTGGAAGAAGTGCTGGTCTCGGTGGTGGCGCGGCTGGCGCACTTGCCGCGCAAGCGGTTCCTGGCGTTTCTCGACGCCAACAACTGGCTGCACCCCTATGACGCGCGCGGCCGCCGCCGCGAATGGAAGGCGCTGCCCCATCACGTGGGCAAGCTGGAGGATGATCCCTGGCGCTCGCTGGCCGGTGACGTGCGCCGCGCTGGCGGCTATGCCAAGACGACGCGGCCCTATGCCGAATTCCTGTGGGCCGATTTCTTTCGCGATCACATCGGCCCGCGCAAGCTGGCCAACAAGTTTGACCAGGCCCTGCGCGAGGCGATCGACCTGGCCCGTGGCCACGGCGCGCGACACCTGCCCGGCTATGCCGGCGTGGAAAGCGATTAAGCGGGCGCCTGACGTGCGTTAGCCGTAAACGCCCGGCGCAAACCCGGTAGCGCCGCTTTCCACCTCGAACAGGGCGCCATCATATTCGCCCGGATCGGCAAGGCCAACGCGCGCGCTGGTCACGAACATGCGATCAAGCCCTTCGCCGGCAAACGTGATGTTGGTAATCCGCCGCGCCGGCAGGGCGATCGTGCGGTCGAGCCGGCCATCGGGGGCAAAGCGGCTGATCCGCCCGCCATCCCAATGCGCCTGCCACAGAAAACCCTGCGCGTCGCAGGTCATGCCATCGGGATAGCCATCATCCTCGGCCAGGCGAACGAACACCTCGCGCGGGCCAACGCCCTCGTCGGTCAGCGCAAAGCGATAGATCACCCGGCGCGCGCTGTCAGCATGATAGAGCCAGATGCCGCATGGCGAGAACGCCGGCCCGTTGGGCACGCCATAACCGGTGTCCATCGCCTGGAACGCGCCATCGCTGCCCAGGCGATAGAGCGTTCCGTTGTCCTGCTCTTCGGCCATGTCCATCGTGCCGCACCAGATGGCGCCATGGGCATCGGCCTTGCCATCGTTCATGCGATTGCCGGGCAGATGCGGCTCTGGCCCACTGCGCGGCCCGATCACAGGCGTGGCTGACGCGGGATCAAAGGTGATCGAGCCGACACCGCCGCGAAAGCCGCCGATCAGGCCGCCCGTCTTGGCCGCCGCCACCCAGCCCAGTGGCTCGGGCATGGTCCAGCGATCGATGGCGCCGCTTGCCAGATCCATGCGGTTGAGCGCGGGGGCGAGGATGTCGGTCCAGTAGAGCGCGCCATCGCGCGGGCACCATAGCGTGCCCTCGCCCAGGATATCGGCCACGTCGCGGTCGATCTTGCGCCACAAAGCCATCGCGCTCCCGTCCTCTCGCCTTTGGTGGCGGGGTAGCGCGGATCGTGCCGCCCTGCCCCGCCCCGGTTTCCAACCGCTTGGTATCAGTGCCCGTGTGGTATCAATGATTGTCGCGCGGCAGGCCCATGGTCTGGGCGATCCGCTGATACTTTTCCGCGCCTTCCAGGATGGCGCCCGTGTTGAGCTGGCCGACCACGGCGCGCTGGATTTCCTGCCACGGCGTCTGGCTGGCGGGATAGGGATAGCCACCCTTGGCCACCAGCGCGGCACGGCGCGCTTCCAGCACGTCGTCGGCCACCAGCACGTTGACCGTGCCGGCCCTCAGATCGATGCGCACGCGATCGCCGGTTTCGAGCAGGGCCAGGCCGCCCATCGCCGCCGCTTCCGGGCTGGCGTTGAGGATCGACGGGCTGCCCGAAGTGCCCGACTGGCGCCCGTCACCAATGCATGGCAGCGCGCTGACGCCCTCGGTGATGAGGTAGGACGGCGGCCGCATGTTGACCACTTCGGCCGCGCCGGGATAGCCGATCGGCCCGGCGCCGCGCATGAACAGCAGGGTTTCGGGCGTGATCCCGACGGCAGGATCATCGATGCGGTGGTGATAGTCTTCCGGCCCGTCGAACACCACGCAGGGGCCTTCGAATGCTTCGGGATCGGCCGGGTTGGACAGATAACGTGCGCGGAATTCCTCGCTGATCACGCTGGTCTTCATGATCGCCGCGTCGAACAGGTTGCCCTTGAGCACCAGGAAACCGGCTTCTTCCACCAGCGGCTGGGCGAACGGGCGGATCACGCGTTCGTCCTCGATTTCCACGCCACGGCAGTTTTCGCCCATGGTGCGGCCGTTGACGGTCATCGCCCCTTCGCGGATCAGGCCCTGGCCGATCAACTGGCCAACCACGGCCGGAACGCCACCGGCGCGATAATAATCCTCGCCCAGGTATTCGCCCGCCGGTTGCAGATTGACCAGCAGCGGCACCTTGTGTCCCAGGCGCTGCCAATCATCGAGCGGCAGGTCCACGCCGACATGGCGGGCGATGGCGGCAAGGTGGATCGGCGCGTTGGTCGATCCGCCAATCGCGGAATTGACGACGATTGCGTTGTGGAATGCATCGAGTGTCAGAATGTCTGACGGCTTGAGGTCTTCGCGGACCATATCGACGATGCGCTTGCCGGTGCGATAGGCGCATTCCTGGCGATCGCGATAGGGCGCGGGGATCGCCGCCGAACCGGGCAGCATCATGCCCAGCGCCTCGGCCAGCGAGTTCATCGTGGTGGCCGTGCCCATCGTGTTGCAATAGCCGGTGGACGGCGCCGAGGAGGCGACGAGCTTGATGAAGCCATCGGCATCGAGTTCACCGGCGGCCATCATCTGGCGGCCCTTCCACACGATGGTGCCCGAACCGGTGCGCTCGCCCTTGTGCCAGCCGTTGAGCATCGGTCCCACCGAAAGGGCGATGGCCGGGATGTTGACCGTGGCCGCCGCCATCAGCAGCGCGGGCGTGGTCTTGTCGCAACCAGTGGTCAGCACCACGCCATCGATGGGATAGCCATAGAGCGCCTCGACCAGGCCAAGATAGGCCAGATTGCGATCGAGCCCGGCGGTGGGCCGCTTGCCGGTTTCCTGGATCGGGTGGACCGGGAATTCCAGCACGATGCCGCCCGCTTCGCGCACGCCTTCGCGGATGCGCTCGGCCAGCACGAGGTGGTGGCGGTTGCATGGGGAAAGGTCGCTGCCGGTCTGGGCGATGCCGATGATCGGCTTGCCGCTGCGCAGTTCTTCCAGGCTCAACCCGAAGTTCAGATACCGCTCGAGATAGAGCGAGGTCATGTCGATGTTATCGGGATTGTCGAACCAGGCGCGGCTGCGCAGCTTCGGGGTCTGGTGCTCGGTCATAAGGGCCTATCAGCGCGAGGTGGAAACGCGATAGACCATGACATGCCGATACGGCTTGCCAGGATCGACGCGCGCGGAAACGAACGACGGGTGGTTGGGCGCATCGGGGAACTTCTGCGGTTCCAGCGCGATGCCATCGCCCATGCGATAGAGGTGGCCCTGCTTGCCGACCAGAGTGCCATCGAGGAAATTGCCGGCATAGAACTGCACGCCCGGCTCGGTGGTCAAGACTTCGAGCACGCGGCCCGAGGCAGGATCTTCCAGCCGCGCGGCAAGGCCCGGCTGCGCCGTCACGCCCTTGTCGAGCGCGAAATTGTGGTCATAGCCACGGCCATAAACGATCTGCTGGTCGCGCCCATCGCGCAGGCCATCGGCGACGCGGCGCCCTTGCGTGAAATCGAACACGGTGCCGGCCACCGGGCGCAATTCACCGGTGGGGATCAGCGTGGCGTCGATCGGCGTAAACGCTTTGGCCGGAATGGTCAGCACATGATCCATCGCGCCCTGCGACGATCCTTCGCCAGCGAGGTTGAAGATGGCGTGGTTGGTCATGTTGATGATCGTGGGCTTGTCGGTGGTCGCTTCGAACGCGATCGTCAGATTGCCCGCCTCGTCCAGCGAATAGGTCACCGTGGCCTTGACCGTGCCGGGATAGCCGGCGTCGCCATCGGGGCTGACATGGCTGAGCACGACGCTGGCCACTGCGCCGGATTTCACCGACACCACTTGCCACACCTGCTTGTCAAAGCCCTTGCCGCCGCCATGCAGGCTGGCTGCCTTTTCATTGAGCGGCAGTTGATAGGCCTTGCCATCGAGCGTGAACTTGCCGCCGGCAATGCGGTTGGCATAGCGGCCCACGGTGACCCCGAAATAGTTGGGGTGATCGACATAGCCAGCGAGGTCGTCATAGCCGAGCAGCACGTCGGCCGGCTTGCCCGCACGATCGGGCACGACCAGCGCCTGCAGCGTGGCGCCATAGCTGAGGATGCGGGCCGAAACGCCATTGGCGGCCTTGAGCGTGACGGCGACGACTTTCTGACCATCGGCCAGCGAACCTGCCGCCTCCTGGCTTGCCTGGGCAGCGTGGGCACCAGAAAACGGCGCAAGCGCCAGCAGCGCGGCAAGGGAAGCGGCCTTGGTGTTCATCCTGGTCTCCATGGTCGGCCTTTCTTGCCCGCTGGGCGGCACGTGAAAACACGTGCGCAGCCATTGACGTGGCCGTACCCGAGCATATAGTCCGACAAATAGAAAGAGCGCAAGCCGGTTCGCAAGCATCATGACGGGATGGCGAGGCCGCGCATTGCCGTTGCACACACACCCCTTCGAGAGAGGATGGACATGCCCCCAGTTGCTTCTTCGGCTGCGGCTTCCGCTGCCCCTGGCGAGGGCTTGCCGCCCGGCGCCAGCTATGGCCGCGCGCTGGCGCTCCTGGCCACGCTGTTCTTCATGTGGGGCTTCATCACGGTCATCAACAACACCCTGCTGCCGCATCTGCGCGCGGTGTTCGACCTCAACTATACCCAGACCACGCTGATCGAATCCGTGTGGTTCATTGCCTATTTCGTCGCCTCGATCCCCTCGGCCAAACTGATCGAGAAGATCGGCTACAAGATGGCGATGGTCACCGGACTGCTGATCATGGCCGCTGGCGCGCTGGGCATGATGGTGGCGGCCTCGATCCCGTCCTATGGCGTCACGCTGGTCATGCTGTTTGTCATCGCCAGTGGCATCACCCTGCTGCAAGTCGCGGCCAATCCCTATGTCGCGGTGGTCGGTCCGGCCGAAACCGCATCTTCGCGGCTCACCCTGGTGCAGGCGCTCAACTCGGCCGGCACGATGCTGGCCCCGCTGTTCGGCGCCTATCTGATCCTCGGCCGCTCCAAAAGCGGGACAGCCACCGCCGCCACCGTGCTGACCCCGGCCGAGCGCCTAGCCGATGCGCATTCGGTGATCCTGCCCTATGGCCTGGTCGCCGCCGTGCTGGTGGTGCTGGCCGTGGTTATCGCGCGCTATCCCTTGCCTGCGATGGGCAGCGCGACCAGCCGCATGGCCGCTGCAGAACGCAAGCATCACTCGCTGTGGGCCCACCGCAACCTGGTGTTCGGCATCCCGGCGATCTTCATCTACCTGATCGCCGAAATCGGCGTGGCCAACCTGTTCGTCAACTTCGTCAGCCAGGGCGACATCGCCAACCTGACGCACGAGCAGGCTGGGCGCTATCTCACCTTTCTGTGGGGCGGGATGATGGTGGGCCGCTTTGCCGGCGGCGCGATCATGCAGAGGGTTCGCGCCGAAACCGTGCTGGCCCTGGCTGCCGTGGGCGCATTCGTGGTGATGATGATTACCGTGTTTACCCACGGGCCCGTGGCGATGTGGGCGCTGATCAGCGTGGGGCTGTTCCACTCGATCATGTTCCCCACGATCTTTACCCTGGGGATCAAGGGCCTTGGCCCGCTGACCGAGGAAGCATCGGGCCTGCTGATCATGGCGATTGCCGGCGGCGCGCTGGTGGTGGTGCAGGGGAAGCTGGCTGATGCCTTTGGCCTGCAGACCTCGTTCCTGCTGACCGCCGCGTGCGAGCTTTACATCATCTTCTACGCACTGTGGGGTGCGAAGACCAAGAAGACAGACTGAGAACTTCCTCCCCGGCACGGGGAGGGGGACCGCGCGAAGCGTGGTGGAGGGGATTGGCCGCATGAAACGGCGTGCAAGGCGTAAGCTCCCCTCCACCAGCCTGCGGCTGGTCCCCCTCCCCGTGCCGGGGAGGATCAGCGGTTTACGGCAGCTTCGATCGCGCTGGCGGTGTCTTCCAGGGCGAGTTGCACCAGAACGCCCATGGCCTGGGCGGCTGCCTCGCCATCGCCTTCGGCAATCGCGTCATAGACGCGCGCATGATCGGGAATGGGGTTGCGTGGCAGTTCGCGGCTGCGCTGCTTGAACCGCGTGGTCCAGTGCACCGCCGCGCCGATGCTGGCTGAGAGCACCATGAGCGCGGCATTGTGGCTGGCGCGCAGCACCGCATCGTGGAAATCACGGTCAGCCGCGCGGCCGGCATCGTTGGTCAGCGTATGCCGCCGCATCGCCGAAAGCGCATCACGGATCGCCTTGAGATCGGCCTTGTCGCGGCGCTGGGCCGCCAGGCGCGCGGCGGCCGGTTCCACCACGGCGCGCAGTTCGAACAGATCGCGCACGAATTGCAGATCGGGTTCGCCGGCAAAGGCCCAGGCGAGCACTTCAGGATCGAGCAGATTCCAGCGGTCGCGCTCCAGCACGCGGGTGCCGGCCTTGGGGCGGCTTGCCACCAGGCCCTTGGCGGTCAGTACCTGGATCGCCTCGCGATAGGCGCTGCGCGACACTTTGAGTTCTTCGGCAAAGGCCACCTCGCCCGACAGGATATCGCCTGGCTGGTATTGGCCCGACAGGATCGCCGTGCCCAGCTTGTGGGCGATGGCCCCATGCAGGCGCCGGCCAGGGCCGCGCGCCGGGCTATCGCGCTCCTCGGCCGCGACACTGTCCGGCGCCGCGCTGTCGGCGGCGCTTCCCATTGCCTTGCCCTTGCGCGATTTGTCCGGGAACTGCCGTTGCGTCACTGTCTCGATCGCCTCCTGTTAAACGTGGGTAGCAGGGAGCGACACGGGGTGAAACGACTATTATTGCGTTTGTCATGCTGGCGGAATATGTCGGAGTAAATAGGGAGAATCCGATGACCGAATTCCGCTCGACCGACGCCCACACCGGGCAGCCCCATGGGCCCGCCCTGGCGGTGCACGGCCTTGACGATGTGGCCCGGCTGTGTACCGCGGCCGAGGCGGCGTTCGACATCTATCGCGCCACGAGCCGCGAAGAGCGCGCCCGCTTCCTGGAAACCATCGCCGAGGAAATCCTTGCCATCGGCGATCCGCTGATCGTGGCCGCCATGCGCGAAAGCGGGTTGCCGCGCGCGCGGCTGGAGGGCGAGCGCGGCCGCACCGTGGGCCAGTTGCGCCTGTTTGCCGGCGTGGTGCGTGCAGGCGCATGGCAGCAGTTGCGCATCGACCCGGCCCTGCCCGATCGCCAGCCCCTGCCCCGCCCCGATCTGCGCCTGCGGATGATCCCGCTTGGCCCGGTGGCGGTGTTCGGCGCGTCCAACTTCCCCTTGGCGTTCTCTACGGCCGGGGGTGATACCGCCTCGGCGCTGGCGGCGGGGTGCCCGGTGGTGGTCAAGGGCCACCCGGCCCATCCCGACACCGGCGCGCAGGTCGCGGGTGCGATTGCCCGCGCGGTGGCCGCATGCGGCCTGCCCGAAGGCGTGTTCGGCCATCTCGTTGGCCCCGGCAACGAACTGGGCGCAGCGCTGGTGGCCGATCCGCGCATGGCCGCTGTCGGCTTTACCGGATCGCGCGGGGGCGGCCTGGCGCTGGCCCGCATTGCGCAACAGCGGGAGGTGCCGATCCCGGTCTATGCCGAAATGTCGAGCATCAACCCGGTCGTGCTGATGCCGGCAGCGCTCGCTGCACGCGGCGCGGCGCTCGGCCAGGCGTTCGTCGCCTCGCTCACCATGGGCGCCGGGCAGTTCTGCACCAACCCCGGCCTGGTACTGGCCATCGCCGGCGAAGGCCTCGACGCCTTCCTGGCCGCCGCGCGCGAGGGCGTGGGCCAGACCCAGCCGCAGACCATGCTGACCAGCGGCATCCACGCCGCCTATGAAGCCGGGGTCAAGGCGCTGGCCACGGCCCCCGGCGTGGAAACCGTGGCGACCGGCCCGATGGGCGAAGGCCCCTGTGGCCAGGCCGCGCTGTTCGTAACCACGGCCCAGGCCTTCCTGGCCGACAAGGCGCTCGGCCACGAAGTGTTCGGCGCCAGTTCAATCGTGGTGACCTGCGCCGATGCGGCCGAGCTGGCCATGGTGCTCAAGGGCCTGGAGGGCCAGCTGACCGCCACCCTGCACATGGACGCTGCCGACGAAGGGCTGGCAGGCGAACTGCTGCCGATCCTGGAGCGCAAGGTCGGCCGCATCCTCGCCAATGGCTGGCCCACCGGCGTCGAAGTGTGCCATGCCATGGTGCACGGCGGGCCGTTCCCGGCCACGTCCGATCCGCGCACCACCTCGGTCGGCAGCCTGGCGATCGATCGCTTCCTGCGCCCGGTCAGCTACCAGAACCTGAGCCAGGCGGTGTTGCCAGCCGAACTGACCGATGCCGCACGCGGCGATGGCGCGCCGCGCCTGATCGACGGCACGCTCACACTCTGATCCCCTTCTCTCGCGAAAGATCCTCTTCCATGGCAACCCGCCTTCTTCAGCATCGCAGCGCCGATGGCACGCGTCGCGTGATCCTGGCCACCGGTGACAGCGCCGTGTTCCTCGACAGCCCCGCGACGGTGCGCGAGCTGGCCCAGGCGGCGATCGCCGCCGGGCACAGCCTGGCCGATGCCGCTGCCGCCCGCGCCGGCAGCCAGGCGGTGGACATCGCCGCCGAGCTCGCCGCCGGCACGCTGCTGCCCGCCATCGATCATGACGACACCGCGCGCGTCTGGTTGACCGGCACCGGGCTTACCCATCTTGGTTCGGCGGAAGGGCGCGACAAGATGCACCGCAATGCCGCGCAGGCCGAAAAACAGACGGATTCGATGCGGATGTTCCTGGAAGGGCTGGAGGGTGGCAAGCCCGCCGCTGGCACCGAAGGGCGACAACCGGAATGGTTCTACAAGGGCGATGGCACGCAACTGGTCGGCCCGGGCCAGCCGCTGACGATGCCGGCCTTTGCCAAGGATGGCGGCGAGGAACCGGAACTGGCCGGGATCTATCTCATCGGCGCAGACGGCACGCCCTGGCGCCTGGGGCTGGCACTGGCCAACGAGTTTTCCGACCATGTGACCGAGCGCCACAACTATCTGTGGCTGGCCCATTCCAAGCTGCGCCAGGCCGCGCTGGGCGCCGAACTGCTGCTGGGCAACCCGCCCGCCGATATTCGCGGCACCAGCTGCGTGCTGCGCGATGGCGCCACGCTGTGGGAAAAGCCGTTCCTTTCGGGCGAAGACAATATGTCGCACAGCCTGGCCAACCTGGAACACCATCACTTCAAATACGGGCTGTTCCGCCGGCCCGGAGACATTCACGTGCATTTCTTCGGCACGGCCACGCTTTCGTTCAGCGACGGGATCAAGACGCAGGAAGGCGACGCCTTCGAAATCGCGGCTGCGCCCTTTGCCCTGCCGCTGCACAATCCACTGGCGCGCGCAGCGCCCGGCCCCGTGCCTTTCGCAGTCAAGGTGCTCTAAACCATGGGCCCGATCCGCATTGCCGTGGTCGGCATGGGCAAGATCGCCCATGACCAGCACCTGCCAGCGATTGCCGGCAACCCGGCCTTTACGCTCGCGGCTACCGTCAGCCGCAGCGACAGCGGCGTAGACGCCGTGCCACATTTCCACACGCTTCAGGCTTTGGTCGATAGCGATGTGGCGATCGATGCCGTGGCGCTCTGCACCCCGCCGCAGGTGCGTTATGATCTGGCGGCGCTGGCGCTGGACAGGGGCCTGCACGTGTTCCTGGAAAAGCCGCCGGGCGCCACCCTGGCCGAAGTCGATGCGCTTGTGGCCCATGCCGCCAAGGCCAGCACCACGCTGTTTGCCTCGTGGCATTCACGCCATGCCGCCGGCGTTGCCCCGGCGCGCGCCTGGCTGGCCGACCGGCAGATCACCGGCGTCAAGGTGATCTGGCGCGAGGATGTGCGCGTGTGGCATCCGGGCCAGGCGTGGATCTGGGAGCCAGGCGGCCTGGGCGTGTTCGATCCGGGGATCAATGCGCTCTCGATCATCACCCATATCCTGCCCGCACCGTTCTTCCTGGCCGAAGCCACGCTGGAAGTACCGGAAAACCGCGCTGCCCCGATTGCGGCAGACCTGCATTTCCGCGATTCTCGCGGCACGGCCATCCACATGGATCTCGATTGGCGCCAGACCGGCCCGCAGAGCTGGGACATCGTGGTGGAGACCGCCGATGGCACGCTGCGCCTTGCCAACGGCGGTGCGGTCCTGACCCTGCCGGGCGAAACCCTGCGCCACGACGACCACGAATATCCTGGCCTCTATGCCCGCTTTGCCGATCTCGTCGCGCAGGGGCAAAGCGATGTCGACACCCGCCCCCTTACCCTGGTGGCCGATGCATTCTTGCGCGGCAAACGGCTGGTGACAGACGCCTTTTTCGATTGATCCCGCCCCCTTCGCAAACAAGGACGCGCCCTCGCATGATCAAGATGCTTCGTTCCGCCGCCGCCGCGCTGCTCGCCGCCACTGCCCTGGCCGCGCCGGCGCTGGCCGATACCGGGGGCACGCCCACCACCGCCACGCTGCACGCCGACAAGCCCGGCCCGACCTATGACCGGCATATCTTCACCCAGTTTGCCGAGCATCTCGGCAACGGCATCTATGGCGGGCTGTGGGTGGGCAACGACAAGTCCATCCCCAACACCAACGGCTTTCGCAACGACGTGGTCGGCGCGCTGCGTGATCTCAAGGTGCCGATGGTGCGCTGGCCTGGCGGCTGCTTTGCCGATGAATACCACTGGCGCGAGGGAATCGGGCCGCAGGCCAAGCGCCCGGTCAAGGTCAATACCAACTGGGGCGGCGTGACCGAGCCCAACAGCGTGGGCACGCACGAATACTTCGAACTGCTCCGCCAGATCGGCGCGGAGGCCTATATCTCGGGCAACGTGGGCAACGGCACCCCGCGCGAAATGGCCGAATGGATCGAATATGTCACCGCGCCGGCCGGCAGCCTGGCTGACGAGCGCGCCCGCAATGGCCACAAGCAGCCCTGGGCCCTGCCCTATTTCGGCATCGGCAACGAGCTGTGGGGCTGTGGCGGCAACATGCGCGCCGAATACGCGGTTGACGAAACACGCCGCTATTCCGCGTTCATCAAGCCCGTGGCCGGCACGCAGATCCTGCGCGTGGCCTCTGGCGCCAATGCGGATGACACCAACTGGACCGAAACGATGATGCGGTCGGCCCGCGACCAGGTCGATGGCCTGTCACTGCATTATTATACCGTGCCTGGCCGTGGCACCTGGCCGCCCAAGGCGCAGCCGGTTGGTTTTGACGAGCACGACTGGGCCGATGCCCTCGCAGGGGCGCGCCGGATCGACGATCTGCTGGCCCGGCACACGGCGATCATGGACAAGTACGATCCGCAAAAGCGCGTGTTCCTGGCAGTGGACGAATGGGGCGCCTGGTATGCCCAGGATGCCGGCACGCACCCCGGCTTCCTGCGTCAGCAGAACAGCCTGCGCGATGCGCTGATCGCCTCGACCACGCTGGACATCTTTGCCCACTATGCCGATCGCGTGCGGCTTTCGGCGATCGCGCAGATGGTCAACGTGCTGCAGGCCATGATCCTCACCGACGGCAAGAAGATGGTGCTGACGCCCACCTATCATGTCTTCATGATGTATCGCCCATGGCAGGATGCCACCGTGCTGCCGATCGACATCGTCACACCGTGGTATGCCAAGGACCAGTTCACGATGCCGGCGGTGAGCGGCTCTGCCGTGCGCGACAAGGCTGGCGTGGTGCACGTGGCCCTGTCCAACCGCGATCCATCCCAGACCAATACGGTGACGATCAAGCTGGATGGCATCGCCGCCGCCAGCGCGAGCGGCCAGGTGCTGACCGGCGCTGCGATCGATGCGCACAATACCTTTGCTGCGCCCGATACCGTGCACCCGATGCCGTTCAGCGCGGCAACGATCCAGAACGGCGTGCTCAGCGTCACGCTGCCCGCCAAGTCGGTCGTGGTGCTCGACCTGCGCTGATCTCGAGCGCGCCTGCTTAAACAAATGGTGCCGGGCCGCTGTCCCGGCCCGGCACCTGGAAGGCCAGCCCGGCATGCGCCGGGCTGGCCTTTTTCCGTTGTGTGGCGATCAGATCTTGAAGCCGAAGCGCACGCCATAGGTGCGCGGCGGCTGGAACTGATAGGTATTGAGGCGCGAGTTGAAGTTCTGCGCCGCGTAGGCGAGCACGACCTTGTCACCCACGTTGCGCACGAAGGCCTGGAGCGTCCAGCGCGCCCCCTCGGGGGCATACTGCAGCGACAGGTTGCCGGTCACATAGGGACGCGACTGCGTGTCATAGGTGTTGAACACCGAGTAGTAGAACGAGGAGCTGTACTTGGCATCGGCGCGCGGGGTCAGCGTGCCACCGAAAGCCGGGATGGCATATTCGATGCCGCCCGAGACAGACAGCTTGGGCGCGTTGGGCAGCTGGTGGCCACCGATGCTCTGCGGCGTGCCACCACCATCGTTGACGGTGATGTTGTCGCCAAACCGGGTGTGCAGCCACGCGGCGTTGAGGTCGATCCGCCCGCCTTGGCCGAACAGGGCCACGGCCTGCGCTTCGGCGCCATAGATCTTGGCCGTACCGACGTTGAACGTGCCGGCCGCGCCATTGAGCGAGTCTGCCGTCTGCGAAGCCTGGTAACCGCGATAGTTGAAGTAGAACGCCGAGGCGTTGAGCTGCAGGCGGTTGCCCATGAAGCGGTTCTTGGTGCCCACTTCAAACGCGTCGAGGGTTTCGGGACCATAGGGGATCGAGGCTGCCGAACCGTTGGAGTTGAACCCGCCCGACTTGTAGCCGCGATCATACTTGGCATAGACCAGCGAATTGCTGGCCGGGGTATAGTCCAGGCCCACGTGCCAGGTCGGCTGCGACTTGGTCATGCGGCCCGCACCATCGGTGAAACCCGTGGTGAAGGGGAAGACAAAGCCCCATTCCGGGAAAGCCAGCGCCGGATAATTGAGCGTGGCGCCGCCGGTGCGCACCTTTTCATCGCGGGTATAGCGCCCGCCGACGGTGAGCTTCCACTGATCACCCAGCTTGTAGGCGATCTGGCCGAACACCGCGTCAGACTTGGTCTTGACGTTGTAATCGAAGTGGATGCCGTAGGTGTTGGAAAAATCCAGGAACGACAGCGGCCCGCCCGGCGCATAAGGGCCGGTCATCGCCAGGTTGTAGATCCCGGAATTGATCGTGTTGGTTTCCTGGAAGTGGAACAGGCCAACCTGGAAGAACAGCGGGTTGTTCGACCCGTTGGACAGGCGCACTTCGTGGTTCCAGGTGGTCGGCGCCTCATTCTGGATGAAATTGCGGATCGCCGGATAGGCGGGGCCGGTGGCATCGAGCTTGTGCGCCCAGGTCTGCTTGTCCCAGCCGCCAGCATAGGTCAGCGTCAGGTCGCCGGCAAAGTTGGCCACGGTGCCTTCCCAGCGGATGCGATCGCCCTTTACCCGGTTAGACGTGAGCGCCTGGTTGGGAAAGCTGCGCGCGTCGCCGAAATCGGGGCGTGTGCCCAGCGCCGCAACCATCGCCACGTCGCCCACGTTGCGGATGTCGTCATGCTGGTACGACGCCCAGAGCTTGACGTTGTCGGTCGGCTTCCACTGCAGCTGTACGCGGCCGGACGAGGTGTTTTCATCATCCCCGTCTAGGTTGATGCCGGTGAGGTGGCGATAGCCGTCGTGCTGGCGATGGATGCCCGAGAAGCGCACCGCGAGGGTGTCGGTCAGCGGCACGTTGCCGCCGGCTTCCACGTTGAGCGCGCGATAGTTGCCCACTTCGAACGAGCCATAGGCGCCCGCCGTGTCGCTGGGGCGGTTGGTGATCAGCGAGATCAGGCCGCCGGTGGAATTGCGGCCGTTGAGGGTGCCCTGCGGGCCTTTGAGCACTTCGATGCGGGCGATGTCGTACATCGAGGTGCCGATGGAGAACGAGCGGTTGGTATAGAACCCGTCGCGCGCGATCGGCACGGAAGGATCGCCGATTTCGGTCACGTCGGTCGACGCGATGCCGCGCACGGCGACATAGGCCGAACCCGAGCTGGTGCTGAGATTGACGCTGGGATCGACCGTCGCGAGCGACTGGACGTTGCTGATGCCCTTCTGGGCCAGATCCGCACCGGTATAGACGGTCAAGGCCACAGCAGTCTTCTGCGCCGAGCTTTCGGTGCGGTTGGCCGTGACGACGATTTCAGCAAGGCCGTCACTGTTGCCGCCCGTGCTGCTGGCAGCGTCTTGCGGCGCGGCGCCATCCTGCGCGTGCGCAACCGTGGCAATCGTAGGCATGCTGGCACCGATCAACAGTGCCGCGATCAGGCGGTTCATCCGACGTCCTCCCCTTTTGAGCATGGCGAGATCGTGACTCGCCATTTATAAAATCAAAATGCTGGTTCTTATTATGGCGGATGGAATTTCCGGTCAAGATGGTTTGACGCAGATCAACCGCTCGGCATTTTATCGTTCTTTTTCAGTATTTTGATCCATAAAAAACCACATCTTGACACAGCGGCCCGGGAAAGCGATACGAAGATCAATAAGAACTAAAGTTCTAATTACGGCGTGGCGCCTGCCCGCCGCTGGGGAGAGCCATGATCACCACCGCCTTCGTTCCGCGCCACGCCACCGGGCCGGCCACAACGGCGCCGGCAGTGTCCCGCAGCCGCCAGCGCGCGGGCCTCGCGCCGGCCGCGCCAGTTCCATCCCGTTCCCTTTCCCAGCGCGCAGCCCTTCGCTGCCGCCCCTCCTGACGGAGCCATGAAAGCCATGTCCAAGATCCAACGGGGCGTCAGCCTCTACTCGTTTCAGGAAGAGCTCTTCCTGGGCACCATGAGCGTGGAGGACTGCATCGCGTTTGGCAGTTCGATCGGCGCCAAGGGCATCGAAATCCTGCCCGAGCAGAACATGCCCGAATTCCCCAACCTGAGCGATGCCGATGTGGCGCGCTGGCAGGACATGCTGGCCCGCCATGGCGCGCATTTCACCTGCTATGACATGTTCCTCGATACCAAGCTGCGCAAGGATCGCCCGATGAGCGATGCCGAGCAGGTGGAAAGCATCGTGCGCGACATCAAGCTGGCCAGCCGACTGGGCATTCGCAACATGCGCGTGCTGGTGTTCGTGCGGCCCGATATCCTGGCGGCCTGCGTGCCCTATGCCGAGCAGTATGACGTGCACCTGGGCGTGGAAGTGCATGCACCCTGGCATCTCGAACATGCCTGGATCCTGCGCACGATCGACGAGGCAGACCGCCTGGGCACCCGTCACCTGGGCATCCTGCCCGATATGGGCATCTTCATGAAGCATTATCCGCCGGCCTTCCGCGCGCGCTTTGAACGCCAAGGCGCGCGGCCCGAAGTGACGCAGTTCATCGTGGACAGCCACGAGGCCAAGATCATGGCCGAATACACGATCTACGAAGTGGCCGTGAAGATGGGCGGCAACAAGGCCGAGGTGGCCATGGCCGAGACCCTGCGCCATGCCCCCTATGCCAACCCCAAGCGGATCGGCAATTACGCCCCCTATTTCCGGCACATCCAGGCCAAGTTCTATGAAATGGACGAGGACTGCACCGACCCGTCGATCGCCTATGACGAGGTCATCCCCGAACTCGTCAAGTGCGGCTGGGAAGGAACCCTGTCGAGCGAATACGAAGGCAACCGCTGGATCCAGGACGTGCACCCGGTGGACAGCCGCGAGCAGGTGCGCCGCCAGCATGTGATGTTCGAGCGCCTGATCGACCAGGCAGAAGCCGCATTCGGCGCCAAGGAGACCGTGTGATGTTCGACAAGTACCTGATCGATGCCGCCACGGTGCGCAACATCGGCCCGGCGGAGGCGCCGACCGGCTTCGCGTTCGAGGCCAAGCTGGGCTATTACCGCGGCCTGACCCTGTCGATGATCGAAGAACTGGCGATCACGCTCGATGGCGTGGAACTGCCGCGTGAAGCGGTGCAGTTCGATGAGGGCCAAGGCCCGATCACGCTGGATGCCATGGAAACCGCCTATGACCGGCGCTGGGCGTTCGGTACGCCCGCCACGATCATCGTCAACCATCCCGGCGGCTTGCCGGCGGGCGAACACACCCTCGCGCTGCGTCAAAAGCTGCGCGTGTCCTACCTGCCCTTCCCCGCCTTCAACACCGACGAAAAGACGGTGCAAACGGCCTGAAAGGATAACGACGCCATGCATGCTGCCATCAAACCTGCGCTGGCCCTGGCCCTGTTCACCGGTGCGATGGCAGCATCGCATGCCGTTGACGCCAAGCCCACAGCGCCGCACCACGTCACCGCGGCCACCGCTGCTGCGCGCGAAACCGCCCGCAACCGGGCGATCATCACTGACTTTGCCCGCCGCTTCTATACCCTGCGGCAAGTACGCAGCGCGTTCGAAGCCTATGTCGCGCCGGATTATATCCAGCACAATCCCGGGCTTGGCGATGGGCGCGAGGCGGCCATCGCGGCGCTCACACCGATGTTTTCCGACCCCGGGCACAGCTTTTCGATCCGCCACATCGTGGTCGATAGCGATCTGGCGGCGATCCACATCTTCGTAAAGCCCGACCCGGCAGCGCGCGGCGCGGCCGTTGCCGATTTCTATCGCCTGAAAGATGGAAAGATCGTCGAGCACTGGGACGTGATCCAGCCCATCCCCGAAAAGGCCGCCAACCCTCATCCGATGTTTTGATCGCCAGGCAGGCAAACGCGGAGCCGGCGAACCCCGCGCCGCCCGGAAATGCGTCTAGACAAACAATAATAATAGTTCTAATTCTAAATAGCATCAGCCGCAGCGCGATCGGGGGGCACAGGCGTGTTCCGAAAGTCCACGCCGGCTGCGCCGACTTTTTGGGGAGAGATCATGCGTTTTTCCGTGTTCCTGAATGCCCGTTCGATGAGCCCGGCCGAGGATGGCCGGTTGATCACCGACCTGATCGGCCACGCCGAACAGGCCGCCGCCAACGGGTTCGAGGCGATCTTCATGCCCGACCACCACTTCAACGGCTATATGCCGGTGGCGAGCGACAGCTTCATCCTGGCCGGCTATCTCGCCGCGCGCCTGCCGCAGATGCATTTCGGCTTTTCGGTGGTGTCGGTGCCGCTGCACCATCCCGTGCGCTTTACCGAGCGCGTCAACGTGCTCGATCATCTGACCAAGGGCAAGCTGCTGGTCGGCGTCGGTTCGGGCACCACGCCTGAGGAAATGATCGGCTTCAACGTCAACTACAAGGACGCCGGCCCGCTCGCCGAAGCCAATCTTGCCGTGGCCGAGGAGCTGTGGGCCAAGCGCATGGATGATCCTGCGGTGCGGATCGACAACGGGCCCTACCAGGGCCGCGTGCTGCAACGCATCACCCCCTCGCCCTATGGCGAACAGCATGCCCGGCTGATGCCGGTGGCGATGAAGGAAAGCAGTGCCCGCCGCGCCGCCCGCCATGGCTGGCCGGCCTTCATCCCCGCGTTCACCCCGCCCAAGATCGGCGGCACCGAACCGTTCACGCATGTGAAAAAGTACTTCGACATCTACAAGGGCCTGCTGCTGGAAGCCGGGCACAGCGATGACGTCGTCAAGGATGCGCTGTCGTGGACGACGCATACCTATCAGGCGGTGCACGTGGCCGAGACCGACGAGCAGGCGCGCGAGGAACTCATGGTGATCCTGCGTTCCTACCAGGACGCGATCGAACGCGAGGCCGAATTCAACGCCCGCGCCGAAAACGATGAAGCCAACACCAAGACCGACCGCACCCCCAACGCACTGACCGACGACTGGATCGGCACCTGGTGCCTCTATGGCTCGCCCGAAACGGTGATCGAGCATCTGCGCCCTTATGCCGAACTGGGCATCGGCAACGTGCTGTGCGGCACCACCACCGGGCCGCTGACCGCCGAGCGTCTGCGTCTGGGCCAGCAGACGCTTGACCTGATGGGCAGCAAGGTCATCCCGGCCCTCAAGGGAGTGTGAAGGCCATGAAGATCGTGGGGATCGGCGGAACCCTGCGCGATGGCTCCAGCACCGAACGCCTGGTGGCGGCGGTGCTGGACGCGTGCGCAAGCATGGGCGCCCAGACGCAGATGTTCGGTGGCAGCGCCTTGAAGGCCCTGCCCCATTTCAACCCGGAAAGCACCGAACGCACCACGGGCGAGCGCGCCATGGTCGATGCCGTGCGTGATGCCGATGCCGTGGTGATCGGTTCACCCGGCTATCACGGTGGGGTTTCGGGCCTGGTCAAGAATGCCATCGACCTGCTCGAAGACTTGGCGCGCGACGCACGCCCCTATTTCGACGGGCGCCCGGTCGGGCTGGTGGTGAGCGCCGCCGGCTGGCAGGCCACTGGCGTGACCCTGGCCGCGTTGCGCGGCATTACCCATGCCATGCGCGGCTGGCCCACCCCGCTGGGCATTGCCGTCAA
This sequence comes from Novosphingobium sp. 1529, assembly GCF_040544855.1. NCBI lineage: Bacteria > Pseudomonadati > Pseudomonadota > Alphaproteobacteria > Sphingomonadales > Sphingomonadaceae > Novosphingobium > Novosphingobium sp. 1529. The sequence continues at coordinate 106,921 of NZ_JBEPKW010000004.1, forward strand.
CACCGTGGCGCAAAAACCATTCGCCGCCGATGGCAGCCTGGCCGATCCCGAAATCGCCGCAGCCGTTGCCATGCAGGCCCGCCAGATCATGCAATTTGCCAAAGGTGCCGCATGACGCTTTCCCTTGCCGACGCCGCCCGCCTCACGGCCGGCGCCACGATGTGGACCACGGGCGCCGTTCCCGAACGCAATGCCCGCAGCCTGATGCTGGCCGATGGCCCGATGGGCGTGGCCAGCGGCCGGGTGGACGAACGCGACGTTTCCGTGCTCACCCCCGCCCCAGTGGCGCAGGGCGCCAGCTGGGATCTCGATCTCGTGGCGCAGATGGGCGCGCTGGTGGGCAACGATGCCATCACCATGGGTGTCGACGCGCTGCTTGCACCCAACGTCAACATGGCGCGCAGCCCGCTCGCCGGGCGGGCGTTCGAATACTATTCGGAAGATCCGCTGCTTACCGGGCTGTGCGGCGCGGCCTGGGTGCGCGGCATCCAGTCCACCGGCACCGCTGCCGTGGCCAAGCACTTTGTCTGCAACGACAGCGAGACCCAGCGCGACACGATGAACTGCGTGGTGGACGATGCCACGCTGCGCCAGGTCTATCTGCTGCCATTCGAAATGGCCTGCGCCGCCGGCTGCGGCGGGATCATGACGGCCTACAACCACGTCAACGGCGATTGGTGTGCGCAGGCTTCGGGCCCGCTGGCCATCGTGCGCGATGAATGGGCCTATGGCGGCGTGCTGATGAGCGATTTCTTCGCCACGCATTCCACCGCGGCCACGCTCAACGCCGGGCTGGACCTGGAAATGCCCGGCCCCGCCCGCTTCCTGGGTGCCAAGGCGGAAGATGCCGTGGCCCAAGGCCTGGTCAGTGCAGACCGTGTGCAGGACGCCGCCGAACGAGTGATCCGCTTCAACCAGCGTTTTGGCGGCGCCAAGACACCCGCCACGCTCGATAGCGAGGAACTGCTCACCGCCGGCGCTGCGGCAGGCTTCGTGCTGCTGCGCAACGATGGCCTGCTGCCGCTCGCGCCGACGATTCGCACGCTGGCGGTAATCGGCCCCAATGCCACCGCGCCGTGCTATCAGGGCGGCACCTTTGCCCGCATCGCCGTGACCCCGGATGCGCTCACGCCGCTCGAAGCGATTACCGCCACGCTGGGTCAGCACATGGCGATCGTCCATGAACCGGGAGTCGATCCCCAGCCACGCCTTCCCGCCATGCCGGTGACCCCGGCGATGGACCTGGGCGATGGCTGCACGACCGGCCTGACCGTGGAATACTTCGCCGGACACGATCTCACCGCAGAACCACTCTCGCGTGAGACGCGGGCGACCAATTCGCTGGTCTGGTTCCATGGCGTGCACGATCAGGGCCGCTTCAACGAGACCGGCGCCGTGCGTGCCAGCGGCTGGTATGTCGCGTCTGGCGATGGCGCGCATCGCTTCTATGCCGGGGCAACCGGCCCGGTGGTGCTCAAGGTCGATGGGGTCGAAATCGTCCGCCGCGATGTCCAGCCGGCAGCGTCCGACATCATGGGCGTGCTCAAGGCCGGCGATGCCGCTGAAGGCGTGGTGACGCTTCGCGCCGGGCAACGCGTGCTGGTCGAGGTGGAACTGCGTTACGCCCCGGCCCGCGTGCAAGGCCTATGGTATGGTGTGCGGGCGCCCGATACGCCCGATGCCATGCTCGCCCGCGCCATTGCCGCGGCAGCCCAGGCCGATGCCGTGGTGCTGATGCTGGGCGAAACCGCCGATGCCAGCGTGGAAAGCAAGGACCGCAGCGATACCCGGCTCGATCCGGCGCAGTTGCACCTGGCCCAGGCCGTGCGCGCGGCCAATCCGCGCACGGCGATCGTTGTCAACGTCGGCCACGCGTTTGACGCCAGCTTTGCCACGGATGCCGCCGCGTTGCTGGTGGCCTGGTATCCGGGGCAGAACTTCGGCAAGGCCCTGGCCGACGTGCTGATCGGCACGCGCGAACCCGGTGGCCGCCTGCCGATGACCCTGGCGGCGCAAGAGGCCGATTATCCCGCCTATGGCCTGACGCCTGATGACGGGGGTGACCTGCGCTATGATGACGGGTTGCTGGTTGGCTATCGCGGCTTCAAGGCGCAGGGCAAGGCCGCGCTGTTTCCGCTTGGTGCCGGCATGGGCTATACCAGCTTTGCCCTGGGCGAGGCCCGCGTCGCCGATGGCCGGATCGTGGTGGAGGTGACCAACACCGGCACCCGCGCCGGCAGCGAGGTGATCCAGGCCTATCTGGCGCAAAGCCCCTATGCCCTGGTCGGCTTCGCCAAGCTGCACCTGGCGCCGGGCGAAAGCGCGACCGCCACGATCGAGCCCAGCCCCTATATCCTGCGCAGCGTGCCGGGCAGCGATGCCGTGCCGCTGGTGATAGGGCGCAACGCACAGGACGCCGCTGTCACGCTACGCCTGCCGCGCTAGGCACAGCCAGCAGCGGCAGCAGATAGGCCCGGAATGCCCATGTGGCGTTCCGGGCCTTTTGCCGTGGTGCCTATCCGCGCCAAGGCGCTTTCAAAGCTGACGCAAAAAGGCCCCGTCCGGTTTCCCGGCGGGGCCTTGTTTGATGCGCTTGGCGCAGGACTGCTTAGTGGGTCAGCCCGGCAATTGCGCTGTCGACCAGCGCGCGGTCAGCATCGGCGCCGTGGCGGGCAGCGATGATCTGGCCGGCCGCCGAAGCAGCAGCAGCAGCGGCCGTGGCGCGCAGATCGTCAACCGCGGCGCGTTCGGCAGCGGCGATCTTGTCCGAAGCCATCTTCTCGCGGCGGGCAATGACCTCGCGGGTATCGGCTTCGGCCTTGGCCACGATCGCGGCGGATTCGGTGCGCGCATGCTCGAGCATGGCGGCCGCGTCCTTTTCCGCGTTGGCGATGCGCGCGGCGTATTCGGCACGCAGCGCTTCGGCTTCGGCACGCAGCGCCTTGGCATCGGCCAGTTCGCGGCGGATCGCGGCGATCTGGTTGTCGAGGCCCTTGGTGATCGTGCCCGGCACCTTCTTCCACGCCAGGATCAGCAGGAAGACGAACATGGCAGCGGCAACGATCGCGCCGGCACCGATGCCGTGGATGGTGGGTTCGGCTGCTTCATGGCCGCCGGCGTGCTGTTCGACCGTGGCGGTCGTGGCGGTCGCGTTAGCCATGAGCGAGCACTCCCTGCACCGCACCGCGCGCGTCTTCGGCCGAAACCGAAAGGCCCGCCAGGCGGCTGACGATATCCTGCGCGGCCTGCGCGGCCACGTCTTGCACCTCCCCCTGCGCTGCGGCACGGGCGGCGGCAATGCGCGCCTCTGCTGCGGCAGTGGTTTCCTCGATCCGCGCCGATGCGGCATCGAGAGCAGCCTGCGTGTTGCGGGCAGCCTCGGCCTTGGCGGCGGCGATCAGGTCATGCGCCTGGGCGCGCTGTTTGCCTTCGGCAATGCGCCAGGCCTGTTCTTCGGCGTCGGCGGCGGCCCGGGCGGCTTCTGCCGCGCCAAGATCGTCGGCGATCTGCTTGTTGCGCTGGTCGATCGTCGACACCACGCCCGGGAGCATGCCCCGGCCGATGACGAAGAAGACCAGGCCAAAGCACACCAGCAGCCAGAAGATCTGGCTGGCATAGGTAGCGGCGAGTTGGGCTATCTGGGGCATCGCGTTGGTCCGCGCTTCCTGTCTGTCGTTCTGGCCGGCCGGGTTTTACGCCGGCCGGATGTCAATCAATGGTCCGCTTCGCTGCCTCAGGCAACGAAGATCAGGATCATCGCAACGACGAACGAGAGCAGGCCCAGAAGTTCGGCGGCGGCGAAGCCGATGAACAGACGACCCTGCTGGCCATCAGCGGCGCCCGGATTACGCAGCGCGCCTTCGAGGAACTTGGCGAAAACGTTGCCCACGCCCAGCGAGGCCAGACCGGCGCCAATGGCAGCGAGACCAGCGCCGAGAAGCTTTGCGCTCTGTGCGTCCATGATAAAAACTCCCTCTTTGTCGTAAACCGGTGTGAAGCGGTATCAGGTGGTGGTGACGGTCAGTGAAGGTTTTCCGCGTCGTTGAGATAGACGCAGGTAAGCAGGGCAAAAACGTAGGCCTGGATGCCGGCAACCAGCAGTTCCAGCGCGCAGATGCCGATCATCAGCAGGAAGCTGGGCACGCCGGCCAGGAAGAAGGTGCCCACGCCCGCATTGGTGCCCGAGATGACAAAGCCCGAGAGCACTTCGAGGAGCACGTGGCCGGCCATCATCGCGACGAACAGTCGCAGGCCGAGCGAGAACGGACGCACCAGGAACGAGATCAGCTCGATCGGGAAGATCACCGGCACCATCACCGCCGGCGTGCCATGGGGCACGAACAGCGAGAAGAAGTGGAAGCCGTGCTTGGCAAAGCCCACGATCAGCACGATCGCAAAGCTCATGATCGCCAGCACACCGGTCACGGTAAAGTGGCTGGTGGCGGTAAAGGGATGGATGCCGACCAGCGCCAGCGGCAGCAGGCCGAGCAGGTTGGCAAACAGGATGAACGTGAACAGCGAGAACACGTAAGGCAGGTACTTGCGGCCCGCGTCACCGATGTTGGACTGCAGCAGCGTGTCGACAAAGCCGGTCAGACCTTCGACAGCCATCTGCCAGCGGCCCGGAACCTGGGCCTTCTTGGCGCCACCACCCACGAACACGATCAGCACCAGGGTGGTGATGACCATCCACAGCGCCGAGTTGGTGAAAGCAATGTTATGACCGGCAATCGCCCAATGATCGGTGCCAAACAGCGGCTCGATCGTAAATTGGTGTACCGGATCGACCTTTCCTTCGGCCACAGTGCTTGTCCCCGTTACGCGCAAAAACACCAAGGCGCCCCCTGCTCCGGCCAGTGTAATGGCCGGAAACCCATCGGATGCAAAGACCCGATCAGGAACGCCCGTTCGAGATCCTGATGATATTGCGGAAGGCCACGCCCATCCCCACAAACAGCATCACCAGAAGCCCCCATGGTCGCGTTCCGGCAAACTGGTCTATGACCCAGCCAATGAACGCGCCGCCCGCAAGCCCGCCGATCAGGTCGGCCAAGACCCGGTTGCCCATGCGATAGTTCGCGTCGGACTTTGCCTGGTCTGGCGTTGGCCTGCGCACCTGTTCCTTCTGGCGTGCAGCATCAAGCCGCGCGTTCAGGTTGGAAAGGCGTGCATCCTCACCGATGGGCTCTGCGTCGGTCTGTTCGTCACTCATGCCATGCTCCGCCAAAGGATCGGACAGGGTATGTCCGTTCACCCAACAGGGCATATCATGCGCAACGGCATCCCGCCGAGGGCGCCTGCCCCTTAGGCGGGGGGTTTTCCCGAGTCAACCGCCGTGCGCCGAACTTGCCACAGTTGCACGCATACGTTTGCGTCAATCTTGCGACATACCAATCGCAAGGCACTGGAAAGACGACATTTTCACAGACAGCGCGAATCCCGCTGCGGCGGCGCGCTGGTGCGGGTCTGCCAGGTACCATTGGGCGCCTGATACTTCTCGCCCGGCTGGGTCTGGGCAATCAGCAGACAGCCCGAGGTAAAGGCATATTCCTCCACCGTGGCCTTCTGGGCCTGGGCCTTTTCGGAATAGACCGCCCGGCGCTTGAGATTGATATCCTCGACCACCGCCTTGAGCGCGGGGCTCGGCGGGGTGACGTAGCCGAGATAGCCATCCATCTTCTCGCCCACCTGGCCGGCGGAACGCGCGGCGGCATAGGCCGGATCGCGCTGCGCCAGCGCGGCCACGGGGGCGATCGCCAGCGGCAAAGCCACGGCGGCGGCAATGAGGGCGGAAAAAGCAGTGGTGCGTGCCATCTCAGAAGATGTCCTTGTTCTTGTCGATCGTCTGGCTGGCATCCCCGGCCAGGCGATAGACGACTTCCTGCTTGATATTGATATTCAGCTCGATGACGATCGGCTTGTCTGGCGCCTTGACGGAAATGCATCCGCCCAGCGTTGCGGCAAACCCTGCCAGCGCGCCTGCGGCCAGAACCTTGCGCCTCACGTCAGCACCCCCCTTTTGGCCGTTGCACCCGGCAATCGTTGCAGTGCCATGATGCACGGTCAAGAGAGGGCAATGCGATTTGCGGCTCATGGCATGTTTCCACTTGCTGAAGGCTGAATGGCGGGCTGGCCGGCCGGCGAGGCGGCCGATGCTGGCGTGCGTGGCACGACGCGCCCCTTGGCATCGAGCAAGCCCACGGTGCGGGGATCGGCCACGACCGAGGGGTCATACATCGACTTGTAGGTGCCCAGCAGGCTGTAGAACGGCGCCCGGACGTTGAGATTGAACTGGATCGGCAGGCCTTCGATCTGGCGCGTGAAGAAATTTCGGCTCGCCCCTGTCCCCTGGCTCACCCCGCCGAACTGCACCTGCGTAACGAAATCGCCGGCGATGTCGCCGCGCAGGGCGATGGTCATGTGCTTGTAATCCAGGGACCGCAGCGCCTGGAATGCATAGTTGGCCATGAACGAGAGGTCTTTGTAGGTCAGCGCGCCAACATAAGAGACATTGCCGCCCCCGCGCGAGGCCAGCGCCCCGCCGACGATATGCCCGCCCGTGGCATCGAACACCACCGGCAGGCGCCCATCGAACGTGCCGGTGGCCGAAATGTTGGCCATTTCCATATGCGAGACGAACTGCGCCGCATCCAGCCCCTCGATCACCAGGGCAAAGCGGCGTTCCTCGGCCAGGGCAAAGCGCAGCGTGGTCGGCTCGAGCGACAGGCGCCCGCCCATGAACGGCCACTGCGCGCCGTTGAGCTGCACCACCTGGCCCGCCTTGAGCTGCAGATCGACCTTGCCGTCGGTCACTTCCACGCCGGGATTGATCGAGGCAACCTTGAGAATCTGGTGCGGGGCGGTTTCCATCGCCAGCAGGTCGGTAAAGTCCAGCGTGCCGGAAAGGCCCTTCACCGGGCCGAACGCAGCGGCAAAATCCAGCCCCTGGCTGCCGAATCGGCCAGACGAGGCAACCTTGTCGCCCTGCCAGTCGATCCGCCCCTTGCCGGTGATCGCGCCGTTGGCATTGGCGATCAGGCCAAGCGCCAGGGGCGTCAACTGCGCGGGCTGGAGGTCCTTGTCGAACACCAGCTTGTCCACCACCAGATCGGCATGGCCGGTGGCGCGGGCCAGGTCATGGTCGACATTGACGGTGGTGACCGGGCGGCCGCTGCGCGCATCGCGCAGCACGGCTTGCGCGGCGATTCGCCCATCGGCCAACGTCAGCGTGGCGTCGCGCGCGGCCAGCTTGGCAAAGCGGGCCGGGCTGGCGCGATCGGTCAGGTCAAACGCGGTGTTGGCCAGCGCCAGCTTGCCATCGGCAAAGCGCCAGGTTCCGGTGGCGCCCGTGATATCGAGCGGCACGGCGGCCATGCGGGCTTCCACCCCGGCAAAGCTGCCGGTGAAATCCTTGCCCAGCCGCGCGGTAAGGTCGGCCAGGGTCAGGCGGGTGGCAGTGGCCTCTGGTCCCAGCGCCACGTTGACGCCGCGCGCGGTGAGCGTGCCGGGCCAGGCCAGGCCCACGGCCCCGGTTTCCAGGCGCAGCGGGGTTTCGCCCATGCGCCCGGTCATGCGCAATGCCGATGTGCCCAGCGCCACGCGCAGCGGCGTGCTGCCGGCAGAAACGATCGCCTGCCCGCCCACCGGGCACACCGTGAGCGTCTGCCCGTCGATCGCCATCTGCCCCAGTTCCAGCGAATCGAACGCGGGCTGGATGCAGCGCCGCCACAGCGCCAGGGCGCCATGCCGGCCATAGGCGCCGTTGATCGGCAGGCGCAGGTTCTCCACCCGCCCGCCGGGAATGGCGCCCGTCAGGCGCGTCTGCCCCGAAAAGCCCAGCGCGCCGTCGGGCATCTGCACCACGACCAGTTCCGGCACGGCCAGGTGCCCGCCACCCACGGCATAATCCGCCATGGTCAGGTGAAACTGCGCGCCGCTGTTGCCGAGCCGCTCCATCGTGCCCGACAGGCGCGGCAGGCCATTGCCTCCGGTCACGAAATTGCCGGCAAAGCGGGGCGTCGCCGCGCTGCTGCCAAACACGCGCACCTTGTTGAGGCCCAGCAGCGCCTGCCCGCTGCCGCCGCGCAACGCGCCTTGGGCCACGACCACGTCCCAGGCGCCATCATGGCCGTGGCGCAGCGTAAGATCGGCGGCAAAGCGGCTGCCGCGCTCTTCCTCGTGCAGGCGGCGGCGCACCTGTGCCACCATCGGCGCGGCCAGCGTGCCAGCCACCGCGGCCTGGGCCGAGACGAGCGCCTGGTCGAGCATCGGCCCACGGCGCAGCCCGCGCGCATCGATCGTGCCGCGAAATTCGGCATCGGGCACGCCGCCTGCAGCCGCCGCCGGCCGCGCCTTGACCAGGCCATCGAGTTCCAGCAGGCCCACCCCGCCCTGCGCGGTGCGCACGCCGCCGGCCGTCGCCGCCACGCGCCCGCGCAGCGCGCCGCCGCGCCAGGCCAATGCGGTATCGAGGCCCAATGTCTCGCCAGAGACGGCGCCGGCGCGAAAGGCGCTGGAGCGCAACTGCCCCTTGACGCTCAGCCCGGCAAGATCGCGATCGGCCAGCGCATCGAGATTGAGGTCAGCACCGCGCACCGCCAGGCCGGCGCTGCCGCAGGCCAGGTTGGCCACACGCACCGGGCCGACAAAGCGCGGCTGTTCGTTGCGGATCGTCACGCGGCCAAACGCGGTTGCCCGCCCGGTGCTGCAGGCGCCCAGCGCCAGGCGCGGCGCCACCGCCGCCAGCGTGCCGGCAAACCCGTCGCGCAAGGCCCCCGCCCCGTCGGCCTTGAACGCCACCCGCCCCTGATCGGCATCGACCAAGCCGCGCCCATCGATGATCGTCAGCCGCCAATCGGGCAGGCGAAACGGTTGCTTGGAGGAAGACGGCGCATAGATCACCTTGTCGAGCGCGCCAAAGCTCGCGCGCCCACCATGGACCGTGCCATAGAGCCGCGGCCGCACCAGCGTGACCTGGCCAATGCGCGGGCCGGTCAGGCTCCACGCCAGGCTCAATTCGGCCCGCTCGATCACCAGATCGGGGCGCGCGGGATCACCCACCACCACATTGGCGAGCACTTCACGGCCAGGCCCGATCGACACGATGGTATAGCGCGCCGGCAGGCCCAGCGCCGCCAGTTCGCGCGCGATTACGCCATCGGCGATGCGGTTGCGCGCCAGCCACAGGCCGCCACCCGCCACCAGCACCGCCGCGCCGGTGGCCCACAGTGCCACACGCCAATGCCGCCGCCGCCCTTTGGGCACCGGACCATCGGGTTCCGCCAAATCGGTCGTATCCGCCATTCGCCCCCTTCTTGCGCATGGCCCGCGCTTGGGCAATGCAAATCACCGTAACATTCTTCCCGCCAACGCGTGCCGGTCGGTCCGGTGCCGTGCTTTTTGCGCCCACACCTTCTTGCCCGCACGAGGTCATGCCGGACGAACCCCGACTCTTTCCTGAACGATCGGCGCCCACGGCCGATCTCGTGCCGGATCGGGTGCGCGAGGCGGCGCACGATCCATCCGGCCACCGCGCCCGCCTGCGTCGCCGCCTGTTGAGCGGCAGCGACGATGCCCTGGCCGATCACGAGGTGATCGAGGCGCTGCTGATGACCGTGATCCCGCGCATGGACGTAAAGCCGCTGGCGCGCATGCTGCTGCAACGCTTTGGCTCGTTGCCCGGCGTGTTCAACGCCGATCCGCGCGCGTTGCAGGCCGTGCCCGGCATCAAGGAAGCCGCCGCCGCCGCGCTGCGCATCGCCGGCGTTGCCGCGCGGCGCCTGGCCCGCGCGCAAGTGCAGGAAATGCCGGTGCTTTCCAGTTGGCAGGCGCTGATCGACTATCTCACCATCGACATGGCGCACCTGAACCACGAACGCGTGCGCGTGCTCTATCTCAACACCCAGAACCGCCTGCTGCTCGACCAGATCGTGAGCGACGGCACGCTCGATGAAAGCGCGATCTACACGCGCGAGATCATTGCCAAGGCCCTGGCGATCGGCGCGGCCGCGCTGATCCTGGTGCACAACCATCCCTCGGGCAGCACCCAACCGAGCCGCGCCGATATCCAGATCACCCACAAGATCATGGAAGCCGCACGGCTTTTGGGCGTGACCGTGCACGACCACGTGATCATCGGCCGCGAAGGCCATACCTCGCTCAAGGCCAAGGGATTGATCTGAAAAGAAACTCCCCCTCCTCTTCAGAGGAGGGAGTCGGGGGGTGGTGGAAACATGGCGCGTCGCGCCAGGGCCAGCACCACCCCCAGCCCCCCCTCTGAAGAGGAGGGGAGGATTCTTCCTATCAAGAGGCTTACACCAGGCCAGCATGCTCCAGCGCGGCGTCCACCGCCTGGCGCGCGGCGTCGCTGCACGGAACCATCGGCAGGCGCAGTTCCTCGCCCATCCATTCGTGCACACGCGACAGCGCATACTTGACCGGCCCCGGCGAGGCATCTTCGAACATGGCATAGTGCAGCGGATAGAGCTTGTCGTTCAACTCGCGCGCCAGGGCGAGGTCATTGGCCGCGCAGGCCGCCTGGAATTCGGCGCAGAGCTTGGGTGCGACATTGGCGGTCACCGAAATGCAGCCCACTGCGCCGGCAGCATTGGCCGGCAGGGCCAATTCATCATCGCCCGAAAGCTGGCAGAAATGCTTGCCGATGCCCATGCGGTGGTCGGTCACGCGCGAAAGGTCGCCGCTGGCATCCTTGATGCCGACGATCTTGTCGGGATAGCGCTTGGCCAGCTCGCACACCGTTTCGGGCAGGATGTCGGTCACCGTGCGGCCTGGAACGTTGTAAAGAATGATCGGCAGGTCGTTGTTTTCGGCCAGATAGCTGAAATGCGCGATCAGGCCGGCCTGGCTCGGGCGGTTGTAATAGGGCGCCACGCACAGCGCCGCCTGGGCGCCGCACTTCTTGGAAAAGGTCATGTGCAGCAGCGCGTTCATCGTGTCGTTGCTGCCACAACCGGCGATCACCGGCACGCGGCCGGCGGCCTGTTCCACGCAAAGCTCGATCACGCGGTGGTGTTCGGCGTTCGACAGGGTCGATGCTTCACCGGTGGTGCCGCAGGGCACCAGCGCGGACGAACCATTTTCGATCTGCCAGTCGACCAGACGGCGAAATGCTTTCTCGTCAACGGCTCCATCGCGAAACGGTGTCACCAATGCCGGAATGGAGCCGGAAAACATGGACATTATCCCTCGTCTTGTCGCACAATGCGGTTCTGGGCAGGTCTCGACGCTTGCCGTGGGGCGCTTACCCCGGCAAACATGGGTCCGTCAAACATCGGCCCAGCAAACTTTGCTTTGCCACGGCAAAAAGACATTCAGCGCCGGATAAGGAGGCCACAAAGACGATGTCCACCATGGACATGCCCCGAATCCCCGTTTCCCACGCCCTGCGCAATGGTTTGTGCGGGCTGGCCGCGCTGGTCGCGCTGTCGATGCCCACGCATGCCAGCGATGCCGGGCCCGACACCGATGGCAGCGCCTGGGACCGCGCCCGCGCGCAATTGGTCGCCGGGCAGCAGGGGCCGATGGCCCTGGCCATATCGCGCTGGGAACTGCTCACTTCTTCCAACCGCTTTGCCTTTTCCGACTATGCCGGCTTCCTGCTGACTTATCCGGGTTTCCCCGAGGAAGAGCGCCTGCGCCGCTATGCCGAAGGTGCGCTCGATCGCGAGGTTGGCGCGGGCGGTGGTGGCGACGTGCGCGCCACGGTGGCCTATTTCGATCGGCAGCCGCCGCTGACCAATCCAGGCCGCGCGCGCTATGCTTTGGCGCTGAGGGCCCTGGGCCGCCCCGATGCCGATGCCATGGCCAAGGCCGCCTGGCGCGGCGGGCCGATGAACGATGCCGACGAGGCCGCCATCCAGGCCACCTGGGGCGCCACGTTCACGCCAGACGATGCCGATGCGCGGATGGACGCGCTGCTCTGGGCCGGCGCCACCGATCAGGCCAACCGCGCCTTTGCCGCCGTCTCTCCGCAGCGGCGCGGCATCGATGGCGCGCGGCTGATGGCGCTGCAAGGGCTTGATCCCTTTGCCGCAGCCGCCGGCACCCCGGCCGACCAGCTCAACAGCGATCCGGGCTTTCTCTATGCCCGCGCGCGCGAATTGCGCAAGCAGGGCCAGGGCATTGCCGCGCAGGCGCTGCTCGCCAACCGCCCGCTGCTGCGCGCCCGCCCGCTGGCGCGGGGCAAGTGGATCGATGAACTGCTCGCCAATGCGCAAGGCGCGGCATCGATGGGCGATGCGCGCAGTGCGGTGGCCATTGCCCGCGGCGTGGACGATGCCTTTGCCCCTGGCGAAGACATCAGCCAGATGCCGTACGATCTGCGCGATGACTACACCTCGCTGGTGTGGCTGGGCGGCACGCAATCGCTGTGGCGCCTGGGCGATGGCGCTGGCGCGGCCCCGCTGTTCTGGCGCTATGGCAACGCCGCGCAAACCCCCGGCACCAAGGCCAAGGGCTATTACTGGGCCGGCCGCGCCGCCGCGCAGGCCGGGCTGACCGGCGATGCGCAGCGCTATTTCGCCATGGCCGCGCGCTATGCCGATCAGTTCTATGGCCTGCTCGCCCTGGAACGGCTGGGCCAGCCCGTGCCCAACTTTGCCTATGATTCGCGCGCCATGCCCACGGCCGAGGAGCGCGCCCGCTTCAACGCCAGCCCGCTCACACTCGCCGTGCGCGAAGTGGCGCGCAGCGGCCAGTGGCGCACCACCGTGCGCTTTTTCAAGGAAATCGCCGCCCAGCAGCAGACCGAGGGCCAGCACATGCTGGTGGCCGAACTCGCGCGCGAGCTGGGCCGGCGCGATCTGGGCGTGATCGTCGGCCAGGCGGCCGGCGCGCGCGGCTATCTCGATTTCCAGCACATCGCCTTTCCGCTGATCCCGGTGCCGCCGGGCACCGAGCAATCCTGGACGATGATCCACGCCATCACCCGCCAGGAAAGCCAGTTTGCCCAGAACGCGATGAGCCATGCCGGCGCGCGCGGGCTGATGCAGTTGATGCCGTCAACCGCCAACGAACAGGCGGGCAAGCTCGGCCTCGCTTATTCCGCCCAGTCGCTGACCGATGACGCCGGTTTCAACCTGATGCTGGGCAGCGCCTTTTTCGGCCGGCTGATGGATATCTATGGCGGCTCCACCCCGCTGGCCGTGGCCGCCTACAATGCCGGGCCGGGCAACGTGAACAAGTGGCTGCGCGCCAATGGCGATCCGCGCACCGGCGCGGTGGAATGGGTGGACTGGATCGAGCGCATTCCCCTGTCGGAAACCCGCAACTATGTGCAGCGCGTGCTGGAAAACGCCGTGGTCTATGACGCGATGAACCCCGACAAGGCCGAATGGCACGGGCCCAATCCGATGAGCCACATCCTGGGCAAGCCGACGCCGGGTTGAGGTTGCTTGTGGCGGTCACCACCCGCTAAAGGCGGGAGTGATGAAACCCGATGGCAACCCGATCACGCCGGCCGGCCTGGCTGCCCTGCGCGCGCGCTATGACCACCTGCTGGGCACGGAGCGGCCGGCGATCGTCGAGATCGTCAGTTGGGCCGCCGGCAATGGCGATCGGTCAGAAAACGGCGACTATCTCTATGGCCGCAAGCGCATGCGCGAGATCGACCGCGAACTGGCCTGGCTCGCCCGGCGGATGAAGGCGGCGCGCGTGGTCGATCCGGCGCGGCAGGACGACCAGAGCCGCGTGCTGTTCGGCGCGACCGTGGAACTGGCCGACGAAGACGACAACCGCCGCACGCTGACCCTGGTGGGCGATGATGAGCAGGACGCGTCCAAGGGCCTGATCGGCTGGAGCGCGCCGATCGCGCGGGCGCTGCGCGGGGCACGGGTGGGCGATCTGCGCGTGGTTCGGCTACCGGGTGGGAAAAAGGAATGGGAAATCATGGGCATCAGCTATCCGGTGGCGGCATGAGCGAAGACCAGGCCCTTCCCGCCCACGCCTTGCCCGGCCGCTTTTTCGTGCTGCGCCATGGCGAAACCGTGTTCAACGCCGCGCGCCGCCTGCAATCCAATGCAATGCACACCCCGCTGACGCGCCAGGGGTTTGAGCAGGCGGTGATGATGGGCCAGGCCCTGCGCGGTGCGCTGGGGGAGCGGCCGGTGGTGCGGCTGCACATTTCCGATACCGGCCGCGCCCTGCAGACCGCCTCCTTGATTGCCGAGGAACTGGGCATCGACTGGTTTGCCGCCAACCGCACGCCCGACCTGTTCGAGATCGACATGGGATCGTGGATCGGGCGCGGCTATGACGATGTGGAGGCCGAACACGGCCCGATCACGCTGGCCGATCACCTGCTGCGCCCGGCGCCCGATGGCGAGGATTACCCGGCCATCGCCGCGCGGCTGCAACGCTGGATCGATGCCGTGGGCATCTCCGAGGAAACCCACATCGTGGTGATGCACGGCATTTCCAGCCGGGTGCTGCGTGGCCTGCTGGCCGGGTTGCCACCCCATCCCGATCATGGCGCGCCGATTGCGCCCTCTTTGGTGCAGGGTTCGATCGCGCTGATCGAGAACGGCCGCGAAGAGGTGTTCTTCGGCTCGTCCCGCGGCACGGAGCACGCCTGATGGCGCAGGTGATCAATCTGCGCCAGGCGCGCAAGGCCCGCGACCGCCAGGCCGCACAAGCGCAGGCTGCCGCCAACCGGGCGCGGTTTGGGCGCACCAAGGCGGAAAAGGCCGCTGATCTGGCGCGCGAGGAACAGGCCCGCCGCCAGCTCGATGGGCACCGCCTGGATCATGACGGCAAGGAACAAGGGCAAGACTGATGCGCACCACCTATGAAAGCGCCACCGTGCGGCTCTATCACCTGTCCGATGGCCCGGAAGGCGGCGCGGCGCAAACGCTGTTCTATGGCCCGCTCGACCAGGCCATGGCCCTGGCCGCGCAGCAGAGCGAGGATATCCAGGCCGACCTGTTCATCGCCACCGACAACGATGTGATCGCATGGCTCGACCTGGCCGAAGGCTGAGCGCCGCGCTCTTTGCTGCCGGCCTGGCTCTTGCGGGAGCCGGGCCTGCATATGCACGGGACTCGCTGGGCGTGTGGGAGGATTGGGGGGCATTTCGCGATTCCGCCGTACCGCGCTGCTATGCCATCGCCATGCCGCAACCCAGCAGCCGCCCGCGCGACGTGGTGCCCTATATGACGATCGGCACCTGGCCGCGCCGCAATGTGCGTGGCGAGGTGCATTGGCGGCTGTCGCGCCGCATTGCGCCGAACAGCAAGGTTACCGTGTCGGTGGACGGCGAAACCTTTGTGTTGATGGCCAGCGATGCGGTGGCCTGGGCGCAGGACCGCCGCATGGATGCCGCCGTGGTCGCGCGGCTGCGATCGGCGGGAACATTGACGGTCAGCGGCAAGGCCCGCGATGGCCGCACGTTCCGCGACAGCTATCGCCTGGGCGGCGCGGCTTCGGCGATGGACGCCGCCACCGTGGGTTGCGCGGGGCAATAAAGAAACGGGCCGGGGTTTCCCCCGGCCCGCCCTTGCAACAACGGTTCGGCTACGATCAGAAGCGCAGGCCGTAGGTGGCGACGATCTGGTGGCGATCGGTGTCCACGTCGAAACGGTCGCTGGTGTTGCCGTTGAAGTTGAAATTGGCGCGGCTGTAGTTCGAATAGCGATATTCGATCTTGCCGAAGGTCTTGGGGCTGAACGCATATTCCAGACCGCCGCCGACGCGATAGCCATCGGTGGTGATGCGGTAGTCTTCCGAGGTCTGGCCGTCGGTGCCCTGCAGCTTGTAGTGCATGTTGGTGTAGCCGCCCTTCACGAACAGCAGCGCCTTGGGCGAAACGGCATAACCGACGCGCGCACCGACATAGAGGTCACGCCCGGCGCTCACGCGGCCCAGGTTGAACGTGTTGGGTTCGAAGGTGTTGGACCACTTGGCCGTGCTGCCGGTCGCTTCACCTTCGACACCAACAACCAGATTGGTTCCCACCGGCACGTCAAAGCCGATTTCACCACCATAGAGCAGGCCATTGATCGACTGCTTCTGGTTACGCGTGTTGTCGTTGTCCACCGAGCTGCCCGAGCGGCTCAGGTCATAGCCCAGAACGGCGCCGACACGCGGGCCGGAGAACGTACGGTTGGGAGCGTCGGGGGTGCCGGCGTCCTGCGCGAAGGCCGGAACGGAAACGGCGAGCGCCGAAACGGCGACAACGCTGGCGAGAATGGTCTTCATAATGGTTCAACTCCATTCGAACTGTTCTTTTTCTGTCGGCCGATTGCCTGGCCTCTTGTAAGAGGTTCCAGATTGGCAACCTTGCTGCGACCCGACAGACCTGCAACGAACGGAGGGAGAGGCGATCCGGTTTCATGAACGTAGCACAACAAGAAATCTGTGACATTTGCGCCACAGCCATTCGCGGGCTAGAACGCGGCATGGCCACCCCCCTTTCCCCCGCTGTCAGCGCCGCCGCAGCCCAAGCCGCTGCCGCCGAATTTGCCGCCAATGGCCATGTCCGCGTGGAGCCGGCCTTGCCGGCGGCGGGGGCCGACGTCCTGCATCGCTGGCTGGATGGCGAGGCGCCGTTCTCACGCGTGCTCAACCAAGGGGACAAAGTGTGGGATCTCGATCCCGCACAGCGCGCCGCGCTCGATCCAGAAGCGCAGGCCGCGCTGCTCGACGCGGTGCACGGCCAGGCGCGCGACGGGTTTCAGTTCCTGTTCGATTCCCTGCGCGTGTCCGACGATGCCGCTGCGCGCGCCGCCCGCAATTGGCCGGTGGATCAGCTGGTGTCGGCATTCAACACGCCCCCCTGGCTCGACCTGTTCCGCGCGCTGACCGGGGAACCGGCGATCACCATGGTCGATGGCCAGGCCACGCGCTATCTGCCCGGCCATTTCCTCACCGGCCATGATGACAATGTCGCGGGCAAGAACCGCGTGGCGGCCTATGTCCTCAACCTGACGCCGCGCTGGCGGGTGGAATGGGGCGGGCTGCTGATGTTCCACGATGGCGCAGGAGACGTGCGCCGCGCCCTGGCGCCACGGCACAATGCGCTGCACCTGTTCAGTGTGCCACAGGCGCATTCGGTCTCGCTGGTGGCACCCTTTGCCGGGGCTCCGCGCCTGGCGATCACCGGGTGGTTGCGCCGCTAAACCGCAGGGTCACTCGCGCCCACTGGCGATTTTCCCATAAATGCGTATATGGCGGCGCATGAACGCCCCCACCTCGCTTCCCGTGTCCATGCCGATTCCCGGCCATGTCGATCCTGTGCCCGTGCCCCGCCCGGTTACCCCGCGCGAAGATGGCCGCACCGATCTGATCGGCCTGCCCCGCCCGCAGATTGCCGCGCTGTTCCAGGAAGCCGGCCTTGATGCCAAGGCGGCCAAGCTGCGCGCCAAGCAGGTGTTCCACTGGCTGTATCATCGCGGCGTGACCACGTTCGAGGCGATGACCGACATTGCCAAGACCATGCGCCCGTGGCTGGCCGAACGCTTTGTCATCGGCCGTCCCCAGGTGGTGGAAGCCCAGGTTTCCACCGATGGCACGCGCAAGTGGCTGCTGCGCACGGCCGATGGCCATGACTTTGAAATGGTGTTCATTCCCGACGCCGATCGCGGCACTTTGTGCGTATCGAGCCAGGTGGGCTGCACGCTCAATTGCCGGTTCTGCCACACCGGCACGATGAAGCTGGTGCGCAACCTGACGCCGGGCGAGATCGTTGGCCAAGTCATGCTGGCCCGCGATGCGCTGGGCGAATGGCCCAAGGGATCGATGGCGGGGCTGGACCTCACCGACGAGGTGGAAGAAGACGCCGACGAAGGCAGCTACACCGCCGACGGGCGACTGCTGACCAACATCGTGATGATGGGCATGGGCGAGCCGCTCTACAACTTCGACAACGTGCGCGATGCGCTCAAGCTCGTGATGGATGGCGATGGCCTGGCGCTGTCCAAGCGCCGCATCACGCTCTCCACCGCTGGCGTGGTGCCGATGATGGCCCGCGCGGGCGAGGAAATCGGCGTGAACCTGGCGGTTTCGCTCCACGCCGTGACCAAGGACGTGCGCGACGAGATCGTGCCGATCAACCGCAAGTTCGGCCTGGAAGAACTGCTCCAGGCCTGCGCCGATTACCCCGGCGCCAGCAACGCGCGGCGCATCACGTTTGAATATGTGATGCTCAAGGACCGCAACGACAGCGATGACGATGCACGCGAACTCGTGCGCCTGCTCAAGCAGTACAAGCTGCCGGCCAAGGTGAACCTGATCCCGTTCAACCCCTGGCCGGGTGCGCCCTATGAATGCTCCACCCCGGAACGGGTCAAGCGCTTTGCCGAGATCGTGTTCGAGGCCGGCATCTCCGCCCCGGTGCGCACCCCGCGCGGACGCGATATCGATGCGGCCTGTGGCCAGCTCAAGACCGCCGCCGAACGCCGCAGCCGCGCCGAGTTGGACCGCCTGGCTGCCGAGAAGCAGGCGGCTTTGGGCTGAGGCGCAGCGCAAGGTTTCACACCACCCCCAACCCCCTCCTGAAGAAGAGGGGGCTTTCTTTTACACTACTCCCCATCCTCTTTAGAGGAGGGGGTCGGGGGGGGGTGGTGCCGGGCCTAGCGCAGCACCCCGCCCTGGCTGACCATCTCCACAGCCCCGGCCACCCACACCGCGCCATCAGCATCGCGGGTCAAGACCACGCGGCCATTGGCGCCGGTGCAGCGGCCTTGCGCGGCAACATACTGGTCCTGCGCCAGCCCGGCGGCAAAGAGGTACTGCGCGGCGGCGGCATTGAGGCTGCCGGTCACGGGATCTTCCACGATCTTGCCCTGTGGATCGGCAAAAAATGCGCGCAGTTCGAAGTCGGCAGGATCGCCCTCTTCGCAAGGACCGATCAGGCCCACGTCGGTGGGCACCGGCGCCTCGGCCACTGGCCTCGCGGAAAGGACATCGGCCGCGCTGCGCAGGCGCAGCAGGCGCCAGCCGGGGCCGTTGCAGGCATGAATGGCATCGACCACGGCATCGGCTGAAACGCCGGCCACACGGATAGCCTCGGCCCGCTCGGCCGCATCGAGTGGCCCGCCGCGCAGCAGCGGCGGCGCGCGAAACGCCAAGGTTTCGTCTTCCATCCGCACCTCGACCAGGCCCACGCCGCATTCCTGCACCAGGCGGCCAGGCGTGCGCGGCACGCCACCGGCCATCAGCCAGGCCTTGGCCGTGCCCAGCGTGGGGTGCCCGGCAAAGGGCAGTTCGCCTGCCGGATAGAAAATGCGCACGCGATAATCGGCGCCGGGAACGCTGGGCGGCAGGAGAAACGTGGTTTCGGAAAAACCCAGCCAGCGGGTCAGCGCGAGCATGGCCGGCGTATCGAGCCCGTCACCGCCGCGCACCACGGCCAGCGGGTTTCCCGAAAGCGGGCCAGAGGCGAATACATCGACGAGATCAAGCAGCATGGCGCCATGCCTATCGGGCGGGCGCGTCAGGGGCAAGCGTCGGCCGGTCGCACACCAGGCGCGGTTCATCGCGGAACGCGCAACACAACGAGACGTTCATCGGGGGTTGTGGATCGGATCGCTCAAAACCGTGTTCACCGTCACGATATTCTCGGGACCCAATAAGCAGGGAACAGTAGCTATGAAGAAGACCATCCTTGCCGCCGTGATGGCGGCCATCGTTCTCCCCGCAGCGCCCGCCATGGCCGATCCGGGTCACGGCCGTGGCCATGGCTGGGGCCGTTACGACGATCGCGGCCGCTATCGCGAACCGCGTCCGATCGGCGCCAACGAACGCATCTGGCGCGGCCGCGATGGCCGTTACTATTGCAAGCGCAGCAATGGCACGACTGGCCTGATCATCGGTGCGGCCGGCGGCGCCCTGGTGGGCCGCGCGATCGACACGCGTGGTGACCGCACCATGGGCACCCTGCTCGGCGCCGTGGGTGGTGGCCTGCTCGGCCGCGAAATCGATCGTGGCGGCGCGCGCTGCCGCTGATCTGCATTTCCTGAAAAATCAGTATAATCAATAAAAGGCGCGGTCCGCTTGCAGGCGGGCCGCGCTTGTGCATAGTGGCCGGACACGGGACGGGACCGTCGGAGCTTTTTGAACGATGTCCATGCTTATCCTGGGTCCGGTGCTCAAGCGCCTGATCCGCCACGGTACTTTGACGGTAATTGAAGCTGATGGCCGCAGCCGCGTGTTCGGCACCAAGGAACAAGGCTGGCCCGATCTTACCCTGCGGCTGATGGACAAGAAGGTGCCGGGTTTCCTGGCGCGCAATCCCAGCCTGGGCCTGGGCGAAGCCTATATGGATGACCGCGTTCGCATCGAAGGCGGCGACATCATGGATTTCATCAGCTTCGTGCGGGCCAACAACCCGTGGGAGCGTGCCGGCGATATCGACAACCCCGGCCCGCTGCGCAAGCTGTGGCTCAACATCGTTGGCCGGGTCGACCGGGTCAACGCCCGCGCCGCCTCGCGCCGCAACGTGGCGCACCACTACGATCTTGATGATCGGCTCTACGATCTGTTTCTCGACCCGCTGCGCCAGTATTCCTGCGCCTATTGGGCCGATGGCGTCACCACGCTGGAAGAAGCGCAACACGCCAAGGTTGAGCATATCGCCGCCAAGCTGGCGCTGCGCCCGGGACACCGCGTGCTCGATATCGGCTGCGGCTGGGGCGGTCTTGCCATCCAGCTGCACAAGCTGACCGGCGCGAGCGTGCACGGCATTACCCTGTCCAAGGAGCAGCTCGCCTATGCCAAGGACTGGGCCGCGCGCGAAGGCGTGGACGGGCAGGTCACTTTCAGCCTGACCGACTATCGCGACGTGGCCGACAGCTATGACCGCATCGTTTCGGTGGGCATGTTCGAGCATGTCGGCGTGCCCAATTTCGGCGCCTATTTCCAGAAGTGCCACGATATCCTGGCCGAAGACGGCGTGATGCTGATGCACACGATCGGCCGCGTCGGCCCGCCCTCGGTCACCGATGACTTCACGCGCAAGTACATCTTCCCCGGCGGCTATATCCCGGCGATGAGCGAAACCGTTGCCGCGATCGAGCCCAACCGCCTGATGGTCACCGATGTGGAAGTGCTGCGTCGCCATTATGCGCCCACGCTGCGCGCCTGGTACGAACGCTGCGTGGCCAACAAGGACAAGATCGAGGCGCTGTTCGACGCGCGCTTCTATCGCATGTGGCTGTTCTATCTCTCAGGCGCGGCGACCGCGTTCGAGCATGCTGACATGGTCAATTTCCAGTTCCAGCTGGTGCGTCACCGCGATTCCCTGCCGCTTACCCGCGATTACATCGGCACTGAAGAGGCCAGTCTGCGCGCGCGCCGCCTGGCTGCCGCCGACGTCGCGAACGACGCCGACGGGACCAAGGTCTTTCAGTTCGATGCCAATTCGCGCACCAGCGCCGGCGCCGGATAAATCTTTTCCAGCGCCTGCTGCACGGCAGCGGTGCTGACCACCACGGTGCGGTTGACATCGCCCTGGTAGCCATAGTTGCCACCCAGCGAGTGGATGTTCCCGTCAAAGGCGGCGCCGATCACCGCGCCGTTTTTGTCCACCACGGGTGAGCCCGAATTGCCACCGATGATGTCGTTGGTGGTCACGAAATCGAACGGCGTGGCCTTGTCGATCTGCGCGGCATGGTCGGTAAACTGCTTGGCCAGCAGGAACGGCTGCGCCCCGGTGGCCCGGTCGAATGCGCCGCCCATGGTGGTCACCGGTGCCACATCGGCGCCGCGTTCCTTCCACCCGGCCACCTTGCCATAGCTGATGCGCAAGGTGAACGTGGCATCGGGATAGAGCGTGGCGCCATAGGCGGCAAAGCGCGCATCGGCGAGCTTGGCCCCGGCAGCAGCCAGCGGGCCCTGGTACTGCGAATCCACGGCCTTTTGCAGTTCACGCTGGCGCGGCTCAAGGCTGAGGGCATAGACGATCATCGGATCGGTGCTGGCCGCAATCGCCGCAGCGCCCCCTTCCCACAGCGCCTTGCGCACCGCCGGATCGCCCAGCTTGGTGCCGGTCACCAGCCGCGCCGAAAGGTCTTCCGGGCTTTCCTTGCCCAGCAGCAGGCGCGTATCGGGATCATCGGCGCCCAGGTATTCGCGCGCCTTGGACAAGCTCCATTCCATCTCCAGCTGTTCGAGCCAGGGATAGATCGGCTTGGCATCGAGCACCTGCTTTTCCAGCAGCGGCAGCGCGCTGTCGGTATAGCCGGGCAGGCGCTCGCCATTGGGCTTGGCCTTTTCAATCGCGGCCTTCACCAGCGTTTCGGCGTAGCCATAGAGATCGCCCATCGGCTGGGTAAAGCGATAGGCGGGATAGATGTTGCGATAGGCGGCAACCGCCTCACTCACCTGGCTCCACGGATCGCCGATGGCGGCATTGCCGGCCACCTTGGCCTTGAGCGTGGCTTCGTTGTCGGCCAGCATCTTGACGAACGCGGGGTCGTTCAGCGCCTTTTGCCGGCCGATGTAGACCTTGAGCGCGTTTTCAAACCCGAACAGGCTGTCGCCGCCCTCGCGCTTGCGCTGCGGGCTTTGCTCCATTGCGGTGATCAGGCGGCCGCGCAGTTCCGACAGAACGGTGTTGGTGATCGGCAGGGAGACTTCGCGCTGGAACGCGATCTGCGACATCGTGAACAGGCGCTGGGTGGAACCGGGATTGCCGACCACGAACGTTGCCTCGCCCGGCTGCGGCGCGCGCGGGCTCCACTTGAGGTGCGCGGCCACCTTCACCGGCTTGCCGTTTTCATAGGCGCGCAGGAACGCGGCATCGAGGGCATAGCGCGGATAGTTGAAGTTGTCGGGATCGCCACCAAAGAACGCCGCCTGGAATTCCGGCGCCCAGACCAGCCGCACATCGGAATACTTGCGATAGGTATAGAGCTTGTACTGCCCGCCGCCGAACAGGGTGACGACCTGGCAGCGCGTGGTGGCCAGGTCCTTGCAGCCGGCCTTTTCGATCTCGGCGATCTTGGCGTCGCGCGCCTTGACCAGCGCTTCCCCGGCGAGGCTGCCGATCGCGCCCTTCACTGCCCCGGTCACATCGGTGATGGCCGTCACCACTTCGGCCTGCTGGCCCGGGCACTTGCGCTCGTCCTCGCGCCGCGCGGCAACAAAGCCGTTGGCCACCAGGTCTTCCTTTTCGCTCGACAGGTTCTGCGCGCATTCCACCACGCAGTGATGGTTGGTCAGGATCAGGCCCTCGGCCGATACGAAGCTGGCCGAACAGCCGCCGGTCAGCCGCACGGCCGAGGCGCGCACGCGATCGAGCCAGGCCTGGTCGGGCGCCCAGCCATAGTCCTGCTTCATCTTCGCGGCGGGAAAGGCATCGAACGTCCACATGCCCTCGTCGGCCTGCGCCGGAGCGGCAAGGGCAAAGGGCGTGGCCAGCATGGCGCCGGCCATCATGGCCTGGCGCAGACGCGAAAGCGCGGGTGAAGACAGCATGATAGACATCCTCGTGCAGGGCATTGCAATGCGCGCAGGGGTGCCATGGACGGGGGCGCGCCGCAAATCGAAACGAAGGCAAAGAACGGAAATTTTGGGCCGAGGCCAATCGGTCCGAAACCGACAGAATGCCGCAGCACGGTAAGCACTGAACCGCGCTGAACATTTTTACGGTTCTTTGCAAACCATGCCGCAACAAACGGCAATGTCGCTCGAAACCCAAACTATCGCGGGATGACTTTGCCGCCCGATTGAGGCCCAACGCTACAGGTCTTCACTTAGCAGGGGGTATAAGGGAAGCGACATTGGCATTGATGGAACAAGGCCGGATGCAGGCGGATTGGCCATAGCTCCGGAGGGTTGCCAACGGCTGGGGAAGTCGTGGCATCTGCTATCCGTCGGGCGGTGTCGCTGCCCGACCCGCCCACCCACGCGCCCGGCCACCCGGCATGGCGCGGCCGTTTCTGCCTGCTCCATCGGCAGCCATTGAACCATGCCTTGTGCCCCCTGCCTTGCGGGGATGACGGACCAGCCGGATTGGCCCAGTAACCAGCGCCCAGTGGGACGGGCTTAGTGGCGCGGCCTTAGCGGCGCAGGCTGAGCGGGTTGGACCTGGCACCTTGGACTCACCGGGGCAAGCCAGCAGCACCAGCGCGCGGGATGCGCCTAGCATCGTCAGCGGCTTGCCAAGCGCCATCGATGCCGCCGCACGCCAACAGACGTGCTCACTTGGCATCAAGACTTGCTTTGCGCCCGTCGTCTCATCTCGCCTCGTCGCGCCGGACCTGACCCGGGGCGCTACGCCAACCGCTGCCGATCAGGCGATCAGCCGATCGCCACGGAGCCCGCGCACCGCCTCACTGCCAGGCGCGGAACGTCACGCCCAAGGTGCGCGGATCGCTTGGCGTGCCCAGGATCAGGCCGGAATTGCCGGCCTGGATCGTCAGGTTCTGGATATAGTTGGCCTTGAACAGGTTGCGCGCAAACACGCCCAGTTCCACGCCCGGCCCGCCATCGCGGCGGCTGCGCCAGGCCAGGCTGGCGTTGGTCAGCGCATAGCCATCGATCCAAGTATAGCGCGAGAGCGAGGGATCGCCGTTATAGCTGCTGCGCCACGCGGTATCGCTGTGCAGCACCCATTCGCCCCGGGCCATCGGCAGGCGATAGTCCACGCCCAGCGTCTCGCTCCAGCGCGACAGCCCGGTCAGCGCCTTGCCGGTCAGGTTGCACGCGGTGGTCGCCGCGGTCTGCGCCTCCAGCGGGCACGGCCCCTTGGGATAATCGGTATAGCGCCCATCGGCATAGGCCAGGCCCGCCGTCAGCACGAGGCCGCCCCAGTGCAGTGCGGCATCGGCCTCAACCCCCTGCACCCGCACGCGCGGGATGTTGGCAAGATAGCCACGCAGGGCCACGGTCTGGCTGGAATCGACCACCGTTGCCTGGAAATCGCGCACCGTGGTGCGATAGGCGGCCAGGTTGAGCAGCAGGTGCCGATCCCACCACTGGCTCTTGATCCCGCCTTCCCAGGTGATGTTGCGTTCGGGCCGGATCACGGCCGTGGCCAGGACTGGCTGGTTGGCGCTGTCGAGCGGCAGGCCCGACATGTTGATCCCACCCGATTTGAACCCCTGGGCATAGCCGCCATAGGCCATCACCGTATCGCTCACCTGCCAAGCCAGGTTGGCGCGGCCCGACAGGCTGGAATCGCGGGTGCTGGCGCCATAGGCCTGCGGCCGCAGCACCGACAGTTGCGCGGCGATCAGCGCGGCGTTGGTCACCTGCGGGCCACCGAACACGCTGGTGTTGTAGCTGCCCTGCTTGTCTTCCCAGGTCTGGCGCAGGCCGCCGGTCAGCGTCAGGCGCGGCACGATCGTCCAGTTCGCCTCGGCAAAGGCGGCATAGCTGTTGACGGCAAAGCGCGTATCGCCGCCCTGGCCATAGCCATCGAGCAGGTTGGCCGGGATAGCGGTGCCATTGCTGGTGGTCTTGCCGAGCAGCCATGGCGCACCATAGGGGCCATAGATCGAGATCGGGTGGCCGGTGATGACCTGGCGGAAGTAATAGAGCCCGGCGACATAGGACAGCGCGCGCTGCCCGTCAGAGGCAAGGCGCAGTTCCTGGCTCACCTGGTCCTGGCGCGAGGGGATATGCTGCGTGGTCTGGATCGGCAGGCCGGTATAGTCGCGGTCATTGGCTGCGTCCCAGTTCCAGAAGCGCCAGGCGCTGATCGCCGTCAGCGTGGCCCCGCCCAGATGCCAATCGAGCGTGGCGGCAATGCCGCCCTCGTTGGTGTTCACGCCCAGCCCGGCGTCGATGTCGGTCAGCCGGTCATAGGGGTTGGTGCTGGGCGGCGCATAGTGCGCGGCTGCCGCCAGCGCGGCATATTGGCGTGCCGGACTGCGCAGGCTGGTGCCGACGCGCAGATAGACCTGGGTGCAGCAATCCCCGCCAAAGCGGGCATAATCGGCCACCACGCGCAGCTGCACATTGGCAGACGGGGTGAACAGCAACTGGCCGCGCAGCGCCTGGTTATCGACGCTGTTCTGATCAGCGCCGGTGCGCACATTGTGGATCACGCCGTCGCGCCGCGTCAGCAGGCCCGAAAGGCGATAGGCCAGCACGTCATCGATCAGCGGCCCTGTGGCCATGGCTTTGGCCTGCACCAGGCGGCGTTCGCCCACGCTCACCTCTTCGCTCGCCGCCGGGGTGAACGAGGGCAGGCGCGAGGTGATGGCAATGGCGCCGGCCGTGGTGTTCTTGCCAAACAGCGTGCCTTGCGGCCCGCGCAAGACCTCCACCCGCTCCACATCGGCAAAGTCGAACGCCGCCGTGGCCGGCCGTGCATGATAGACGCCGTCGACATAGAACCCCACGCCCGGCTCGAGCCCGTCATTGGCCTGGCTGACCGCCACCACGCTCGATCCCAGGCCGCGGATGGTAAAGGCCGTGTTGCGCGGGTTCGCCGAGGAATAGGTGAGCGCCGGCACCAGCGTGGTGAGCGCCTGGGTGTTCACCGCCAGCGACCGATCGAGCCACGCGCCATCGACCACGCTGAGCGCGGCCGGCACCGATTGGGCCGGTTCAGGGCGTTGGCGCGCCGTCACCACGATATCGCCGGCCGTGCGCAGGGCATCCGTGGTCGCGACCGGAACGCTGGCGGCGTCGGGCGAATCAGCCCAGGCTGGGTTCGCAATGCCGAGGCCGGTTGCCAGCGCCAAGGCGCACGGCACAGCCCGCCGCCACCGGCGATCGATCACGTTTTGCATGGAATGTCTTGCCCCTGCACCGACGGCCTGCCCGGCAGACCGTCATAAAATGTCACTTCAAGCTATATTCACTGAAACATAGCATGACGCAAGAGCGGATCGAAGCTGCGGAAATGGCAGCACAATCACCATCAAATCCGTCTATTTCACGTCAATCCTTTGTCACGAATGTGTCATCAAAACGTCATAGGGGCAGCCAACAGCCCTGAACGGACACCCTTTCCCATGCGTATCCTGCCCTCTCTCTGCAGTGCCGTTGCCCTGGCAGCAGTCCTGTTTGCCCCGGTCGCTGCGCGGGCCGATACCGATACCCAGGGATGGGGAACGCTGCTGGTCACAGCCAAGGCTGGAAAGAACTGGCGCCTGTCCAACGAAACCATCCTGCGCACCGGCAATGCGCGCGGTTTCTACGAACTCGAAAACAACTTCATGGTGGGCTACAACCTCGACAAGACGTTCACCGTCTGGCTGGGCTACACCCATGATCCCAACTACCTGCACGGCGATTTCGCGGTGATGGAGCGGCGCTTTCGCCAGCAGGTGAGCTTTGACAACTTTGCCCATCTCGGCCCCGTGCGCTTCAACGGCCGTATGCGGCTGGAACAGCGCTGGCGCGACAACATGCCCGGCACCGCCTGGCGCCTGCGCCCGTTCCTGAAGGCCAGCCTGCCCGTGGCGCAGGGCAGCAAGGTGATGATCGTGGCCAGCCACGAAAGCTTCATCGATCTCAACAAGACCGTGTTCCAGACCGTGAACGGCGAGGAGCGCATGCGCAATTTCATCGGCATCAATGCGCCGATCGCCAAGAAGCTGACGATCGAGGCCGGCTATCTCAACCAGCACGGCGTGCGCCCCGGCAAGCTCGATACCAGCGACCATGTCGCCTCGGTGGCGCTCAACATCGCGCTCTAAACGTCTGAAAGGCCGCTGCCTCCCACACCCCGCGCCCCGCCTGGCGGCGCGTGCGGGGCAGGCCCGCCCTGCTGTGCCGAACCGGGGGGAACGGCGCCGTGGGGCGGGCCGATCCGCGCGGGGCCAATCCGCGCAGGGCTTGCCTTAGCGGCCGTGCGCCCCTAGCGGGCGGGGCACAGCCGAGCAAACCGCAAACCCGGAGTCGAACCATGGTCCCCCGTTATGCCCGCCCCGCGATGACCGCGATCTGGGAACCCGAAGCGCGCTATCGCATCTGGTTCGAGATCGAGGCCCACGCCACGCAGAAGCTGGGCGACCTGGGCGTGGTCCCCGCAAGCGGCGCCAAGGCGCTGTGGGACTGGTGGGCGACCAACCCCGCCATCGACGTGGCCGCGATCGACGCGATCGAAGCGGTGACCAAGCATGACGTAATCGCCTTCCTCGATTGGGTGGCGCAGCAGGTTGGCCCCGAAGCGCGCTTCATGCACCAGGGCATGACCAGCTCTGACGTGCTCGACACCACGCTGGCCGTGCAACTGGCCCGCGCCGCCGATATCCTGCTCGAAGATATCGACGCGCTGCTCGCCGCGATCAAGCGCCGTGCGCTGGAACACAAGTACACGCCTACCATCGGCCGCAGCCACGGCATCCATGCCGAACCGACCACGTTCGGCAAGAAGCTGGCCGAAGCCTATGCCGAGTTTTCGCGCTGCCGCGCGCGCCTGGTCAATGCCCGCGCCGAAATCGCCACCTGCGCCATTTCGGGCGCGGTCGGCACGTTTGCCAATATCGATCCGGCGGTGGAAGAATACGTGGCCGAGCAGCTTGGCCTGAGCGTGGAGCCGGTTTCCACCCAGGTGATCCCGCGCGATCGCCATGCCATGTTCTTTGCCACGCTGGGCGTGATCGCCAGCTCGATCGAGCGCCTGGCCACCGAAGTGCGCCACCTGCAGCGTACCGAAGTGCTCGAAGCGGAAGAATACTTCTCGCCCGGGCAAAAGGGTTCGTCGGCCATGCCGCACAAGCGCAACCCGATCCTGACCGAAAACCTCACCGGCCTGGCCCGCGTGGTGCGCTCGGCCGTCACCCCTGCGCTGGAAAACGTGGCGCTGTGGCATGAACGCGATATCTCGCACTCCTCGGTGGAGCGCTTCATCGGCCCCGACGCCACGATCACGCTCGACTTCGCGCTGGCGCGCCTCACCTCGGTGGTCGACAAGCTGGTGGTCTATCCCGAGCGCATGCAGAAGAACCTCGATCGCATGGGCGGCCTGGTCCACTCGCAGCGCGTGCTGCTGGCGCTGACGCAGGCCGGCGTGACCCGCGACGAAGCCTATCGCCTGGTCCAGCGCAACGCGATGAAGGTGTGGGAATCCGATGGCCAGCTCTCGCTGCTCGAACTGCTCAAGGCCGATGCCGACGTGACCAAGGCACTGAGCCCGCAGACGATCGAGGAAAAGTTCAACCTCGATTACCATTTCAAGGCTGTGGATACCATCTTCGCCCGGGTGTTTGGCGAATAATGCAAGTGCTGGCGCTTCGTCTGCAATCTGCCTAATGTCCGCCACCCGTGTGTTTGGCACGGCAGGTTGAAGGGTGAAGCGCCGCACATGAAGCAGATCCGCATCGTCTTGTGGCTGGCCCTGATTGCGGCCTTTGCCGCGTTCATCGCCATGAACGCGGACACCGCCCGCGTGAATTTCTGGCCATATGGCGCGGGCTATCTGCACTTCGATTGGCCGGTGGGCTTTGTCGCCCTGGTCTTTTTCCTGGCCGGTTTCGTGCCGCCGTGGGCGGCAGGCCGGCTGCGTCGCTGGCGCCTCAAGCGCCGCATCGCCACCCTGGAGTCGAGCCTGGTGAGCCAGGCCGGCGCCTTTCCTGCCACCGAAGCCGCCAGCGATGCGGCCCAGACGGATATCCACCCGTGAGCAACCCGATCTTTCTTGCCGTCGATCTTCCCCGTCTCGATGCCGCCGTGGCGCTGGGGCAAAAGGTGAAAGGCCACGTCGGTGGGTTGAAGCTGGGGCTGGAATTCTTCTGCGCGCATGGCCACCACGGCGTGCATGAAATGGCCAAGATCGGCATGCCGATCTTCCTCGATCTCAAGCTGCACGACATTCCCAACACGGTGGCAGCGGCGATGCAGTCGATCCACGTGCTGCAGCCGGCGATCGTCACCATTCACGCCTCGGGCGGGCGCGCGATGATGGAAGACGCCAAGGCGGCCGCCGGTGAAGGCTGCAAGGTGGTGGCGGTAACCGTGCTGACCAGCCTGGACGATGCCGATCTGGCGCGCGGCGGGGTCAGCGGTTCGTCGCACGACCAGGTCCTGCGCCTGGCAGACCTGGCGCAGGAAGCCGGCCTTGATGGCATCGTCTGTTCCGGGCACGAGGTGGGCGACGTGCACCGCCGCTGGAAGAACGGCTATTTCGTGGTGCCGGGCCTGCGCCCTGCCGAAGGCCGGGGTTCAGCGCTCGGTGACCAGAAGCGTGCGGTGACCCCGCGCGCCGCGCGCGATGCCGGCGCTTCGTGCCTGGTCATCGGCCGCCCGATCAGCCGCGCCGAAGACCCCCTGGCCGCCGCCCGCGCCATCGAAGCCACGCTCTGATCACATCATGCCCGGCGTTGCATCCGCGCTCACGTTCAGGCTGGCCACGCCGGCGGATCTGCCGGCGCTGCGCCGCCTGGTCGAACGCGCCTATCGCGGCGACACAGCACGCCAGGGCTGGACGCACGAGGCTGACCTGCTGGATGACGAACGCACGTCTGACGCAGAACTCGCCGCCGCCATCGCCGCGCCGGATCGCTGCGTCATCGTCGCGCAGGCTGCCGATGGCGCGCTGATCGGCACCGTTACCCTGACGGCGCTGCCGCAGGGCAACGCCTACCTCGGCATGTTGTGCGTCGATCCCGATGTGCAGGCCGGTGGCCTGGGCCGCGCGCTGCTGGCGCAATGCGATGCGATGGCCCAAAGCGAGCTGGGCGCCCGCGCAATCGAAATGACGGTGATCGATCGCCGCCCCGAACTGATCGCCTGGTACGAGCGGCGCGGCTATGTTCGCACCGGCGAAACCCGGCCTTTCCCTGGCGCCACGCCGGTCGACTTCGCCATGGTCGTACTGGAACGGATGGTTTCCTGAACGGTTACCCTGGCAACGGTTCAGCGCGCTGCAAGCTCGCTTCGGCCATTCCCCAGCCGTCACATACGGAGACCGTCCCGATGAAGCGCCTTATCCTCGCCGCCAGTCTTTCCGCCCTGCCCCTGGCCGCGCTGGTCACCCCAGCCATGGCCCAGCAGGCCGTGCAGACCGCCCCGGTCGTCAGCCCCGGCGCCACGGTGCTGACCGTGCAGGCCGAAGGCCGCAGCACCCGCGTGCCCGATCTGGCAGTCTTCACCGCCGGCGTTACCACCCAGGGCCAGACGGCGAGCGAGGCGCTGGCCGCCAACGCCCGCGCGATGAACGCCACGATGGCGGCCCTCAAGTCGAGCGGAGTGGCTGCCCGCGACATGCAGACCAGCAACCTGTCGGTCAGCCCGGTCTATGGCGAGCAGAAGCGCCTGGCCGATGGCAGCACGCAGGGTGATCCGGTGATCGTGGGCTATCGCGCCACCAACCAGGTGCAGGTCAAGCAGCGTGACCTTGCGCGCTATGGCCAGGTGATCGATACGCTGGTCAAGGCCGGCGCCAACGAAGTCAACGGCCCCAGCTTCCAGATCGACAAGCCCGAGGCGGCAATGGACGAGGCGCGCATCGATGCCGTGGCCAAGGCCCGCGCCCGCGCTGATCTCTATGCCCGCGCCGCCGGCCTCAAGGTGGTGCGCATGTTGACCATCAGCGAAACCGGTGGTTGGTCGCCGCAGCCGCCGATGCTCTATGCCCGCGCCGACAAGATGATGATGGCCGCGCCCAGCCCGGTTGCGGCCGGCGAACTGGACGTCAACGCCAACGTCACCATCACGTTCGAGCTTGCACCGCAGTAAGCAAGACGCCACATGGGCTGGCCATGCCAGCCCCAGCCATCAAGATCTGCGGAATCAACACGAGTGCCGCGCTCGACGCCACGCTTGCCGCGCGCGCCGATTATGCCGGCCTCGTGTTCTTTCCCCCTTCCCCACGCCACGTCACCATCCGCGACGCCGCGCTGCTTGGCGCGCGCAATGCCGGGCGCAGCCGCCTGGTCGGCCTGTTCGTGGATGCCGATGACGCCACCATTGGCGAGGCGATTGCCGCGGCCCACCTCGATGTGCTGCAACTCCACGGCCACGAACCCCCCGACCGCGCCGCGCAGTTGAAAGCCCAGTTTGGCCTGCCGGTGTGGAAGGCGCTGTCGGTGGCCGCGCCTGCCGATGTCGCAGCCGCTGCCCGCTATGCCGGGGCGGCTGATCTCTTGCTGTTCGATGCCAAGGCACCCAAGGGCGCGGCCATTCCCGGCGGCCTGGGCCTGGTGTTCGATTGGGCGCTGCTCAACGCCTACCGCGGTCCCACGCCATGGGGCCTGGCCGGCGGCCTGGGCCCCGACAATGTTGCCGATGCCGTGCGCCAGACCGGCGCCGAACTCGTCGACGTATCATCCGGCGTGGAAAGCGCGCCTGGCGTCAAGGACGAAAGCCGCATCCAGGCGTTCTGCCGCGCGGCCCGATCGGCCTGAACGCCAAAGTGGGCCGCAGCCCCGCAAACGACAACGGGCGACGCTTTCGCGCCGCCCGCTGCTTTTCCTGGGTCGGAAATTGTCCTGTCGAAACAGGGTCCGATCAGAACTTCAGGCCAACGCCAGCGGTCACCGCATCGCGGTTGCCCAGGCCTTCGTCGGCGATGTAGTGGCGGTATTCCACCTTGCCGTAGAACTTCTGCATGAACGACTTCTGCACGCCGGCGCCAAAGTTCCACGCGCCGCCGCAATCGGTGCAGGGCGTGGTGGCATAGCCGCCCACGGCATAAAGCTTGGTGCCGGCCAGGTTCGCACCCAGGCGGCCGCTCACGCCAACCGACACGCGCTTGGCATAGCTGTTAAGAATCTTGTCAGCCGAGACTTCGACGCCGCCGAAGGCTGCCGGGCCAAGATCGTAGTCATAGCCTGCCGCAACGCCAGCCGTGGCATCGGTGGCATCGTGATTCCAGAGCACACCGCTGTGCGCTTCGACGCGGACCTCGTTGGCCATGGCCGGGGCGGCTGCAGCCAGGGTACCGGCGAGCGCGAGAAGAACGAGACGCATAATAAACCTCCTTGCATTCAAGCCGCCGTTTGGTGCGGCGGTCGATCGGGCAAGTAGGCCGCACGCCAATCGTCAACAAGTCATAACTGTAAGATTTCTGACTCTAACATAGTACGCATGGCATTTTTGCCACAGTTTCTGTCAATTTAGAAAGGTTTATCCCTATCTGAACAAATAGACAGAAAGTATCGTTGCAGTAATGTAAAACGCAAAAAGGCGGCCCCATTACGGGACCGCCTTCACGACGTTGCAAGACGCCATCTAGCGCCCAGACATTACGCCAGGATGAACGCGCAATCGTGCAAATTGCTGAAATGCGATTGCAAAAATGCAAACTACGGAAAAATGCCTTGGCCATGCCCGGCGCCGGGCGGCCGCCACTGGCCCGCCGCCCCTTTGGCCATGAATCTGGACAACCGCCCCGCCCTCTGCCAAGCGGCTTGACCATGACTGCCCAGAACCCGAACAGCTTCCGCAACCAGCCCGACGATCGTGGCCACTTCGGCCAGTTCGGCGGTCGCTATGTCGCCGAAACGCTGATGCCGCTGATCCTCGATCTCGAAACGGAATACCGCAAGGCCAAGGCCGATGCCGCGTTCCAGGCCGAATTCGACGACCTGCTCGAACACTATGTCGGCCGGCCCAGCCCGCTCTATTTCGCGCCGCGGCTGACCGAGGAGCTGGCCAAGAATGCGCCGGCAGGCAAGGGCGCGCAGGTCTGGTTCAAGCGCGACGAGCTCAACCATACTGGCGCGCACAAGATCAACAACTGCATCGGCCAGATCCTGCTGGCGATGCGCATGGGCAAGACCCGGATCATCGCCGAAACCGGCGCGGGCCAGCATGGCGTGGCCACGGCCACCGTCTGCGCGCGCTTTGGCCTGCCCTGCGTGGTCTATATGGGCGCCACCGACGTCGCCCGCCAGGCGCCCAACGTATTCCGCATGAAGCTGCTCGGCGCCGAAGTGGTGCCGGTCACGGCTGGCGCCGGCACGCTCAAGGACGCGATGAACGAGGCGCTGCGCGACTGGGTGGCGAACGTGCATGACACGTTCTACATCATCGGCACCGCCGCCGGCCCGCATCCCTATCCCGAGCTGGTGCGCGATTTCCAAAGCGTGATCGGCAAGGAAGCCCGCGCCCAGATGCTCGCCCGCACCGGGCGCCTGCCCGACGTGCTCGTGGCCGCGATCGGTGGCGGGTCCAACGCCATCGGCCTGTTCCACCCGTTCCTCGATGATCCCGACGTCAAGATGCTGGGTGTCGAGGCGGCTGGCCATGGCCTTGACAAGGAACACGCCGCCTCGCTCGCCGGTGGCCGCCCTGGCGTTCTCCACGGCAACAAGACCTACCTGTTGCAGGACGAGGACGGCCAGATCACCGAAGGCCACTCGATCAGCGCCGGCCTGGATTACCCCGGCATCGGGCCAGAGCATGCCTGGCTCAGGGATGTCGGCCGCGTCGACTATACCTCGGTCACCGATACCGAGGCACTCGAAGGCTTCCAGCTGCTCTGCCGCACCGAAGGGATCATCCCTGCGCTCGAGCCGGCCCATGCGATTGCCGCCGTGACCAAGCTGGCGCCGACCATGGACAAGGACCAGATCATCCTCGCCAACCTGTGTGGCCGGGGCGACAAGGACATCTTCTCGGTGGCCGAGCACCTGGGGGTGAAGCTGTAAAATCAATCGGCAAGCAGGCCTCTCCACTCCCCACGCGTCACCCCGGACTTGATCCGGGGTCCAGCTGAATGCCTGGAGCCAAGGGAGAGGCCGCACGCTGGACCCCGGATCACGTCCGGGGTGACGATGAAGGCAAAAGGCAGGGCTCTTTGCATCTCGGCGCAAATCACGTAGTGCGCAGCCCGGAACCTTGAAGATCATGGAAGGTGTGTTGGAAATGATGTCCTTGCCGCTGGCGATCGCGAGCGTGACATGCGGTGGAGTTGTCGGCTGATGACCCGCCTTTCCAATGCCTTTGCCAAGGGCCATGCTGCCCTCGTGTGCTTCGTCACCGGCGGTGATCCCACGCCCGAGGCGACGCCCGCGATCCTTGACGCACTGGTGGCCGGTGGCGCCGACGTGATCGAGCTGGGCATGCCGTTCACCGATCCCATGGCCGATGGCCCGGCAATCCAGAACGCCAACCTGCGCGCGCTCGCCGCCGGCACCAAGACCGCGCATATCCTGGCCATCGCCAAGGGCTTCCGCGCGCGCCATCCCGATGTGCCGCTGGTGCTGATGGGTTATGCCAATCCGATGATCACCCGCGGCGCGGAATGGTTTGCCGATGCCTGCGCCGATGCCGGCATCGACGGCGTGATCTGCGTCGATATTCCCAGCGAGGAAGACCCCGAACTGGGCCCGGCGCTGCGCGCACACGGCATTTCGCCCATCCGCCTCGCCACCCCCACCACCGATGCCGCGCGCCTGCCCGCCGTGCTCGAAGGGTCGGGCGGGTTCCTCTATTATGTTTCGGTTGCCGGCATCACCGGCAAGCAATCGGCCGCGCTCGCCTCGATCCAAGAGGCAGTGGCGCGGATCAAGCAGACCGCCACGATCCCCGTTGCCGTGGGCTTTGGCGTGCGCACGCCCGAACAGGCCGGTGGGATTGCCGCCGTGGCCGATGGCGTCGTCGTCGGCTCGGCTCTGGTGGATCTCGTGGCCCAACACGGCGCTGATGCCGCCGGCCCGGTACGCGATCTTGTCGCGTCGCTGAGCGCGGCCGTGCATGCGGCGCGAAAGGATATCGCATGAGCTGGATCAACCGCGTTCGCAACGCGCTGCCCTTCACCCCCAAGCGCGACACGCCCGACAACCTGTGGATCAAGTGCCCCGGGTGCAGCGAAATGCTGTTCACCAAGGAATATGAGGACAACCAGTCGGTCTGCCCGCGCTGCGATCATCATGGCCGCATCGGCGCCGATGCGCGCCTGGCGCAGTTGATGGACCCGGGCTTTACCCTGCTGCCTGCGCCCAAGGTCAAGGAAGACCCGCTCAAGTTCCGCGACACCAAGAAATATGGCGATCGCATCAAGGCCGCTCGTGCTGCCAACCCGCACCCCGATGCGCTGACCAACGCGGTGGGCCGCATCGAAGGCAAGAAGGCCGTCGTCGGCGTGCAGGAATTCGCTTTCATGGGCGGATCGATGGGCATGGCCGTGGGCAATGCCTTCATCGCCGGCACCGAACGCGCGATCCGTGAAAAGTGCCCCTATATCGCCGTCACCGCAGCCGGTGGCGCGCGCATGCAGGAAGGCATCCTCAGCCTGATGCAGATGCCGCGCTCGACCGTGGCGATCAGCCGCCTGCACGCCGCCGGCCTGCCCTATATCGTGGTCTTGACCGATCCCACCACCGGCGGCGTCACCGCCAGCTATGCCATGCTTGGCGATGTCCAGATTGCCGAGCCGGGCGCGCTCATCGGTTTTGCCGGCCAGCGCGTGATCCAGGACACCATCCGCGAAAAGCTGCCCGAGGGTTTCCAGCGGGCCGAATACCTGCACGCCCATGGCATGATCGACATGGTGGTGCACCGCCACAACCTGCGCGCCACGCTGGCCGAAACCATCGATTACCTGATGGCCGCCAAGGCCGCCTGACGCGAATGCGCCCTGCCCCCGCCTGCGCGCGGGGGCCAGATGGGGGGAGGGGTTTTCGTGAAGGACTTCGCGATTTCCGAGGATCCGGCCGTGCAGGCCCAGCTCGATCGGCTGGGGGCACTGTCGCTGCCGCAGGGACGGCTGGGCCTCGACACCGTGCGCGAACTCTGCGCCCGGCTGGGCAACCCGCAGGACCGCCTGCCCCCGGTGTTCCACGTTGCGGGCACCAACGGCAAGGGCTCTACCTGCACCTATCTGCGCTACATGCTCGAAGCACAGGGCTTGCGCGTCCACACCGCCACCAAGCCGCACCTGGTGCGCTATAACGAGCGCATCCGCCTTGCCGGGCAGTTGATCGACGATGCCACGCTGGCCGCCCTGCTCAAGCAGGCGCTCGATGCGGCGCAGCCCGATCTCACGCCGAGCTTTTTCGAAGTGACCACCGCCGCGCTGTTCCTGGCCTTTGCCAGCGTGCCGGCGGACGCTTGCGTGATCGAGACCGGGCTGGGCGGCCGGCTTGACGCCACCAACATCCTGCCCACGGCCGCCGTTACCGGCCTGGCCACGCTGGGCTTGGATCACGAGGCGTTCCTGCTGTCACCCGATACCACCATCCCCGACGCCGCCGTGCACGATCCGCTGGTGCGCATCGCGTTTGAAAAGGCCAGCATCGCCAAGGCGGGCGTGCCGCTGGTCACGCTGCGCTATCCCGCCCGCGCCGCGCAGATGGTGGCGGAAACGGCCACAGCGCACGGCGCCCCCGTGCTGGCGCGCGGCACCGCGTGGGACGCCACGATCGGCCAAGACATCGCCTATCGCGATGCCATGGGCACGCTCACCCTGCCGCTGCCCGCCCTTGCCGGGCTGCACCAGGCGGAAAACGCTGCACTCGCCGTGGCGATGCTGCGCCACCAGACCGTGGTGACGATTGATGAAGCGGCCATGGCTGCGGGCATCCGTGCCGCGCGTTGGCCCGCCCGTCTGCAGCGGCTGGGCCATGGCCCGCTGACCGCGCAAGTGCCGGGACGCACAGTGTGGCTCGATGGCGGGCACAATCCCGACGCCGGGCTGGCGATCGCCCGCCACCTGGCCGCGCAGCCGCCCGTGCACGTGATCATCGGCATGCTGGCCAACAAGGACCCCGGCGCCATCCTGGCCCCGCTGGGCGGCCATGCCCTGTCGATCTCGGTCGTGCCCGCACCGGGCCACGATGCCCACCGGCCCGAGGATTTCGCCGCGCACAGCGCCTTGCCCGTGCGCAGCTTCGCCGACGTGGCGCAGGCGCTGGCCGCGCTGCCACCGGGTGGCGACGTGCTGATCGTGGGCTCGCTCTATCTCGCCGGCGATGTGCTGCGGCGGAATGGCGAAGTGCCGGATTGAGCCGTTCGGGTTAGGGATCGCACCACCCCCAACCCCCTCCTCTGAAGAGGAGGGGGCTTCATTTTTAGCGCTTTACCTCCCCCTCCTCTTCAGAGGAGGGGGTCGGGGGGTGGTGTGCGGCCAAACGCGACACGCGCACCCATTCCAGCAGCACGAACACCACCGCCAGTCCACCGGCGGCCGCAGCATAGCGGAATACCGTGGCATAGCCGTACAGGTCGAACGCCTCCCCGGCGATGCCACGCCCCAGCGAGCCGATCAGGAACGTGAGCGAGGAGAGCAGCGCATATTGCACGGCGGTGTAGCTGCGGCTGACGATCGTGGAAATATAGGCCACGAACGCTGCCCCGGCGATGCCGGTCGATATGTTTTCAAAGCCGATCGTCAGCAGCAGGCGCACCATGCGATCGTCGAACCCGAAGGCGCTCAGCAGGGCCTGCAGGCCCACTCCATGGGCCACGCGATCGATCATCGCCCCGCCTTCGGCAAGATCAGCATAGACGAAGTTGCCCAGGATGGGCAGCGCCACACCGAGCAGGATCGTGGGCATGCGCCCCACCCGCACGAACAGGAAGCCACCCAGGCCAACCCCCGCCATGCTCATGAAAATGCCGAACAGCTTGGAGGCAAAAGCCACCTCGTCCTTGGAATAATGCAGGAAATCCAGATAGAACGGAAAGGCGAAGCTGGCCCACATATTATAGCACAACGGATAGGTCAGGATCATGCCGATCACGATCAGCACGCCCCAGCGCAGCCGCCCGACCAGTTCCGACAACGGAGAAACAAGCGCCACATAAAGATGGTTGAGCGCAGTGCGCCCCGGGCCATGTGCATCATCAGGCGCCACCAGAACCGCCTGCCCGCGCACCTTGAGCGCATTGACCACTGCCGATACCAGCAAGGGTACACCGACGGTGGCGAGCACGATCCAGGGGCCAGTCTCGCGCGTGAAAGCAGCCACCGACGGATGCTTTGCACCCGGCGCCAGGGGGCGAAGCATCTGGACCATGAAGACCACGATCGTGACGATCGCCCAGGTCCAGCTTAACCCCACGACCAGCAGAGCCAGTCCTCGTGCCTTAGGCACCAACTCGCCAGGCTGGCTGAGCGCGGCATGCAGCGCACCCTGCCCTACGCGCGGCGTATCCGGCGCGCGCAGCGTTACCACGATGATCAGCGCGATCAGCCCGGCCATCAGCAGATAGACCAGCGGCCAGCTCATCCGCCCGGCCATGACCAGCGCGAGCGCGCCACCCACGATCGAGGCGATGCGGTAGGAAAACTGCCCGATCGACGTAAGCAGTTCCACGCTGGTTTGCTCGTCGGCCACATCGATACGCCAGGCATCGATCGCCACGTCCTGCGTGGCAGAGGCCAGTGCGCCCAGGAAGGCGAACAGCGCGAACGTGCCGATGGCATGAGCCGGATCGGTAGCGGCGAGGCCCATGAAACTGGCGACCAGCACGCCTTGGCACAACGCGATCCAGCTCTTGCGCCGGCCCAGGCGCTCAAGCCCCGGCAATGCCAACCGGTCCACCAGCGGCGACCATAGGAACTTGAACGAATAGGTCAGCCCGATCCACGACAGCACGCCAATCGTGGCCAGGTCGATCTTCACCTCCCCCAGCCAGGCGTTGAGTGTGCCGATCAGCAGCGCAAAGGGCAGGCCGGAAGAGAACCCGAAACCCAGCATCGTGGCAGACTTGCGCGTTTGCAGTGCCAGCTTGAACAGCTGCCAGCCCTTTGGTTTGGGTTGCGGGGCTGGCGCCGGGGCCGATGCCATCATGGTCTCCTTGGTAACAGCATGACACCCTAGGCGCGGGGAATGCCCTTCGACAAGCTCAGGGCGAACGGAATTCCCTGCTCGCCCGTTCGGGCTGAGCTAGTCGAAGCCCCATGCCCGAGCGTCAAGGCCGCCCCGCTTTGACGCAAAGCCGCCGATGGTCTATGGGCCGGCGATGACACTTCCCCCAAAAGGCAGGAGCGGCCGCCCGGGACGGCCCGCCGCTTCCAACAAGGCCGCAAGTACACGCCGTCCCGATGGCAAGCCCGCGCCGCGCGCAGACCGCGCCGCGCCCCGTGACGGCGCCAAGCCGGCCGGCAAGCCAGCCGCCCGGCCGGGCACCAAGATCGAAGGCAAGCTGAGCCCCAAGCCGGCCTCCCCCAAGCCCGCCGCGCGCCGCGACGATCGCCCCAGCGGCATGGCGCAGGCCCGCTCGCTCACCCAGCCCCGCGTCGGCGAGCGGCCCAAGGGGGACCGTCCGT
Source organism: Novosphingobium sp. 1529 (assembly GCF_040544855.1). NCBI lineage: Bacteria > Pseudomonadati > Pseudomonadota > Alphaproteobacteria > Sphingomonadales > Sphingomonadaceae > Novosphingobium > Novosphingobium sp. 1529. Next base: position 146,993 of record NZ_JBEPKW010000004.1, read on the forward strand.
TCAAGATCGCCAATCGCACCCCCGCTGGCAAACCGGCGGCGCGCCCCGCGCCCACCCCTGCCCAGCCGCGCGAAGACGGCCGCGAGGGCGAACGCATTGCCAAGCTGCTCGCGCGCGCCGGCGTTGCCTCGCGCCGCGAAGTGGAGCGCCTGATCACCGAGGGGCGCGTGCGCCTGAACGATGAACTGGTCACCACGCCCGCCACGATCCTCAAGAACCTCAAGGGCGTGAGTGTCGATGGCCGGCTGATCGCCGCCGCCGCCCCCACCCGCGTGTTCCGCTTTCACAAGCCGGCGGGCCTGATCACCGCCGAGCGCGATCCGTCCGGGCGGCCCACGATCTACAACGCGCTGCGCAACGCGCTGCCCCCCGAAACCCCGCGCGTGATGCCGGTGGGCAGGCTCGACCTCAACACCGAAGGCCTGCTGCTGCTGACCAACGATGGCGAATTGAAACGCGCGCTGGAACTGCCTGCGACCGGCATCCCGCGCACCTACCGCGCCCGCACCTTTGGCGACATCTCGCAAGACCGCCTGGAAGAGCTGATCGAGGGCATCGAGATCGAAGGCGTGCGCTATGGCCAGATCGATGCCAACATGGAGCGGCGCACCGGCCGCAACCAGTGGATCGAAATGACCCTGACCGAAGGCAAGAACCGCGAAGTGCGCCGCGTGCTCGAGCATCTGGGCCTTCAGGTCTCGCGCCTGCTGCGCATCGCCTATGGCCCGTTCGAGCTGGCCGATCTGCCGCGCGGCGGAGCCGAGGAAGTGCCGCAGGTTCTGGTCGAGCGCTTCCGCAAGACGCTCAAGACCAGCCCTGCCCCGACCAACTTCGCCCAGCCCAAATCGGAAAATTGAACGAATGCGTATCATTGCTGGGCAATGGCGCGGGCGCAAGCTGAACGCACCCGCCGGAGACACCACCCGCCCCACGTCTGACCGCACGCGCGAAACGCTGTTTTCGATGCTGGCCAGCCGGCTGGGCGATTTTGAAGGCCTGAAAGTGGCCGATCTGTTCGCCGGATCGGGCGCCCTGGGGCTGGAAGCGCTGTCACGCGGGGCGGCCCACTGCCTGTTCGTGGAACAGGATGCCGCGGCGATCCGCGCGATCCGCGCCAACCTCGCCGCCTTTCGCGTGCAGGGCCAGGCCGACGTGCGCGCTTCGTCCGTGCTCTCGCTCGGCCCGGTCAAGGAGCCGCTCGACCTGATCCTGCTCGATCCGCCCTATGGCACCGGTGCAGGCGCCGTGGCGGTGGACAAGCTGGTGCGGCTGGGCTGGATCGGCGAAGGCACCTGGGTTTCCCTTGAAACCCATGCCGACGAAGTGCCGCAGATCAAGGCCTGCGAAGTGGAAAGCGAGCGCAAGGTGGGCAAGGCCCGGCTGACGCTGCTGCGCCTGAAAGCCAAGGACTGACGGGCCGCGCTTTGCGCCCTTCGACAGGCTTAGGGCGAACGGGTCACGTTGTTGAAATCCGTTCGGGCTGAGCCTGTCGAAGCCCTTTATCGCGCCGGCTTGGGCGCGAACACCACGCCCGCCAGCGTCACCGCCCCCGCGACCGTCAGGAACAGGCCGACGCTGGCCGTGCCGCCGCGCTGGGCCAGGGCCTGAGCGGCAAAGGGCGCCAGTGCCCCGCCGATGATCCCGCCAACGTTGAACGCGATCGAGATGCCGGTGTAACGTACTGGCACGGCATAGAGCGTGGGCAGCCAGGCGCCGAGCGGGCCATAGACCAGACCCATCACGAACAGCGCCAGGGCCAGCGTGGCAAAGACCAGCGGCAGGTGGCCCGAGCCAAGGCCAACGCCGAAGACCAGACCGACCAGCGCGGTCAGCCCGGCACCCACGCGCAGCACGGCTGCCGGCCCGCGCTTGTCCGCCCACCAGCCGGCGAGCGCGATGCCCGCCGCCAGGAAGAAATTGGCTGCCAGCTGCACCGCCAGAAATTCCTGCTTGGCATAGCCCAGCTTGGTCGTGGCGAACGACAGGGCAAAGGTGGTGGCCAGGTAGAAGATGGCAAAGCAGGCGACCACGCCGGCAATCCCGGCCAGCACCGCGCCGGGATGATCGGCCATCAAGCGGCCCACCGGCACCTTGGGCGGCGGCGCGGCTTCCTGCGCGGCGCGAAACGCGGCGGTTTCGCCGATCTTGAGCCGCACCCACAGGCCCAGCAGCACGAGCACCGCGCTGGCCAGGAACGGCACGCGCCAGCCCCAGCTGGCAAAGGCGGCTTCGGGCAAGGTCATGCCCAGGATCAGGAACAGCCCGTTGGCAAAGAGGAAGCCCAGCGGCGCCCCCAATTGCGGCGCGGCACCAAAGCGTGCCTCCCATCCCTTTGGCGCGTTTTCCACCGCCAGAAGCGAAGCGCCGCCCCATTCCCCGCCCAGGCCAAAGCCCTGGCCAAAGCGCAGCAGGCACAAGAGCGCCGGCGCCACTGGCCCGGCCATGGCATAAGTAGGCAGTAACGCGATGAGCATCGTCGACCCGCCCATCAGCATGAGGCTGGCCACCAGCGTGGACTTGCGCCCGACCCGATCGCCGAAATGGCCGAACGCGATGGCCCCAACCGGCCGGGCAAAAAATGCCAAGCCAAAGGTCATGAACGAGAGCAGCACTTGCGCTTCGGGTGCCTGCGCCGGAAAGAACAATGGCCCGATGACCAGCGCAGCCGCCGTGGCGTAGATATAGAAATCATAGAATTCCACCGCCGTGCCAACCAGGCTGGCGGCAAGGATGCGGGCGTTCTGGCGAAGCGGATGGGAGGGCGCGGTCATGATCTGCGCGACGTTCCCGCCGGCCCCTTCCTTGTCAAGCGCGCAATCGATTTGGCGGCCTGACACGCGGCGCTGACGCGAAAAGGGGCGCCGGTTTCCCGGCGCCCCCTCCCCGTTGCCAAGGCAACAGATGTGCGACCCTTCAGGGCTTGTTTGGTTCAGACACCGCCACGGTTGCGGCAGCTATCCGTCACCGTGCGCGAGCACACGGGATACTTCTTGGGCGTGGCGTCAGCGTTGGACGCATACTGGCTGCTGCTGCTGGCCGTCGCTGCGCTGTCCATGCCGGTATCGCCGCTCGGGGCCGGGGCAGGCGCCGTGGCGGTGTTGGCCGCCATGCCGCCCGACATGCCACTGCTGTTCGAGTCAGCGGTGGGGGCCGGCGGGGTGCTGCCCGCTGCCGAAGCGGATGCCGAAGCCGACGCCCGGCCCTGAACCTGGGCCACAATCGACGGCCAAATCTGGGCGCGCTGGTCAGGCGTCATGGCATAGACCTGGCCGCGCTGGGTGTCATTCATCGCCCACCAGCCCTTCTGCTGGTCCGCATTCAGCGACCAGAAGTATTCCTGCTGGGCCGACGGCCATGCATCATACTTGGCCTTGAGATCGGCCGGCCAGCCGTCGTACTGGCCCTTCTGTTCCGTCGTCATCGAGAACGGACCAGCCGGGGTTGCGGCAGCCGGCGGGGTGGCTGCTGCCTGAGCATGGAGAGCAACGGGCAGCGAAGCGGTCGAGAGCGCCAGAGCGCTGATGAAAATCATCTTTCGCATGGAGATCTTCTCCTGTTCCAAAGATCCGAATTGCCCAAGTTACGCCCGATCCTGTCATTTCGTTTCCGCGCATTCGGCCAGACGTGATATTGTGTCGATCAGCCGCTCGACTTGCCCCGTGTGTGCGGCAAGCGGTGATTTTGTTGATGTATGACAGATGAATGGGCTGCTTTGGCGGAGGCATCGGGCGGTAGCGAATGGGCAAATCCGCCTTGCGCCTGCGCACCCGGTTCCCTACTTGTTCCACCGTGACGAGCTTTGCCCCCCCTTCTCCCCACTCTCCCCCCGGCCCCCTTGCAGGCAACGAGCCCGATTGGCTGTCGGGCCTGAACCCGCCGCAGCGCGAGGCGGTGTTGACCACCGATGGCCCGGTGCTGATGCTGGCGGGTGCCGGCACCGGCAAGACCGCCGCGCTGACCGCGCGCCTTGCCAATCTGCTGCGCCAGCGCCTGGCCTATCCCTCGCAGATCCTGTGCGTGACTTTTACCAACAAGGCCGCGCGCGAAATGCGCGAGCGCGTGGGGCAACTGATCGGCCCGGCGGTGGAAGGCATGCCGTGGCTCGGCACGTTCCATTCGATCGCGGCCAAGATGCTGCGCCGCCATGCCGAACTCGTCGGGCTGACCAGCTCGTTCACGATCATCGACACCGATGACCAGCTGCGCCTGCTCAAGCAGCTGATCCAGGCCGAAGGCGTGGATGACAAGCGCTGGCCGGCCAAGCAGCTCGCCGGGCTGATCGACCGCTGGAAGAACCGGGGGCTTGGCCCGGCCGATCTCGATGCCGGGGAAAACGAAGCCTATGCCAATGGCCGTGGCGCGCATTTCTACCGGCTCTATCAAGACCGGCTGCGCACCATCAACGCCTGCGATTTCGGCGATCTGCTGCTGCATATCCTGGTGATCTTCCGCCAGCATCGCGATGTGCTGGAAAGCTGGCAGGACCGCTTCCGCTATATCATGGTGGACGAATACCAGGACACCAACGCGGTGCAGTACCTGTGGCTGCGGCTCTTGGCGCAAGTGCGCAAGAACATCTGCGTGGTGGGTGATGATGACCAGTCGATCTATTCCTGGCGCGGCGCGGAAGTGGCCAATATCCTGCGCTTTGAAAAGGATTTTCCCGGCGCCAAGGTGATCCGGCTGGAGCAGAACTATCGCTCAACCCCGCATATCCTGGGCGCGGCATCGGGCCTGATTGCCGAAAACGCGCAGCGGCTGGGCAAGCAGCTGTGGACCGAGCGCGACGGCGGCGACAAGCTGCGCGTGATCGGCGTGTGGGACGCGCCCGAGGAAGCGCGCCGCGTGGGCGAGGAGATCGAGCGGCTCGAGCGCGAGGGCTGCCCGCTCGATCGCGTGGCGATCCTGGTGCGCGCGCAGTTCCAGACGCGCGAGTTCGAAGACCGCTTCATCCAGATCGGCCTCGCCTACCGCATCGTTGGCGGTTTCCGCTTTTACGAGCGCGCCGAAATCCGCGATGCGCTGGCCTATCTGCGCCTGGTGGGGCAGCCGTCAGACGATCTGGCGTTCGAGCGGATCTACAATACGCCCAAGCGCGGCCTGGGCGACAAGACGCTGGAAAAGCTGTTCCGCTTTGCCCGCGCCAACCAGGTGCCGCTGCTGCGCGCTGCCTATGACATTACCGATACCGACGAACTGCCGGCCCGCGCGCGCAACACGCTGGCCGCGCTGGTGCGTGATTTCCTGCGCTGGCGCGAGCAGGTCGCCACGCTGTCGCCGGCCGAACTGGCGCGCACGATCCTCGATGAAAGCGGCTATACCGCCGCGCTTCAGGCCGAAAAGACCGCCGAGGCCAATGGCCGGCTGGAAAACCTGTCGGAACTCGTCCGCGCCATGGAAGAGTATGAGACGCTGGGCGATTTCCTGGAGCACGTGAGCCTGGTGATGGACAACGAGGCCCAGGCCAACGAGGACAAGGTCACGATCATGACCATCCACGCCGCCAAGGGCCTGGAGTTTGACCAGGTGTTCCTGCCGGGCTGGGAAGAAGGGGTGTTCCCCTCGCAGCGCGCGCTCGACGAAGGCGGCCTTGCCAGCCTGGAGGAAGAGCGCCGCCTGGCCTATGTGGCGATTACCCGCGCCCGGCGGCGCTGCACCATCCTCAATGCCGCCAACCGCCGCATCTATGGCCAGTGGACCAGCGCCATCCCCTCGCGCTTTATCGAGGAACTGCCCGAGGACCACATCGAGCAGGAAACCACCCTGTCGGGCGGGGCATCGATGTGGCGGGCCAACTGGAGCGAGGCGAGCGATCCCTTTGCCGATGTGGCGCGCAATCACCCCGCCAAGGCCAGCACGCGCGGCCCCGGCTGGCAGCGCGCCGCGGCGCAGATGTTCGATCCCAAGCCGCGCAAGATTGCCGAAAACACGCGCAGCGCAGCCAGCTTTGCCAGCAAGCCACGCGCCGATCTCGCGGTGGGCGCGCGGGTGTTTCACGACAAATTCGGGTATGGCACCATTTCCAGCCAGGAAGGCAACAAGCTGGAAATCCAGTTCGACAGCGCCGGTGAAAAGCGCGTGCTCGACAGCTTCGTGAAACCGGCCTGACACTAGGCCACAGGGGGTAAAGATGCGGGCATGGCAGCGTGGCGCGGCATGGGTGGCGGCCTTGGCCGGGGCGAGCGGCTTGGCGGCAACGGTTGCCTGGGCCTGCGCGGATAGCTCGTGCTCGCCGGTCTGGCGGCTCGATTCGCCCGACTATGCCTGCGAAGGCCGCGCGATGCTCAATCCCGGCAACGATACGCGGATCAACCTGCTGCTGCTGATCCGCAGCCTGGCCCCGGCGAGCGAGGCGGGTCTGGCCTATGCCAAGCCGGAATGGGATGACCAGCAGCTTGGCCACGTGTTCTTCAGCTGGCGGAGCCTGCGCGAAACGCTGTGGCCGCAAGTGGCCGAGCCGGAGCCGGCCGCCAGCGACACCACCGCAGCCCAATGCGCCCCGCCCAAGACGGCGCAGGATGCCTTTGCGGCGGCCATGGCGGCCGACGAGATACCGCAGGGCTATCGTGATACCTTGATGGCAATGCGCGCCAAGGTCGGCTGCCCCGACCCCTTGCCCGCAACGGCGTTTCCCGATGTTCTGGCCGGCAAGTACCTGGAGTATCTGGCTGCCGCCGACGATTTCTATCGCGGGAATTATCCAAGCGCGCGCAGCCGCTTTGCTGCCCTGGAAACCAGCGCCTCCCCTTGGCTGCGTGAAACCGCCAGCTACATGAAGATCCGTGTCGCGCTGCGCAGCGCGGTGGCCGGCGCGATCGACAAGTACGGCGATTTTGCCGGTCTGGACAAGATCGACAAGGCGCAGGCACAGGCGGCGGGCGTCGCGATCGACGCCTATCTCAAGGCCTATCCGCAAGGGCGCTATGCCGCCTCTGCGCAAGGGCTGCGGCGGCGGGTGCTGTGGCTGACCGGGCAGGACGCGGCACTGGCCCAGCGCTATGAAGCGATGCTGCGGGCAACGCCGGGTAGCAGCGAGGCGGCCGCCGATCTTGCCGAGGAAATCGACAACGCCCTGTTGCAGCGTGAGGCGGGCGTCCAGGCGATCATGGCCGCGAACAAGACGCCGCTGCTTATGGCGATCGCCGATCTGAAAGCGATGCGCCCCAGCGATCCGGCTAAGCCGATGCCGCTTGCTGCCGCCACGCTGGCGGCACAGGCACCAGCCTTTGCCGGGGATGGCGATCTCTATGGCCTGCTCGATGCCACGCGCAGCTATTATGCCGGCGAGGCGCCGCGCACGATCCTGACGCGGCTGCCCGATGCGGCGCGCGCGCCATCCTACACCCCGCTGGCGTTCAGCCGCCAGGTCTTGCGCGGCATGGCCCTGGCCAAGGCGCACGACGCCAACGAGGCCGGCTTTTGGCAGGAGTTGCTGGGCGGCGCCAAGGGGCTGTGGCAGGGCCAGCTGGCGCAGCTCGGCCTGGCGCTACGCTGGCAGCGCGACGGGCGGATCGACCAGGCCCTGGCCAGCGCCTCTCCGGTATCGGACACCACGCTGCGCCAGTTGATGCTGCAAACCATGGCGGCGCCGGCCATGCTGCGCGCCACGGCCACCGATGCCACGCGGCCCGATGAAGAGCGCAACGTTGCCCGCTTCACCCTGCTCTACAAGGGCTTGACGCGCGGCGCCTATGGCGATGTGGGCCGCGATCTGGCGCTGGTGCCGTCTGCGCCCAAGGCAGACCTGACCTCGTGGTATGGCAGCGGCCTGGGCACGCCGCCGGCGCAGCGGTTCACCATGGGGCAGTGGAGCAATGGCTGGCCCTGCCCGCCGCTGGCGCAGACCGTCGCCACGCTGGCGCGCACGCCGGCGAACGCGGCAGCGCGGGTGTGCCTGGGCGAGTTCTATCGCCTCAATGGCTTTGACGGCTTTGCGCTCTATGCCCCGTCCGATCAGGTGGACCAGCTTGGCCGTGGCCGCGACCTGTTCCCCGGCACGCCGCTGTGGCGCGATGCGATCTACACCGCGATCATTGCCGACAAGGCCGCCGCGCCAGACCTGCGCGCCTACGCGCTCTATCGCGCGGTGATGTGCTATTCGCCCTCGGGCTATAACGGCTGCGCCGGCCCAGCCACCAGTTATGACGCGATGCAGGCGCAGGAAGTGCCCAAGGCGCAGCGCAAGGCCTGGTACGATGAACTCAAGGCCCGCTATCCGCAAAGTCGCTGGGCCAAATCCTTGCGCTATTACTGGTGAAGCACCGGGCCATCATCCTGGCCGGGCTGGCCCTGCTATCGGCTTGCAACCGGCAGCAGCCCACCCCTGCGCCCACCAAACCGGCCAAAGCCGCCAAGGCACAGGGCCCCGCAGTCGATCCCCATGGCTTTGACGCGTTCTATGTCTGGCCAGGCGTGCGCCCGGCCGCAGACCTGACCGCGCATACGCTCTACCTGCTCGATGGCGAGGTGCGCCGCCGCCCCGGCCCGGCGCGGTTCACCCGGCTGCGCGCCGGCTTGCCACGCCTGCCCGATGCCCAGTTGTGGCTGGTGGTGCGGATCGATCGGCTCGACCTGTCGCCGCGCACCTGGGCGGTGATCGTGGCCGACATGGAGCGCTGGCAGGCCGCCGGCAATCATCTCGCCGGCCTGCAGATCGATTTCGATGCCGCCACGCAGGGGCTCGATCGCTATGGCGCGTTCCTGGCCGATGCGCGCAGCCACCTGCCCCGCCCCTGGCGCCTGTCGATCACTGGCCTGATGGATTGGAGCGCCAACGGCGATCCTGCCGCGCTGGCGCGGCTCAAGCCAGTGATCGATGAAGTGGTGGTGCAAACCTATCAGGGGCGCACCACGATCCCTGGCTATGATGCCTATTTCCGCAAGATGGCGCATTTCCCGCTGCCGTTTCGGGTGGCCCTGGCCGAGGGCGGCGCCTGGACGCCGCCCCCCGACCTGGCCCGAGAGCCGCAGTTCAAGGGCTATGTCGTGTTTCTGATGCCCAAGCAGATCAGGCGCTGATCACGCCTCCATCGCGTGGCGGCCCGGCCGCACAGTGGCGCGGTGGCCCACCCGGCCGGCCGCGTTGCGCTGGTCGATCGTGTCCATCATCACCCATTCGTTGGTCACCGCCTGGGGCGTGACGGTCAGCGCCATGTAGCCGCGCTGTGCCGTGTCGCACCACGCCAGTTCGGGATTGGCCGCCACCAGGCCCGCTGCCACGGTTTGCGGCGCCACGCCGACATCGTGTTCGAACCCGGGCGAGGTTACCGAATGCCCGGCGAATTCCACTACCGTGGCCTGGCCATCCTGACGCAGGTTATAGGCCCAGGCGTTGTGGCTATCGCCCGAGATCACCACGGTGTTGCCACCCATCGCCTGCACGCTGCGCAGGAAGCGGGCACGCGCCGCCGGATAGCCGCCCCAGTTGTCGTAATTGAACGGCAGGCCCAGCTTGGCCGCCATGATCCCGCTGCCGACATAGCGCGCGGCCTGTTCCGACTGGCCGCGCACCCAATCCTGCGCGGTGGCGGGCATTACCGTTTCGCCCATGATCGTGCCAAAGCCCACGATCTGCCAGGGCCGCCCGCTCTTGACCGAGGCCTGCATCGCGCTGGCCAGCCAAGCTTCCTGCTCGCTACCCATCATCGTGGCGGCGGGGTCCTGCCAGGCGCCATCGCGGAATGCCTTGAGCGCGGCGATGGGATCGGCCGCCTGGAACAGCGGCGCCACATCGGGCTGCTGGGTGCGGCCGAGCAGGCGGGTTTCGGTGCGGAACAGCGTGGCCAGGCCGCCAATGTCATAGGCTTTCCACGGCGCCTCGCTCACCGGCATCCATTCGCGATAGACCTGCATCGCGGCGTCCTTGCGCACGCTCCAATCGCCTTCGGTGGCCGGATCGTGATGCTGCGCACCGCCGGCCCAGCTGTCGTTGGCGCTTTCGTGATCATCCCATTGCGCGATCATCGGAAAGCGGGCGTGCAGCGCCTGAAGATCGGGATCGGCGCGATAGCTGGCATAGCGCAGGCGATAATCGGCCACATGCACCGTGTTGGCATCGGGCAGCACGGTGCGGCCGGCAAGGCTGTCCTTGGGCAGCGGATAATGGCCGGGCGCATATTCATAGAAATAGTCACCCAGGTGAATGGTGCAATCGAAGGCATCGTTGCGGGCGGCGTGGGCATAGGCGTTGAACCAGCCGAACGGCATGTTGGAACAGGAAAACACCGCCGCGCGCCACGGCTGCTGGCCATCGGCCGGCAGCGTGCGGGTGCGGCCGACTGGCGATTTGCTGCCATCGGGCGCGATGAAGCGATAGTAATAGGTCCGTGCCGGGGTGAGGCCAGTGGCGACGATCTTGACGGTATGATCGCGCCACGGGCCGGTCTGCATCGTGCCGGCGGCCATTGCGCGGGCAAATTCGGGTGTTTCCGACAGCTCTACCGCCACATCCGCCACGCCGCCGGCTGTGGGCACATAGCGTGTCCACAGAAGGATCTCGTGCGCGCCGGGCTCGCCACTGGCGACGCCATGGGTAAACCCGCGCGCGCCCAACAGGTCGGCGGCGCGCACCCAATCGGGCAAGAGCAGGGCGCCCGTGCCGAACATGGCGGTCTTGATGATCTGGCGGCGGTGAAACTGCATGGCGTTGGTCCTGGCAGGAAGGGGTTGTGCCCCTTCATCCCGGATTACGTGACAGCTTGATGAAATGCCGCGATATTTCGCTTCTTTGCCCCAAAGGCCCAGGCCGTTGGGGCCAGCCCGCGCCGGATCAAGCCGGCGCGACCTGGCTCAAAGCGCGGAAACGTGGAGGAAGTTGGGGATCGGGCCGTTCCATTCGCCCGGCGGGCTGGGCGGCTCGCTGCGGTATTCGCGGCGACGATCGCCCTGGCGGCCGGAATCGCTACGGCCAGCGTCAGCCCGGTAATCGTCGCGGCGATAGTCATCGCGGCGATTGTCATCACGACGGGGGGCATCACGACGGGGCTCTTCCCGGGTGCTTTCGGTGTGCGCCGGGGTGTCCTCTGCCGTCGGGGCAGCGTTTTTCTTGCGGCGGGCGGGCTTTTCGGAAGCGGCCTTTTCCGCCTTGGGCGCGCGCTGCGGCTTTTCGGCCTTGTCGCGGCTCTTGCGCGCCAGGCGCTCGTCCGGTTCTGCGGCGGCACCGATATCCAGCGTCATCACCGGAATCGCGCCACCGGTCAGCTTTTCGACATTGTCGATCGCTTCGGCGTCTTCCGGGCTGACCAGCGTGAACGCACGGCCAGTGGCGCCGCCACGGCCGGTGCGGCCGATACGGTGCACGTAATCGTCCGGGTGCCACGGCGTGTCGAAGTTGAACACATGGCTCACCCCCTTCACGTCAAGCCCGCGTGCGGCGACATCAGACGCCACGAGGATGTTGATCACGCCGTCCTTGAACTTCTGCAGTTCGGCGTTGCGCGCCGACTGGTCCATGTCACCATGGATTTCGCCCGCAGAAAAGCCATGGCTCTTGAGGCTCTTGGCCAGTTCGCGCACGGTCGTCTTGCGGTTGCAGAAGACGATCGCGGTGCTCACGTTGTCGGTGCGCAGCAGGTGGCGCAGCGCCTCGCGCTTGGCACGGCTGGCCACCTTCACCTTGTGCTGCACGATGTTGATGTTCGTGCTGGCCGGGCGCGCCACTTCGATCGACTTGGGATTCGACAGGAAGCGATCCGCCAGCTTCTTGATCGGCGGCGGCATCGTGGCCGAAAACAGCAAGGTCTGGCGCTGCGACGGCAGCTTGGAACAGATCGATTCGATATCGGGGATGAAACCCATGTCGAGCATGCGATCGGCTTCGTCGATCACCAGCAGTTCGCAGCCGGTGAGCAGGATCTTGCCACGCTCGAACAGGTCCATCAGGCGGCCAGGCGTGGCGATCAGCACGTCCACACCCTCTTGCAGGGCCTTGACCTGATCGCCCATCTGCACCCCGCCGATCAGCAGGGCCATCTTGAGATCGTGGTTCTTGCCGTACTTTTCAAAGTTTTCGGCAACCTGGGCAGCCAGTTCGCGCGTCGGCTCCAGAATCAGCGAGCGCGGCATCAGGGCGCGGCGCCGGCCGTGGGCCAGAATGTCGATCATCGGCAGCACGAAGCCGGCCGTCTTGCCGGTGCCGGTCTGGGCGATGCCGATGATGTCGCGCATCATCAAGACCGAGGGGATGGCCTGGGCCTGGATCGGAGTCGGCTCGTCATAGCCGGCGTCGATGACCGACTTAAGCAATTCATCAGAGAGGCCGAGATCGGCGAACTTCATGCAGGTTATGTTCCGAAAGCAGGATGGCCCGCCAGCCTGGCAACGAGACACCGTGCGTGTGCCGCCACCCTGGATGCAAGGCCACCGGTACGGGCCACTTGCGACCCGACACTCAATGCGGGCCCGCTATGCCGAAACCTGCCGGAAAGTCAAGGAAAGCCGCATCTGCCTGCGCACTCAGCGGCCCACATCGCGCAGGCGGGTGATCATGCAACTGGCCCCGGCACGCGAATGGATCACGTCACGCCCGGTGCAGAGCATCCCATCACTGCTTCTTTCGGCATAGAAACCGACATAGAAATCGCGGGCATTGCAGGTTTTTTCCAGGCTGGCGACAACCTGGCGACGGTCTCTGAGCAGCAGGACGATCTGGCTGTCCGACGAAGACGGCGCGATCGCCGCGATCCCGCCCAGCGCCACGCACCCCCCGCCATGGCGCCCACGCAGCACCATCATGGGCTGGGGCATGGGCGGTGGCGGCGGCATGTCGCGGCCCATGATGCCGGGGGTAATGCGGATGATCAGGCGCTGCTCGATGCGCACCTGGCGCCAGGTTTCATCGGCCAGGCCATCGGCCAGCGCGCCGGGATCATCCAGCAGGTCGGGCGCAGCCTGGCTCATCGGGCCCGATGCGGCATCGCGCAGCGGCTGGGGCAGGCTGGCGGCGGGCATGGCCTGGCTGACCGGCGCAGAAGCGACTGCACCAGCCGGCGCCGTGCTCACGGCGTCAGGCCCGATGGCAACGCTCGCAAGCGCCGCCATGGCCAACAAGGGATGGACCAGACCAGGCATCAGCAAATCGGCAAAAACCAACGATCCCTCATGTCCGTGACCCGGCGCCCCCCTTGGCACCTGGCCCGAACCGACAAGCCTCCAAGAGGCAGGCACTGTGCCTTGCAGCCAGCGCTTGAACAACGCCTTAACCCGGCCACGATGAAAAAGGAATTGCTGCGCGGCGCGCAGCGGCGTAGCCGGAGGCCATGGTCGAAACGCTTGCACCCCGCGCGGAAACCGCGCCTTTCCTGGAAGCCGCCGCTGCCCTGTTGGGCGCGAAGGGCTTTACCACCGATCCCGATGCGATCTCTCCCTGGCTGACTGACTGGCGCCAGCGCTTCACCGGTCGTGCCCTGGGCATGGCCTCGCCCGCCACGACCGACGAAGTAGCCGGCCTGGTGCGCCTGTGCGCGGCGCACAACGTGCCGATCGTGCCGCAGGGCGGCAACAGCGGCATGTCTGGCGGCGCCACGCCCGACGAGACCGGCCACGCCGTGGTCCTCTCGCTGCGCCGCATGAATGCGATCCGCAGCGTCGATACTGCCACGCGCAGCGCCACCTGCGAGGCCGGCGTCATCCTGCAAGTGCTGCACGAGGCGGCCGAAGCCAAGGGCCTGCGCTTCCCGCTGTCGCTGGGCGGCAAGGGTTCGGCCACGGTCGGCGGGTTGATCTCCACCAACGCCGGCGGCACGCAGGTGCTGCGCCATGGCTCGATGCGCGCGCTGGTGCTGGGGCTCGAGGCGGTGATGCCCGATGGCACCGTGTTCAACCAGCTGGTGCCGCTCAAGAAGGACAACCGCGGTTTCGATCTCAAGCAGTTGCTGATCGGATCGGAAGGCACGCTGGGCGTGGTCACCGCCGCCACGCTCAAGCTGGAGCCGGCCGTGGCCGCGCGCGAAGTGCTGTGGGCCGGCACGCAAAGCCTGCCCCAGGCGCGCGAGTTGCTGCTCTTGGCCGAGCGCTTGGCCGGCCAGGCGCTGGAAGGCTTCGAAGTGATGCCCCAGCACAGCCTTGACGCGGTGCGCGATTATCTGCCCGGCGCGCGCCAGCCGTTGGCCGAAGACCACGCCTGGCACGTGCTGATCGAAATGGTCGCCGATGCCGATGGCGCCGAACGCCTGCCCGACCTGGCCCAGCGCGTGCTGGAAGAAGCGTTCGAGGCCGGGCTGATCGACGATGCCACCATGGCTGCCAACGAAACCCAGGCCGAGGCATTCTGGAACCTGCGCGAATCCATTGCGCCGGCCGAACGCGCGCTGGGCCCGGCGGTCCAGCACGATATCAGCGTGCCGGTGGAAAAGATGCCCGCCTTCGTCGAGGAAGCGGTGCCCCAGTTCGAGGCGCAATGGCCCGGCACCCGCGCCGTCGGGTTTGGCCACCTGGGCGATGGCAATATCCATTTCCACGTGATCGCCCCGCAAGGGGTTGACCGCGCCAGCTGGGAAGCGGGCGACGGCAAGGCGATCAGCCGCCAGGTCCACGACATGGTCACGGCCTGGGGTGGCTCGATCTCGGCCGAGCACGGCATTGGCCAGTTGAAGCGCGATGAACTGGCGCGGCTGGGCGATCCGGTGGCGCTGTCCATCCTGCGCCATGTAAAGCAGGCGCTCGATCCCCAGGGGCTGATGAACCCCGGCAAGCTGATCTGACACCCGCGCCGGGGGGGGCGGCCGATTCCAGCCCGATAGCGAATCGGGAACGTTTTGGCCGATAAACCCCCAGTCCGGCGCGGCCTTGCGCTTGTCACTGCCGGGTTGAGGCCTTATGCCCGGCGCGCGCCCGTGCTGGCCACGGGCCCGTTATTGTTTTCGGAGAGAGTTCATGGCCAGCGCGCCGCAAGCCAACCTGCCCCTGTTCTACCAGGACCTCATGCCCCTCAACACGCGCGACCACGCCACGTGGCGCGCGCGCGGCGCCCAGTCGGCACCCTGGCTGATCGGCCAGCACGCCATCCCGTTGACCGTGGAAGAGTTCCCGCAGGCGGCCCGTCACTTCCCCATCATCTTCGCCTCGGGTGACAATCCCGTGCCGCTGGCGCTGATGGGCCTGAACGAAGGCGTCAACGTCTTCGTCAACGAAGAAGGCAAGATCGACCAGCCGGTCTATCTGCCGGCCTATGCCCGCCGCTATCCCTTCATGCTCGCCAAGCTGATGCCCGACAGCGACGATCTGTCGCTGTGCTTCGATCCGTCGAGCGGCCTGGTTGGCGAATTCGAAGATGGCGAACCGCTGTTCGACGGCGACCAGCCGAGCGAAGCCACCAAGCAGGCCCTGCAGTTCTGCGAGCAGTTCGAACAGGCCGGCCAGCGCACCCAGGCGTTCATCGATGAGCTCAAGAAGCACAACCTGCTGATGGAAGGCGAAGTCGCCATTCAGCAGACCGGTGTGGACCAGCCGTTCATCTATCGCGGCTTCCAGATGGTGAATCAGGAAAAGCTGCGCGAAATCCGTGGCGACGTGCTGCGCGGCTGGGCCCAGAGCGGCCTGCTGCCGCTGCTCTATGCGCACATCTTCTCGCTCGACCTGATGAGCACGATCTTCGGCATCCAGGCCGAGCAGGGCAAGGCCCCCGCTCCGGTGGCAGTGCCCGCACTCTGATCCAGCAGGGCGGTCGGTACGCCGGCCGCCCTGCTCCGGGTTAAAGCGCCGAATCAGACAAGCCCCTGCCGGCAACGGCGGGGGCTTTTTCGTGGATTGCCCGCAAGTCTGTCTTCATCCTGACGCGCGCCGGTGTCACAAATTGTGAGGAATCACCCGAGCTTGGCCGCATGCTTAACGCCAAGTGTATTTGCCGTTCAGGAAAGGGCTGCGCAGCAAACAAAGATTCACGGTAAATGCAATAAATTTCTGCATCACCCCCTTGCATGGCCGGAAAGTGTTGCCTATCTTCATCACATCAGGTCGGCGCTCCCCTCATGGCCCGATCTGATTGGTGCACTTGGTGCACCTCCTCCCTGAACCTTGGCCACCTGGAGCTTGTCTCCAGGTGGTTTTTTCTTGGGGAGTTTGGGCGGGTCGCTACTCCGCCGCGCGGGGCCAGCGTTGCGCCGCCTGGCCCATGGCCGCAACATCGGCCGCCAACGCCCGCACCATGCCGGTCATCGTTTCCACCACGTCGGCCAGCCCCTCGCCCGGCTCTGCCAATGCGGCATCGAGATAGGCGCTGCGATCGATTTCCACCTGCATGGCATGAATGCCCGCCTCGCGCCGGGCCTGGCGCTCCAGGCCATAGCCGCCGGCATAGGGCCGGTTGTGCGCGGCGCGCGCACCGCAGCTGGCCAGATGGGCAAAGGCGGTGCCCATTACCCCGCCTGCACAGGCCGCGCCAAAGCGATCGCCCAGCACATAGGTGGGTGGCGCCTCGGCCGAATCGCGACGCGGCAGCGGTGGCATCGAATGCAGGTCGATCAACAGCGCAGCCCCCCAACGCGCAGCCAGATCAGCCAGTGCGTCGGCCAGGGCCTGGTGATAGGGCAGATGGATTTGCGCGATGCGCGCCTGGATTTCAGCCGCCGGGGTGCGCTGGCGCCAGATTTCGCCCAACCCCACCAGCCGGCGGGGGACCAGCCCCAGCCCGCTATGCGCCCGGCGTGCCGCCATCGGCCCGCGCGGCAGCGGCGGGAAATCCGCCATGGCCGGATCGGGCACGATCATCTCGCGATCCAGATCATCCGGCGCGCGGTTGAGATCGATCATCGCGCGCGGCGCCCGCGCCACCAGCAGCGCCGCCCCGGTGCGTCGCGCCACGGCCTGTGCCACCAGATCGACCAAGCGATCCTCCAGCCGCCGCGCCGCCTGCGCCGGCTGGCGCATCGCCGCCAACACCCCGGCGGGATAGGACCGCCCGGCATGGGGCACGGCCAGGATCACCGGAATCGGCGCAGGGTTGGCCCGTTGCAGCACGAAGGCCGGGCCACCCTCCCCCGGAATCGTGCCGCCTTCGCTGTGGATTACCGAGGAAACCGGGTCGGTGCCGCCTGGCCTTGCCCCAAGGTGGCACGAATCGGTTGCGGGACGATCGTTTGCATCCATCATCATTGGCTGCAATGCTTTGCCAGTTCTGTCAAAAGCGCATCTGGGCAAAACTGCTGCCACCGCCAGTATCGATCACGCCGATGATGCTGGCCGAAGATTGTTAACCCGCCGGGCGCTATAGCAGCCCCCCGGCCGGATGCCCGCGCCGGTCACGGCGTGGCACACGGGCCGGGTGCATCTGGAAAACGACATGGAAAATCAGAAGGGTAACATGATCCGCATTCTGCTGGCAGAAGACGAAGAGGCCATGCGCACCTACCTTGCCCGCGCCTTGGAAAACGCCGGCTACAGCGTGGTCGCCGTCGATCGCGGCACCGCTGCGGTTCCCCTGCTCGAAAGCCAGACATTCGACCTGCTGCTCTCGGACATCGTCATGCCCGAAATGGACGGGATCGAACTCGCCCAGCGCTGCAGCGAAATCAGCCCGGGCACCAAGGTGATGTTCATCACCGGCTTTGCCGCCGTTACCCTCAAGGCCAACCGCGAGGCACCGCAGGCGCGCGTGCTGTCCAAGCCTTTCCACCTGCGCGACCTGGTGATGGAAGTGGACCGCATCTTTGCCGACGCGGCATAAAAAATCCGGATTTGCCCCCTTGCCAAGCCCCGGCGGCGCGGTTAGTGGGGCGCTCCCGACGCCGAGAGGCTGACGGACATTCGATGGTGCGGGCGTATAGCTCAGTGGTAGAGCACTATGTTGACATCGTAGGGGTCGCAAGTTCAATCCTTGCTACGCCCACCATCGGAAACCCTTGAAAAGCCCCGCTTCGGCGGGGTTTTTTCGTGGCCGCCGCCGCCATCTTTTGCGCGCCTCGTCCAGAAAATCTCACCATCGGGAAACACGCTGCAAGCCGATGCACGCTAGCTCTTCTGCAAGGGGCCTGGCGCCCCATGGGAAATGGGAGAGCGAGAATGATCGATTGGCTCGGGATCATGGCACTGGCCACCACCACGGCGCAGGCGCTGCCGGCAAGTACGCAGGTGGTCCATCGCGGCAACAGCTATGATGTGACCTATCACGCGCAGACCCAGGCGCGGCACAAGTCCGTAGGCATGAGCGCCCCCACCCGCCAAGGCAGCGAGCGATGCGAGCGGACGGTCACCGTGGTGGCAGAGCGGCGGATCGCCCTGCCTGGTGCCGACGCCGCTCTCACCCACCGCCTGCCCGGCGCGCGCACCTGGCGCGATTCGACCCCGGGCCATTGCCGCAAGGATGCAAACGCGCAGGCGGCGGTGGCGCAACGGTCCGCCCAGATTGCGCAGTTCCTGGCCGAAGCGATGGAGCGCGATCGCCCCGATGCCCTCGCCGCGATCGAGGCCGCCCACGCCCTTGCCGCGCGGTGAGGTGGGCCATCGCGGCCCTGGCCACCTGCCTTGGCAATGTACCCTTTGCCATGGCCCAGGATGGCGAGACGCCAATCGATGTTGAAGTGGAGGCCGCCAGCGACTGGATGGCGCGCGGCCTAAGCCAGAGTGGCGGCCGGGCCGCACTGCATCTGGCAGGCAACTGGGCTCCGGCCGAGCGGGTTGCCATCGCCGCGGCGGTCACCACCCTGCGCGGCAGCGCGCGCCATGGTGGCAGCACGCTGGGCTTTGTCGTCGCCCCGCGCCTTGCCGGTACGGTGGCGGGCTGGCAGTGGAGTGCGGGCCTGGCTGGCCATGGTTTCAATGGCCGGGGGCGGCTGGCCTATGGCGAAGTGCGCGGCGCCCTGGCCGGCACGCTGGGCCCGGTGCAACTCGCGATCGGCGCAGATTATGCCCCGCCGCAAACAGCGATCGGCGGCGACAATCTCTATCTCCACGCCATGCTCCAGGGCGCGGTGCCCGGCTCGGCCCTGACGCTGCATGCCGGCGGCGGCTATTCCCTTGGCCGGGCCCGGCCGGGGGAAAGCGCCTGGCGCCTGCGCCCGCAGGGCGACTATGCCGACCTGCAGGCCGGCATTGCCCATGTTTCGCGCCGGCTCACGCTGGGGCTGCGCGCCAGTGGCACGATCGGCCAGCGGGTCGCGCCGCTGCCCCAGATGGCAAGTGGACTGCCGGCAAAGCGCGAGGGAACACGCCTTGTTGCCTATCTGCGGCTCAACGCCCTGCCCTAGGCCTAGCGGGCTGGCTCAATCCGTGGCGATGAAGTGATCGGCCAGGGTCTTGGCCGTAAACCCATGGCTGTAGCTTTGCGGATCGAGCGGCAGCATCGTGGCGTTCCAGCGGTTCCAGTCCTGCGTCAGCGCGGCAAAGACATCGGGATGGCGCGCCTTGAGGTTGGCACGTTCCATGGGATCGGCCTCGACATCGAACAGGAACGTATTGTCGCCGATTTTCAGGTATTTCCACTGGCCGCGCCGGGCGGCCTGCTGGTCGTGCAGCTTGTACCGCCAATAGAGCGTGCGTGCCGGCAGGCTGCCACCGGCAATCGCGCTGCGGATGTCGATGCCATCGGGGGCAAAGGCAGGATCGGGCGCGCCGCCCGCCGCAGCGACGAACGTGGGCAGCCAGTCCATCGAGATGATCTGCGCCGCGCTGGTGCTGCCCGACTGGCTCACCCCCGGCCAGCGCACGATCGCCGGGATGCGCAGCCCCCCTTCGAGCAATTCGGTCTTGCGCCCGGTAAACGGCCAGGTATCGGCAAAGCGTTCGCCGCCGTTGTCGCTGGTGAAGACCACCACGGTGTTGTCGGCCTGGCCGGATTCGGCCAGCGCCTTGAGAATCCGGCCGACCTGAAGATCGAGGCGCTGCACCATCGCGGCATAGGTTTTCTGGCTGCCGCCATCGAAGTGCATCAGCGCCTCGGGGTCCTTGGACTGGGCCAGCCGCTTTGATTCGCTGTCGTCGTCCGGGGTTTCCCAAGGCCAGTGCGGCGCGGTGAAATGCAGGCTGAGCAGCCAGGGCTTGCCGATGCCGGCATTGCGCCGCACCGCCGCCACGGCATGATCGCCCAAGAGATCGGTCAGGTATCCGGCCTGCTGCACCGGCGTGGCGCCATCCCACAGATCCGGCCGCCCGCCCGAGGTGGCGTGGGTGTAATAGTCCACCGCGCCGCTGCGGATGCCCCAGAATTCGTCATAGCCGCTCAACCGCGGATCGTAGTCGGGCAGGCTGCCCAGATGCCACTTTCCGATCAGCCCGGTGGCATAGCCGGCCTTGCGCAGCAGCGAAGGCAGCGTGGGCTGGCTGGGCGGCAGGCCGATCGCGCGCTGTGCCAGCGGCTCTTCCAGACCCACCGGCAGGCGATATTGATAGCGCCCGGTAATCAGCGCCACGCGCGTGGCGGTGCACACCGCGCTGTTGGCATAGGCTTGGGTAAAGCGCACGCCCTGCTGCGCCAGTGCATCGATCGCGGGCGTGGCATAATCGCGCCGACCATAGCACGAGACATCGGCATAGCCCATGTCGTCGGCCATGATATACAGGAAATTCAGCTTCTTGCCCGTATCGGGCACAGCCAGCGCTGGCGATGCCAGTGCCGCGCCTCCGGCAGCAAGGCCGGCCAGGGCTGCGCGGCGGGAAAGGCGGGATGCGGGCATGACAGGCTCCTTGCAACAGGATGGAACGGCGCGGCAGAGGTCAGCCGGACGCCAGCCATTGTCTACAAATTTAATTGAACACCCCGTATAGCCATGCTTGGCTCTGCAATTGCGCCACATGCGAGCCAACTGCGCTTGATCGCGGAGTGCCGCACAGGCCACGTGCCCGGCATGAATGATGTTTCCACCGATGCGACCCTGGCGTGCCGGCGTCTGTACTGGTCCGCACTGCAGGATCGGTGGGACCGCCGCACCCGGCAGGCCGCGGCGTGGCTGGCGGACGAGGCCGGCGTGGTGGATATCGGTTGCGGGCTGATGCCGCTGCGCGACCATCTGCCGGCCGGCACCCGCTATGTACCGGTGGACATTGTCGATCGCGGGCCCGGCACGGTCCTGACCGATCTCAACGCCGATCCCCTGCCCCGCTTTGCCGAACGCGCCGCCGCCATGCTCGGCGTGGTCGAATATGTCACCGATCTACCGCGCCTGTTTGCCCAGCTGCGCCAGTTCGACCGCGTCGTTCTGTCGTACAACCACGCGTCGGTGCAGGATGTGCTGTGGGCCATGCGCCTGCGCCGCAAGGAGGTGATCTGGCTGCATCGCCATGGGCCGGCGCGCTTTGCCCGCCTGCTGGAAGACGCCGGCTGGCACATCGCGCGCCGCCACCGCGTGCGCGTGGGCGAGGCGATGTACGATCTGCGCAACAGCCCTTGAATGGCCGCCACGTTGCCGCACTGCGGCGCAAAACATAAGCTCGGTTCAAGAATCGCCGGAGCCGCGCTTGCGCCGCGTTCCGCACCTGCTAAGGGGGCGGTAAGTTCAACTCCCCAGGCAAGGCAACAGGACGGCTATGGCGAAGATCAAGGTGAAGAACCCGATCGTCGAGATCGACGGCGACGAGATGACCCGCATCATCTGGGAATGGATCCGCGAACGCCTGATCCTTCCCTACCTCGACCTGGACCTCAAGTATTTCGATCTTTCGGTCGAAAAGCGTGACGAAACCGGCGATCAGATCACGATCGATTCGGCCAACGCCATCAAGCAGTACGGCGTGGGCGTGAAGTGCGCCACGATCACCCCGGACGAAGCCCGCGTCGAAGAATTCGGCCTCAAGAAGATGTGGAAGTCGCCCAACGGCACGATCCGCAACATCCTGGGCGGCGTGGTGTTCCGCGAGCCCATCGTGATCCAGAACGTGCCCCGCCTCGTGCCGGGCTGGACCGACCCGATCGTGGTTGGCCGTCACGCCTTTGGTGACCAGTACAAGGCGACCGACACCCTGATCCCCGGCCCGGGCAAGCTGCGCCTGGTGTTTGACGGCGTGAACGGCGAATCGATCGATCTCGAAGTGTTCGATTTCCCGTCGGCCGGCGTCGCCATGGCGATGTACAACCTTGACGATTCGATCCGCGACTTTGCCCGCGCCAGCTTCAACTATGGTTTGAACCTGGGCTGGCCGGTCTATCTGTCGACCAAGAACACCATCCTCAAGGCCTATGACGGCCGCTTCAAGGACCTGTTCCAGGAAGTGTTCGACAGCGAAGGCTTCAAGGAAAAGTTCGCTGCCGCCGGCATCGAATACCAGCACCGCCTGATCGACGACATGGTCGCTTCCGCGCTCAAGTGGTCGGGCAAGTTCGTGTGGGCCTGCAAGAACTATGACGGTGACGTGCAGTCCGACACCGTCGCGCAGGGCTTCGGCTCGCTCGGCCTGATGACCTCGGTGCTGATGACGCCCGACGGCAAGACCGTGGAAGCCGAAGCGGCCCACGGCACCGTGACGCGCCACTATCGCCAGCACCAGCAGGGCAAGGCGACCAGCACCAACCCGATCGCCTCGATCTTCGCGTGGACGCGCGGCCTGATGTATCGTGGCAAGTTCGACGAAACCCCCGATGTGGTGCGTTTTGCCGAAACGCTGGAGCGCGTGTGCATCGAAACCGTGGAAAGCGGCAAGATGACCAAGGACCTCGCGATCCTCATCGGCCCCGACCAGCCCTGGATGACCACGGAAAAGTTCTTCGAAGCGATCGTGGAAAACCTGGAAAAGGAAATGGCTGCCTGGGCCTGAACCCGCGCCATTTCGCATGAAAAAGAAAGGCTCCGGCGTCTGCCGGGGCCTTTTCTTTTGGGGTGGGAACGTCCTAACAGGAATAAACGCGGTCTTGCGGGGCACAACAGGCGCAAGCAGCCGTGGGCAAGGGGGCCTTGGGCAAAGTGAGTAGCATGACGCAATTGGCACCCGTGGTGGGGATCGCGCTGGCCGTGGTGGCCGTGCTCGCCACGCTTGTGGTGCTGCTGATCGTGCGCCGCCGCCGCGCCGCCGCCCTGGCCGCGCAAGAGGCTGAACTTGTCGAAGAAGCCGCGCCCCCACCGCAGCGCCGCCGCAACTTTGGCCCCGGCGCCGGCACCGCCGCCGATCAGGCCGATATGCCAGACGATGGCCCCGGCCTGCCCGCGTTCGTCACCGCTGCCCAGGCAGCCAGTGCCGACGCGCAACCGACCGCGCCATTCGTGGCCGAACCGGCTGCCCCGCGCCAGTCGCGTGGGTTGCCCGCCGCCATCGCCGGCGCTCTGGCCCAGGCCGTGGTGTTTCGCCAATCCTTCCCGCCCGCGCCCACCGGGGCGCACAGCTTCTATGGCGGCGTGCCGTTTACCCCGGGGCCTCTGGAGTGGCCGCGCTCTGCCCACACCGGCCTGCCGCTGCATTTCCTGTTGCAGGTGGATTGTGCGCAAGTGCCACCCCGCGCACGCCTGGGCGTGTTGCCCGGCAGCGGCGCGCTGCTGTTCTTTGCCGATCTCTCTGCCGCGCCGGGCGGCGCCGCCACAACCGAAGGCCGCGTGATCTGGATCGATGATGCCGGCGCAGCCGAATGGACCGAGGCAGAGCCCCCCGCTGATCTGCCGCCGGCCTATGCCGATGCGGCCGCTCAGGCCTGGCCATGGGCCATCGACGCGGCCGACGCGCCACAGGTACTGCCGCGCTGGCCGTTCGCGCCCGCTGTGATCGAACTGACCACGGCGGCACACGATCCGGCCGCGCCGCCGCTGACCTGGCCCGAAAGCGCGGCTACCGCCGATGCCCTGCTTGCCGCGCAGGGCAGCCCGGTGGCGGTTTTTGCCCTCTCGCCCAACGATTTCAGCCTGCGCGACGATGGCCTGATGGATCGGCCCTGGCCCGGTTTCCCGCACGATTGGCTGTCGATCCAGACGCTGGTGGCGATGCTGCTGCGCGAAGCCGGGCGGACCAGCGTGGCTGCCGCCCGCGCGCTCTGGCCCGATCTGGCGGACGAGGATCGGCGCACGCTGCTCGCCCAGATCGAAAGCGAATGTGGCGAATGGCATGCTCTGGCGCGCAACAAGGCGGCCTTTGCCGACGTCACCGCGCCGGTGCGCGACGCGTTCTGGCAATGGTTTTCCAGCTATGCCCCCCTCGCCCGCCTGGTGGCGCCGCGTGGCTGCGTGGCCGCGGTGGAAACCACGCTGCACGCCCTGCCCGGCAGCGCGGCGGCGTTTCCCGATGAACTCGTGGCGCGGCTGGCCTATCGCCACGCGCTGGCGGTGCGCACCGCTGCGCGCGTGCACGCCCGCGTGCCCGATCGCCTGCTCGCCGCGCCGTGCGAAACCGAGGCCGATCAATCCGACCGCATCCGCCGCCAATTGCTGCTGCTGGAACTCTCGGCCGACGAAGCACTGGGCCACCACCTGGGTGACCACGTCCTGCAGTTCTGGATCACGCCCGAAGACCTTGCCGCGCGACAGTTTGCCGCCGTCGAGGTGACCGCGCCCGCCGTCTGAGCCGATTCCCACCCGGAACGGTGGCGCTTTTGCTGGTCAGCCACACAAACTTACCGTCGCCAGGGGTGGCCAAGCCGGACTCCACCCCCTAGCCTGCGCGGCATGGCAGGCCAGCTTCTTCCCACGTCCGCACTTTCCGATGCCCTGGTGATCCTAGGGGCGGCGGGTATCGTCATTCCCGCCTTTGCGCGCTTTCGCATCACGCCGATCATTGGCTTCATCCTGGTTGGCCTGCTGGTGGGCCCCTATGGCCTGGGCTCGCTGGCGCAGCAGCTGCCCTGGCTGCACTACATCACGATATCCAATCCCCACGCGATAGAGCCGTTTGCCGAGTTCGGCATCATCCTGCTGCTGTTCGAGATTGGCCTGGAACTGTCGTTCAATCGCCTGTGGTCGATGCGGCGGCTCGTGTTCGGGCTGGGCGCGATGGAACTGATCGGCTCGGCGCTGCTCGTGGGCCTGGGCCTTATGCTGCTGGGTCAGCCGGTGGCTGGGGCACTCGGCCTGGGTCTGGCGCTGGCGCTTTCCTCCACCGCGCTGGTGCTGCCGATCTCGGGCACGCAAGGGCCGGTTGGCCGGGCTGCGCTGTCGATGCTGCTGTTTGAAGATATCGCGCTGGTGCCGATCATCTTCCTGCTTGGCGCCATGGCTCCGGTTGCTGCCGCCAACGCACCCAGCCTGGTCGAAACACTGTGGAAGGGCGGCGCGGTGATCGTGGCGCTGCTGGTGTTCGGACGGTTTGGCCTGCCGCCGCTGTTTGCCCAAGCCGCCAAGACCAAGAGCCCGGAACTGTTCCTGGCCGCCAGCCTGCTGGTGGTGATCGTGGCGGCGCTCGCCACCGGCGCAGCCGGCCTTTCGCCGATCATGGGCGCACTGCTCGCTGGCCTGCTGATCGCCGAGACCGAATACCATGGCGAAGTCGAGGCGATTACCAAGCCGTTCAAGGGCCTGGCGCTGGGCGTGTTCCTGATCACCGTGGGCATGGGGATCGACCTGCGCGTGCTGGCCGCCAATTTCGGCCCGCTGGCGCTGGGCGTGCTGGGCGTGGTCGTGGCCAAGGCCGTGGTGACTGGTCTGCTGCTGCTGTTCTGGGGCAAGGAACGATCGACCGCGATCGAGACCGGCATTCTCATGTCCAGCCCATCGGAAACCACGCTGATCGTGTTGGGCACGGCGGCGCAGGCCCAGTTGATCCAGCCGGCCACCGCGCAGTTCTGGCAGATCGTTACTGCCATTGGCCTCACCATCACGCCGCTGCTGGCCAAAGTGGGCCAGGTGGGCGCCGGCCGCGTGCGCAATCGCGCCCGGGCGGACGAGGTGGCGGTGGAAGAGCCCGAAGGCCGCCGCACCGTGATCCTGGGCTTTGGCCGCGTGGGTCGCCTGATCGGAGAAATGCTGGCCGAACATGGCCGCTCCTACCTCGCGCTCGATGCCGAACCGGCCGTGGTCCGCGCCGCGCGCGCCGCCGGGCTGCCGGTACTGTTCGGCAATATCGACAGTGCCGCGGTGATCGACCGGCTCAACCTGGCAGAAGCCAGCGCGGTGATCGTGACGATGGACGAGCCGGTGCTGGCGCTGCGCATCGTACGCAAGCTGCGCACCCTGGCGCCAGAGGTGCCGATCATCGTGCGCGCACGCGATCCCGGCCACGCCGCGCAGCTCTATCGTGCCGGGGCCAGCCACGCCGTGCCTGAAACGCTGGAAAGCTCGCTGCAACTGTCAGAAGCTGTGCTGGTCGACCTGGGCGTGCCAATGGGCCCGGTGATCGCCTCGATCCACGAAAAGCGCGATCAGTTTCGCCAGCAGATCATGGCCGAGGGCGAACTCGCCGCCCCGCCGCGCCTCAAGGCCAGCCGTTTGCGCGAGCGGTGACGGAAGGAAGGTAAGGGCCCCTCCACCACCGCTGCGCGGTGGTCCCCCTCCCCACGGTGTGGGGAGGATCTGGTACGGTCCTCCCCACAAGGTGGGGAGGTGGCAGCCCAAAGGGCTGACGGAGGGGCTGGCGAACAACCAACCCCTCCAGCATCAGAAAATTACCCGGCGAGCACGGCCTTGGCCGCAGCCAGCGCATCGGCCGCCTTGCTGCCATCGGGGCCGCCGCCCTGGGCCATGTCGGGACGGCCGCCGCCGCCCTTGCCGCCCAGCGCTTCCACGCCGGCGCGGACCAGATCGACGGCGCTGACTTTGCCAGCCAGATCCTCGGTTACCGCCGCCGCGATCGAGGCGCGGCCATCGTTGACCGCGACGATCACTGCCACGCCCGAACCGATGCGCTGCTTGGCCTGGTCGAGCAACCCGCGCAGCTCCTTGGGATCGAGCCCGTCGAGCACCTGGCCCGAGAACGTCACGCCGCCCACGCTTTCGTCGGCTGCCTCGGCCTTGGCGCCGCCACCACCCAGGGCCAGCGCCTTCTTGGCTTCGGCCAGTTCGCGCTCCAGCTTGCGCCGTTCCTCGATCAGCGCGGCCACGCGCGCTTCCACGTCATCAGGCGTGGTGCGCAGCAGGCTGGCAGTGTGCTTGAGCGCGTCTTCGCGGCCAATCAGCCACTGCCGCGCGCCTTCGCCGGTCAGCGCCTCGATCCGGCGCACGCCCGAAGACACCGCGCTTTCGCCCACGATGCGGAACACGCCGATATCGCCCAGCGCGCGCACATGCGTGCCGCCGCACAGTTCCACCGAATAGACCTTGTCCGTGGTGCGGCCCATCGACAGCACGCGCACTTCGTCGCCGTACTTTTCGCCGAACAGCGCCATGGCACCGGCAGCGATGGCGTCGTCGGGCGTCATCAGACGGGTGCTGACCGTTTCGTTGGCGCGGATTTCGGCGTTCACCTCGGTTTCAATCGCGGCGATATCGTCCGCGCTCAGCGCCGTGGGATGCGAAAAGTCGAACCGCAGGCGGTCGGGCGCCACCAGCGAGCCCTTTTGCGTGACATGCGCGCCCAAACGGTTACGCAGCGCCTGGTGCAGCAGGTGCGTGGCCGAATGGTTGGCGCGCGTAGCATCGCGGCGCACCACGTCGACCGCCAGTTGCACGGCATCGCCGACGTGGATCGTGCCGGCATCGACCACGGCCTGGTGGGCGTGCAGGCGGCCAAGCGGCTTGGCCGTATCGGTCACCGTCAGCTTGAGGCCATCGGCGCCGGCGATCGTGCCGGCATCGCCCATCTGGCCGCCGCTTTCGCCATAGAACGGCGTCTGGTTGGTCAGCACGGTCACCGTGTCGCCGGCCTGGGCTTCGGTAACTTCAACGCCGTCCTTGACCAGGGCCACGACAACGCCCTCACCGCTGGTGGCGGTGTAGCCGGTGAACTCGGTCGCGCCTTCGCGCTCGGCAATGTCGAACCACACTTCGCTCGATGCCGCCTCGCCCGAACCCTTCCAGGCGGCGCGCGCGGCGGCCTTCTGCTGGGCCATCGCCGCGTCAAAGCCTTCGCGATCGACGCTCACGCCACGGGCGCGCAGCGCGTCTTCGGTGAGGTCATAGGGGAAGCCGAACGTGTCGTAGAGGCGGAACGCGGTTTCGCCGGGCAGCTTGTCGCCTTCGCCCAGCCCAGCCGACGCTTCGTCGAGCAGGCGCAGGCCGTTCGACAGCGTCTGGCGGAAACGGGTTTCCTCGCGCTGCAGCACTTCCTCGATCAGGGGCTGGGCACGGCCCAGTTCGGGATAGGCCTGGCCCATTTCCGTCACCAGCGAACCCACCAGGCGGTGCATCAGCGGGTCTTTGGCGCCCAGAAGATGAGCGTGGCGCATGGCGCGGCGCATGATCCGGCGCAGCACATAGCCGCGTCCTTCGTTCGACGGCAGCACGCCATCGGCCAGCAGGAAGCTGGACGAGCGCAGGTGATCGGCGATCACGCGGTGGCTGGCGGTATGTTCCCCGGTGGCCTTCACGCCGGTCAGGCTTTCCGAGGCGGCGATCAGCGCGCGGAACGTGTCGGTGTCATAGTTGTCGTGCTCACCCTGGAGCACGGCGGCAATGCGTTCAAGCCCCATGCCGGTATCGATCGAGGGCTTGGGCAGCTCGCCGACGATCTCGCCGGCGGCCTGCTCGAACTGCATGAACACGAGGTTCCAGATTTCGATGAAACGATCGCCGTCCTCGTCCGGGCTGCCCGGAGGGCCACCGGCGATATGCGCGCCATGATCGTAGAAGATTTCCGAGCACGGGCCGCATGGGCCATCATCGCCCATCGCCCAGAAGTTGTCCTTGGTGGCGATGCGGATGATCTTGTCGTCGGGCAGTCCGGCAATCTTGCGCCACAGCGCGGCGGCGTCTTCATCGGTGTGATAGACGGTAACCAGCAGCTTTTCGGCAGGAATGCCCCAAACCTTGGTCAGCAGGGTCCAGGCGTTGGTGATCGCCTGTTCCTTGAAGTAATCGCCGAACGAGAAATTGCCGAGCATTTCGAAGAACGTGTGGTGCCGCGCGGTATAGCCCACGTTATCCAGATCGTTGTGCTTGCCCCCGGCGCGCACGCACTTCTGCGAAGACGTGGCGCGCGGAATGCTGCGCGTTTCCAGGCCCGTGAAGACGTTCTTGAACGGGACCATGCCCGCA
Source organism: Novosphingobium sp. 1529 (assembly GCF_040544855.1). NCBI lineage: Bacteria > Pseudomonadati > Pseudomonadota > Alphaproteobacteria > Sphingomonadales > Sphingomonadaceae > Novosphingobium > Novosphingobium sp. 1529. Next base: position 175,957 of record NZ_JBEPKW010000004.1, read on the forward strand.
TTGGTGAACATCAGCGTCGGGTCGTTGTAAGGAACGAGCGGCGCGGATGGCACCACTTCGTGGCCTTGCGAGCCGAAGTATTCCAGGAAGGACCGGCGGATTTCGTTCGTCGAAGTCATGCCCCGCCGATTAGGCGAGGCGTGGCCAAGGAACAAGCCGGATTCATCGCTAACCGTGATCGCATTACGCTTTCGTGGCGGTAACGATCCAGGCGGCGGCGGAGAACGTGACTTTGCCATCACGGGTGTGCGCGGCGATCACGTCGCGCAGCCGCTGCTCGATCCCGGCGCGGTCAGCCTCCGCTGCCTGGCGCAGGGCCGAGGCGGCCGGCCCGATGCGGCGGAACAGGGTCAGGGCCTGCTCGGCGGCATCGGGCCCCTCGCCTGCCAGATAGGCGAAATCGTGGGGCGTGAAGGCTAGGTCTGTCCAGCCCGCCAGCATGGCCCGCACATGATCGGGATCGGCAAAGGCAAACGGGCCGGGGGAACGCGGATCAGCAGGCTGTGCGGGCGGCGGCACCAAACCGGCCATGGCGCTGGCCCAGGCGTTTTCAGCCGGGGCGCGAAAGCACGAGAACACCAGCCGCGCCCCCGGCGCCGCCACGGCGGCCAGATGGGCAAAGGCGGCGGGCGGATCGGCAAAGAACATCACGCCATGGCGCGAGACGAGCAGATCGGGCGTGAAAGCAGGATCCTGCCATTGGCTGGCATCGGCGATGGCAAAGCGCACATTGGCGCGGCCGGCCCCACGCTGCTGCGCGGCAGCGATGAGATCAGCCGACAGGTCGATCCCGCATACCGCGCCCTTGGGTCTGGCAGCGGCCAGCGACAAGGCCAGTTCGCCCGCACCGCAACCGATGTCGAGCACCCGATGGCCGGGCATGGCAGCGATCGTTGCCAGCAAGGCCGGCGTCAGTTGCGCAAAGGTGCGATCGGTGCGCTGCCATTCTTCTGCCCAGGCGCGGCCGACGCCGCCCTGCCAATCCATCGCCTGTGTCATGCTGCCGGTATAAACGATCGCCGCGAGCTTGGCGACAGCGGCGCTTGCGTCACGCCCTGATCCTGGCGTTGTAGCCGGGATGAAAGACTTTGCCTGGCCAAAACGCCAGCGGCGCGCCATTCACCTGGAACGACGCGCCGGGAGCAAGGAACGGCAGGGCGTGGCGCGGCAGCCTGCCGCCATCGCGCCCTGCGGATCAGATCAACGCCTGATCAGATATCGTCATCGGCGTCAGGGCCGGCCATCAGGCCTTCGGCCACCTGCTCGGTCCGGCCACGGATCGCCGCTTCCAGGCGATCGCGCAGTTCGGTGTTTTCGCGCAGGAAGTTCTTGGCGTTTTCACGACCCTGGCCGATGCGCACCGAGTCATAGCTGAACCATGCGCCCGACTTTTCAACCAGGCCGGCCTTGACGCCCAGATCGAGGATTTCCCCGATCTTGGAGATGCCTTCGCCATACATGATGTCGAATTCGACCTGCTTGAACGGCGGGGCGACCTTGTTCTTGACGACCTTCACCCGAGTGGTGTTGCCGGTGATTTCGTCGCGATCCTTGATCTGGCCGGTGCGGCGGATATCGAGACGGCACGAAGCATAGAACTTGAGCGCGTTGCCGCCGGTGGTGGTTTCCGGGTTGCCGTACATCACGCCGATCTTCATGCGCACCTGGTTGATGAAGATCACCATGCAGCGCGAACGGCTGATCGAACCGGTCAGCTTGCGCAGCGCCTGGCTCATCAGGCGGGCCTGGAGGCCGACGTGGCTGTCGCCCATTTCGCCTTCGATTTCGGCGCGGGGCACCAGCGCGGCGACCGAGTCCACCACGAGGATGTCGATCGCGTTGGAGCGCACCAGCGTATCGACGATTTCCAGCGCCTGCTCGCCGGTGTCGGGCTGCGAGACGATCAGTTCATCGATGTTGACGCCCAGCTTCTTGGCATAGACCGGATCGAGCGCGTGTTCGGCGTCAACGAAAGCCGCGGTGCCGCCGGTCTTCTGGGCCTCGGCAATGGCGTGCAGCGCCAGGGTGGTCTTGCCAGAGCTTTCCGGGCCATAGATTTCGATGATGCGGCCGCGCGGCAGGCCGCCGATGCCCAGCGCGATGTCCAGCCCGAGCGAGCCGGTGGAAATCGCTTCCACCTGCATCGTCTCCTTGGAGCCCAGCTTCATCACCGAGCCCTTGCCGAATGCGCGGTCGATCTGGGCCAGTGCGGCGTCCAGCGCCTTCTGACGATCCATGTCCTTTTCTTTGCCTTCCTGAATGAGCTTGAGCTGCGCCGCCATGGCTGCTTCCCCTTGCCTAGAGATGGCTGACACGAACCGTCAACACGCAGAACAATGTACTTATTCTGTTCCAATGGAACAAGAGGGGAACGAAAAATTCTCTCCAGAGCGGAGACAATTCCCGCTGCGCACTGGAAACATGGGGATTTTCGAGCGCTTTTTCAAGCTGGGCGGCGGCGCAAACCCTGCGCAGCCTGGCATTTTAACGGTATGGGAAAATGCTGCCATCGTGGCGGGATTGGCGACTCAGCGGGCCTATCGACCCGCCCCTCCGTCAGGCCTGCGGCCTGCCACCTCCCCACATGGTGGGGAGGATTTTGCAGGTCCTCCCCACATCGTGGGGAGGGGAACCGCCCGCGCAGCGGGTGGTGGAGGGGCAATCACTCCCCACGCAGCACCTGTTCCACCGCCGCCACGATCTGCGCCACCGAAAACGGCTTGGCCAGAAAATGCATGTTGGGGATGTCGATCTCGCGGCGGAGCTGCTCCTCGGCATAGCCTGACATGAACAGCACCGGCAGATCGGGCTTAACCCGGCGAATCTCGCGCGCCATGGCCGGCCCGTCCATCGAGGGCATGACCACGTCGGACACCACCAGGTCGATATCCCCGCCAACCGCCATGATGCGTGACAGCGCTTCCAGGCCGTCCTCGCCATCGGCCGCCGTGGTCACCTCATAGCCCTGGCGGACCAGCGCCCGTTCGGCCACGGCGCGCACGGTGTCCTCGTCCTCTACCAAGAGCACGCGCCCGCCGCCGGTCCATTGCGTGCGGCGCGTCTCGCCCTTGGGCTTGGCCGCCTCAGCCACCTCGGCCGGATCGGGCACATGCACCGGCAGGTAGATGGTAAAGCGCGTGCCCTTGCCCACCTCGCTATCGGCAAAGATGAAGCCGCCCGATTGCTTGACGATGCCATAGACGGTGGAAAGGCCAAGGCCGGTGCCCTTGCCCTTTTCCTTGGTGGTGAAGAACGGTTCGAAGATCTTGCCGATCTGCGAGGGCTTGATGCCGTGCCCGGTGTCTTCCACCACCAGCGCGGTATAGTCTGCCACGGGCAGGATTTCGCTTTTCATCGCCCGCACGTCATTGGCGCTCACCCGCCGCGTGGCGATGCGCAGCGTGCCGCCGGTCTTGGTATCGGCGCCGTTGGCGGTCATCGCATCGCGGGCATTGACGGCAAGGTTGAGCAACACCTGCTCCAGCTGCACCGGATCGGCGCGGACCAGGCCCAGATCGCGATCGTGGGTCACGTCGAGCTGGATCTTCTCGCCCAACAGGCGCTTGAGCAGGGTGGAAACCTCGGCCACCACATCGGGCAGTTGCAGCACTTCGGGGCGCAGCGTCTGCTGGCGCGAAAAGGCCAGCAATTGCCGGGTGAGCGAGGCAGCGCGGTTGGAATTGGCCTTGATCTGCTGGATATCGTCGTAATCGCTGTCGCCCGGCGTGTGGCGCATCAGGATCAGATCGCAATAGCCGATGATCGCGGTAAGCACGTTGTTGAAATCGTGCGCCACGCCGCCGGCCAGCTGGCCCACTGCCTGCATCTTGGTGGCCTGGGCAATCTCGCGCTTGAGGCGGGCTTCCTCGGTCGAATCCTTGAGGCTGAGCAGCACGGCGCCTTCACCCATGCCGCGCACGCCGGCGAGGCTGAGCGAAACCGGCTCTTCGGGCGAGGCGCGCAGGCGCACCGCCACGTCGCCCGCCGTGGGCGCGCCCTGGGTATAGCGGCGGACGGCATCGGCCAGCGCGCCCTTGTCCTCGCGGATCACCAGGTCGGAGGGATAGGGCGGCGGCACGGTATCGTCATGGCCGGCGGCGCGCAGGAACGCACGATTGGCAAAGAGGAAGCGGCCATCGCGATCGGTCATGGCCAGGCCCAGCGGCAGGCGCGAAAGCAGCGCCTCGACCTGCGGCAGCCCGGCGCGGGCATCACCCAGCGCGCCGTCGTTGTCGATGATCAGGAACAGCGAAGGCACCCGCGCCGGATCGGTGCTCGCCACGCCATCGGGATCGGCGATCGGCACGTGGACAAAGCGCACCGGCGTGCCCCGCGCGCCTTCGCGGGCATAGAAGATGCGTTCGGCATCATCGGCACGGAACCACGCGACGAAATCGCTGCCCCCCACCTGCGCACCTTCCCCGCCAGCGCGGGTGGCAAAGGCGCGGTTGGCGGCGCGCACCAGGCCATCGGGCATGACCACGGCCGCCTGGATGCCTTCGCGCGCCAGAGCACGGCCGAGCTTTCCGGCCACGTGCCCGGCCGTGTCGGCCACCAGGTCTGCCTGTTCGAGGGGAATGAACCGGCACACCAGGTGATCCTGCCCACGCCCGGCGCGCAGCAGTTCTGCCCGCCAGCGTCCCTTGGCCGAGCTGACTTCACCAATCTGGGCCCGGCCATCGCGCCAGGCGGCGCGCACCGCGCCATCGAGCGCTTCGATGGCAGGCCCATCGAGCGGCAGGCGCGGCGGCGCGACATGGCCAAACCACTCCGCAAAGCGGCTGTTGGCGCAGGCCAGGCGGCCGGCACGATCGAGGATCGCCAGCGCTTCATCGGGCCGCTCGATCGCGGCAAAGGTCACCGACCAGTCGGGCGCGGCCGGTGCAGTCTCTCCACGTGCGGGAACGAAGCGCAGCAGCAGGCGCGCCATCAAGGCCAGCACGGCAATGCCCACCAGGTAGGCTGCGGCCAGCACGGCATCGCCCGCCAGCAGCCACAGCAGCGCAGCCCCGGCCAGTGCGGCGGCAGCCACCCAGGCCGCATCGCGCCGCCATGCCGGGCCCTTGCCAGCGGCGTGCGGCGCCCCGGACAGATTGTTGCCCCCGTCGATATCGCCCGCTGCGGCCGGCACGCTTGCTCCCTTCACCATGACAGGCAGCATGGGCCGCCCGCCCCCCTTTATTGCTCCACCCGCATCGCCAGGCGCGTGCGCCGCTTGTGCACCGTCCACCAGCGCCAGGCAAATGCAGCGATGACATAGCCCAGCGCGGCCGCCACCACCGAGATCACGAACAACCCGAAAATCAACGCCGGGGCAGCATCCGACAGCAGCCAGCCGGTCCATTCCGCCACACTGGCGCCGCGTTCGAACAGGGCCATGAACGTGGCGACATCGGCATGAAAGCCGAACCAATTGCCTAGCGCCAGCGAGGCAGCGATGAACAGTGGCGTTGTCGCCGGATTGGACAGGAACGTCATCCCCGCCGCGATCGGGACATTGCCCCGGAATGGCAGGCACATCGCCGCAGCGCCGGCGATCTGCACCCCGGGGATCATCGCAAAGATGCCGACGAGCAGCCCGATCGCCACGCCGCGCGGCACCGAGCGGCGGGTAAAGCGCCACAGCTCGGCCCGCGCTGCCAGCCGACCGGTCAGGCGGTTGCGCTCCATCTGCTCGCGCGTGGGCATCGAAGCGCGAACCATCGCGGCAATCTTCTGGCGCATTGAAACGGCGATTCCCAAGGGTTGGTGACGCAAAGTCGGTGAAACCGCGGCCCGCCGGCCGCAAGTGCCACCATGCACCCGTTCAGCTTGCCAAGCGATGAAGCCGATCGTGCATCTGGCCCAGCATCATCAGCTGTGTTCGCGCATGATCCGCGCCTTGTCGCGCTGCCAATCGCGCTCCTTGATCGTGGCGCGCTTGTCGGCCGCGTTCTTGCCCTTGGCCAGGGCGAGTTCCACCTTGGCCCGGCCGCGCCCGTTGAAATAGATCGACAGGGGCACCAGCGTCATGCCCTTGCGCTCCACCGCGCCGTGGAACTTGGCGATCTCGCGTTCCTTGAGCAGCAGCTTGCGCGGGCGCTTGGGCTCGTGGTTGAAGCGGTTGCCGTGGCTGAATTCGGGCACGTTGGAATTGACCAGCCAGACCTCGCCGTTCTTCACCTCGGCATAGGATTCGGCGATCGATCCCTCGCCAAAACGGAGCGATTTCACTTCGGTGCCGGTGAGCGCGATCCCCGCCTCGTACACGTCTTCGACGAAATACTCGAACCGCGCGCGGCGGTTTTCGGCGACGATCTTCTTCTTGTCGAATGCGAGGGGTGTGGGTCTTGCCATGATGCCTGCCCATGTAGGATGGTATTGCCGGCATGGAAAGCGCCCGAGCATGCGGAATTTGCAAGTGGCTCTCCGATAATCGGCACACCGCGGTGGGAACCGCTCTTGCCAGTTTCACGTTGGCGCCACACACTCGCTTCATAGTGCAGTGCACAAGCCGGCATCATCCCCTTCACTGGGTGCACGACAGGCCGGGTGCAGGACGGGAATGACCATGGCTGATGCCACGCGCGAAAGATGTGTTCTGGTGCTTCAGGGCGGCGGAGCGCTGGGCGCCTACCAAGCCGGCGTGTTCGAGGCGCTGGCCAGCAATGGCTATAGCCCCGATTGGGTGGCCGGCATTTCGATCGGTGCGGTCAATGCCGCGCTGATTGCCGGCAATCCGCCCGAACGCCGGGTGCGCAACCTGCGCGCGTTCTGGGAACAGGCCAGCTCGCGCATTCCGTTCAAATCGCCGTTCGCCGATGGTTGGGGACGCCGCCTGTTCAACGAATGGGCCGCAGCATCGGTGGCGCTGACCGGCATTCCCGGCTTTTTCACCCCGCGCACCACCCCATCGTGGCTGGCCCTGCCCGGATCGCCGGAATCGATCAGCCTTTACGATACCAGCCCCTTGCGCAAGACGCTGCTGGAACTGGTGGATTTCGATCTGATCAACAGTGGCAAGGTGCGTTTCAGCGTGGGCGCGGTAAACGTGCTCAACGGCAACTTCGCCTATTTCGACAACCGCGACCGCCTGATCGAGCCCGAGCACATCATGGCCAGCGGCGCGCTGCCCCCCGGCTTTCCGCCAGTGATGATCGATGGCGATCCTTATTGGGACGGGGGCCTGGTTTCCAACACCCCGTTGCAATTCGTGCTGGACGAGCGCGCGCGCGAGGCTGACCGCCACGATCCGGCCCGCGCCCAGGCGGCCCGCGATCCCGTGCTGGTATTTCAGGTCGATCTGTTTTCCGCCCACGGCATGATGCCACGCAGCCTGGCCGAGACCGCGCAGCGCGAGAAGGACATCCGCTTTTCCAGCCGCACCCGGCTCAACACCGACATGCAGAAGCGGATCGAAGCCCTCGAGGCAGCCGCCGCACGTCTCGCTGAACGGCTGCCACCCGAATTTTCCGACGATGCCGACCTCGCCACGTTGACCGCCCATGCCCAGGACGGGCCGGTAACGATCCTGCACCTGATCAACCGCAGCGAGGATTATGAAACGCAGAACAAGGACTATGAGTTTTCACGCATGACCGCGACCGGCCACTGGGAAAATGGCCGGCGCGATGTCGAGCGTTCATTTGCCAGCCCGCGCTGGAAAAACCGCAAGCGGCCACAGCGCGGCATCGTCACGCTCGATCTGGCCTGATCCACCCGATTTTTACGCTTCCTGCTTGGGGACCGACCACGGCCCATGGCCAAACACCCTGGAGAGTGAAACCATGAATCTCGACAACAAGATCGCCATCGTCACCGGTGCTGCCAGCGGGATCGGCCTGGCCATTGCCAAGCGCTATGCCGCCGCCGGTGGCCGCGTGGCGATTGCCGATCTCAAGCTCGACGCGGCGCAGGCTGCGGCCGATGGCATCAATGCCGATCACCCCGGCGCCGCCATGGCCGTGGAAATGGACGTGACCAGCGAAGACCAGGTCAACGCCGGCGTGGCCAAGGTGGTGGACGCGTGGGGTGGCGTGGACATTCTGGTGTCGAACGCGGGTATCCAGATCGTCAACCCGGTGGAAAACTTCGCCTTTGCCGACTGGAAAAAGATGCTGGCGATCCATCTCGATGGCGCCTTCCTGACGAGCAAGGCCGTGTTGCCGCACATGTATGCCAAGGGCAGCGGCGCAATCCTGTTCATGGGCTCGGTCCATTCCAAGGAAGCCTCGCCGCTCAAGAGCGCCTATGTCACGGCCAAGCACGGCCTCGAGGGCCTGGCGCGCACCATCGCCAAGGAAGGCGGCAAGAAGGGCGTGCGCAGCAACCTGATCTGCCCCGGATTCGTGCGCACGCCTTTGGTGGACAAGCAGATTCCAGAGCAGGCCAAGGAGCTGGGCATCAGCGAGGACGAGGTGATCAAGAACGTCATGCTCGGCCAGACGGTGGATGGCGAATTTACGACGGTGGACGATATCGCCGAAGTGGCGCTGTTCTTTGCCGCATTCCCCACCAACGCGCTCACCGGCCAGTCGCTGGTAGCCAGCCACGGCTGGTTCATGAACTAGGGCACGCGGTATTTGGAACAGGGCGGGCTGCGAACGGCCGCTTTCTGTGCTTCCGGTCCTCACGTGCCAAAAGCACGCTGCGGGCCGGTTCTCGAAAGCATCCATTCTCGCTCCCCCCTGTTCCAAATCCCACGCACCCTGGGCAATCGCGCATGCCCCGTCGCCCCGTTTGCCTTGCGATCTGCCCCCCTCCCTGTTAGGCGCGCCCCGTCTTTTTGGTTGTCGCGTCTTTCAGTTTGAGGAGTGCCCCGCCCATGTCCGAGATCAAGCGTGTCGTCCTGGCCTATTCGGGCGGGCTCGATACCTCCGTCATCCTCAAGTGGCTGCAGGTGGAATACGGCTGCGAAGTCGTGACCTTCACCGCCGATCTCGGCCAGGGCGAGGAACTCGAACCGGCCCGCGCCAAGGCCGAACTGATGGGCGTGAAGCCCGAGCACATCTATATCGACGACCTGCGCGAGGAATTCGTGCGCGATTTCGTCTTCCCGATGATGCGCGCCAATGCCCGCTATGAAGGCGATTACCTGCTCGGCACCTCGATTGCGCGGCCGCTGATTTCCAAGCGCCTGATCGAGATCGCCCGCGAAACCGGTGCTGATGCCGTGGCCCATGGCGCCACCGGCAAGGGCAACGACCAGGTGCGGTTCGAGCTTTCGGCCTATGCGCTGGAGCCGGGCATCAAGGTGATCGCGCCGTGGCGCGAATGGGATCTGACCAGCCGCACCGCGCTGATCGCTTGGGCTGAAAAGCACCAGATTCCAGTGCCCAAGGACAAGCGCGGCGAAAGCCCGTTCTCGACCGATGCCAACCTGCTGCACACCTCGTCGGAAGGCAAGGTGCTGGAAGATCCGTGGCAGGAAGTGCCCGACTATGTCTATTCGCGCACGGTCAACCCGGAAGATGCGCCCAACGTGCCGGAATACATCACCATCGATTTCACCAAGGGCGATGGCGTGGCGCTCAATGGCGAGGCGATGAGCCCGGCCAGCCTGCTCACCGCGCTCAACGAACTGGGCCGCAAGCACGGCATCGGCCGCCTCGATCTGGTGGAAAACCGCTTCGTCGGCATGAAGAGCCGCGGCATGTATGAAACCCCGGGCGGCACGATCTATGCGGTGGCGCATCGCGGCATCGAATCGATCACGCTCGATCGCGGCGCGGCGCACCTCAAGGACGAGTTGATGCCCAAGTATGCCGAGCTGATCTACAACGGCTTCTGGTTCTCGCCCGAGCGCGAAATGCTCCAGGCCGCGATCGACCACAGCCAGGCCAAGGTAAACGGCACCGTCCGCCTCAAGCTGTACAAGGGCATGGCCTCGGTCGTCGGCCGCCAGTCGCCCGACAGCCTCTATTCCGAACGCCACGTGACGTTCGAAGACGATGCTGGCGCCTATGACCAGAAGGATGCGGCCGGCTTCATCAAGCTCAACGCGCTGCGCCTGCGCCTGCTCGCGCAGCAGGGCCGCTAAAGCCAGAACCCAGGCAGGCGCCGGGGCCATCGTGCCCCGCGCCTGCCACGCGGCCTAGCCGATCAGGCCAGGCCAGCCAGCCATTCTCCGATCATCGCCCGTCCGGCCTGCACCGCGCCGGGGCCGTGGGCATCATGGGCGTGCCGCAACGTGGCCTGGGTATGGCCAGCAGCGGCGACATCATCGGGCGATTGCGCCAGCCAGGCGTCAAAGCGCGGATCCTCGCCCATCTCGGCATGAAATTGCAGCGCCAGCAGATTGCGCCCCCGACGAAACGCCTGATGCGGATAGACATGGCTTGAAGCCAGAAGCTCGGCATGCGGCGGCAGGGTGAACGTGTCGCCATGCCAGTGCAGCACCGGCACGCCGGCAACATGGCGCAGCGGGCTGTCGGCCACATGCACCTGCACGGGATGAAACCCCACCTCACGCGCATGACCGCGATAGACATCGGCGCCCAGCGCCGCCGCAATCATCTGCGCGCCAAAGCACACGCCCAGCGTCGGCAGGTCCGCGGCCAGGCGCAGCGCCAGGCGGCGCATCTGGCAGCGGATCCAGGGATGCTCGATCTGGTCATAGATGCCCATCGGCCCGCCCATCATGATCAGCAGATCAGGCTCGCGCAGGTCGAGCGACGGGAACGCGGGATCGCACACGTCGATGCGATCCACTTGGTAACCGGCATCCTCGATCGGCTGGCGATAGCCGGCCACCCCTTCGTAGGGCACGTGGCGGATGATGAGCGCGGACTTCATGGGGCCTTATCGTGATCAATCGGTTGCAGGCCGGCAAGCGGGCCCATGCGGTTTTCTACAGCCGCGTGGCTGAACATAAGGCAGCATTCAAAGGCCCAGCCGGCGAAAGAATTCTTCCGCCGTGCTGGGCCGCTCGCCATCCGGCCGCGCCAGCCCCAGCGTGCCCCACGAAGGATGGGGCAGCGGTGCATTGGCGCGGAGGGGGGCCGGACGGCGGGAAATCGGGCGGGCGTTCAAACGGGACATCGTCGCATTCTCCTTTTCACAGGGCCGAACACGAACCTGGCCACATGGCCTCGCTTTCGTGCGCTTTAGCTGTTGGTGACGCGGAGCAAGCTGGCAGGATCAAAAGCCGCGACCGGACGGAGCCGATGCACCTTCTCTACCGTTTCAGTTGATAAAGGTCATTCGAGAAAAGCTGAAGGCCACCAAAGATTTCCTTGAGCGCCCAAGAAGAAGGCCCGCCGTGCGCCGCTGTGGCGCCCGACGGGCCAGCCTTTCCTCCCCAGGAAAAGCGAAGTCGTGGTCTTCCTCGTGTCAGCGCGGGCTCAACGGCCCATGGCGCTGCCGAGGCGATGATAGAGATGCGAGAACTTCACCGATTCGGGCTTGTCCTCGATAGCCTTGAGGTAGTGCAGCACAGCCTCGCGGATCAGCTTGAAGTCCTCAGTCGAGAGGACTGCACGGGCACGGGCAGGTTCAGCCATTGTCCTTCTCCTTCACTTGGTCGTTGAACGGTTGGGCGGTGGCGGCCCATTCCCCCGCCCGACCTCGCTGCAAGCTAGGCTCTGGGAGGTCGGGTGGGGGAGTGGGCCGGTGCCGCCCCATCCCGGCGTGCCGGGATGGCAAAGTTACGCCGCGAACTGGTTCATGGTGTTGTGTGCGCCACCGGCCTTGAGCGCGGCGTCGCGGGCAAAGTATTCCTTGTGATCGTCGCCGATGTCCGAACCCGCCATGGCCTGGTGCTTGACGCAGGCAATGCCCTGGCGGATTTCCTGGCGCTGCACGCCCTTGACGTAGCCCAGCATGCCCGCCTCGCCGAAGTATTCCTTGGCCAGGTTGTCGGTGCTGAGCGCGGCCGTGTGATAAGTCGGCAGCGTGATCAGGTGGTGGAAGATGCCGGCTTCGCGGGCGGCATCGCGCTGGAAGGTGCGGATGCGCTCGTCGGCCTCTGCCGCCAATTCGGTTTCGTCATAGTCCACGCTCATCAGCCGCGCCCGGTCAAAGCCGCTCACGTCCTTGCCTTCCGCGGCCCAGGCATCGAACACCTGCTGGCGGAAATTGAGCGTCCAGTTGAAGCTGGGCGAGTTGTTGTAAACCAGCTTGGCATTGGGGATCACCTCGCGGATGCGCGAGACCATCCCGCCGATCTGGCCGATGTGCGGCTTTTCGGTTTCGATCCACAAAAGGTCAGCGCCGTTCTGCAGGCTGGTGATGCAATCCAGCACGCAGCGATCCTCGCCGGTTCCAGGGCGGAACTGATAGAGGTTCGACGGCAGGCGCTTGGGCTTCATCAGTTGCCCATCGCGGGTGATCAGCACGTCGCCATGGCCGATCTTGGCCGGATCGACCGGCTCGCAGTCGAGGAAGGCGTTATACTGGTCGCCAATGTCGCCAGCCTCGCGGGTGAAGGCGATCTGCTTGGTCAGGCCAGCACCGAGCGAGTCGGTACGGGCGACGATCACGCCATCGTCCACGCCCAGTTCGAGGAACGCATAGCGCACCGCACGGATCTTCGCGATGAAGTCTTCATGCGGCACGGTGACCTTGCCGTCCTGGTGGCCGCACTGCTTTTCATCGGAAACCTGGTTTTCGATCTGGATGCAGCAGGCGCCCGCCTCGATGAACTTCTTGGCCAGCAGATAGGTTGCCTCGGCATTGCCGAACCCGGCGTCGATATCGGCAACGATCGGCACGATGTGCGTTTCGTAGGTGTCGATATCGTGCTGGATCTTGGCGGCCTTGACCTGGTCACCGGCATTGCGCGCGGCATCCAGATCGCGGAACAGCTGGTTCAACTCGCGCGCATCGGCCTGGCGCAGGAAGGTGTAGAGTTCCTCGATCAGCGCGGCAACGCTGGTCTTTTCGTGCATCGACTGGTCGGGCAGCGGGCCGAACTCGCTGCGCAGCGCCGCAACCATCCAGCCCGACAGGTAAAGGTAGCGGCCCTTGGTGGTGCCGAAATGCTTCTTGATGGAAATCATCTTCTGCTGGCCGATGAAGCCGTGCCAGCACCCCAGCGACTGGGTGTAGTTGGCCGGATCGGCATCATAGGCAGCCATGTCGCGGCGCATGATGCCGGCAGTGTAGCGCGCGATGTCGAGCCCGGTGCGGAAGCGGTTCTGCAGGCGCATGCGCGCCACGCTTTCGGCGGCAATGCCATCCCAGTGGGTGTTCGGCGTGATCGTGCGATCTGCCTCGATGATCGATTGCTGGTACGTCATGGCATGTGCCCCTTCCGCTATACGATGGTGTTTCGTTGCACCCGGAATAGGTCGGCATGATGCACTGCGGAATGTGCTGCGGGGTCTTGTTGTCAAACTTTACAGGTTTCGCTTGTAAAGTTGTGCAGGCATGACAAGAATGGCGCCATGGCCCGCCCTGCAGCTCCTTCCCGCCCGCTTTACCTTGGCCCCCGCATCAAGCGCCTGCGCCGCGAACTGGGGCTGACACAACAGGCCATGGCCGAGGACATGGGCGTTTCGCCCAGCTACATCGCGCTGATCGAGCGCAACCAGCGCCCGCTGACCGCCGACCTGCTGCTGCGCCTGGCCGCGACCTATCGGCTCGACATGGCCGACCTTGCCGCGCAAGACCGCGACGACCACGCCCGCCGCCTGGCCGAGGCGCTGCGCGATCCGCTGTTTGCCGAGATCGACCTGCCCGCGCTGGAAGTGGCAGACCTTGCCAGCAGCTTTCCCGGCATGACCGAGGCGATGCTGCGCCTGCACGGCGCCTATGCCCGCGCCGGCCAGGCCCTGGCCGAAGGACGCGAGGCGGCTGGCGCCACGCCCTCGGCCGATCCGGTGGGTGAGGCGCGGCGCTTTCTGGCCGCGCGTGGGCACTGGTTTGCCGGCATCGAAACCCGGGCAGAAGCACTGAGCGCCGAGATCGAGACGGCCGGCGGCGGCGCCGAATGGCTGCGCCGCAATGGCCTGCGCGTGCGTGCCATGCCGGCCAGCGTGATGATGGGCGCCCTGGCGCGCTATGACCGGCACAACGAACAGTTGCTGCTCGACGAATGCCTGGGGCCACAGCGCCGCGCCTGGCAGATCGCGCTGCACATCGCCTATACCAGCCTACGCCCCGATATTGCCGCGATCGTGCGCGGGGAAAGCTTCGCCAGCGCAACGGCGGCGCAACTGGTCCGCCGCGCCTTGGCCGAACTGGGCGCAGCGGCCGTGCTCATGCCCTATGACCGCTTTGCCCGCGCCGCCCAGGCGCAGGGCTATGACGTGCAGGGCCTAGCCGATCTGTTCGGCGTGGAATGGCAGCAGGCCGCGTTGCGCCTGGCCACGCTGACCAAGCCGGGCCAGGAAGGTGTGCCATTCTTCCTGGTGGAACTCGATAGCGCCGGCAACGTGGTCCGGCGCATCGATGGCGCGGGCTTTTCCTTTGCCGCGCAGGGTGGCGGCTGCCCGCTGTGGAGCCTGCACCAGGCCTTTGCCCGCCCCGGCGAGGTGCTGACCCAGTGGCTGGAAATGCCCCATGGCGATCGCTTCTTCTCGATCGCGCGCACGATCGATATCTCCACCGGCCCAGGCCTGCCGCCAGTGCGCCGCGCCATGGCCCTGGTCTGCCCGGCCCAGGCCGCCCCGCGCCTGGCGGCGGCACGGGGCGTCGATCCGCAAACCGCCGCGGCAACGCCGGTGGGCGTAACCTGCCGCCTATGCCAGCGCGCGGAATGCCCGGCCCGCGCCCAGCCCCCGCTGGGCCGCGAAATCCTGCCCGACGATTATCGCCGCGCGGCCGTGCCCTTCGTCTTTAGCGAAAGCTGAGCGCAACGCCGAAATAGCCCCCTCATCTTCAGAGGAGGGGGTTGGGGGTAGTGGAATGCTGAACCGACGCGCGTGGCATCCACCACCCCCCAGCCCCCTCCTCTGAAGATGAGGGGGAGCATGTAGCTTCCCCCCACCCCCCAATCGTTTGACCCCCCGCCCCCCGGCCGCTATCGGCCCGGCACGTTTCACGATTCCCAAGGCGCCCGTTCTTGTCCACGATCATTCCCCTGGCCGATGTCGATCCGCAACTGGTTGAAGAGCTGCTCGATGCCGCGTTCGAGCCGGAGCGTCGCCAGCGCACCGCCTATCGCCTGCGCGAGGGGATCGATTGCCTGCCTGGCCTGTCGTTTGCCGCGCTGGACGATGAAGACATGCTGGCCGGCACGATCCAGTGCTGGCCCGTCGCGCTGACCACGCCCGAGGGGCGCCGCGTGCCGATGATCATGGTTGGCCCGGTGGCCGTCATGCCCGGCCAGCAGGGGCGCGGCTATGGCAAGGCGCTGGTCACCGCCAGCCTGACCGCGATCGATCCACGGGCGCCGCTGCCCCAGGTGATGATCGGCGATCCGGAATACTACGAACGCTTTTTCGGCTTCAGCAACGCGCACACCGCTGGCTGGCAGTTGCCCGGGCCGTTTGATCAGCATCGCCTGCTGTGCCGCACGGCCAACCCTGCCGTCCTTCCGGGCGAAGGCATGCTGGGGCCTTGGCGGGGCTGATCAAGTCTGGCAGGGCTCAGCCTGTGCCTTACGAACCTCCCCCCGAACTGGCCGGCCTTTCGCTCAGCGAGATCGCCGCGCTCGCGCAAAGCCGCCGCCTGCCCCCGCTCGATCAGTGGAACCCTGCGCACAGCGGGGAAAGCCACATGCGCATCACCGCCGATGGCAGCTGGCTGCATGAAGGCAGCCCGATCACCCGCCCGGCGATGGTCCGCGCCTTTGCCTCGCTGCTGCTGCGCGACGAGGACGGCCAGCACTGGCTGGTCACCCCGCACGAGCGCCTGGCCATCGCAGTGGATGATGCTGCGTTGGTGGCGATCGACATGGAAGTGCGCCACGATCCAGCCACTGGCGAGGCCGTGCTGGCATTCCGCCTCAACACCGATGACGTGGTGCTGTGCGGTCCCGATCACCCCCTGCGCGTGGCCGGCACGGCAGAGCTGCCGGCATTCTACCTCGCGGTGCGCCACGGGATCGCGGCGCGCCTCAACCGCAGCACCTATGGCCAGCTGATCGCCCACGCGCTGGAGGTTTCGCCCGCCGCAGACCAGCCGCACGGCCTGATGGTAGAAAGCCGGGGCGCACGTTTTCCGCTGGTTCCGGCGCCATGAACGCGGCGCTGTTCGACCGTCTGTCCGCGCTGCACCGCGCCGGGCATGAAGGGCCGGCACCCGATCTGATCGCCGATTGGCGCGTGGTGCCCGATGGCCTGCGCCCGGCCGCCGTGCTGATCGCCGTAACCGACCGTGTCGATCATCCCGATGGCCCGGGCGTGCTGTTGATCCATCGCCCCAGCCACATGCGTGCCCATCCCGGCCAGGCCGCCTTTCCCGGCGGCAAGATCGAACCGGGCGAAACCCCGGTAGAGGCGGCCCTGCGCGAGGCGAACGAGGAACTGGGCATCGATCCGGCCATGGTGCGCGTGATCGGTCCGACCGATCGCTATCGCACCGGCACGGGGTATGACATTACCCCGGTCCTTGCCGTGGTGCCGCCCGACCTGCCGCTGCAACCCAACCCGGCCGAGGTGGCCGGCTGGTTCGAACCGCCGCTGTCGCTGCTGCTGGATCGACGCGGCCACGACTGGATCGAGGCGGAATGGAACGGCCGGCGCGGCCGCACGATCGAAATCCTGTGGCAGGGGCACCGCATCTGGGGCGTGACCGCCGCGATCATCGCCAACCTTGCCAAGCGCATGCAATGGCCCGACGCATGAACACCACTGTCCTGCCCCCTGCCCCCTGGACCACGCGCGAAGACCTGGCCGGCCTGGTTGCAGCGCTCGATCCCGACGGCGCGGGCCTGTGCCGCTATGTCGGCGGCGCGGTGCGCGACACGCTGCTGGGCCTTGACGTCAAAGACATCGACATGGCCACCCCGCACCTGCCCGAGGAAACGCAGGCGCTGCTGAAAGCCGCCGGCATCCGCCAAGTGCCCACTGGCCTCGCCCATGGCACGATCACTGCCGTGCTGCCCGGCGGCCCGGTGGAGATCACCACCCTGCGGCGCGACGTGTCGACCGATGGGCGCCACGCCACTGTCGCCTTTTCGCGCGAATGGCAGGAAGACGCGGCGCGGCGCGATTTCACGATCAACGCGCTCTACGCCGATCCGCGCACGCTGGAGGTGAGCGACTATTTCGGCGGGCTGGATGATCTGGCCAGCCGCACGCTGCGCTTCATCGGCGCGGCCGACCAGCGCATCCGCGAGGATTACCTGCGCATCCTGCGCTATTTCCGCTTCCAGGCGCGATTCGGCTCGCTGCCGGCCGATCCTGCGGCCGAGGCAGCCTGCGCGGCGCTGGCGCCGGGGATGAAGGGCCTGTCGCGCGAACGCGTGGCCAGCGAATTGCTCGGCCTGCTCGCACTGCCCGATCCGGCCGCGACGGTGGCGCGCATGGCGCAGCTGGGCGTGCTGGCGCAAGTCTTGCCCGAGGCCGACCCAGCCGCCCTGCCCGCGCTGATTGCGGCAGAGGCAAAGGCGGGCCAAGCCCCCGATGCCCTGCGCCGCATGGCCGCGCTGCTGCCCGCCGATCCGCCCGTGGTGGAACAGGTCGCCGCGCGGCTGCGCCTCTCGATCGCGCAGCGCAAGTGCCTGGTTGCCGCCGCCGCGCGCAGCCCGCTCGATGCACTGCGCCCGCCACGCGCGATGGCCTATGAACTGGGCCGGGACGAGGCGATCGACCGCCTGCTGCTGGCCGGACGCGATATTGCCGACCTGTCTGGCTGGACCGTACCGCGCCTGCCGCTCAAGGGCGGGCAGATCGTGGCACGCGGCGTTGGCGCCGGGCCAGATGTGGCCCGCATCCTGCGCGCGGTAGAGGCGCGCTGGGTGGCCGAAGGCTTTCCCGACGAAGCGCGCGTGATGCAACTGCTCGACGAAGAGCTGGCCAAAAACTGACCACTTTCTCCCCATCCTCTTTAGAGGAGGGGGTCGGGGGGTGGTGGAAATCTCGCGCCAGACACCGCACCACCCCCAACCCCCTCCTCTGAAGAGGATGGGGCTTTTTCCCATTCTATTTCAACTTCACTGGCAGCCCGGCGGAGACCAGCACGGCCTCGTCACACACCGCCGCCATGCGCTGGTTCGCCCAGCCCGCCTCGTCGCGAAAGCGCCGCGCCAGGGCATTGTCGGGCACGATGCCCTGGCCCACTTCGTTGCTGACCAGGATGACCAGCCCGGCCGCCCCGGCCACGGCGCGTTCCAGATCATCGAGCGCGGCGGCGATATCGCGCTCTGCCAGCATCAGGTTGCTGAGCCACAGCGTCAGGCAATCGACCAGCAGCACGCGATCGGGGGCGGCATGGGTGGCGATCGCGTGGGGCAGGTCGAGCAGCGCATCGACGGTTTGCCAGCGGCCATCGCGCTCTGCCTGGTGGCGGGCGATACGCGCGGTCATTTCCTCGTCAAAGGCCTGGGCCGTGGCGATGTAGCGCGGCGCCAGCCCGCTATTCTCGGCACGCTGCTGGGCATAGCGGCTCTTGCCCGATCGTGCCCCCCCGATCACGAACAGGCTAGGCATCGCTAGCCTCCCGCGCCAGGGCCAGCAGACCATCGATATCGAGATGCTGCTCCAACCGGGCGGCGATCGCGTCGAGTGCTGCGTCGACCACGGTGGCATGGTCCGCCCCATTGGATACTCCGCCGATCCAGCCGAGCAGCGCACCACGCAGCGCCGGCCCGCCCAGCGCGCCATGGACATAGCTGCCCATGACCTGCCCGCCCGCGTCGATCGCGCCATCAGGCCTGTCACCATCGAGCAGTGCAAAGGGCCGCGCGCAATCGGGACCATCGGTTTGGCCCATGTGCATCTCGAAACCGGCAAACGCCTGGCCCAGCGCCTGCCCCGCCACCTGGCGCAGCGCCTTGTGCGCGGTGAGCACGGTGGTCACGTCGAGCAGGCCCAGCCCGGCCATTTCGCCCGCTGGCCCCTCGATGCCATGGGGATCGGCCACGGTCTTGCCCAGCATCTGGTATCCCCCGCAAATGCCCAGGATGCGCCCGCCACGGCGGTGATGGGCAAGGATATCGATATCCCAGCCTTGCGCGCGCAGTGCAGCGAGATCGGCCAGCGTGGCCTTCGATCCTGGCAGCACGATCAGCGCGCAATCGGGCGGGATCGGCTGGCCCGGCGGCACCATCACCAGTTCCACCCCGCTTTCGCCTTTCAGCGGATCGAGATCATCGAAATTGGCAATGCGCGGCAGGATCGGGCAGGCAATCCGCAGCGCGCCCGCGCGCAACGGGGCATGGCGTTCCAGCACCACGGCGTCTTCGCTCGGCAGGCGCGCGCTTTCCGCCAGCCACGGCACCACGCCAAACCCGCGCCAGCCCGAAAGCGCGGCAATTTGCTGATAGCCATCGGCAAAAAGCGCGGGATCACCCCGGAACTTGTTGATGATAAAGCCCCGGATCATGGCCGCGTCAGCCGGATCGAGCACGGCCCGCGTACCCACCAGCGCGGCAATGACCCCGCCCCGGTCGATATCGCCGACCAAGACCACCGGCACCCGCGCCGCGCGGGCAAAGCCCATGTTGGCAATATCACCGGCGCGCAGGTTGATTTCCGCTGGTGAGCCTGCCCCTTCCACCACCACCACATCGGCCTGCGCGCGCAACCGCTGCCAACTGGCCATGACATCGGGCAGCAGCGCCGCGCGGCCCATGCGAAAATTGCCGCCGCCCAGCGTGCCCCGCACCCGGCCATGCACCACCAGTTGCGAGGTGTGATCCGCCTGCGGCTTGAGCAGCACCGGATTCATGTCGGTATGCGGCGCGGCACGGCAGGCCAGGGCCTGCAGCGCCTGGGCCCGGCCGATTTCCCCTCCATCGCTGGTGACAGCGGCATTGTTCGACATGTTCTGCGGCTTGAACGGCAAGACGCGCAGGCCCCGGTTGGCGAGCGCGCGGCACAGCCCTGCCACCAGCACCGATTTGCCCACGTCAGACCCGGTGCCCTGCACCATCAATGCGCCCATCGTCATCCCTTCCATACCACCACCGCGCCCAGCGCCACCGCGATCAACAGCGCGCAGGCCCGCCTATAGAGCCGCAGCGCCGGCGCCACATCGCGCGCATCGGCCGCAGCGCGCCCCTGCCCGATCCAGTCCTTGGCCACGGCCACGCCATCATAGACCACCGGTCCGGCCAGCCGCAGGCCCAGCGCCCCGGCCATCGCCGCTTCGGTCCACCCCGCATTGGGCGAGGCATGCCGGCCATGATCGCGCCACAGCACCGCCCAGCCGCCACCGCCCGCCAGGCACAGCAAGACCGCGCCCAGCCGCGCCGGCAGCAGGTTCAGCGCATCGTCCAGCCGCGCCGCCGCCCAGCCGAACGGCCCCCACGGCGCCTCGCGATGGCCGATCAGGCTGTCGGCAGTGTTGATCGCCTTGTAAGCCCACAGCCCCGGCAGGCCGGCCAAGACCATCCAGAACAGCGGCGCCGCCACCCCATCGCAAAAGCTTTCGGCCAGACTTTCGATCGCCGCGCGGGCCACCCCGGCGCGGTCGAGCGTGGCAGTATCGCGGCCCACGATCATCGCCACGGCGCGCCGCGCGCCGGCAAGATCATCGCGCGCCAGGGCCAGCTCCACGGGCCGCACGTGATCGTGCAGGCTGCGCAGGGCCAGGCCTGGCCAGGCCAGCAGGCCGATGACGATCCACGCCCAGCCGCCGGCAAGCCAGGTTGCCAGGGCCTGGAGCGCGCCCGAGAGGCCAATCGCCACGGCCAGCAGCACCAGCACGGTCAGCATGCCCATGGCGCGGCGGCACCCCGCGCTCCACTGCGGGCGATTGCCAAGGCGCGCGCACCAGCCGATCACGCGGGCAAAGCCGCCCACCGGATGGCCTAGGCGCGCATAGAGCGCCGCTGGCCAGCCGAGCGCGAGATCGAGCGCCAGCGCGAGTGCCAGGGCAGCGAGCGTTTCACCCATGGCTGGGCAAGGCCTGCACCAGCCGCGCCAGACCTGCAGCATCGCCTGGCAGGCCGAGCCGCAACCAATCCGGCTGATCGGCAAACGGCCGCGTCAGGATATGCTGCTGCGCCAGATGGGCGAATAGGCCGGCCCCGTTCACGCCGCGCACCAGGCGAAACAGCGGGCAGGCCCCGGCAACGGTATAGCCCATGGCCCGCAGCGCCGCGTCCAGGCGTGCCGCCCGCTTCGGCAAGGCGTCGCGCATATCCGCGATCCAGGTGCCATCGCGATAGGCCGCCTGGCCCACAGCCAACGCCGCCGCGCACAGCGGCCAGGCCCCCAGCCGCGCCCGCAACGCCGCCAACAGCGCGCGCGGCCCCAGCACAAAGCCCAGGCGCAGGCCCGCCAGGCCAAAGAACTTGCCGAACGAGCGGAAGATCACCAGCCGCCGCGCATCGGCAATGTCGCCGGCCAGGCTGGCTTGCGGGTGCGCGTCGGCAAAGGCTTCATCCAGCAAGAGCCAGCCATGATCCCCGCGCCGGTGCAGCAATTCGCGCAGCATCGGCGGCGTCAACAGGCGGCCATCGGGGTTGTTGGGATTGGCCAGGACCAGGCTGGCGCCATCGGCGCTTTCCGGGTCGGCCACCGCCACGCTGGCGCGCAGCATCTCGACATGGGTGCGATAGCCCGGCACGGCATGGCAGCCCGTGCCACCGATCAGATCGCCAATCAGCCGCAGCCCGATCTCGGTGCCAGGCACCGCGCAGACTTGAGCGGCCGCGCAGCCAAAGTGCGCTGCCGCGGCCTGCTCCAGGCCGCGCAGCGCGCTTTCATCGGGCAGGGGCTGCCAATCCACCGCCGCCGCTACCGCCCCGGCGTGGGGCCAGGGGCACGGGTTGATCCCGGTGGACAGGTCCAGCCAAGGCCCATCACCAAACTGCGCGCGCGCCGCCGCCAGCCCGCCGCCATGCCAGGTGAAGCGGTTCAGCCCCACAACCGCCCCGCAATGCATAAGGCCAGCAATAGAACGGTTTCGTTCCATTCGATGCCGGCACCATGGCCATCGCCGGAAATCCCGCCGATCCGCACCTTGAGCCACCAGCCCCACAGCGCCATGCCCGGCACCGCGACCAGCAAGGCCGGATACCACCAGGCGGCCAGCGCCAGCGCCCCGGCCCACAGCGCCAGATCGCGGCGGCGCACCACATCGGCAAAACGCGCACCCAGCCCGGCGTGCAAGGGCGGCAGCCAGCGCGCCCAAGCGAGCGGGCCAAGGCGCGCAGCGAAAGGCACCCAGACGATGCCCGCCACCATGCCCTGCGCCACCAGCGCATGGAGCAGCACCAGCTTGGCCATGAGTTGCATCACCACCGCCACCACGCCAAAGCTGCCGACGTGCGGATCGGCCAGCACCGCCAGCAACCGCGCGCGATCGCGATGGGCAGCGCCGCTGGCATCGGCCAGATCGGCCAGGCCATCGAGATGCAGCGCGCCCGTCACGGCCACCCATGCCATCAGGCCGGCCATCGCCCCAATCCACGGATCGAGCCACCCACCAGCCCAGGCCGCCCCGGCCACGCAGCCACCCACGATCACGCCCACGGCGGGAAACCACCGCATCGAGGCGGCAAAATCGCCAACCTCAGCAGCCACGCGCGGCATGGGCAGGCGGGTGAGGAACTGCGTGGCCAGGACCAATCCCTTCACGTCGCCAGCCCCACGATCTGCGCTGTAGGCCGCTCGCCGGGCCAAACCCGCAGGCTGAGCAGCGCGGCATAGGGGAGGTCAAACGCCCAGGCCTGTTCCGACACGAACCCGCACAGCACGGTGAGCGCGGCACGCATCGCGCCACCGTGCGTCACCACCAGGGTATCGCTGCCGGGCAGATCGGCCAGCGCTGCCGCTACCCGCGCGCGCAGCGCCGACCAGCGCTCTCCCCCCGGCGGGGCATGGGCATCGGGATCGATCCAGAATGCAGTCAGGGCCGCGCAGCTCACTTGCGCCGGGGCGAGACCATCCCATGCGCCGAAATCCAGCTCGCGCCAGCGCCGGTCCAGCTGCACCGGCAGGGCGCGCGGGGCGGCAATGGCCTGGGCAGCAGCAGCACAGCGCCGCAGGTCCGATGCCACGATGCCGGCAAAATCCACGCTTTGCGCCCGCTGCGTACAGGCAGCCAGGCCAGCAGCCGTGGGCGCCATGTCGTCGTGGCCCAGCAAGAGCCCAGGCGTGGCCGGCGCGCCGTGGCGCAACAGATGCAACAGGAAGCCGCTCACGCCTGCCCTTCCGCGCCCGCTGCCACGCCCGATGCCACGCCGGCCTGGGCAAAGGTTGCCATCTGGTCGTGCGCGGCAAGCGCGGCGCGGATCACCCCTACGGCCACCGCAGCGCCGCTGCCCTCGCCCAGCCGCATGCCCAGGTTGAGCAGCGGCACCAGCCCCAGCCGCGCCAGCAGGCGCACATGCCCCGGTTCGGCCGAACAGTGCCCGGCCAGGCAATGATCGACGATGCCCGGTGCCACCACCGCCAGTGGCGCCAGGGCAGCACAGGTGATGAAGCCATCGAGCACCACCGGAACGCGCAAGGCCCGCGCGCGCAACACCGCGCCAGCCATCGCCGCAATCTCTCGTCCGCCCAGCCGGCGCAGGGTTTCGAACGGGGTGTGCGGCGCGTCGGCATGGAAGGCCAGCGCCTGGGCGATCACCGCAACCTTGCGCGCCACGCCGGCGGCATCGAGCCCGGTGCCCGGCCCGGCCCACTCCGCCGCGCTGCCCCCCAGGCTGAGGGCGCAGAGCGCGGCAGCGGCCGTGGTATTGCCGATGCCCATTTCACCCAGCGTCAGGATATCAAGATCGGACGTAACCACCGCGGCACCGGCGTTGAGCGCCGCCAGGCATTCCGCCTCGGTCATCGCCGGGGCGCAGGTGAAATCGGCGGTGGGACGATCAAGATCGAGCGGCACCACCATCAACTCAAGGCCGGCAACGCCCGCCAGCGCATTGATCGCCGCGCCCCCGGCGGCAAAGTTGGCCACCATGGCGGCGGTCACGCTGGTGGGAAAGGCGCTGACGCCATGCACCATAAAGCCATGGTTGCCGGCAAAGATCGCCGTGCGCCCGCGCGCGATCACCGGGCGTTCGCGCCCTTGCCAGCCGGCCATGAACACGGCGATGTCTTCCAGCCGGCCCAGCGATCCGGGCGGCTTCGTCAGGTCATCCTGCCGCGCCCGCGCTGCGGCGGCCGCCGCAGCATCGGGCATGGCCAGATCGGCAAGCGCCGCATCGAACGCGGCCGGAGAAGCAAACGCGCTCATGCCGCGACGAACCCGGCTGGCGGGGTGCGGCTGATGAAATGGCCTTTCACCCCTTGCGGCCATTCCTTGAACGGCACGCGCCCATGCTCGCTTTGCGCATAGGCGGCGGCATAATCGAGGATTGCCGTGGCGGCCGCTTCGTCCGCGTCAAAACGGCCGAGAACATAGCCCACCTTGCCCGGCGCGCGCAGGTGCACGGTGCAGTGGTCCTTGCAGGCAAACAGGCAGGCCATTTCCTGCACGGCAATCCCGGCATAGCGCGCATCGCCCTGCTGCACCGTGCGCAGCGCCGCCAAAAGCCGCGCACCACCGCGCTGGCCCTGGTCATCCTCGCGCAGGTCGGCGCTCAACCGGCAGGTGTTGCAGGCCACCACGGCGGGGCCATCGTCAACGGGGGTAAGCATGGGGGAAATCCTTGTGATGCAAACGGAACATGTCAGAACTCGATACCCGCCTGGGCTTTCACCCCGGCGCGGAACGGATGCTTGATCTGGGCCATTTCGGTGACGAGATCGGCCGCCGCGATCAGTTCGTCGCGCGCGTTGCGGCCCGTCACGATCACGTGCTTCATCGGCGGGCGCGCGGTCAGCACGGCCAGCACCTCGTCGAGCGGCAGATAGTCATAGCGCAGCACGATGTTGAGTTCGTCGGCCAGGACCATGGCATAGGCCGGATCGGCGATCATGCGCTTGACCTCGTCCCAGGCGGCGCGGGCCACGGCCACATCGCGCGCGCGGTCCTGCGTGTCCCAGGTAAAGCCTTCGCCCATCGGCTTGAAATCGACGTGGGCGGGAAAGGCATCGAACACGGCCTTTTCGCCGGTGGTCATCGCGCCCTTGACGAACTGCACCACGCCCACGCGCTGGCCATGGCCGATGGCGCGCACCACCATGCCCATGGCCGCAGTGGTCTTGCCCTTGCCCTTGCCGGTATGGACGATCAGCAGGCCCTTTTCCTGGGTCTTGGTGGCCATGATCTTGTCACGCGCGGCCTGTTTCTTGCGCATCTTGTCGGCGTGGCGCGCGTCTTCATCAGCTTGCATCGGCCGTTTCCCTTTTCAGCAGATAGATGTCCATGATCCAGCCATGCTGCGCGCGCAGCGCGGCACGGCGGGCGAGAATACGCGGGCCCACCGCCGCCAGCGGGCCATGCTCCAGCGCCTGGTGCGCCATGCCCAGGTATGCGCCCCACCAGATGGTGATGCCCGCAGGGTCCAGCGCGGCAAACGCACCGCCGGCATCAAGCATCACGACGAGATGATCAGCCCCCACCGGCCAGCCATGGGTGCGCAGCAGGCGGCCGGTGGTGATCATCACCGGCCCGGCCAGCGGATTGAGCGGGATGGCGTGGGCGGCGGTCAGCGCCGCGATGCTGGTGATCCCCGGCACGACCTGCACCGCGAGGGCCGCACCCTGCCCCATCAGCCGCGCCGCGATGCGCAGGCTGCTGTCATAGAGCGCGGGATCGCCCCACACCAACAGCGCGGCGCGGCCGCCCTGCGGCAGGGCTTGCGCCAAGGTTGCCTGCCACACCCGCGCGATGGCGTCATGCCAGGCATCCACTGCCGCCGCATAGTCGCCCGCGCCATCGCGAAGCGGCATGGCAAATTCGACGAACGGTACGGCCCGCGTCAGCACCGTCGCGCAGATCGTGCGGCGCAGATCGATCAGCCCGGCCTTGTCCGCGCCCTTGTTGGGCAGCAGAATCACGTCTGCGCCATTGATCGCGCGCACCGCCGCCAGGGTAAGGTGATCGGGGTTGCCGGTGCCGATCCCTATAAGATCGAGCTGGATCACACGGCCCCCGCAATCATGTGGAAGAACGTGCCCGTCACCTGCCCGCGCCGCGATCCGCTTTCCGCCACGGCCGCGCCGGTGGCATCGACCACCGTGGCCAGTGGCGCATCGCCTTGGGCCAGGATGGTGCAATAGTGGAATTCGTGGCCGCGCAGCGCGGTGCCGGCCGCCATGCTGCCCACCGGCGCCAGCAGCCGGGCCGCGCGATAGCCCAGGTGCAGGCGCCGCTGGGCATGGCTGGTTTCCAGGGCCAGCAGCCCGGCCATGGCGTGGCGCGCGCCGGCCTTGTCGACCAGGCCCTGGCCCAGCACCATGTAGCCGCCGCATTCGCCGTGCACCGGGCGGGTCTGCGCGTGGCGGCGCAGGCCCGCCAGGAATGTCCCCGCCGCCGCGATCGCCCCGGCATGCAGCTCGGGATAGCCGCCGGGCAGCCAGACGAGATCGGCATCGGCCGGCGGCGCTTCATCGGCGAGCGGCGAGAACGGCAGGATCTGCGCGCCAGCCGCCTGCCAGCCGTGCAACAGGTGGGGATAGAGAAACGAGAATGCCGCGTCGCGCGCCACGGCAAGCCGCTGCGCCGGGGGCGGCGGCAGCGCGGCTGATGCGGTGGGCGGGGCGCCCATTGCGCGCGCCGCTGCAACCAGCGCTGCCATATCGACATGATCGCGCATGAAGGTGGCCAGATCATCCAGGCGGGCGGGCAGATCGGGATGCTCCACCGCCTGGACCAGGCCCAGGTGCCGCTCTGGCAGACCAAGGTCTGCGCGGCGCGGCAGGGCGCCCAGCACCGGCATGCCGATCGCCGTCATGCCGGCGCGCAGCAAGCTTTCATGGCGCGGGCTTGCCACCTTGTTGAGGATGACGCCGGCCACCGGCAGCGCGGGATTGAACCGCGCAAAGCCCAGCGCCGTTGCCGCCGCCGATTGCGCCTGGCCCGAGGCATCGAGCACCAGGATCACCGGCCAGCCCAGCCGGCGCGCCACATCGGCACTGGCGCCGTTGCCGGTGGCGCCCACGCTGGCCACGCCATCGAACAGGCCCATCGATCCTTCGGCCAGGGCCAGATCGGCGCCACCGGCCTGGCTTGCCAGGGCATCGATCAGGCCAGGCGCCATGGCCCAGCTGTCGAGGTTGAACGAGGCGCGCGCGCAAGCCGCCTGGTGAAACGCCGGATCAATATAGTCCGGCCCGTTCTTGAATGGCTGCACCGCCAGCCCCTGGCCATGCAGCGCGCGCAGCAGGCCCAGCATCAGCGTGGTCTTGCCCGCACCCGAACTGGGCGCGGCGATCATCAGGCCCGGCACGCTCATGCCCGCGCCCCGCCGCTTTCGCCGCCATGCTGCGGGCGAAAGCGCCGATCATAATCGGCGGCATAGAGGCTGCTTTCGACAAAATCAGTAGCGCCCAACACGCGGCCGACCAGGATCAGCGCGGTGCGCTCCATCGTGCCGGCCACGGCGGCCTCCACGCTGTCCAGGGTGGCGCGCACCACGCGCTGATCGGGCCAACTGGCGCGCGACACCACCGCCACCGGGCAATCGCCGCCATAATCGGGCAGCAGATCGGCCACCACTTGCGCCAGGTTGTGGATCGACAGGTGAATGGCGAGCGTCGCGCCGGTCTGGGCAAAGGCCACCAGGTTTTCGCGCGGTGGCATCGCACTGGCCCGGCCCGGCGTTCGGGTCAGCACCACCGACTGGCCCAGCGCGGGCAGCGTCAGTTCGCTTTCCAGTGCGGCGGCGGCGGCGGCAAAGGCGGGGACGCCGGGCGTGATGGTGAAGGGAATGCCTAGCGCCCGTAAGGCCCGCAGTTGCTCGCCCAGCGCAGACCACACCGACAGATCGCCCGAATGCAGCCGCGCCACATCGTGGCCAGCGGCATGGGCCTGGATGATGTGGTCCATGATCTGGTCAAGCGAGAGAGGCGCCGTGTTCACGATGTGCGCGCCGGGCGGGCAGTGGGCGAGCAGCGCGGTGGGCACCAGCGACCCGGCATAGAGGCACACCGGGCACGCGGCGATACGATCGCGCCCGCGCAAGGTGATGAGATCGGG
Source organism: Novosphingobium sp. 1529 (assembly GCF_040544855.1). NCBI lineage: Bacteria > Pseudomonadati > Pseudomonadota > Alphaproteobacteria > Sphingomonadales > Sphingomonadaceae > Novosphingobium > Novosphingobium sp. 1529. The sequence goes on from NZ_JBEPKW010000004.1 coordinate 204,022, forward strand.
CGCGCCGGGGCCGGCGCCGACAAAATGGACCGTCATTGTTCAATTTCCTGGGCATGGCCCTGAGCAAGGGCACACGTGGCCATGCGATCGGGCGATATCTGGCGGTGGCACAGCAACTGCGCGCCCGGCCCCGCTGCGGCCAGCGCGGCTGCCTCGGCCAGGCTGCCGGTGCCGCGCGTGCGCAGGCTGGCGGCAGATTGCGTGGCCGTGCCGCAGCGCTGCACGGCATCGGCCGCCAAAGGGATCAGCGGCAGGCCCAGCGCGCGCGCCAGCGGCGCCACAGCCGGGGCCTTGTCTGCCGCCGTGGCCAGATGGGTGGCGGCGGGCAGTCCTTCCTGCGCCAGGGCAAAGGCCGCGCGCAGAGCAGCAAGCGGGGCGCCCGCGCGAAAGCCCAGGCCGGCGACAATCATGGTCATCGCACCACGCTCCACTGCACGATCGGATAGCGCGCCTTCCAGCCATGCCGCGTGCCGAGTGGCGCGGCGTCGGCCAGTTCGATCCGCAACAGGCTGCCGCCAACGCGGCCATACCAGGCGGTAAGCAGGGCTTCGGATTCCAACGTCACGGCATTGGCGAGCAGCCGCGTGCCGGCCGGCAGCCGCGCCCATAGCGCATCGAGCAGCGCGGCCGACAGCCCGCCGCCGATGAACACCGCATCGGGCGGCGGATCATCGGGCAGGCACGCCGGCGCGCGGCCGGTGATCACGCGCAGGCGATCCACGCCCAGTGCCCCGGCATTGCCGCGCACGCGGGCGGCACGCTGCGGATCGGCCTCGATCGCCACGGCGCGGTTGGCGGGATGGGCCAGCAGCCATTCGATGCCGACAGAGCCAGAGCCGGCGCCGATATCCCAGAGCAGTTCACCCGCGCGTGGCGCCAGCGCCGCCAGGGTGAGCGCGCGCACGGCTGACTTGGTGATCTGGCCATCGGCGGCGAACAGCGCATCGGGCCGTCCGGGCGTGAGCGGCAGAGCCAGCCCCTGCCCGGCAACGACAATGCCCACCGCCACCGGATGGGCGACATCGCCAAGGGCAAAAGCCTGCGCCTCAAAGCAACGCACCCGCTCGCGCGGGCCGCCCAGCGCTTCGAGCACGCATAGCGTGCTGGCGCCAAAGCCCAGCGCGACGAGATAGGCTGCCAGGTCTGCCACCGCCGCGCCATCGCGCAACAGGGCAATCACGCGCTGGCCGGGCGCGAGATGCGGACGCATGCGCGCCAGCGGCGCGGCGTGGAGGCCCAGGCACGCGCAATCCTGCACTGCCCAGCCCAGGCGCGCCGCCGCCAGGGAAAACGTCGATGGCTGCGGATGGGCCAGCCATTCGTGCGGCGCGAGGTGGGTGATGACACTGCTGCCGGCACCGAACCAGAATGGATCACCCGATGCGAGCATCGCCACACGGCGCCCACGCAAAGCGAGCAATTGGGCGACACCATCGGCAAAGGGCACTGGCCATTCCACCGCCTTGGCCTTAAGCGAGCCCAGCAAGGCCAGATGGCGCGGCGGGCCGATCACCACCTCGGCCTCGTCCAGTTCGGCCAAGGCCACCGGGGACAGGCCGTCGCGGCCGTTTTCGCCAAGGCCGATGATCGTCAACCATGCGCGCAAAGGGGTATCAGCCATGGCCAATGTCCTGCTGCTGGGCGGAACGAGCGAGGCCAGCGCGCTGGCCCGCCTGCTTGCCGCGCAAGGCATTGCCGCCCGGTTGAGCTATGCCGGGCGCACCCACGCCCCGCTGGCGCAGCCCCTGCCCACGCGGATCGGCGGCTTTGGCGGCGTGGCCGGGCTGGCCGCCTATCTGCGCGAGGAAGGCATCACCCACCTGGTCGATGCCACCCATCCCTTTGCCGCGCAGATCAGCGCCCATGCCATCGCCGCCGCCGCGCAGGCCGGGGTGCCGCTTATCGCGCTTACCCGCCCGGCCTGGCAGGGCCAGCCACAAGACCGCTGGACCATGGTGCCAGACGTGGCCGGCGCCGTAGCGGCCCTCGCTGGCCCGGCGCGGCGTGTGATGCTGGCGTTGGGGCGGCTGCACGTGGCCGATTTCCTCGCCCAGCCGCAGCATGACTATCTGCTGCGCTTTGTCGACGCGCCGCCCGCACCGCCGCTGTTGCCGCGCCATCGCCTGGTGGTGGACCGGGGGCCGTTCACTGTGGCGGGCGATCTGGCGCTGCTGCGCGACCAGGCGATCGGCGTGGTGGTATGCAAGAACGCCGGCGGCAGCGGCGCGCAGGCCAAGCTGATCGCCGCGCGCGCGCTGGGCCTGCCGGTGATCATGATCGACCGGCCGTTCATCCCGCCGCGCCACGAAGTCCACGATTCGGCGCAAGTGCTTGACTGGATCGCTCATGCCAGCACCCCGCCCGCGCTGCGCGGGGTGTAAAGCAGCGGGCCGGCGGCACGCGCCACGATCCGCGTCTGGCTCGATCCCACGATGACCACGGTGCGCATGTCGGCCATCTCGGGCACCGCCTGCGCCAGCGAGACGATGCGCAGGTCTTCCTGCGGGGTGGAGACGGCGCGGGCAAACAGGGTCGGCCGCTGCGGGCCGCAGCATGTGCGCAGCAATTCCAGCGCGCGGGCAAGGCCATCTGGCCGTGCGCGCGAGCGCGGATTGTAGAGCGCCATGGCAAAATCCGCTTCTGCCGCCAGGCGCAGACGCCGCGCGATCATGTCCCACGGCTTGAGATTGTCAGAGAGGTTGATCGCGCAGAAATCGTGGCCCAGCGGCGCCCCGGCGCGCGCGGCGGCGGCGAGCATGGCGGTAATGCCCGGCAGCACCTCGATCGCGACATCGTCCCACGCTTGCGGGCCGCTTTCCAACACCTCGAACACGGCGGCGGCCATGGCGAATACGCCGGGATCGCCCGATGAGACCAGCACCACCCGGCGCCCTTGCGCAGCCAAGTCAAGCGCATCAGCAGCGCGCTCCCGCTCCACCCGGTTGTCCGATGGATGCAGCACCAGGCCGGGGCGCGGCGCCACACGCGCGACATAGGGGATATAGCCCAGCACATCGGTGGCGGCATCGAGTGCCGCGCGCACCTGCGGGGTGATCATCGCTTCGCTGCCCGGGCCGAGCCCGGCGATCGCCAATGTGCCGCTCATGGCCGGCGCCCCTGGCCGTGGATCAACAGGATCGAGAAATAGGGCGTGACGGCCTGGGCCTCACCCAGCGGCGTAACCCGCTGGCCGGGCATGGCGGCATGTTCCACCAGCCAAGCCTCCCCCTCGCGTCCCGCAGCAGCCACGGCGCGGCGCAGCTTGGCCAGGTGACGGCCGATCTTCATCACCACCAGGGCATCGGTATCGCGGATGCGGCGGGTCAGTTCCGCCTCGGACAGGGTCGCCATGGCGACGGTGAGCACATCATCGCCCCAGGTGATGGGCACGCCGGTGGCATTCCACGCGCCCGCCATCCCGGTGATGCCCGGCACCACCTGCACCGGCACCTGCCCCGCCAGGCGGCTGTGCAGGTGCATGAACGAGCCATAGAAAAACGGATCGCCCTCGCACAGCACGACCACGTCTTCGCCGCTGCGGGCCAGATCGGCCAAGCGCACGGTACACGCGGCATAGAACGCGGCGAGACATGCGTTGTAGCGCGGATCGCTGACCGGGATTTCGGTGGTGACGGGGTATTCCATGGGAATTTCCACGGCATCGGCGCGCAGCAGGTCTGCCGCGATGCGCCGCGCCTGGCCCGGCCGCCCGGCCTTGCGAAAATAAGCGATGTGGCGCGTGTCGCGCACCAGCCGATCGGCGCGCACGCTCAACAGGTCGGGCGCGCCGGGGCCAAGGCCGACACCGTGGACCGTGCCGATCGGGCCAACTGGTGCAAGGACTGGCGCGCTCATTCCGCGTCGCTCGCCAAGGCGTTGATCGCGGCCACGGTGATCGCGCTGCCGCCCAGGCGCCCTTCGACGATGCAACACGGCACGCCGTGCCACGCCCACAGCGCGGCCTTGGATTCGGCCGCGCCGACAAAGCCGACCGGGCAGCCGATGATCGCGGCCGGGCGCGGGCAGGCTGGGTCTTCCAGCATGGTCAGCAGGTGGAACAGCGCGGTGGGCGCATTGCCGATCGCCACCACGCTGCCGGCCAGGTGCGGGCGCCACAGCTCCAGCGCGGCGGCAGAGCGGGTGTTGCCCATGGCCTGGGCCAGGGCTGGCACCGCCGGATCATGCAGCGTGCACAGCACTGGATTGGCCGCAGGCAGGCGCGCACGGGTAACGCCTTCCGACACCATGCGCGCATCGCACAGGATCGGCGCCCCCGTGCGCAACGCGGCGCGCGCCGCCGTGGCGAAATCGGCGGAAAAGCGAATGTGCGGCGCCAGGTCCACCATGCCCGCCGCATGGATCATGCGCACCGCCACTGGCTCTTCGGCAGGCGAAAAGCGCGCCAGATCGGCCTCTGCCCGGATCATGGCGAAAGACTGGCGATAGATGGCCGCGCCATCGGTTTCATAGACATGGGGCATTGGGCAGCTCCGCACTGGGGCAACTTGCAAACTGGTCGAGCACTTGCTGGGCGGTGAGCGGCGCCTGGCACGGCGGCGCGCCGGCGGCGGCATCACGCGCAAGGTCGAACCGGCCATCGGCGCGGCCGGTGAGCACAAGATCGGTGGCGCGGGTGCAGGCGCAGCCCTTGGCACAGCCCGATACGTGCAGCGTGCCGCGCACATGCGGCGCCAGGGCGATGGCAAGATCGCGCGTGGGCACATGCGCCTGCGGGCAGGCCGGCGCGCCGGGGCATGCTTCCACCCGCAGCAGCGGATCGGCCGGATCGGCAATCAGGCCGGACACGGCATCGCCGCCGGCGCCTTCCACCACCAGCAGGCGCCAGGGCGTGATGCGCAGCGCTTGGGCGCCGGGTTCGGCCAGCGCCGCGTCCAGCACCGGCGCTGCAACCCGGCCGAATGGCGCGCCATGCACCATGCCGAGCGCGCAAGGCCCTGGCCGCCAGGCCGGCGCCAACGCCGCTGGAAGATCCTGCCCAGCCGCCCACGCAGGCAGCGGGGCATGATGGCGCGCCATGCGCCCTTGCCCGCCGCTTTGCACGAACCAGCGGGCCAGTGCGATCAGTCCATCAACCTCTGCCCCGGGCGCCAAGGCCACGCCATGGGCGCGCCCAGCCGCGCGCAGGATCAGGCCACCATGGCTGCTGCGCTCGACCCGGAAATCGCCCGGCTCTGCCAGCAAGACCGGCGCCGCGCCGGCATCGATCACGAACCCGGCCTTGGCCGGCAGCGCGGGCAGTTCATCCAGCCGGGCAAGCAAGGCCTGGGCGATGCGCTGCGTGTCATCGCCATCGCGCCAGCCGGGCGCCACCAGCAGGTTGCGCCGCGCCTCTGCCAGCGGATCGGCATCGACCAGGCCCAGCGCCAGCAGATCAGCCAGCGCAGCCTGCCAACCCGCGTGATCGAGCCCGCGCAGTTGCAGGTTGCCCCGCCGCGACACATCGATCAAGCCATTGCCATGCTGGACGGCCAGCGCGCATACCGCTTGCGCAGCATCGCGAGATAGGCGCGCCAGGCGCGGCTTGATCCGCAGCAACAGGCCATCACCCGCCGCCATCGGGCGCCAGGCATCGGGGCACCAGCCCGCCACGCGAAAGCCGCTCATGCCCTGCCCCTGGCGTAATCGGCCAGATCGGCAAGAATGGCATTGCGCCGCGTGGGCCACAGGCCAGCGGCATGCAGCGCGGCAAAGCCGTGCTGCATCGCGGCTAGGGCGCCGGGGTTCTCGCGCGCCAGGAATGCGCGCACGGCAGCATCGCCCAAGGTGGCCTGGTAATAGAGATCAAACAGCTGCGGCGGCACACTGCCGGGGGCAAGGTGGGCAAAGGCGCCCAGATGATCGAGCGTGGCAGCCAGTTCTGCCCCGCCGCGAAAGCCATGGCGCATCATGCCGGCGATCCAGCCGGGATGGGCAGCACGGGCGCGCACCACGCGGGCCAGTTCCTCGCCCAAGGGCCGCGCCACGGGCCGCGCGGGGTCGCGGTTGTCGAGGTGATAGAGCGCTGCCTTGCCCCCGGCCACGCCCTGCGCGGCGGCAAACCCGGCCTCGTGCGCGGCATAGTCTGCGGCGAGCAGCAGATCGGTTTCAGGCAGATCCTGCGCGTGAACAAACGCCCCGGCCCGCGCCACACGGACGCGCAGGCCAGCCAGGTCGGGCTGCGCCGCGCCGGTATCAAACGCGTGGTCCGATGCGGCCAGCCAGGCTTCACCCGCCGCGCGGCGGCCGGCGGCGTCATAGCTTTGCGCCGCCTGCCCCATGCCCAGGCCATAGCGCCCCGGCGCCGGGCCATAGACCCGCGCACCTGGCGCCTTGCCGACAAACGGGTTCCACTCCAGCGGCTCGTCGCGCGCCGCCAGGGCGCGCACCGCCTGCCCGAACAGCACCGGCAGCAGCGGAAAGGCATCGCGCAGCAGGCCCGAAATACGCAGCGTCACATCCAGACGCGGGTGATCGAGCCGAGCGATCGGCAGAATCTCGATCCCCGTCACCCGTTGCGAGGCGGCATCCCATTCCGGCCGCGCGCCCAACAGGTGCAGCGCCATGGCAAATTCCTCGCCACCGGTGCGCATCGTGGCCGAACCCCACAGGTCCACCACCAGGGCACGGGGATAATCGCCGTGATCCTGCAGATGGCGGCGCACCAGTTCCTGCGCCAGCACCACCCCTTGCGCATGGGCGGCGCGGCTTGGCACGGCGCGCGGATCGACGGCATAGAGATTGCGCCCGGTGGGCAGCACATCCGCCCGGCCGCGCCACGGCGATCCGGCCGGCCCCGCCGTAACCCGGCGCCCGTCGAGCGCGGCCAGCACACCATCGCGCTCTGCCCCGCCCTGCGGGCCGCGGCCGAATATGTGCAGGCCATCGCCATACTGGCTGTCCTTCACATCGCAGACAAAGCGGTCGATCCGGGCAATCGCCTCGGCCGGGGTGGCGGCGGGATCGATGCCCAGCTCTGCCTCAAGCCCCAGCGCCTGCGCCTGCGCGCGGATGGCCACGATCAGCCGGTCGCGCCGCGCCGGATCAAGGCCCACCGCGCCGGAAAACTCGTCGAGCAGCGACTCCAGCCCAGCCAGGCCCGCGCCGCTTTCCGTGCGCCGCAGCGGCGGCGGCATGTGGCCCAGCGTGACCGCGCCGATGCGGCGCTTGGCCTGCGCCGCCTCGCCCGGATCGTTGACGATGAAGGGATAGATCACCGGCACGCTGCCGATCAGCGCCTCGGGCCAGCAGGCATCTGACAGCGCGACGGCCTTGCCCGGCAGCCATTCCAGCGTGCCATGCGCGCCCATGTGCAGCAGGGCATCGATCCCTTGCGCCCGCAGCCACAGATAGAAGGCGACATAGCCATGGCGCGGGCAGCGCGACAGATCGTGATAGGCTTCGTCGCGCCCGACCAGATCGCCGCGTTCGGGCTGCAACGCCACCAGCGCTTGCCCCGCGCGCAACGCGGCAAAGTGGAATGCGCCATCGCGAACCGCCGGATCATCCTCTGGCGCGCCCCAGCTTTGTGCCAGATCGGTTCGCAGCGCAGCCGGCAGCTGCGCCAGCGCGGCGCGATAGGCTTCCAGCGGAAACCCCAGCGTCTCACGGCCAAGCCGGTGGGCCAGGTCACCGGGCGGCGCAACTGCATACCCGGCCTGGGCCAGATCGGCGAGCAACGCTGTAGTAGAGGCCAAGGCATCGAGGCCCACCGCATGGGCCATGGCATGCGCCTTGCCCGGATAGGTTGACAGCACCAAGGCCAGGCGCCGCTGCGCCACGGGGCGCCGGGCCAGCGCGATCCAGCCAGCCACCCGCGCCACGATGGCGTCGATCCGCGCCGGATCGGGCCGGTGCATGTGGCGGGCAAAGCCGAGATCGGCATCCTGCGCGCAGGGTTCCTTGAAACTGGCGACGCCGGCAAACAGCAGCCCGTCAATCTCTGGCAAAACGACATGCATGGCCAGGTCTGCCGGCGCCAGGCCCCGCGCGGCGCCTGCCCAGCTTTCGCGCGTGCCGGTGGCCAATGCCACCTGGAACACCGGCACGCCGGCCAAGTCCAGCGGGCTATGCCCGGCATCGTCACGCGCGGAAAAGGCCGTGGCATTGATGATCGCGGCCGGGCGCAGCCGGCCGAGTTCTGCCGCCGCCACCGCGCGCGATTGTGGTTCCTTGAGCGAGGTGACGTAAAGCCCCTGCGCAGCCAGGCCTGCTTCCTCCAGCGCGGTGATCAGAGCGGTTACCGGCGCAACATCGCGCGCGGTGAGATAGGCGCGGTAGAACACGACCAGCACCAGCGGGCGCGCGGCGTCCACCGCCTTGCCATGGGGATGCCACAGGCCCGCCGCCGGCAGCGGCGCCACCGGCGCGGCCAGCGCGGTTGCGTTCAGCGCCAGCCCGCCCGCCTGTGCCAGTGTCACTAGCGCGCGATGGGCAGCATCGGCCCCGCCCGCCTCGCACAGCACGGCCAGATCACGCAGGGTTTCGCACGGCAGAGTAGAGGCTTCGTCCAGCTGCGGATCGGCCCGCCCATCAGCCGGCAGCACCGCCAGCGCCACGCCGCGCGCGCGCGCCAGGGCCGCCACCTGCCCCAGGCCATAGCGCCACCACGAAACCCCGCCGATCAGGCGGATCAGCATCGCCCGCGCGCCAACCAGCGTGCGATCGATATAGGTATCGACCGACAAGGGATGTTCCAGCGCGGCCAGATTGGCCAGGCGCAGCAGCGGGAACGCCGGATCGGCCTGACGGGCCAGGTGCCAGCCAGCGGCAAAAGCGCCCAGGTCGCTGTCGGAAAACGACAGGACGACGAGCGGCGCCGGCGCCTGCCCCAGATCCTGGGGCACGGCCATTTCCTCAAGCCCGTGGCTTTCGCGGAAGATGACGTGCATGGGGGGTGCCGCCGCTCAGGCCGCCAGCACCGCCTTGATGGTTTGCGGGTCGAGCCTGTCGCGCTCGGCAATCGCCACCAGTTGCCCGATGCGCGGCTCTCCCGCCTGCCAGGGCCGATCATACTGATGGCGCACCCGCGCGCCCACGGCCTGAACCAGCAGGCGCATCGGCTTGCCCGCCACGGCGACATGGCCTTTCACGCGCAGCACGCCATGCTCTGTGGCCAGGCGGGCGATCCGCGCGGCAAGGTCGGCCGGATCGGATACCTCGCCCAGCGGCACCACGGTGCTGGCAAAATCGTCATGCTCGTGATCGTCGGCGCCATCGTGGTGCGACGGGCGGGCAGCGATATCGTCTTCGGCTGCGGCGTTCAGCCCCAGGATCACGCGCGGATCGGCTGCGCCTTCGGCCATGTCGATCACCGGAACCGCGCGCGGCGCCGTCTCAGTAATGATCACCCGCGCCTTGGCCAAGCCCTCCGGGCCGGCCAGATCCCCCTTGGTCAACAGCACCAGATCGGCACACGCCAATTGGTCTTCGAACACTTCGGCCAATGGGGTTTCATGGTCGATCCCCGGATCGGCGGCACGCTGCGCGTCGAGCGCGGCCAGATCGGGGGCAAAGCGGCCGGCGGCCACCGCCTCTGCATCGGCCAGCGCCAGGACGCCATCGACCGTGATGCGGCTGCGGATCGCCGGCCAGTCGAACGCCTTGAGCAGTGGTTTCGGCAGCGCCAGCCCCGAGGTTTCGATCAGGATGTGATCGGGCCGGGGATCGAGTGCGAGCAGGCGTTCGACCGTGGGGATGAAATCATCGGCCACGGTGCAGCAGATGCAGCCATTGGCCAGTTCGACAATGTTTTCGGCCGGGCAATCGGGAATGGCGCAGGACTTGAGGATATCGCCATCCACCCCCAGCGTGCCGAACTCGTTGATCACCACGGCCAGGCGGCGGCCGCCGGCGTGGCGAATCAAGTGGCTGATCAGCGTGGTCTTTCCCGCGCCGAGAAAGCCGGTCACGATGGTGACAGGCACTTTTGCCAGATCCGGCATGCACAAAACCCTTCCGCGGCGCCAGGCGAGCGACACGGCAGGGCTTGCCGGAAAACGATCCGGCCAGGCGCGCGGCAGCGGACCGGCGCACGAAAGCGCCCACCACAACGCAACCCGTGCAGCCCCAGCCGCACAAGTCTTCGTCGCCCAGACGGAAGTATTACCGTGCCCGGACCATCCCCTGGATCAAGGCAAGAGCGACCAGTACGCCGGCAGGTCTCCTGGCTCGTGGGTCAGGGCTTGATGCACGCCTTCCCAGGCCCGCTTGGGGCCCAGTGGCCATCCCCGTCGTGCGGGGACCAGTGCATCGCGCTCGCCACTTACAGTTGCAGGGACAGCTGCGGACTTGGGGCAAAGCCCCGCACCGCATTCCCGATTAAGCCCCTCTCGGGGCACCGACGCGATCTTTTGCAGGGCACCGGCCGAAACCGCTGCCTGCGCTGCCCTCCTAGCCCAGTTCGCCGGCCAAGCCAACCGGGCATGACATCAGATTGCGCGAACCACCTCGATCTCGTCGAGCCGCTGCCACCGATAGATCGCCGCACTGGCCAGCCAACACAACGCGAACAGGGCAATGATGGCAAAGCCCAGCCCATTGAAATTGCCGGCAAGATCGGCCGCCAACCGCCATGGCGCGCCAGTCAGGCCCAGCTTCTGGCCGATCAGTGCGGCCGCCTCGATCCCGCCGATCACGATCGCCACCAGAGCCGAAACCAGAGTGATGGTGATGTTGTAATAGAGCTTGCGGATCGGCTTGACGAAGGCCCACTCATAAGCGCCAAGCATGACCACACCGTCGATCGTATCGATCAGCGCCATGCCTGCGGCAAACAGCACGGGCAGCACCAGGATCGTGCCGAGCGCCAGGCCACTCGCCGCCTGGCTGGCCGACAGGCCGAGCAACGCGACTTCCGTGGCCGTATCGAAACCCAGCCCGAACAGGAAACCGAGCGGCGCCATGTGCCACGAGCGCGTGACCAGGCGGAACATCGGGCGGAACAGGCGCGATAGCAGGCCCCGGCCCGACAGCAGCAGGTCAAGGTCTTCCTCCACATAGGTGCCCCCTGCGCGCACATGGGCAAAGGTGCGCCACACCCCACGCAGGATCACCAGGTTCATCGCGGCAATGGCAAACAGGAACAGCGCCGATATCGTCGTGGCGATCATCCCGCCCACCTCGCGAAAGGCGCCAAACCGGGCGAGCGCCGTGGCCGTAAGCGCCACCAGGACCGAGGCGATGGCGATGATCGTGGCATGGCCCAGGGCAAACCACAGGCCCACCGCGATCGGCCGCTGCCCCAGCTGCATCAGCTTGCGCGTGACATTGTCGATCGCGGCGATGTGATCGGCATCGACCGCATGGCGCAGGCCAAGCCCCCAGGCGAGCACGGCGGTGCCCAGCATCAGCGGCTGATCATGGAACAGGCCCAGCGCCCACAGCCAGGCAAGGGCATTGGCCAGCAGCAGCGCGGCCAAAAGAGTAGCGATACGCCGGCGCAGCGAGGGCGCGGCCGAACGGGCCAGCAGGCGGCGAACAGGAAAGGAAACAGGCACGAGCGGAATACTCCGGCCAGAATGGCGACGGAGCCGGACGCGGGACGCCACGCGCACGCCACAAGGCGCCCACGCAGCCACACGCCGGCCAGGCGGCGTCGCTCTGACGGAACGAACCGTGCCGCGGCCATCCCCTGGACCAAGGCATGAGCGACCAAGCGCCGGCCGGTCTCCTGGCTTGCGGGTCAGGGCTTGATGCATGCCTTCCCAGGCCTCGCCCGTCTTGGCGTCCGGCCCAGTGGCTGCCCTCCCCGCCGATATCGGGAAAGGCGGTATGCATCGCGCTCGCCGCTTACAGTTGCAGGGACAGCCGCGGATTTGGGGCGCCATGGCCCCGCACCGCATTCCCGATTGAGCCCTTCCGGGCACCGGCGCGATCTTTACCCGGCAGAAATCCCGCCAGGTCCGCCGGGCATAGCCAGCCGGCAGCGGCGGCGCAACGCCCACGCGATGGTGGCGCTGCGTTTTCGATGGTTGCGAGTGACCGCGCGCTGGGCAATGATCGGCTCTGCCCGGCATCACCGCCGTCGCAGGAGGCCGCGCAGGATGATTCCAGCCGCACGCATCGCGCATCATCGACGGGCAGCGCACCTGGTCCCCGCCGTCGTCATCGTTGCCGCCATGCTGGCCGCGCGCCTACCGGTGGCGCAAAGCCACCCCGCGCTGTCCTTGTGGCTTTGCCTGTGGCTGAGCGCCGATAGCCTGCTGCTGTCACGCATCGTGCGCGATGGCCCCGGCCGTCCCGACGCTCGAACCGTATGCGCGACGCTGGCAGGCGCCTGTTGCCTCGTTAGCATGGCCGCACCGCCTGCCCTGCGTGCCGCCTTGCTGGCCATGCCCGGCACGATGGTGGCCATGGCGCTGGCGCTGCTTGCCCACCTTGCCCTCGCCGGTCGGCAGGCGCTGGCTATCATGCGCCGGGGCAGCACGGCCGCGCGCTGGGAAAGCGTGGCCGCACAATTCCTGCCCCCTGCCCTGGTGCGCCTGGCCCGCGCGGAACTGGTGGTGCTGCACATGGCTCTGTTGCGCTGGGGAGGACCAGCCGACGTTCCAACCGGCGCCCGCGCCTTTGCCTATCACCGGCACCTTACGCCGATGGCGATAACGCTCCTGTCGCTCTCGGCCATCGAAGTGGCGGTCTATCACGTCTTTCTGGGCCACTGGAGCCGCCTGCCGGCCTTGGCGATGTTCGTCGTGAGCGACCTGGGGCTGGTCTACCTGGTGGGCGTGGTCAAATCGTTCCGCTTTCGCCCGATCCTGCTGGAGGCAGACAGCTTGCGCATTCGCGCCGGGCTGCTCCTCGACGTGGCGGTGCCGCTCAACCGCATCGAGAGCGTCAGCATGGCCATCGACGGTGCCGAAGTGCGCGATGCCGCCACGCTCAATGCGGCGCTGCTGGCCTGGCCCAACGTGATCGTGCATTTGCGCGCCCCGATCGATCATGATCGCCTGCTGCGCCGCCGCAGCATCAGGCGCGTGGCGTTCAGCCTGGATGAGCCGGAGCCATTCGTGCGCCTGTTGCAATGGCGGCTGGGCCAGCCCTGAACCGCGCCGTTCAACCTGCCGGTGGCAGGCGGCGGGCCGGGGCAAATGCCCATTGCAACGTGCGCGCCATGGCCATGGCGCCACCGCGCACGATGGGCGTCGCCGGCAGGGACAGGCGGCGCCCGTGCAGCGCCTGCGCCCAGGGCGGCATCAGGTCGACCGCCGCCTGGAACAGCAGGTGCTGGGCCGGAGCGGCGGCCAGCGACGGCGACGGCTGCGACAGCACCATGCGCGCGACCTGCCGCGTGCGCTGATCCGCATGCAGTTCAGGGCGAAAGGAGGCGATGAGTGCCTCGGCCTGCGCGCGCGTTTCCGGCACGGGATCGGCGCCAAGCCGGCGCGCCACCACACCCGCCTCGCGCATATAGGTGTCCTGGTCTGCGGTTGACATGCCGGGCTCGCCATAGGCGATCCACGCATCGAGAAAACCGATAGCCTCGCACACGTGCACCCAGGCCAGCAGGTGTGGGTCGCTGGCGCGATAGGGCGTGCCGTCGGCCAGGGTGCCCTGTACATATTCGTGCACTGCCCGCACCTTGTCGATCGCGGCATCCGCCTGCCCACGCTCGGCATAGGTTGTCACGGCAATGAACCGCGCGGTGCGGCGCAGGCGGCCCAGCATGTCGTTGCGGAAAGTGCTGTGGTCCCACACGCCAGCCAGCGCTGCCGGGTGCAGCATTTGCAGCAGCAGCGCGGTCACGCCCCCGATCATCATCGTGGTGACATCGCCATGCACCCGCCAGATCACCGAATCCGGCGCAAACAGCGCATCGTTCGAACGCACGATCGGGCTTTCGCCCTTGGCCCGATCATGGAACAACGCCTGCACCCGCCCGACAAGCAGTCGCCGCAGCGTTGCGGCAGGGCCAAGATCACGGCGTGAGGTCATGCCCAAGGGTTTGCCGCAAGGCCACGTGCAGCGCCAGCGCAAAGCCAATGCAAGGACACGGCCATGCGGGCAAAACACTGCGCACTTGGCGACAGCGCCCTTGCGAGGCGCCGTTATCGCTGCTGAATATCAGGAAAAGTGGTAGCGGAGGAGGGACTCGAACCCCCGACACGCGGATTATGATTCCGCTGCTCTAACCGACTGAGCTACTCCGCCCCAGGTCCGCGCCGCGTCTGGCGACGCGCGGTAGGGCGGCCGATTAGGCGGCGCGGGCTGATCCGTCAACCTGCTTTTTTCCAGCGCTCCCGATGTTCTCCACAGGCTTGCGCATGGCCGTTGTGCGCTCAGCCGGCCTTGGCAAGCGCCAGCTGTTCGGCCAGCGCGTCGAGAACCGTCAACCGCTGCTTCTTGAGCGCTTCCACGTGCTGGTCAGAGCTGGGCGCAACCTCGCTCTCGATCCGGTGCACCGCATGGTTGAGCGTGTGATACTGCTCGACCAGGCGGTGCACATGCGCATTGCCGAGCTTGAGCGCGTGCAACAGCGCGGCATCGTCGGGAAAGGCATCCTTGAGATCACCGGGCACGTGGGTCATCGCTTGCTCCTGCAAAGGTGTTCGTGGCACGGCGATCATGCCGGCCTGGGCACGCCGCGCATTGCGCTCCATCAAACCGCCCTGGCGATGGATGTTCAGAGATATCCACAAAAACCCGGCAGCGCGTGCAAAACCCATTGCAATCCCGTGCGTGCAAAGCTAATCGCCCGCCAGCCCACACGGCAGGGCCGCTTTAGCTCAGTTGGTAGAGCATCGCATTCGTAATGCGGGGGTCACAGGTTCGAGTCCTGTAAGCGGCACCAGGGGTTTCTTCCCAAAACGTCTCAACGCATTGATTTGGCTAGATTTTCGGTCGATTTTGTCTTCCGGATGTTCTCGCTTTGTCCCAGGATTTCTCACCACTTTTCACGCCAAGTGGGGGCATTTCTGGGGGAAACGGGAACCTAGCAAAAGGCGTTGCCCCCAAATGTCGCTTAAAGCTCTGCAAATAAACGGGTTTTCGGCTTCAAACTCCCCCTACCGCAAGCCCGATGAAAAAGGCCTCTATCTTGAGGTCCGCCCTTCCGGCGCGAAGATCTGGTACTTCAAGTATCGCCTTCACGGCGTTGAGAAGCGCCTGTCGCTCGGCCAATGGCCGGACGTCGGCCTGAAAGAGGCCCGCGCCCTGCGTGACAAGGCGCGCGATTTGATTCGCGATGGCGGCGATCCGGCCGTCGAGCGCCGCAAGAAGAAGATCGAGGCCCGCCTGCACGCCAGCAACACGTTCCGCGCCGTTGCTGAGGATTTCATCAGCGTGCGGTTGGAACGCAGCGGCAAGGCGCCCGCAACCATCACCAAGGCACACTGGTTCCTCTCGCACCTCGCCCATACTGTCGGGCACCTGCCGATCGCCGACATCACGCCACCGGACTTGTTGAACGTCCTGCGCAAGGTGGAAAGCGAAGGCAAGCGCGAGACGGCCCGCCGCACGCGCGCCTTCGCCAGTCGCGTGTTCCGCCATGGCGCCGTTCTGGGACTATGCAAGAACGATCCGGCCGCCCTTCTCGACGACGCCCTCGCCGCCCCCCTCGTAAAGCACCGTGCTGCCGTCCTCGAGCCGCGCAAGCTCGGCGTGCTGCTACGCGCCATCGACGAGTTTAGCGGCACCGATGTAGTGAAACTGGCCATGCAGATTCTGCCGCACGTCTTCCTGCGGCCGGGAGAATTGCGCTTTGGCAAATGGGATGAGATCGACTGGGAGGGTGCCGTCTGGCGCGTACCAGCCGAGCGCACCAAGCTTCGCCGGCCGCACTCCGTGCCACTTTCGCGCCAGTCTTTGGAATTACTTCGGTCCCTGCAGGAGCGCACCGGACAATTGCCCTACATGTTCCCCGGCCAGCGCAAATTTACCGTGCCGATCTGCGAGAATGCGATCAACCTGGCGTTCCGCCGCATGGGCTTCGATCAAGATACCGTCACGGCCCACGGTTGGCGGGCGACGGCCAGCACGCTGCTCAACGAAAGCGGACTATGGCATTTCGACGCGATTGAGCGGTCTTTAGCCCACGGACATTCCAATGCCGTGCGCGGCACTTACGCCAGAGGGCAGCACTGGGACGAGCGCGTGAAGATGGCGCAGTGGTGGAGCGATTACCTGGACGGCCTGAAGCTATCCGCAGCGTAAGCGCAGCCGGGCAGCCGATCAAAGGCTGCCCGGCTTAGCGGAAGAAACCGACCAAATTTCGCCGTTCGCGGCCTAACCGCCACCGGCAGCTTGATCCGGAAGCTGCCGTTTCGCCTGCTGAGGACCGCTGGCGCACTCACGCGCTAGACTGACGAAGGCCCTGAACGCCGCAGATGGATTGCGGCGGCTGGGATAGTAGAGGGCAAGCGGCGGCAAAGGCGGCGTCCACTCCGCGAGGACCTGCACTAGTTCACCGGTCGCAAGTTCGTCCCGCACATCCGATGCCATGAAGAAGCCGATCCCCAGATGGTTCAGTGCGGCGGTCCTTGCGAGGCCCGCTTCGTCGAGCGTGATGGGGCCAGCGACATCGACCTGGACGGCCTGTCCCGCTTTCTCGAAATGCCAGCGGTAGAGCGCCCCGTTCGGCAACCGGACGCGAAGGCTTTGATGGGCGTGAAGGTCCGCCGGAACCCTGGGCTTGCCATGCTGATGGAAGTAGTGCGGGGTCGCGGCGACCACGAACTGTCGCGGCCCCCCGAGAGGCACGGCAATCATGTCGCTCGGCACAAGGTCAGCGGAACGGATGCCGAGGTCGAAGCCTTCGCCGACCACGTCCACCAGTCTTCCCTCGGTGACAAGGTCGATGTGGACTTGCGGATACTGGCGCAGGAACGGCAGGATGAGCGGGGCCATGACTTCGCGTGCGGCGGTGGGGAACGCGTTGATGCGCAGGGTGCCAGAAGGCACCTCCTGCTGCGCCCGGACGGTTTCCATCGCCGCGTGAATGTCCTGCAATGCAGGCCCCACCCGATCAACGAAGTTCCGGCCCGCGTCGGTCAAAGATACGCTCCGCGTGGTTCGGTTGAACAGGCGGACGCCCAACTGGCGCTCCAGCTTGGCGATAGCATTGCTCAAGGCAGTGGTGGACATGCCAAGATCAACCGCTGCCGCTCGGAATGATCCCCTGCGCATGATCGCGATTACCGCATCGAGTTCGATCAGGTTAGCTCGATCCATTATCCTGCCAATCGCGACGCTACATCCCCAATTATCCCGATTATCGCGTAATCGGTCCAGCGCTAAATTGGCGACGACGAAATCAAGATCGATGGAGACAATGATGGCAATCGAACTGCCCGCAGTCATCGCCCGGTACTTTGCCGAGGATGCGAAGGGAGGCCCAGAGCACGTCGCGCAGTGCTTTACCGACACCGCGGTCGTGACCGACGAAGGGAAAAGCCACGAGGGGCGAAGCGCCATCGCAGCATGGAAGGCGTCAGCTTCGACCCAGTACAGCTACACGGTCGAACCGTTCGCGATCGTGGGCGATGGCGACCGCTTGGTGGTGACCAGCCGTGTGGCAGGAAACTTCCCCGGCAGCCCGGTGGACCTGCGCTATATCTTCAAAGTTGAAGGCGAGCACATCGCCGCACTGGAGATCGCCCCGTGAGCCCGTTCTTTACGCTGCAGGGCAAGCGGGCACTGGTTACATCCGGCACACGCGGGGCGGGGGCAGCGACGGTCAAGCTGTTCCGCGAACTCGGCGCGCAGGTTCTGACGACTGCCAGGAGGCGGCCTGATGGCGTAGAACCGGACACGTTCGTCGCCGCTGACCTGACAACCCCTGCTGGCTGCGCAACCCTTGCAGAAGCGGCGCGTGAACGGATGGCCGGAGTGGACATCATCGTCCACATGCTGGGCGGATCGTCATCGCCGGCAGGGGGCTTTGCGGCGCTTGGCGAAGAGCACTGGCAGGAGGAACTCGACCTCAACCTTATGCCGGCGATCCGGCTGGATCGGCATCTGGTGCCGGACATGGCCGCTCGCGGCAGTGGGGTCGTGATCCATGTTACTTCTATCCAGCGAGAGATGCCCCTGCCGGAAGCAACCATCGCCTATGCCGCCGCCAAGGCAGCGCTATCGACCTACAGCAAGGCTCTCTCGAAGGAGATCTCACCCAGGGGCGTTCGGGTCGTTCGCGTTTCGCCGGGATGGATCGAGACGGAAGCATCCATCGAACTCGCCACCCGGTTGGCGGCAGATCATGGCAACGACGTGGAGCGCGGCAAGAAGATGATCATGGATTCGCTTGGCGGCATCCCCATCGGCAGACCGGCCAAGCCTGACGAGGTCGCCAGCCTTATCGCCTTCCTTGCGTCGGACCGCGCCGGATCAATCACGGGGACTGAATATGTGATCGATGGCGGCACTGTGCCCACAGTATGACTTCCCTCGACCACATCGAGACGTTCGCGTCTCAATCGCCAACGGCAGCGTTTGTCGAGGGCGGTCGGTTAGAGAAACTATGGCGATCTGTCCTTGGACCCATTACGCCTAGCTGCAAAATACTGTGCGGGCGTGCTGCCGAGGGCCTTCTTGAACATGGTGATGAAGGCATTGACCGACTCATAGCCGAGTTCGCTAGCGACATTCTGGACGGCGGTTCCACTCGCCAGTTCGCGCAGGGCGACGATGAGGTGCAACTGCTGGCGCCAGCGACCAAAACTCAGCCCTGTCTCGCGCAGCATCAGCCGGGCGAGCGAGCTCTCGCTCATGGCGACATGGCGCGCCCATTCGCCCAGGGTGCGGCGATCGGACGGATCAAGCGTCAGCGCATCGGCGATCAGGCGGATTTTCGGATCGCTGGAAATCGGCAGGTTAAACTGTTCGCGCGGCATCTCAGCCAGTTCATCGAGCAGGACGCGCGCCATTCGTGCGGCGTGCCCCTCGGGCGGATAGTCGCCCCCCTCACGCGCGAGCCGTTCGACCATCGCGCGAATCATGGGCGAAATTGAGAGCGTGCAGCATTCTTGCGGCAACGGTGCAGCGCCGGGCTCGACGAACAGATAGTTTAGCCGGGCATTGTCGGTTGTGCGGGCGCTGTGGGCCACGCCGCCCGGAATCCAGATGCCGCAGTCGGGCGGGCCGATCCAGATCTCATCCCTGGCGCGGCACGTCACTGCTCCATGCAAGGCCAGGATCAGTTGCCCCTTGCGATGTACATGCTGGGGCACCTCGGCGGCATGCTGCGAGAAATCGAGATGATAGGCCACCGCAGGCAGGGCGGCGAGATCGGGATCGAACCCGGAAATTGCAGATGCTGTGGTCATGGGATTGAATGGATATAGTGATTTTCTGACAGGATATCGAATTTATAATTTCTAGATAGGGCGCGATGGTTGCCGGCATGACAACCGCCAGCCTTTCCATTCCAAACCTTGCGCAGCTTTTCGGCACGGCCCGGTCCAAGGCCGCAAGGCTGTTATCATCGCCAGCGATCAAGGCAGACCGCGACGCGCTGCTCTTTTCGGCCAAGACCTTCGCGGCGGCAATGCTGGCCTATTATGTGGCGCTGCGCATCGGCCTCCCCAAACCCTATTGGGCCATCCTGACCGTCTACATCGTCTCCCAAACATCGGCGGGCGCATCGCTCGGACGCGGCATCTATCGGCTCGCCGGAACAATCTTGGGCGCTGTCGCGACTGTGGCCATCGTTCCGAACTTCGCTAACGAGCCCGTCCTGTGCAGCCTGATCCTTGCTTGCTGGATAGGGCTGTGCCTCTATTTCTCGCTGCTGGATCGGACACCGCGCGCCTATGGCTTCGTGCTGGCAGGGTACACGGCCAGCCTGATCGGCTTTCCTGGCGTCGCCGATCCGGGCGCGATGTTCGACACGGCAGCGGTGCGCGTGCAGGAGATCGGGCTCGGCATCGCCTGCGCCGTGCTGATCCATCGCTTCATCGCGCCCCGGCGCATGACAGGCCAATTCAATGCCAAACTCGCCTCCACCCTTGCCGATGCGCGCAGCCTTGGGCGGCAGGCACTGCTGGGCGAGCCGGTTGCCGACCGGCGCGGCAGGCGGGCGATGCTGGCATGCGACCTGCTCGCCCTCAACGGACTGGCCGCGCATCTGCCCCATGACGATCCGCGATCCGCTCCGCCGCGCGAGACGCTGCACCGGCTTCACGATGGGCTCGCCCGGCTGATCCCTCTGGCCAGCGAGATCGAGGTGCGGGTTCACAGGCTCTCGGCTCTCAGCCTGGCCGAGAGCGATTTGCGCCAACTGATCGAGGATTGCCGCCATTGGCTCGCCAGTGCGGAATCCGACAGGCAAGAAACGCCCAGACAACTGTCAGAGCAGGCACGGTTCATCCGCACGCAACTGCTGGCCGACCCGCTACACCATGACAATGCCTTAGGCGCCAATCTCTGCGGTCATCTGGTCGAACTCATCGCCCTGTTCGACGACTGCGACCGGTTGGGCGCATTCGCCCAGCAAGGCGGTCGACCGCAAAGGAGCGTCGGCGGCACAGGCAATGTCACCGGCTATGTCCATCATCGCGACCACCGCGTGGCCGCGCGCGCAGCCCTGGGCGCGGTCGTCGGCGTCTTCAGCGCATGCCTGCTGTGGATCTGGTCCGCCTGGTCGGATGGCGCATTGGCGCTGTCCATCGTCGGAGTCGCCTGCGCCTTGTTCGGCAATATCGACACACCCAAGCCTGCCGTCATCAAGTATCTGATCGGCTCGCTCTATGCCGTGGTGCTGGGCCTTGCCTACAGTTTCATCATCCTACCGCGCGTCAGCGACTTTCCGGTGCTGGTCGCGGTGCTCGCCCCTGTTCTCTTGTGGGCGGGGTCGCTGCAAGCGCGGCCGCCGACTATGTTGATGGCGCTGGGCATCACGCTCAGCTTTCCGATCCTGACCGGCCTTGGCTCCAGATACACCGGCGATTTCGCAACCTATCTCAACAGCACCGTGGCGCTCGTCGTCGGCACTGGCTTTGCCGCTGTCAGCATGAGCCTGTTCCAGACGGTGCCTGCAAGGCAGGCCATCACCCGCCTGCTGCGCCTGAGCCGCCGCGACGTTGCCCGCCGGGCGCAGGGCCGTGCGATTGATGAGGCACGGTGGACCGGGCTCATGATCGACCGCACCGCCTTGCTCCTCCCACGCGCCAGACAGGCCAAGGCGGGCGAGACGGACCCGGTCGGCGAAGTTCTGCTCTATCTTCGTGTCGGTCATGTGGTGGGCCTGCTACGCCAGAAGACTGCGGACGGGCACGCTGACGCCGGCGATGTATCCGCCTTGCTTGGCGCGGTGGCCCGAGCCTTCAGCGGCGAGCAAAAGCCCGGGGATGATGCCCTGAACCGGCTCGCCATGCGGGGAGACATAGAACGGGCCAAACTGCCGGGCGGTGGAGGGGCGAATGGTGCGGACTTGCGCGACCTCCTCATTGACCTGAGCTTCGCGCTGAACGCCCACAATGCTACCGGCAAAGGGCATCCCGCATGATCGCCGACATCGCCATCGGCGGCGTCCTGCTGCCCGGCCTGCTGGTGATCGCGCTTGTCGCGCTGATCGGCGCGGCGATCGTTCTGCGCCTCCTCACGCTGACCGGGGCAGACCGCGCCTTTGCCCGCAGGCCGTTCGTCGAACTGGCCGTCTTCATCATCCTCTTCGGTCTGCTCGCGCAGTACCTGCCATCTTCCGGACTTATGCCATGAAGCCAATCCTGTCCCTGCTGGGCCGCTATGCCCTGACCATTGGCGCCGTGGCCTTGGCCGCCGTCCTCGCACTGCAACTCTGGCACCGCTACGAGCGCAAGCCCTGGACGCGCGACGGCCATGTCCGCGCCGATATCATCCGCGTTTCCACCGATGTCGGCGGACTGGTCACGCAGGTCATGGTGCAGGACAACCAGACCGTCACGCCTGGCCAGTTGCTGATCGTGCTCGATCGCCCCCGCATCGACGCCACGATCGAGCGAGCGGATGCCGCCATCGCGCAGGCCCGCGCCGAACTGGAGCAGGCTCGCCGCGAATCCCGGCGTGACCGCGCCTTGGGCGATCTGGTGGCCGCAGAGGCACGCGAGCAGAACGCCGCGAAAGTCAGCACGCTGGAGGCGGTGCTCAAAAGCGCACTGGCAGCCCGCAACGTCGCCGATGTCGACCGGCATCGCACCGAGATCCGCGCCACCGTGGGCGGGACCATCACCAACCTCGACATTCATCCCGGCGACTATCTGGCGGCGGGCGCGCAGGCCATGGCGCTCGTCGATACCGCATCGCTGCGTATTGAGGGCTATTTCGAGGAGACGAAGCTGCACCGGGTCGCGGTGGGCGATCGGGCGCGGGTGCGCCTGATGGGCGATGACAAGGATATCACCGGCAGGGTCGAAAGCATCGCCGCCGCCATCGCCGACGACCAGCGCGGCGAGGCGCAGAACCTGCTGCCCAAGGTGACGCCGACCTTCTCATGGGTGCGCCTTGCCCAACGTATCCCGGTGCGCATCCGCATCGACCGTGTCCCGCCGGGAACCCGGCTGATCGCAGGCCGGACCGCGACCGTCGAAATCGTCCCTGCCGATGCCCAGCCAGTCATGGCGCAGGCCCCCGTTACGGCGCAGGCAAGGGTGCGGTCATGAAGGCGGCGCTGACACTGTCGGCTGCCCTGCTGGTTGCCGGATGCGTGGCCGGGCCGGATTACCATGGCCCGCAAGCGACCATCGCGCAAACCCTTACGGCGCAAGGGGCCTTCGTGGCGGGCGACGACAGCGCTTTCGCGCAGGAACCGCTGCCCGACCGCTGGTGGAGCCTTTACGCCGATCCCCGCCTCGATGCGCTGGTCGAACAGGCGCTCGCCGTCAATGCCGACCTGCGCGCCGCCGACGCCAATCTGCGCAAGGCCGAGGCAGTGCTGCGCCAGACCGCCGGAGCCCGCGCGATCTCGACAGGCGTCAGCGTGCAGGCGGCGCAGGAGCGGGATTACAGCACCACTTCAGCGGGCGCGAGCATGCCGGGCGTCGCCACCTATGGCTTGGGGCTGTCCGCCAGCTATCCGCTCGACCTCGCCGGCAAGCTCAGGCGTGCCATCGAGGCCGGTGAGGCTGATCGCGATGCGGTCGCGGCGGCGCGCGACACTGTTCGCATCGGCGTGGCGGCGGCGGTGGCCAGGGCCTATGCCGGGGTTTGCGCGGCCAACTTCCAGATGGCTACCGCGCAACGGGTGGCTGGCCTGCAAAGACGCACATTGGACGCCACGATCCGCCTCGCGCGCGGTGGGCGCGGCACCGCTTTCGACGTAACCCGTGCCCGAACGGCGGTGGAGACCAGCGAGGCGGCTCTCCCGGCCTTTGTCGCGAAGCGGCAGGCATCGCTGTTCCTCATGGCGACATTGCTCGGCAAGGCCCCGGCGGATTATCCTCGCGAGATAGAGGCTTGTGCCACTTTACCAGTGCTTGCGCGGCCCCTGCCGGTGGGCGACGGCGCCGCGCTTCTGCGCCGACGCCCCGATATCCGGCAGGCCGAGCGGAGCATTGCCGGAGATACCGCGCGCATCGGTGTCGCCATTGCCGATCTTTATCCCTGCGTGAGCGTGGGCGGTGGCATTCTGGCTGGCGGCAAGGTCGAGAACGTCGGCAGCAGTCACAGTTTTGGGTTCGGCTTCGGGCCATTGGTCAGCTGGAATTTTCCCAGTCGACCGATCGTGAAGGCCCGGATCGCGGCTGCGCAGGAGCAAGTCGCGGAGGATCTCGCCCGGTTCGACGCGGTCGTGCTCGAAGCGCTGCGCGGCACGGAGACGGCGCTCGCCACCTACGCCCGCAACCGCGACAGGGCCGCCGCGCTGGACCGCGCCGCACGAAGTGCCGAAGCGTCCGCCGCGCAAGCCGACAAGCTGTTCCGTTTTGGACGCAGCGATTTCCTGCCAGTCCTCTCCGCGCAGGCCACCCTTGCCGTCGCGCAGGTTCAGCGGGCTGCAGCGCAATCGGAACTGGTCGACGATCAGATCGCGATCTTTCTCGCGCTCGGTGGTGGCTGGCAGTAGAGGGCCTTCATATGCAGCGGAATTGAGACATCTGCCGACCAGATTTCACCGTTCCTCCGGGGTGAAGTGAACTCCAGGATCTGACAAGAGCCGCCGGTCGAGCATGAACGATCGATCGGCAGCCGCCAAACATTGCCGTTCAATCGAAGACCCAGGCTTCCCGAAACAGACGGTTTTGGAAATGTCCGACCGTCCCGTTTTTCCATCTGCAATCTGCCATTTGGGGATCGGGAACAGGATTTGGGAAAGCCAAGCCTGCCGTCCGGGTGTCTGCGAGCTCCCGCAACGCTCGTCTCGCAACAGTTCCAATGCGGAAAGGTCGTATCCGCCGGAATGGTAGGCTAGGCAGGAATGATGCCCATGCCCGATGCCGCCAGCCGTGAACCGCCATCGATGCTGAGCTGCCAAGGGCGCTATTCTCCGGAGGACATATGTTCACGCACATCATGATCGGCAGCAACGACTTGGAGCGGTCCAAAGTTTTCTACGACGCGACGTTCACGGCGCTTGGCGGCAAGCTTGGCAAGCGGGACGAGAGGGGGCGGCTGATCTACGAGCACGAAGGCGGACGGCTGATGATTACCGAGCCAATCGACGGCAACCCAGCGACCGCCGCCAACGGCGGTACCATCGGCATCGCCGCGACCAGCCAGGACCAGGTCCGCGCATGGCACGAGGCCGGCACTACGCACGGCGGCACCTCGATCGAAACCCCGCCCTGCGAGCGCCCGAACGGCGTCTTCGTCGCCTACCTGCGTGATCCGGACGGCAACAAGCTCACGGCGCGAACCAAGGCGACTCGATAGCCTCATGTCCATTGGGACCAGCCTAATCGTCTTGTTCGCGGCGATCCTCCATGCGAGCTGGAACGCCTTACTTCGCGGCGGCGACGATCGGCTTTGGTCGATGACGATCATGTGCATCGCCATCGCGCTCGCCTGCACGGTGATGGTGCCCCTCGTGCCCGTTCCCGCAGTAGCGAGTTGGGGCTGCGTCGCCTTGTCGGCGTCGCTTCACACCGGCTATAATCTCTTCCTCGTGCGTACCTACCGGCAAGGCGATCTCGGGCAGACCTACCCGATCGCCCGCGGGGCCTCGCCGCTGCTGGTCTCGCTCGGCGCCTCGATCTTCGCGCGCGAGCTACCCGACGCGCTCAATCTGATAGGTGTGTTGCTGGTGTCGGGCGGCATCATCGCGCTGGCCTTCCAGGGGCGCACCATCGGCGGGCAGACCCTGCTCTTCGCGCTCGGTACCGGCTGTTTCATCGGCGCCTACAGCGTGACCGACGGCATCGGCGCCCGGCTGTCGGGCTCCTCGGTCGGCTACACAGTCTGGATGTGCCTGTTATGGGGCTTGCTCGCGCCGACGACTTACGTCCTGCTGCGCGATGTTCGCTCTTTGTTTCGCGGGCGACGGGAGACGCTGGTGGCGGCGAGTGGAGGGCTCGCCTCGTTGCTGGCCTATGGCATCGTCATCGTCGCGATGACGCGCGGTGCGATGGGGCCGGTGTCGGCGCTGCGAGAGACGAGCGTCGTATTCGCCGCCCTCATCGGACGCTTTTTCCTCCGCGAAAATCTCAGCGGTTACCGGATCATGGCCTGCCTGGTAGTGGCGGTGGGAGCGGTACTGATCGGGCATGCGGGATGACAACCCATCCGGCAGAATTGCAACGATCATGCATCAATCAGGTCGCGCGCCTTTTCACGAAAATACTATCGCTTTTGGAACAGCACGAACCGACCAAACCCGGTCGCTCGATTAGTCACCGCGAACGTCTTTTCTTGACAGAAGTTGCCGTTTGGCTCCCCCGAAGCGGATTGTCAGTAAGGTGCCTCAAGTCGAACTTTTGCCAAGGAATTGGCAGTTAGTGCGCCCCGTCTCGGAAGCTTGCGGTCGGCGATGCGGACTCAACTGCGATAGGTCTTACGGTCGCTTCGAGATTGACAATAATCGCGGCAGGAAATTAACTCCTGCAATGGGGATCCTTACTAACATCAAGTCGCTGCAGGGAATGGGGATATACGCTGCTCGCGGCGCGCGATCACCATCTCTGCACTTCCGGCGTTACAACCTGATCTACGGGTTCAACGGTTCGGGAAAGAGCACGCTATCGCGGCTGTTCGCGAGCCTTGAGTCGGGCGAACCGCACCCGAAGCTCCCGCAGGGCGGCACGTTCGAGGTGACGTTAGACGACGGGGCAGCGTTCGGGTGCCCGACCAATCCCAAAGGGCTCGAGCAGCGAATGCTCGTGTTCAACTCGGACTACATCGAGCAGAACCTCCAATGGGCCGCCGGGCGTGCGAGGCCTGTGTTCTACATCGGCGCGGACCAGGCGGAAGCCGCCGCCGAGCTGACGAGGATTGAGGGCGACATCCTTAAGGCGGAGGCGAATAGCGAGGCGGCGGCCGTAACCGAAACGGCGGCGGACAAGACCTTCGCCAGCTACAAGCGCGAACGCGCCAAGTCCGTCGCGTCGCGCCTCCATCTGGGCGGCCGCAAGTACGAGGCGCCAGCGCTCGCCAGGGACTTCGACACGTGGAAGGACTTTGACGGACCCAGGCTGACAGATGGCGAGCTCAAGGCCGCGGAGGACACGCGCAGGCTCGACGAGCCGATGCCCCGCCTCGACCCGCTTTCGTTCGACCTGGCCACGATTGAGACTGCCTACCGCTTCATCGCCGAGGTCTGCGGCCAGTCGCTAGCGACCGTCGCGCTCGAGGAGGTGCAGCGGCACCCGGACATGCTCCTCTGGCTGAAACGCGGCCACGAATACCACGACGCCCATGGCCTGGCCGACTGCCTTCTGTGCGGGAACGAGATCCAGGCGGAACGGCGCGCCTTGCTGGCGGCGGCGCTCGACGACAGGGTCGACCAGTTCGTCGCCCGCCTCAAGAGAACTGCCGAACGTCTCGACGATCTCCTAGGGTCTATCGGCCAACTGGCCGCCCAGCTGCCTGCGGCGGACGACCTGGCCAGCGAGCTGCGGCCAGGCTTCAGGGACCTGAGGCAGGACGCGTCGCAGAACGCGCGCCAGCTCGCGGAGCAGTTGCGCACGCTGCAAGGCGTCCTGTCCGCAAAGCTGGAGCGGCCCGCATCTCCTGCGGACATGAAGGACATCGCCGCCGAGGCGGATGTGCGCGCCACCGCCGAGCGCTTGGCAGTCAGCGTCGCAAGCGTCAACGAGACGATCGCGGCCCACAACCAGGGCGTCGTCGACTTCGCGAAGCGGAAGGACGATGCGGAGACGTCCATCCGCCGCCACTTCATCGTCGACTGCCGCGAGGAATATGCCAAGACGGCGAAGGACGTCGGCGACGCCACCGCCAGGCTGAAGGTCGAGACCGACGCGCTGGCCGCCCTGCGGGAGAAGGCATGCGAGCTGCGCCAGCGCATCCGGACGCACGGCCCCGCGGCCGCCGTCATCAACAAGCTCATCGCGGCCTACCTCGGCCACGGCGAGCTGACCATCAACCCCGTAGACGAAGGTTATGAACTGCACCGCCATAGCGCGCCGATCACCGGCGTACCGAGCGAGGGCGAGAAAACAGCCATCGCGATCGCCTACTTCCTCTCCTCCATTGAGGCGGACAACCGGAAGTTGAAGGACGTCATCGTGGTGGTGGATGACCCAGTCTCGAGCCTCGACACCAAGGCGCTGAACTTCGCCTGTTCCCTCGTGAGGACGAGGCTCGAGAAGGCCGCGCAGGTCTTCGTCCTCACGCACAATCTCCAGTGCATGAACGAGTTTAGAAAAGCCTGGAAGGGCAAGGCACGGCCTCCGGCCGGCAAGGATCCGACCGCCACTTTCCTCTACATCGACGTCACGATCCCCGAGGGAGAACACCGCCGCTCCTCCAGGATCATCGAGATGTCGAAGCTGCTCCGCGAGTACGATTCAGAGTACCACTTCCTGTTCAGCCACGTGCTGCGCTTCGTCGAGCAGCCCGACGCTTACGACGACCACGGCTACATGATGCCCAACGTGATCCGCCGGGTGCTCGACGTGTTCCTCGCCTTCAAGA
This sequence comes from Novosphingobium sp. 1529, assembly GCF_040544855.1. Lineage (NCBI taxonomy): Bacteria > Pseudomonadati > Pseudomonadota > Alphaproteobacteria > Sphingomonadales > Sphingomonadaceae > Novosphingobium > Novosphingobium sp. 1529. Next base: position 232,012 of record NZ_JBEPKW010000004.1, read on the forward strand.
GTCCGGGTGGTGGAGGACTGCCCGGCCAACTCGACAAATTGTGCGCCGACTATCCGGATCTCGATAGGGAGAGGCTGGCGGCGCTGGAACGGCTTACCCAGGTCGAGTCCCACTCCGACAACCTCGATGACCTGCTGTCCTTCTCGACGATGACCCTTGAGGAGACGCGCGGAGCGGCCGCTGCGCTCTTCGCCATGATGGAACACGTCGATGGGAAGCACCTACAACGGCTGAAGGGCCTCTGCACATGATACCTTCCGGCCGTCGAAAGCCTTGGGGGATTCCGCCGGAGGCACCGAGGAATGATGGCAACACAGACCGAAGATCTGAGAGCTATTGATAACGTTGGCTCATAGGAGCGCGTGCAATGACGCCGAGTTGTCTGCATCAAAACTTTGCCGCATGTTGGCGCGTGCGGTATGATGATGAAGAATACGCGGCCGACACATGGGGGTAAGCCATTACAGACTTTCGTTTCCTGCATGCCGCCGACATTCACCTCGATAGCCCGCTGCGCGGCCTGTCGAGATACGAGGGGCTTCCGGAGGAAGACATCCGAGGTGCGACCCGGGCGGCATTCAACAACCTCGTCCAGCGGGCCCTCGACGAGGAGGTCGACTTCGTGGTGATCGCCGGCGACCTGTTCGACGGCGACTGGAAGGACATGGGAACCGGCCTCTATTTCGCGCGGGCGATGGGTCGGCTCGCCCAAGCCCACGTCCCGGTCTTCCTATTGGCCGGCAACCACGACGCGGAGTCGGTGCTAACGCGAAGCATTACTTGGCCCGACAACGTCAAGCTGTTCGGGACGAGGCGCCCGGAGACTCATGTCCTGCCGGAGTTCGCCGTCGCCGTGCATGGCCAAAGCTTCGCAACGCCGGCCGTTACCGACAACCTCGTCCTCGCCTATCCCGACGCGGTCGAGCACTACTTCAACATCGGCGTGCTCCACACCGCGCTAGCCGGCCGTCAGGGCCATGCCGCGTACGCCCCGTGCAGCCTGGAAGAACTCAGGTCCAAGCACTACGACTACTGGGCGCTTGGCCACGTCCACGAGCACGAGGTCGTCTCAGAAGACCCATACGTCGTCTTCCCGGGCAACACGCAGGGACGCACGATCCGCGAGACCGGGCCTAAGGGCGCGGTAATAGTGACGGTGGAGGACGCCCAGATCGTCACCATCGAGCATGTCGAGCTGGACGTACTGCGCTGGGCGCACGTCGAGGTCGACTGCACCGGGGCGGCGGCGGACGCGGTAGCCTCGCTCATGCGCGCATCGCTCCTCTCCACTTGGCAGGCCGATGCGGCAGGCCTGCCTCTCGTCGCACGGGTGTCGCTCACCGGCGAGACGGCGGACGCCGGCGCACTACACGACGGCATGTCATCGATCCGCGACGACGCGCGCGCGGTCGCCGCGTCGATATCGCCGGACCTTTTCATCGAAAGGGTGAAGGTGCTGGTTGTGCCGCCCGCGCAACCGCAGCAGATCCGGATTGGGGACGACCTGTCGTCCCTCATTGGACAAGCGGCTACCGACCCGGAGCTCGCCGCCCTCCTCGCCGAGGACCTCGCGCCGTTTATGCTCGCCACGCAGACCGCGATCGGCCAGTCACCGGACGACGCCGACGACGAGGGCCTGCGGCGATCCGCGGGCGACGGGGACTGGACGGCGGTGCTCCAGACGGCGACACTCGCGCTGCGGTCGCGCCTGACTGGGGAGGCGTAGGTGCGCTTTGTAAACCTGTCGCTCGAGCGCTACGGTCACTTCGAGGACTGCACGCTCTCGTTCCGCAACGGCCAACCGGACCTGCACGTCATCTACGGCGCGAACGAGGCCGGCAAGACCACGTCGCTCGCCGCGGTGTCGGATCTCTTATTCGGCTTCCCAGTCCGATCGCCATACAACTTCATGTACGACTACTCGCTCCTGCGGGTCGGCGCCGTGCTTGAGGACGAGGGAGCCACGCTCACCTGCCGCCGCAAGAAGGCCACAAACGCCTCGTTGCTGGGTTCTGACGACCGGCCGATCGACGAGGGCCCGCTCCTCGCGATGCTCAGGGGACAGACAAGGGAGACCTTCGGCCTCTCGTTCAGCTTGGATCAGGAAGGCCTGCGGGCCGGCGGCAAGGCCATGGTCGAGGCCCGCAACGACCTCGGCCGCGCGCTGTTCGCGGCTGGCTCCGGCCTAACCGGAGTCTCGGACGAGCTGGCGCGGCTGGAGGAGGAGGCGGATGCCATATGGGGTCCACGCGCGTCCAACAGACGCTCCTTCACCGTTGCCCAGCGCGAACTTGAGGCGGGCCTACGCTCGATCCGGGACAGGTCGCTCCGACCGAGGATCTGGACCGACGCGAGGGCGGCGGTGGCGACCGCGCAGGCCGCCTTGGACGAAGCCCAATACCGGCGCGACGAACTGCTTGCCGAGATGAGCCGCGCGGAACGGATCCGCCGGATTGCGCCGTCAGCGCGCCTACGGGCGGAACACCTGGCCGCCCTTGAGGCACACGGTGCGACCCTCGAACTGGCAGCGCAGCGCGAGGAGGCGGCGGAAACCGCGATGGCCGAGGCCGCGTCCGCGGGCCGCGCGAAGGCCGCCGCTGCGAAGCTGGCTGAAGAAGCGGCCGAGCGTGTGGACGCGCTAGTGGCCGACGAGGCGATACTGGCTCAGGCGGATCTCGTCGACGCGCTCGTGAGCGCCTCAGGGGCGGTCGCGAAGGCAAGCAGCGACATGGTCAGGCTCAGGACGGAGCACGCCACGCGGACCGGCCGGATCGAACGCCTGCGGGAGGAGGCTGGCGCGCTGGCTCCCGCTCCACCGTCACGAATCGCCAGCGCGAGGCTGCGCGAACTCGCGCTCTCGCACCTTGAGGACAGGTCGGCGATCGCTCAGATCGCGCAGAGCGAGGAGGAGCTCGACGATCGGCGGAGGGCGGCCTCGAGTCTGCCGCGCAAGATTGACAATGATCCGAATAGCGACCTGGGGTCGGTCATCGCCGCCGTCGACGCCGCGCGCGCTCTCGGTGCCGACATCGACGCCCGCTGCCAGTCCCTGCGGAGGACGGCCGACACAGCCTCGACGACCCTGGCTCAGTCGCTTTCTCGGCTGGCGCCGTGGAGCGGCGACGCCGCGACGCTACTGGAGCTCCCCCGGATCGGACAGGCGGAGGTCGATGAAGCGCGGACGGCGATGGCGAACCTCGCGGCCGAAGCCGAGCGGGAGGCCGCCGCCGCCGGCCGCGCCCGGGAGGAGGCCGCAGACCTTTCCCTCCAAATGGAGCAACTCGCTTCCGGGAACGCGGTATCCGCGGAGGAGATTCAGAGCGTGCGGACAGCCCGCAACGAACACTGGCGCCCGCTCCGTGATCACATCCTGACTGCGGCGCCAGTCGCCGCGCCGGGCGAAGCTGTCACCGTCTTCGAAGCCACCCTGGCAGAGGCGGACCAACTCAGTGACATGCGGTTCGCGGCGGCCGACGAGTCGAGCCGTCTCGCCGACATGCAGAACCGGATCGCGAAGCTCATGCTCGATGCGCAGCAGGCTGAACTCCGTGCGAAGGGCGCGGAGGAGCGCGTCGACACCAAGCGAAGCGCCTGGCGGGAGAGGCTGGAGGCGGCGGGCCATGTCGATATGGAGCCGACGCGCCTTGTCGCCTGGAACGCCGCGAGGGATGTCGCCGAGGCGGCGTACGCCGCGTCTATCGCGGCGATGGCGGAAGCCGGGGCTGCCGATGTCCGCCGGGCCAAGGTGCGACAGGCACTCGCCACATGTCTTCCCCAAGGCGCCGCGCCGCCGTATGCCGCCGAGATCGCGCCCATCCTGGCGATCGCCGAGCGACTGCGGGCCGACCTTGAGGCGGCCGAGCAGCAGAGACGGCTCGACGAAGCCGCCGCAGCGCGTATCGAGCAGGACGCCGATACGCTCGGACGACGCAGGAAGCGTCTCGAGGACGCGGCGGCCGACCGTGAAGCCCAGTGGCGCCAGCAGCTCGAACAGACCGGCCTCGACCTTGATCTCGGGAACGCGACCGCTGCGCTCGACATACTCGAGGAGCTGCGCGTCGAGATCGAGGCGCTATCGGACCTGCAGGGACGGCTCGACGGGATGGAAAGGGACGCGGCCCACCACGGCGCCAAAGTCCACGCGGCCGCCGACGCCCTCGGCATTCCCGCGTCCGAAAATCCGGAGGAGCGGCTGACCGCGCTGCGGAGCCGCCTGACCTCCGCGCGCGCCACGGCCAAGGTCATGGACGCCCTGAAGGCCACGATGAAGGCCCGCGATGAAGAGGTGGCGGCCGAGGAGGCAAGGTTAACGGCGGCCATAGGTTCCGTCAGGAGCCTGATGGAGGAGACGGGTTCGGAAGGCGTCGACGAACTCGCGGCCGCCATCGCGCGATCTCGCGCGGTCAGAGCGCTCCGGGAGGCGATCGCGGATGCCGATACGGCAATCACATCGGCCGGCGACGGCAAGGGTCTTGCGGAGCTCCTCGGATCCCTGGACGGCGTCGATCCAGACGGCTTGGCGGCCAGGACGCAGACGCTCGCATCCCAACTGGCAGACCTAAACGCCGAGGTGGATGCCGCGGCGGGCCGGCTCGGCGATGCACGGAGGGCGTTCGCCAATCTCGAGCAGGCGGGAGAGAGCGCCATTGACGCTGCCACGGACGCAGGTCAGGCTCGGGCGGAGCTGGCGGTCCTTTCCGAGCAATACATCCTGAAGCGGTCCCAGGCGGTGACGCTGCGTTGGGCGATCGAGCGATATCGCGAGCAACACCAGGATCCGATGCTGCTCCGCGCCTCGGAGCTCTTCTCGATCCTGACGATCGGACGTTACGCGGCGCTGCGGATCGACAGCGACGCCGCCTCGCCGCGACTCCTCGGAGTCCGTAACGACGGCAGGACCGTCGTCGAGGTCGGCGCTATGAGCGAGGGAACCACCGACCAGCTATTCCTCGCCTTGCGCCTAGCCGCCGTCGAGCAGTCTGTCGCAGCGGGCGTGCGGCTGCCGTTCCTAGCTGACGATCTCTTCGTCAACTTCGACGACGACCGGTCCGAAGCGGGTTTTCGAGTGCTGGCGGAGCTCGCTAGGTCGACGCAGGTCCTATTCTTCACCCACCATCCCCATCTAGCGTCGATCGCGCGATCTGTGGTTGGGGCCGACATCCACTCGGAATGTACTCTGGGTTGAGACCCAAGCCGCTAGGCTTCTTCCGGCGTTCAGGCCGAACCGGGCAGACGCGCAGGCTCTTCGCTACACCAAGAATGGCCGGTTTCGCCGTTACAGGTCGTTCTCAGCGACAGGGGCGATCGGCGGTTTTGTCCCAAAACTCCGCCTTGGCTTTTGAATGTGGAAGGATGCGGCCTGAGCTATCTGTCGATGGTGAAGGCAAAAAGGTTCCCGCGCAACCTATTGAATTTTTTCCATCTTGGTCGCATCCGCAGTCGCGTGGCAGTTCAGCACGCCACGCCTGATTCGGGCGGTGTGGAAGAAACCATCCTGCTTGATTTATCTTGATGGATCGCAATGCTCGGCCATCTCCCCCACCAGCCAATCGCGGAAGGATATAAACGCTGCTGTCGGTTCCCGACTACGTAGTCGTGCTATCCAGTAAGAGCCGGTCGAAACGGCCAGCGTAAACGGCTGGATTAGCCATCCACCCTGCAGTTCGGCCTCGAACATTTCCAGCGGTAAAATGGCGACCCCAAACCCGCGCATCGCGGCCTGTGCCATGAGGGCCGACGAGTCGAACATCGGGCCGGACAGGCGCTGGTCAGGCAGACCTGCGGCGGCAAGCCAGGTCAGCCAGTCCTGACCGCGATAGGAGCGCAGGAGCGTCGTATCCCTGAGATCGGCCGGCGCGTGAAGATGCTTGGCAACCGCAGGCGAACATAGCGGTGACAGGGACGCCTGCATCAGATGCGTCGCTTCCAGGCCTCGCCACGCACCGTCACCAAAGCAGATCGCGCAGTCGAGGCTTTCTCCTGCAACATCGACCCGATTGTTATTGGTCAGCAGGCGCAAGTCGACAAACGGATGCAGTTGCCTGAAGCGCTCCATGCGCGGCAGCAGCCAGCCAAGCGCGAAGGTGCCGACGACACTGACGGTCAACACCTCCTGGCGCACCCCGCGATCGAAGCGATCGATCAAACCTGTCACTTGCTCGAAAGCCGCATTCAGCGTTGGGAAAAGCGCCAAACCCTCATCCGTGACGGCAAGCCCGCGCGACGTGCGGCGAAACAGCTTGGCGCCCAACCGGTCCTCCAAGGCCTTCACCTGATGGCTGACTGCACTTTGCGTCACGCCGAGCTCGTTGGCCGCGCTGGTGAACGACAAATGCCGCGCAGCGCTTTCGAACGCGCGCAGGCCGTTGAGGGACACCGGCCAGGCGCCGCCATGAGAAATTCTCTTGTCCGACACGATTTATGATCCTTTGCCAGTCAAGCATCCTGCCAATATCGTTTCCTTTATCGCGGACCGGCAGCGTTTCGCCATGAGATTTTATGCGCCGTGGCGCGCCTGCCGAGCCGCTGTCGTTCAGGGTGTTGAGGGAGACGGGCATGAGCCGATTGAACATCGTACGGCTTTTGGCGCTGGCAGGTGCAGTCTGCATTTGCGCAAGTTCGGCTACCGCGCAGCAAGGCAAGCAGACTTCGCCCCCCGATGGCGCCATCGACAAGGTCGAAATCTGGCAGGCTCCGACAGGATCGCAGCAAATAAACATCTGGCCGGGCGCCGTTCCTGACGGAACTTTCCGGCCCCAGCCCGCCGAAACCGTCAGGACGTACCACGACGTTGCGGCAACTGGTGGTAAGTCACAGGTCGTAATGAACATCGCAGTTCCGACGATGACCATCATCTCGCCCAAGGAGCCGAGGACCAAGACGGCGGTCATTGTCTTTCCGGGTGGTGGCTTCCAGAAAGTCTTCGTCGGCATGGAAGGCACGGAACTATGCGATTGGCTGACGGCCAAGGGCGTTACCTGCATCGTCTCCAAATACCGCGCGCCCGGTGGAAACGACTTCTACGATGCGGAGAAAGACCGCCAGATCACGCCGAAAATTCCCCGCGCCTTGCAGGACGCCCAGCGCACTATCCGCCTGGTGCGCTCAAAAGCCGCGGAACTGGGTATCGATCCCCACCGCATCGGTGTTCTGGGCATGTCTGCGGGCGGCTATCTGGTCGCGCAAACCAGCAATATCCTTGCTCCGACCTACCGCCCGGTCGATGCCATCGACGGGATCAGCAGCCGACCGGACTTCGCTATCGCGCTCTATCCAGGGCATATTTGCAGAGATCACGGAGCGTTTGATCCAAAGCTGCCCGTGTCCAAAGCCGCGCCCCCGCAATTCATCGTCCAGACCTGGGACGACGAGATCGATCCCGTCTGCAACAGCCTGATGTATGCGTCCGCACTCAACAAGGCCGGTGTCCCCACCGAATTGCATCTGTTCGCGCGTGGGGGACATGCTTTTGCTCTCCGCCATCCGAATGACCCCGTCGGCAAGTGGCCGGAACTGGTCGAGCTGTGGCTCAGGCAAATCAACATGCTTTAGCTCCGGCTCCACGACCAGCGCCTTCGCGGCACGGCGCTGGCACCCTGCCCGCCTCGCCATGGACAAAGGCTTTCGACCATGAACTTTACAAGACGATCCATAGCCTTGGGCATGCCGGCGCTGCTGTGCTGGCCCGCTCTCGCCCGGCGCGCCAGTGCCGATCCAATCGCCGAGTATGAACGCACGACCGGAGGGCGGATCGGCGTCTATGCCTTGAACGTCATGACCGGCCAGACATTTACATGGCGTGCGAACGAGCGCTTTATCATGTGCAGTTCCTACAAAGCGTCGCTTGTTGCGTTCGTGCTGGCTCGGGTCGACCGCGGCCAAGAGAAGCTGGACGCGCTCGTGCCCTACACCGCGAAGGATACGCTCGGGTTGTGGGGGCCCATCGCAAAGGAAAACCTCGCCAAGGGCGCGATGACAGTCGCGGCGATGTGCAAGGCCGCTGTGGAAATCAGTGATGGGGTGTGTGCCAACATGCTGATGGCGCGGTCAGGTGGCCCCGCTGCACTGACCGCATTCCTGCGCGCTATTGGCGACACGACGACGCGGGTCGACCATTTCGAGCCAGCGCTCGACCGTGTGCCGTCAGGTGGCCCTGATGATTCGACAACGCCGGCGGCGATGGCCAGCACGCTCCAGAAGATGGTCTTGGGCGATGTGCTGGCCGCCCGATCGAAGGGGTTGCTCACGCGCTGGCTGATCGGCAATCAGACCAACCCCCGATTGCGCGGCGGCCTGCCCCGGAACTGGCGGATCGGCAACAAGACCGGGCACAGCGGGCGGGATATGGCTGGCGACATTGCCGTCGCTTGGCCCCATCCTGAAATGCCGATCGTCATCGCGGTCTATACCCGTGGAGGAAGACCCACCGAGGCGCAGTTCGACAAGGCCTTTGCCGGCATCGGCAGACTTGTCGCATCCACACTGGTCTGACATCGCGCGGCACTCGGTGAGGCCGCGCTCAGACAGAATACCTGCGCGTGTCTCGCTAGCGAAGTCTGCAACAGGGCGCGCTCCTATCGCGCTTCGTCGACCTCGTAGAACATCGGGTTGCGCATCCATTCACGGATAGCAGATTCCCGCCAGCCAGTGCAGCGCGTGGCGATGCGCACCTGCTTGGGAAATGTGCCGGCCTGAATCTTGCGGTAGAGAGTCGCGCGGGTCAGGCCGGTGCGATCGAGCACGGCATTGAGACGCAGAATACGGTCCGGGGGCTGTTCGGTCATGGCTTGGTCTTTCTGTGCTGTGGTTGGTTCTCTTGCTCCTTCCTCGTGAGATTTGCTGGTCTGCGGTCCGCGTCAAGAGTGCCGAAAACGGTGCCAATGCGCCGAATTTACGCCAGTTGACCCCATGGTGTCCGATCTTACTCCAGGCTGCGAAAAAGAAATTTTGAGGCTCGTGCAGATTGTGTCCCAGGCCGTCTCGGCCTGGCCACGCTCTCCTTCCGCTGCGCTTCAGCCGAGCCGGCGCTGCCGTCTCGTCGGTAGTGCCGGTGCGATCGCTGACGCATGGCCCGGCCCTGCTGGCCGGTCCTGTCGGTCCGCCTGTAGCTGCCCTTCGGTTGTCGCCGCGCTCCTTGTGCGCGGCGGCGTTTGCCTCGGCTCCAGGGTGACGGGGGGCGTCACGGCCCTGTAGCCCCGCCGCGACGGGGTGCAACCCGGCCCGCTGCGCGGCTCCGGGTGCTCCACGTTGTTGCGCCCTTCGGTGCACCCCGCCGCTGCTGGCGGGGCTGTTGGTCCGCTCCTGCCGCCCCCCGCCACCCCGGCGCCGGGCCATGGCGGTTTAAGGAGCTTGAAGACCATGAGCACCGTGAACACGAGCGAACGCCAGTCCCTTTATGTCGAGGTGACCTCCCGCATCATTGCCGAACTCGAAGCCGGGCGCCTGCCCTGGGTGCAGCCCTGGGACGCCAGCCGCTGTCCCTGCACGCTGCCCCACAATGCCGGTTCCGGCCGGACCTATTCCGGAATAAACGTTCTCATTCTCTGGACCTCTGCCATCGAGCAGGGCTTTTCCTCGCAGCGCTGGCTGACCTATCGCCAGGCCGAGGCCGCCGGGGGCCATGTCCGGCGCGGTGAGAAGGGTACGGTGGTCTGCTATGCCGATCGCTTCACCCCACGCGAGGAAGCCGCCAAGGCCAGGGACGAAGACCGCGAAGCGCGCACCGTGGCCTTTCTCAAGCGCTTTACCGTGTTCAACCTCGACCAGTGCGAGGACTTGCCCGAAGACATGGTTGCCCCGGTGGTGCCGATTGCGCCCGAGCTGGCGATTGCCGGCGCGGATCGCGTGATCCAGAACAGCGGGGTAACCTTTCGCATCGGTGGCGGGGAAGCGTTCTATTCCCCCACCCATGACGTGGTGCAGGTGCCGCCCCAGGCTGCCTTCCTCGAGCCCATCAACTGGTTCCGGACAGCACTTCACGAACTGGGTCATGCCACCGGCCACAAGAGCCGGCTGGACCGGGACCACACCGGCAAGTTCGGTTCTGCTTCCTATGCAAAAGAGGAACTTGTCGCGGAAATGGCCAGTGCCTTTGCCTGTGCCGCGCTGGGCATTGTTCCGACCGTGCGGCATGCCGATTACATCGGGGCCTGGCTCGAGGTGCTATGCGCCGACGAGAAGGCGATCTTCCGGGCTGCCAGTGCGGCGAGCAAGGCCGCCGACTTCCTGCTGGCCTGTGGGGAGGACCGGTCATGAACCGGCCTCTCCCACCCGAATGGGGCACGCCCGTCTTGCCGCCGATCTCGCCGCGCGCGTTCTGGCGCCGGGGCCAGCGTGGCCTGCGTCGGATGACCAAGCGGCAGCGGGCGATCTTCCGGGCGGTGCGCTTCGAGGGCGCCAGCTATGCCGAGCTGGCCCAGCGCTATGGCATCAGCGTCGAGGTAGTGCAGGCCGAGCTGGCCAAGGCCCTCTCCACGCTGGCCCGTGCGGTCTATGGGCACTGGTGGCAGCGCTGGTGGCCGTGGTGAAAAATTCAGGCCGCCCGATGACTTGCCATCGGGCGGCCACCGCGACAGGGTAGCGATGTCATGCGCAGCGATCTCGACCATCTTCCCGCCAACAAGCAGCGTGAGCTGGAGCGCGTGGTGCAGATCGTCTTCGAGGAATTCGAGGACGCGCTGGCCCTGGCTTCGCACGAGTGGAAGAAGAAGGGCCGCATTCTCAAGGTCATCCTCTACGGCAGCTATGCGCGCGGCGGCTGGGTCGACGAGCCCCACACCGCCAAGGGCTACCAGTCGGACTATGATCTGCTGATCATCGTCAACGACAAGCGCCTGACCGACCGGGTCAAGTACTGGGCCAAGGTCGATGACCGGCTGATGCGCGAGTACGGCATTGCCAGCACGATCAAGACGCCGGTCAATTTCATCGTTCACACCCTGCAGGAGGTGAACGATGGGCTGGCCCATGGTCGCTACTTCTTCATGGACGTGGCCCGTGATGGCATCGCGCTTTACCAGAGCGACGACACCGAATTGCACCAGCCCAAGCCCAAGACGCCGCATGCGGCGCTGGCCATGGCGAAGGAGTATTTTGAGGAGTGGTTTCCTCTGGCGATGCAGCGATTTGAGCTGTCGAAGATGGCCCGTGAGAAATCGTTTCTCAAGCCAGCAGCGTTCGATTTGCATCAGAGCACTGAGTTTCTCTACCACTGTTCTTTGCTCGTGGTGACCTTCTACACCCCGCACGTCCACAATCTGGCGTTCCTGCGCACCCAGGCCGAGCGGCTGGACGTTCGCCTTGTACACGTTTGGCCCAGCGACAACCGCAGGCAGCGGGCTATGTTCGAGAAGTTGAAGGAAGCCTACGTCAAGGCGCGCTATTCCAAGCACTACCGGATCACCGAAGAGGAACTGGCGTGGCTGGGCGAGCAGGTCGAGGAACTCGGCCGCGTGGTTCACGCCATCTGTTCGGAACGCATCGCCCAGTTGGAGGCGACGGCGCGGCAGGCGGGCTAGCGGCCGGCATTTGAAATCGGCGGTCTTGTTGCGGGCGCATCTAAACAAGCGGGGTGAACGATGGAGCAGGCCCTTGTCGCGTCACTCGAAGCGGTGGCGGATGTCATGGAGAACGCCCAGGATCCCTGGTGGATTATCGCGAGTGCGGCGGTCGCGTTGCATGGCGCCGATCCCGGGCCTGTTGGGGACGTCGATGTCCTTCTCAGTCTTCGCGATGCACGGCGCATAATCCCCACGTTGGGCCTTGCCCTTCAAAGCGGCTCTCATCATGCCGAATTCCGCTCGACCATTTTTGCAACCTGGGGCGAGCCGCCACTGCCGGTCGAATTCATGGCCGGCTTCCATCACTGCCAGGGTGGTCGCTGGCGCGCCATCGTTCCGACAACGCGCCAGCGGATCGCGTTGGACGGCAAGACCTTGTTCGTACCCAATCGCGCCGAGCTGGGGAATATCTTGCAGTCGTTCGGCCGCCCCAAGGACCTCGCACGGGCAGCTCGTCTCGCTGCGCTTTCTGCGTGAGGCCTGCCGTCCGCAGTTGCACCGGCAGTCACAAGACGTGTCGCGTAACCTGTGACTGCCGGTACAGCAAAATCTATAGCAGATCGCGCGCATCTGCGAATTGGTTTCCTCCGAAATGGCGATACCGGGAAGAGGCTTGCCGAGCTGTCTATGACAGCAATCCGTTTAACGCCCAATCGAATGACGACGTCTCCATATGCCCGTCTTGTCCGTTGATCAGAATTGGTTCGACGCCGCTTTATAAGTCGGCGAAGAGTTACGGTACGGGATGGTGATTTGAGCGGGTGACGTCCTGCCTGATGTCAGGCTGACATTCAGCAAGCCGCGCGGTCGTCAGCACTGCTATCTGCCGCCAACGTGCCGCTGCGTTGTAGGATGTGCCGATGCGCCGTGGCTACTTGCTTGGCGCTGCTATTCAGTCGTCCGCCGCCTGACTTACCCCAATCGCATCGACAAGCATCGCCGCCAGCGCCTCTTCCGCACGCGCGCGGGCCGCCGGATCCTTGGCAGCCAGATCGTTGCGAAGCCATTGCGGTGCGCGTTCGATGACGCCGAGAATGCGGGCCTTGGTCTTGTCGTCCATGCATGTCCCTATGGCGACGCGGCCGGCGTGGGGCAACTTGCTGGCGATGGATGGTTGAACGCGCGTTGCCCGCTGCTCAGTCTTTGTCGTCGGTATCGGCAAACGCCCGCTGTCCCCGTCGCCGCCACAGCGTGAGTTGATTGCCGGTCTCGTCGGTGCGCAGCTTCGCCGCCGCCTCGACCAGCAGCCCGAGGATCACGGCGCGATCATCATCGGTCAGTTCTATCAGGCCGGCCTTGGCAATGAGCCCACCCAGCTCAATCAACTGCCTTGTCCGCTCTTTCCGCTTCACCTGCCAGGCTCGTGTGTCATGCCGCGCCTGTCGCAGAGCCAGGCGATGGCAAGCGCTGGTCGTGCGGCGTTGCTGATCGCGCGTTGTCGCCAGCGTGTGGGCCAGACGCCTGCTCGGCCCGCTCGCCAGAAAAGAACGCGGCGCCGCGTTTGCGCCATGCCTCCCGTCGTTGCGGATCGGTGATGGCGGCAATCGACAGCAGCGCGCCGGCCAGCTCCTCGATGGTGAGGTTGTCGGCGCCGGTCGCTTCGACCAGTTCGCCGAGCTGGCCCTGCTTGCGTGCCTTGAGTTGCCTGGCCTTGGCGGTAAGCGCCTTGAGGTCCTCGTCATAGTTGCGGGGCTTGCGCATGTCTGGTGTCCTGTGACGGCAGTCTGTTGCGCTGCGAGGCCTTCCAGTTATCGGCCTTGACGATCAATGCCAATTCCCTGAAACCTCATGGGATTCCGCCGTCCCGAGAATGATGAAATCTTTTGAGGGCGCGCTTATACGTCGTGCCGACGTGCGCTTTTAGGCGTAACTAGACGATCGCCATGGCGATCTACCACTTCTCGGCCAAAGTTGTTTCGCGCGGTGGCGGCTCGAGCGCCGTGGCCGCCGCCGCCTATCGCTCGGCCGATCGGCTCTATGACGAGCGGCTCGATCGGCACCACGATTTTTCCAACAAGACCGGCGTCGTGCACAGCGAAGTCATGCTGCCCGATGGCGCGCCAGAAGAGTGGCGCAATCGGGCGAAGCTGTGGAACGCTGTCGAAGCGGTGGAGGTGCGCAAGGACGCGCAGCTGGCGCGCGAAATCGAGTTCGCCATTCCGCGCGAGATGAGCCAGGCCGATGGCATCCAACTGGCGCGGGACTTTGTGCAGAAGGAGTTTGTCGACCGGGGCATGGTTGCCGATCTCAATGTGCATTGGGATGTGGGGGCAGACGGCCTGGCCAAGCCGCATGCCCATGTGATGCTGGGCATGCGCGAAGTTGGTGCGGATGGGTTCGGCGCCAAGGTGCGCGAGTGGAACAAGACCGAGCTCTTGAACCACTGGCGCGAAGCCTGGGCCGAGCATGTCAATGGCCGGCTCGCCCAGCTCGATATCGACGCGCGGATCGATCACCGCAGCCTGGAGGCCCAGGGCATCGCTCTCGAGCCGCAGAACAAGATCGGCCCGGCCGCTGCGCGCATGGCGCAGGAAGGCTTGGTCCGCGAGCGGCTGGAAGAGCATTTTGCCATCGCCAGGAGCAATGGCGAGAAGATCCTCGAAAACCCCGGCATCGCGCTCGATGCCATCACCCATCAACAAGCGACCTTCACGTCCCGCGATCTTGCCACTTTCGTGCACCGGCACAGCGAGGGAAAGGACCAGTTCGACGCCGTGCAGGCGGCGGTGCGCGGTTCGCCCGATCTGGTGCGCTTGGGGCCAGATGGACGCGGCGAAGAGCGCTTCACTTCGCGCGCCATGCTCGAGACCGAACAGCGGCTCGAGAAGGCCACGGCCAGGCTCGACGCGGAGCGCCATCATGGCGTGCCAGCGCGTCATCTGGCGGCGGCGCTGGATCGCGCTGAAGCGCGTGGCCTGATGCTGTCGGTCGAGCAGCGCCATGCGCTCGCGCATGTCGCCGGCGGTAGCGGTATTGCCAGCGTGATCGGCTATGCCGGCACCGGCAAGAGCGCGATGCTCGGTGTGGCGCGCGAAGCCTGGCAGAAAGCCGGCTACGATGTGCGCGGCATTGCCCTGTCCGGTATTGCTGCCGAGAACCTGGAGAACGGCTCGGGCATTGCCTCGCGCACCATTGCCAGTCTCGAGCACCAGTGGGCGCAGGGACGCGAGACCCTTGAACCCAATTCCATCCTGGTGATCGATGAAGCCGGGATGATCGGCACGCGCCAGATGGAAAGGGTGATCAGCACGGCCCAGCAACAGGGCGCCAAGGTCGTGCTGGTTGGCGATCCGCAGCAGCTCCAGGCGATCGAAGCCGGCGCGGCCTTCCGTAGCTTGGCCGAGCGGCATGGCGCCGTCGAGATCACCGAAGTGCGGCGGCAGGCCGAGGAATGGCAGCGCGATGCCACGCGGCAGCTAGCCACCGGCCGGACGGGCGAAGCCATCGAAGCCTATCACGCCGCCGGTCTGGTGGTCGAATCACGCACCCGCGAATCGGCGCGCGATGCGCTGATCGAGCGCTGGGATGCCGATCGGCAGGCCCATCCCGAGGCCAGCCGGCTTATTCTCACCCACACCAATGCAGAATGCGATGAACTGAATGCGCAGGCCCGGGATCGCCTGCGCGATCATGGCACGCTGGGCACCGATGTCGCGGTCGAGACCACCCGTGGCATGCGCTTGTTTGCCGAGCAGGACCGCATCATGTTCCTGCGCAACGAACGCGAACTGGGTGTGAAGAATGGCATGCTGGGCACCATCGAGCGGGTTGATCGCACCGGCATGGCGGTGCGGCTCGACGATGGCCGCGCCGTGGCGTTCGACCACAAGGACTATGCCGACCTCACCCACGGCTACGCCGCCACGGTGCACAAGGCGCAAGGGGCGACGCTCGACCGGGTCCATGTCCTGGCCACGCCAGGGCTTGATCGCCATGGCGCCTATGTCGCGCTCTCGCGGCATCGCGATCATGTCGAGCTGCATTATGCCAGGACCGACTTTGCTTATCGCGAGCGGTTGGCCGCGCGGCTATCGCGCGACCGGTCCAAGGACATGGTGCGGGATTATGCCGGTCAAGCACACGAACGCAAAGCGGAGCCGGCCCTGCAGCCACCAGCCAAAGCAGAACCCGAGCGCAAGCAGGGTCGCTTTGCCGGGCTGCGGCTCAGCGTGCCCAGCTTTGCCAGGCCGCCGACCCAGGACCAGCAGGCACAGCGCGACCACACCAAGCCAGCCTTGGCAGCGACGCAGCACATCGAAGCAAGGCCGAGCCTCGACCAGGCGGTCGAGCGCTATGCCCGCGCCACTGCGGAGATCGACCGCATGACCAGACAGCAGCTCCCCGCGCTCGAATACCAGAAGACCGCGCAGGCCCGCGCCGCCCAGGCGCTCGACGCGCTGCCTGGCGGCAGCGCGCGCGATCTCTACACCGCCTTCCAGCGTAATCCGAGCCTCATGGTCGAGGCCTCCATCGGCCGCACCGCCAATTCCATCGGCGCCATGAAGCTCGAAGCCAAGATCCGCGCCAATCCCGAATTGCGCGCCGATCGTTTCGTCGAGTCCTGGCAGCAGTTGCAGGCTCAGCGCGGCCGTCTCACCGGCAGCAGCAACCGCGAAGCGCAGCAGCAGGTCGAAGGCCAGATGCGCGCCATGGCCAAGGGGCTGGAGAAGGACCCGGCGCTTGGCAGCGCCCTCAGCAAGCGTGGCAACCAGCTGATCGGCAAGCAATGGTCGCGGGAATGGTCGCCGGGCGTCAGTGGCCATGACATCAGCGAAGCGGCCAGGACCAGGTCCATCGCCCAGCAGCTGACCCACTCGCTCGATCGTGGGCGCGATCGGGGGATGGGGCTATGACCAACAAATCCGCTAACCGCGCAAACGCCCAGGCCGACCTCGATCGTCCGGAAGTGGCGTTCGAGGCGATGACCCACAAGCTTGCGGTCCTCATTGCCGCTGTCGAAGGCTTTGCCGCCAGGCAGCAGGAACTGCACAGCCGCGATTACACCCAGGACCTAGCCCGCATCCATGCCTGCCAGGACGACGCAGCCGCCGCGCTCGAGACGCTGGCCAGCAGCCCCGCGCTGCAGCTGACGCCCGAGACCATTGCCGGCCAGATCTATCATGCCACGGCCAGGGCAACTGAGGTTGAACGACAGCACTTCGGCGCTGCGCGGATCGACCTGGATCGCACCGTCCTCACGATCAACGACACCGTGCAATCCATCCTGAGGGGGCTTCAGCAACTGCGTTGGCTGGGTGTCGCAGCGGCCATCGGCGTGATGGCGGGCTTCCTGCTGGGTTGGGCTGTTCCGGACTTCGTTGACCGGGCGGTGCCAGAAGTCTGGCACTGGCCGGAGGAGCGTGCGGCCGGCCTTCTCCAGCGCGATGGCTGGGCGGCGGGGGAGCGGATGCTGCAGGTGTCCGATCCGCAGAGGTGGCAGGCGTTGCGGGGAGCCGCCAGCGTTTGGGCGAGCAACGCTAAGGCGCTGGAGGCCTGCCAGCAGCGTGCAGCGAAGGTCGGCAAGGGCGTGAGCTGCTCGATCTCGGTGGGCGGGCCGCAAAAGTAGGGGCGGGTCTGATTAAGTCCGGGATTGGAGACGGTCCGGTAAGTCGGCTTGGGATGGCCAACTGGCCTTAACCGACCTTCGTTCACCACGGTCAGAATTGGTTCGTGATCGCTGGCAATCCATACTTTCCACCAGGGTCGCGTTCTCGACCGAACCTACGAGGCCCAGCAGTACCGCGCCTCCGGCTGGAACCTCGTCATCGCCGCCATAGTCTATGGGAATATCCTGTATCTCGACACGGCGGCTCGCCACCTGCGCAACGCTGGTGAGGTTGTGCCCCACAACCTTTTGGTCCACACTTCCGCCGTCAGTTGGGAGCACATCGCCTTCTCTGGTGATTTTCTGTGGGACCGAGCTGCGGAAGACACCGGGCCGAAAACCCTCAACCTCTGCGAAGAGCCCCTAACCGGAGGGCGAGTTCTATATTTGTTCTCCCTTGGCGTTGTTTAGAGGGATGCCAACGCTATGTCCTCAACGACCTTCGCAAAATTCAGTTATCCGTATCAGTGATAAGTTATGAGTTATTAGTTCAATAACCAGACGATCTCTTGCTTTTGATTCGGACCTCCCTGACTTCTCGCCTGAATTTTCATCGAAAATTGCAAGACAAAAACGGTAGAACGGGAGATTGCGCATGCGCGTTCGGTCAAAGCTTCGTCTCGCGCTCGCCTCGGCAGCTTCTATTGCGATGGCCAGCTTTGGTCTCGTGCCGCAAAGCGCGATGGCTGCCAAAAAGCCAGCAGGCCACCCCAATGTCCTGCTGATCGTGCTGGATGATGTCGGCATCGATGCGGCCAGCGATGCCTATCCGGGCCTGATCAGGCAATTGAAGCAGCGGTATGGCGCGCAGGGCCTCAAGGATCCGAATTATCGCCTGATCGACGGCAAGCCTGCGTCGACCCCGGTTCTCGACCGATTTGCCGCCCAGGGACTGGCATTTCGCGAGGCCTGGGCGCACCCGTTTTGCTCGCCCACGCGGGCGTCCATGCTGACGGGCCTCAATGCCAACAAGACCGGTGTGCGCGATTACAATAACTATCTGACGCAGCATCACCATTCGCTTGCCCAGGACCTGAAGGCCGCAGGGTACAGCACGGCGATCTTCGGCAAATGGCACATGGCGGGGCTCAATCTCTATCCCGGGCTCAAACCCAAGGAGGCCTCGTTCGATCTGTTCCGCGGCAATCTGAACGGCGCGATCAACGACTACTGGGACTATGACTACCAGGTCCAGGACGAGACCACACCGCCAGACCAATGGCGGACCGAAAAGGTGCCCGTGCGCGCGCTGTCCGGCGTCGCGCCCACGACGTATGCGCCCGTCATCAAAGTGACCGACGCCATCGCTTGGATGAAGCAGCAGCAGGGAGCCGGCAAACCCTGGTTTGCGTGGTTCGCCTTCAATCTCTCGCACATCACCGCCGGACAAAGTCATCCGCCGACGTTCGTTCCCAATGTCGACATGCTGGACAAGGCCAGCCAGGACGAAATGAAAGCCTGCGGCGGGCAATTCGGCACCACCAACCTGGGCCATTGTTCGGCCCCGGCGCTCAACCGGGCGATGATCAATTCGATGGACACCGCCGTTGGCAAGCTGCTCGACGCACTGGATACCATCGATCCCAACACTTACGTCATCATCCTGGGGGACAACGGCACGCCGATGTACGGCAAGCCCAATATCAACTTCATCGACAACATGTACATAAAGCGCGAGGGGCGTGGAA
Source organism: Novosphingobium sp. 1529 (assembly GCF_040544855.1). Lineage (NCBI taxonomy): Bacteria > Pseudomonadati > Pseudomonadota > Alphaproteobacteria > Sphingomonadales > Sphingomonadaceae > Novosphingobium > Novosphingobium sp. 1529. Next base: position 250,863 of record NZ_JBEPKW010000004.1, read on the forward strand.
AGGGAACCGGCTACGAGAGCGGGACGCGCGTGCCGGTGTTCGTCCGTGGGCCAGGCATCAAGCCCGGCACGAGCGACGCGGTGGTGCATACCACCGACATGTTCTCCACCATCCTCGATCTCGCCCACGTGCCCGTGCCCAAGACCGTGTCGAACCGCGAGGGGACGGGAATGGTCGAGGTCGACGCGCGCTCGCTGACGCCGATCCTGTTCGATCGCAGTAAGGCCGTGCGCGACCCGGTCTATGGCTACGTCGTATCCGAAACCGCCATCCCGTCGATCACGCCCGAAGGGCGGCCCGGGCCGGTGCTGGAGCAGCAGGTGGCAGTCAAGAATGCCACGTTCAAGGTGTTGTGCATCGAGAAGTCGGGCAAGAAATCCTGCGAATTCTATAATTTGATGCAGGACCCGATCGAGGAATTCCCGCTCAAGATGCCGTCGTCCTGCCCGGCGACCGTCACCATGTCGTTCTCGGCCAAGGACGAGGTTGCCAACTACTGCTTCCTGCGCCAGGCGGTTCGTGACCAGTCGGGGATGTGAGATGACCATGCGAACACCGATTTCCCGTCGCCCTGGTCCCCACAGGCGCCGCGTGGTGGGCGGGGCCATGCTGCTGGCCTCTGCAGCTTTTGCGGCGCTGGCGCTTCCGGTCGCGGGGCTGGCCGCGCCGGCCGGGCCGGATTGGCATGCCTATCCCAAGCCCCCACAGGCTTCGCCGCAGGCACCCAACGTCCTGCTGATCCTTGCCGACGACGTGGGCTTCGGTGCCGCGTCCACCTTCGGAGGACCCATCCCGACGCCCACCTTCGACGCTCTGGCGGCGCAGGGCCTGCGCTACAACGCGTTCCACACGACCGCGATGTGTTCGCCCACGCGTGCCGCCCTGCTGACCGGTCGCAATCACCATGCGGTTGCCAGCGGGTCCATCTCCGACGTCTCGCTCGACGATGCGGGCTACACCTCGGTCATTCCCAAAAGTGCGGCGATGATAAGCCGGGTCTTGAAGATGAACGGCTACGACACGGCGTTCTTCGGCAAAAACCACAACACGCCGGTCTGGGAGAACGGACCCATGGGCCCGTTCGACAACTGGCCCAACGCCTGGGGCTTCGACTATTTCTATGGCTTCAATGCGCCGTACGCAGACCAGTTCAACCCTGCGCTGATCGAAAACCGCAATCCGGTGCGGCCGCCGCACCAGCCCGGTTACATCCTCGACCGTGATCTGGCGGACCATGCGATCCACTGGATCGACATGCAGCACACCCTTCGGCCCGATCATCCCTTCTTTGCCTATCTGGCCACGGGATCGATGCACGCGCCGCATATGGCGCCGACGGAGTGGATCGCCCGCTTCAAGGGCCAGTTCGATCAGGGATGGGACAAGCTGCGCGAGGAAACGTTCGCGCGGCAGAAGAAAATGGGCATGGTTCCGACCGACGCCGTCCTGAATGCCCGGCCCGAGGGACTGCCGGCCTGGAACGACCTGAGCCCCGACATGCAGCGCACCTATGCCAGGATGATGGAGGTCGCCGCGGCCCAACTGGCCTATTTCGATGCCCAGACCGGCCGGATCATCGATGCGCTGCGCGCCTCCGGCCAGTTGGAGAACACCATGGTCGTCTATATCCAGGGCGACAATGGTGCGAGCATGGAAGATTATCGCGGTTCGCACCAAGAATTGCTGACCATCGTCGGCATGGAGGCCAAGGACGCCGACATGGCGCGCGATTCCGATCAGCATGGTGGTCCTGCCTCGTTCGGCAACTACCCGGCAGGCTGGGCATGGGCGACGAACGCGCCGTTCCAGTGGGGCAAGCGCGTTGCCTCGCATCTAGGTGGCTTGCGCGACGGCATGGTCGTCAGTTGGCCGGCGAGGATCAAGCAGATAGGGCAGATCCGCACCCAGTTCACGCATGTCGTCGACATCGCGCCCACCATCTACGAAGCCGCAGGGATCAAGGCGCCCGCCTCGGTCGATGGGGTGAAGCAACAGCCGATCGACGGCACAAGCATGGTCTATACGTTCGACCACGCCGACGCCGCCTCCCGCCATCGCGAGCAATACTTCGAGATGCTGGGCAATCGCGCCTATTACAAGGATGGGTGGATGGCCTCGACGCTACCCGGCAACATGCCGTGGTCAGCCGCCGGCACTGTCGACCCGAAGACTTTCAAGTGGGCGCTCTATGACTTGCACCGTGACTGGTCGCAATCGCGCGATGTCTCGGCGCAGTTTCCCGGCAAGCTGGCCGAACTGAAGGCGGCTTTCGACCGCGCGGCGAGGCAAAATCACGTCCTGCCACTCGATGCCAAGCTGCTGGAGCGCATGAGCCCCACCCTGCGCCCCTCTCTTGTCGCCAATCGAACGACCTTCCGGTACGAGCCGGGTGACACCCGCTATCCGGCCTCCTCGTTCCCGGCAATCGGACCCGGCTGGACCATCGCGGCCACCGTGGCCACGGCAGGAGGCCGGGATAGCGGCCCTATCCTGGTCCAGGGCGACCATTTCGGCGGACAGGCGCTTCTGCTCGACGAAGGCCGGCCTGCCTACCTCTACAGCGTTGGCGACGAACGGAACTTCGTCGTCTTGAGGAGTGCTCAGGCGCTGAAAGCCGGAACGCACCAGATCGAGCTTCACTTTGCGGCCGAGGCGGGCGCGACCGTCCTGCAATTGCGCGTCGATGGCAGCCAAGTCGATCAGGCCCGCACGTCGCTCAAGGTGCGCGGCCATGGCGACGCCTATGTCGGCCGGAACGGCATCGCCCCGTTCAGCTACAATCCTGCGCTGCCGACGATCCCGGACACGTGCGATTGCGAGATTCAGGGGCTGAGCGTCACGCTGCAAGCACCACCGAAATAGGCAAGCAAATTGCGGCCTCGCCTCCTCTCCTCATTTACCGGGTAAACGAGGGGGCCAGGGCGGCAATCCCGGAGTCAGGATTCGGTCGGGCCGATCTGTTCGGAAGCGGCGAATGCATCGCGAAAAAACGCGATCATTGTCTGGAGATGCGGGCTGCGTTCTTCCAAGGAAGTGATCAGGATGTTGTTCCAGTGTCCGATCGGCGGACTGATCACGGCGACGCTGCCCGCCGACAGATAGCGTTGCATGTGCCCCATGAACAGCAAGCTGATGCCCCGGCCTTCGGCAACCCACTCCCCCAGCGTCTCGGGGAACTGCGACCGTGCCGTCACGAGCTTGGGGACGATGCCGTTCTCTGCCAGGGTTCGCTCGATCGCGGTGCCCATTTCCGTGTCTTTCTTCGGCAGCATGAAAGGCAGTTCGTCCAAGGGGACGCCATCGCGAGCGCGCTGCGCTAGCTCGGGAGAAGCAAACAGATACGTTCCCGAACTGCCAAGGACGATGGAACGGATCTTGCTGTCGGACCCCGGCGAATGGCCGCGATAGACGCCGAAATGACTTTTACCCGACCCCACCCTGGCGATGATGTCGGTGGTCTTGTCGACGATGTCGAATTCGATGTCGATATTGGGATGCCGGTCAAGAAATGGCGGTAGTGCAGGCATGATGGAATGCCGCAGGACATAGTTTCGTATCGTTACGTCGAACCGGATTTTTCCGCCTTCTCCTTCCTGTTCGGCCGTCTTGCCCCGAAAGACTCTTGCTGCGTTCAGCGCCGCCCTTGCCTGCTCGAGCAGTGCTTTTCCGGCAGGGGCGAGTTCCGGCGATCTGCCGCGACGCCGCTCGAAAACGGGGTAGCCCAGTTCCTTTTCCAACAACAGGATATGGTTACTCAATCCGGCCTGGCTCATGTCCAGGCGGTCGGCGGTCCTGCGGAAGTTGCAGTCCTCGGCGGCTTCCAAAAACACTTCCAGTCGCCTGAGCGTTGGCACGCCTCTCCTCCTACCGATAACCTTTTAATTGACGGTCTGATAACATGTTGCCCCGTTGCCGTTCAACAAAATGCTACGCAAAATCTCCAAACAAGGACGATGCGAGCGGAGGGGGTGGCACCAAGATGTGCCGCAGCATTTTATGTCCCCGGCGTTTCGGCCCCTAGTATCGGTTCCACGGGAACTTCCGGCCAAGAAAATCTGGCGGACATGGAGAGCGGGATGAAGAAGCGGCGCCTGACCAGGGCGATCAAAGGCGTGGCGAAAACGGCACTGGCTTTTGGTCTTGTTGTTAATGCAGGGCTTTGGGTGCCAGCAACTGCCGCGCCTACATCCGATGGTTTCAAAAACTATCCCAAGCAACCCAGCGCACCGGCGCGGGCACCTAACGTATTGCTGATCATGACCGACGACGTCGGCTTTTCGGCGTCGACCGGTTTCGGCGGTGTCATCCCGACCCCGGTATTCGACAGCCTTGCGCTCGGCGGCTTGCGCTACAACGCGTTCCACACGACCGCGATGTGCTCGCCCACCCGGGCTGCCTTGCTGACCGGACGTAACCACCACGCCGTGGAATCCGGGGCGATCAGCAACCTCGCCACCGATCAGCTCGGCTACACCTCGGTGATTCCCGACAGCGCAGCGACCATCGGCCGCGTCCTCCAGCTGAACGGCTACGACACGGCATGGGTCGGCAAGAACCACAATACCCCGGTCTGGGAAACCGGGCCGACCGGGCCGTTCAACCATTGGCCCAATGCCATGGGCTTCGATTACTTCTATGGTTTCAATGCCGCGATGGCGGACCAATTCTCGCCGGAACTGATCGAAAACCGCAATCCGATAGACCCGCCGGCCAACGATGCGAGCTACAATCTCGATCGTGACCTCGCCGAACATCTGCTGCACTGGATGCAGGTCCACCACACGGTACAGCCGGGCCGTCCGTTCTTCGCCTATTGGGCGCCGGGCACGTTGCACTCGCCGCACCAGGTGAGCGCCGACTGGATCGCGCGCTTCAAGGGCCAGTTCGCAATGGGCTGGGACAAGCTGCGCGAGCAGACGTTCGAGCGCCAGAAGCGGTTGGGCATCGTGCCGGCCAATGCGGTCCTGACCCCGCGGCCCGCGGCCATGCCCGCCTGGGACAGCCTCAGCAGCGAGGAGCAGGCTGCCGCCTCGCGCATGATGGAAGTTGCCGCGGCGCAGCTGGCACAAAGCGATTATCAGATCGGGCGCGTGATCGACTGGCTGAAGGAAAGCGGCCAGTTCGACAATACGCTGATCATCTTTCTCCACGGCGACAACGGCGCGAGCGACGAAAGCATCAACGGCGCAAACAACGAGCTGGCGAGCCTGAACGGCATCGAGCCGACATACAAGGAGGTCGAGCGCAATATCCAGGATCATGGCGGGCCATTCGCCTTCGGGAACTATCCCGCGCCCTGGGCATGGGCGACCAACACGCCATTCCAGTGGGGCAAGGAGGTTGCCTCGCACTTGGGCGGCTTGCGCGATGCCCTGGCGATCAGCTGGCCCGCGCGGATCAAATCCTCCGGCCTGCGCACGCAGTTCGGACACGTGATCGACATCGCCCCGACCATCTACGAAGCCGTCGGGATTAAGGCTCCACTGGCCGTCGATGGCGTGAAGCAACAGCCGATGGACGGCGTCAGCCTGGTCTACACTTTCAACGACGCGGCGGCACCCAGCCGGCATACCGAACAGTATTTCGAGATGCTGGGCAACCGCTCCTATTACAGCAACGGCTGGCTTGCCTCGACGACACCCGAAGTTGCCCCCTGGGAACGCCATCATGCGCCCGTGGACCCCAACAAGTTCCACTGGGAGCTCTATGACCTCAACAATGATTATTCGCAGGCCAACGACGTCTCTGCGCAATATCCGGCGAAACTGGCAGAGCTGAAAAAGAAGTTCGACAAGGCGGCCGTTCGCAACCACGTCTATCCGCTGGGCGCCGACCTGATGACGCGCTTTGCCCCGTCGAACCGTCCCGACCTGCTGGCAGGGCGCGACCATCTGACCTATTATCCCGGCGATACCCGCTATCCCGCCAACAGCTTTCCCGGCGTGAGGCAAGGCTGGTCGGCGACGGCGCATGTGACCGTCGGCAGCAGCGCCGCGCGCGGGCCTCTCCTCATCGCGGGAGATCTTTTCGGAGGGTACGGCCTGTCGCTCGAAAACGGCTTTCCGGTCTTCCTGTACAATCCGACGGGCCGGGAACAGGAGCGTGAAGAACTGTCGGGCAAGGCGGCGCTTCAGCCCGGATTGCACGACATCACCGTGAGCTTTGCCGCCAACCCCGCCGGCGGCGCACAGGCCGCGACGCTGACTTTGTCGGTCGACGGCAAGGCGGTGGATTCGCGTTCGCTTGCCAAGCTCTATCGGGTGTTCGGCAATGCCTATGTGGGTCGCGCGGGGCTTACCGAACTGATGCCGGGCGCGCGCAAGGGCGCGCTCGCCGATGCGACACTGCGTTCCATCGATATCGATCTAAAAAAATAATCGACCAAACTTGAGGGGATTTTGAAATGAAGGCTCTGATTTTCAAGAGCGGTTGCGCGCTGCTGGCGCTTGCCTTGCCGGCACTGGCCCAGGCCCAGGCGAGCGCAGGTGCGGCCGCCGATGCGAAGGTGCAAGCCAGCGCGTCTGCTGCAGCGGCAGCCGATGCACCGCCTGCGATCAACGACATTGTCGTGACCGCGCAGTTTCGCGGCCAGAGGCTGCAGGATACGCCGATCGCCATTACCGCCCTGAGCGGCGATGCGCTGCTGTCGCGCAGCTACAACACGATCACCGATCTCAGCAACAGCTCGCCCAACGTGGTGCTGAAGCCGACCGGATCTGCCTTCGGTCCGGGTGCCGCGATCTTCATCCGCGGCATCGGTCAGGCCGACACGAGCTTCGCCTACGAACCGGGCGTTGGCCTCTATATCGACGATGTCTATCGGGGCGCGGTGTTTGGTGCCCAGCTCGACCTGCTCGATCTCGATCGCGTGGAAATCCTGCGCGGGCCGCAGGGGACGCTGGCCGGCAAGAACTCTATCGGCGGCGCAGTCAAGCTGTACACGAAAAAGCCCAATGGAACCAACGGTGGCTTCATCGAGGCCACGACCGGCTCCCGTGATCGCCTGGATGTGCGTGGTGGCGCCGATCTCACGTTGGTGGACGACAAGCTCTTTGCACGCATTTCCGGGGTTACCCGCCATCAGGATGGGTACCTGACCCGCTATGATTTCGGGTGCCGCAACCCGGCCTATACGGGGGTCGTGCCTTCCCAGGCGGGCAACTCGGGCAATTGCGCAATCGGCCGCGAAGGGGGCACCAATTACACGGCAGCCCGGCTCGCCCTGCGCTGGCTGGCCACGGACAACCTCGAGGTGAATGTCTCCGGAAGCCGGCTTGTCGACGATTCCGAACCCACGGCGACCAAGCTGGTGGCAATTGCAGTATCCCCGGTTCTGACGCCCGGTATTGCCAACCAGTCGATCTTCCTCACCCCGCCAAACGAATACAGCAACTATTCCACCTACCAGACTCCCGCGTTCACCGACGCCGCCGGTTCGCATCCGACCACGGTCTGGCAGCCGAATACCAGACTGCGGACTTGGGATGCTGCCCTGACGCTCGACTGGAAATTGGGCGATGTGGCCATCAAGACCATCACCGCCTACCAGGACATTTCGGGGCGCTATGGTACGGACTTCGATGGCACGCCGTTCGGTATCAACACCAGCACCGTGACCAACGGCCACCGCCAGTTCACGCAGGAGCTGAGGATCAATTCCTCCAGCTTCAACAACCGGCTCGATTGGACGCTCGGCGCCTATTACTACAAGGCGAATAGCTCGATCGTCGGCGGCAACATCATTGCACCAGGTGCACCTTTTGGCTCCGTATTCTATTCGAATGACCGTATTCCGTCGCGCAGCATTTCTGCCTTTGCGCATGGCGTGTTCCACGTAACCGACAAGTTCGACCTGACCGGTGGCATCCGATACACCGATGACAAGAAGGACTACTATTACGAGCGGCAAAATCCTTTCGACATCAGCCAGACGTCCTACACCGCGCAGCGGCTGATCGACGGTGCCGTCGGGCATTTCGCCCGGAGCCGCGTCGATTATCGCCTCAACGCAAGCTACAAGTTCACGTCGGACATCATGGGCTATGCCCAGTTCTCCACCGGCTATCGCGGGGGCGGCGTCAATCCGCGACCGTTCGTCGTGCAGCAGGTGGTGCCGTTCAATCCGGAAACGCTCTCGGCCTATGAAGTGGGCTTGAAGACCAATCTGCTCGACCGGAGGGTGCAGCTGAACCTTTCGGGCTTCATGAACGATTACAAGGATATAATCTTCATGAACACCGCGCCGACGGTCGTCGGCGGGGTCGTCATCACCCCGCAGAACTCGACGCCCACCAACGCCGGCAACGCCCGCCTGCAGGGCCTCGAGGCCGAACTGCATGCGGCGCCGGTGCGGGGGCTGAGCATCGACGCGAGTTTGAGCTACCTCGATTTCAAGCTCAAGAGCATCGGTGCCAACGGGGCGACGATCGCGAACATCACGCTGGCCTCGCAGGCGCCTTTCATCACCAAGTGGAAGGGCAGCCTTGGCATCCAGTACGAAGCGATGATCGGCGATGCCGGCAGCATCACGCCGCGCGTCGATGTTGCCTATCAATCCTCGTTCTTCACCAACATCGACAATAATCCCCTGTCGAACGTCCCAGGCTACACGTTGGTCAATGGCCGCGTTACCTGGACGTCGCAGGAGCACAACTGGTCGCTTGCCCTGGCCGTCACCAATATCGGCGACAAGTTCTATTATTTGAACAAGACCCGCCTGCCGATCGGCATCACGACCGGAACGGTGGCAGCGCCGCGCGAATGGTCGCTGTCGCTGCGCCGGAAGTTCTGATCCGGCCAGCACGCCGGCCCGTCTGTGGACGGGCCGGCACCGTGTTTGACCCGCGTCCGAAGATGCGCCAAGGACTGAACCCGATGGACGGCAGGCACGATACGATGATCTTGGTTCCCGAAGGCATCTTCACGATGGGATCGGAGACATTCTATCCCGAAGAGGCGCCTTTGCGCCGCGTGCACGTTTCTGCCTTCTGGCTGGATGAAACACCGGTCACCAATGCCCAGTTCGCGCGCTTCGTGCAGGAAACCGGCTATCTCACGGTGGCAGAACAAGCCCCCGACCCCCGCGACTATCCCGACATGGACCCGGCGCTCGCCGTCGCAGGTTCGCTGGTTTTTACGATGACGGATGTGCCGGTCGACCTGCACGATGCAAGCCAATGGTGGCGCTGGGTCAAGGGCGCGGACTGGAGGCATCCGACCGGGCCCGACAGCAGCATCGCCGACCTCATGGATCATCCGGTCGTGCAGGTTTGCTATCCGGATGCCGCAGCCTATGCCGCCTGGGCGGGCAAGCGGCTGCCGACCGAGGCGGAATTCGAATTCGCGGCGCGTGGCACGCTGGACGGCGCGGACTATGCCTGGGGCGACGAACTGGCCCCGGGTGGCGAGCACCGGGCCAACACGTGGCAGGGCCTGTTCCCCTTTGCCAACACTGCTGACGATGGCTGGGTGCGAACCAGCCCGGTGCGGGCCTATCCCGCCAATCCCTACGGCCTTTACGACCTGATCGGCAACGTCTGGGAAATCTGTGAAGACTGGTGGAGCCTTCCGGACGCCGGCCGCGCCCGCAAGAAGCCGTCGTGCTGCGTCATCGACAATCCCCGGGGCGGATTTCGCGCCAGGAGCGTCGACGCTGCGACTCCGGCGATCAGGACGCCCCGCAAGGTGATGAAGGGCGGGTCGCATCTATGTGCGCCATCCTATTGCCAGCGGTACCGCCCGGCGGCGCGCCACGCGCACACCATCGACAGCCCGACGAGCCACATCGGCTTTCGCTGCGCACGCGATGCCTGAGGAAGCCCGGCCATCGCCCTGGCGCCTCCCCACCGGCTGAAAAGCGGGCCTCTTGCAGAGTCCGACCTCGCCGAGCCCTCGACCTAAACGGCCCACCGGGCGAAGCTTGTCCACCCGGCACGACCTGAACAAATGACTGTTTTGCAGGTGATCAACTAGAGGCTGTTATGGACTTGCGCGTCTGAATAGATTCAAAGGCTTGTATGGAGAAACGCCGCAAGCCTTACCCGTCAGACGTCTGCGATGAAGAATGGTCGTTGCTGGCGCCCTATCTGACGCTTTTGCCCGAGGACGTCGGGCAGCGCGAACACAGCCTGCGCGAGGTGTTCAACGGCTTGCGCTACATTGTGAAGACTGGCGCGCCTTGGCGATGGATGCCCAACGACCTGCCGCCGTGGCCGGCCGTTTACCAGCAGACGCAGCGCTGGCTGGCGGCGGGATGCTTCGAGGCGCTGATTGACGATCTTCGCGTGGTGCTGCGCCTAGCGGCGGGACGCAAGGCCGAGCCAAGCGCTGCGATCATCGACAGCAGGACCTTGCGCTCGACGCCCGAAAGCGGCGAACGCGGTGGTTATGACGGAGCCAAGCGCAAGAACGGCTCCAAGGTGCATATTGCGGTCGATACGCTGGGCAACCTGCTGGCCTTGCATGTCACATCTGCCAGCGCTCAGGATCGCGGTGAGGTCGAAACCATGGCCCGAACCATTCAGGCCGTCACCGACGACAGCGTGGAAATAGCCTGGGTCGATCAGGGATACACCGGTCAATCCACCGCTCAGGCCGCGGCCCGGCACGGCATCGATCTCAAGATCGTCAAACTGCCCGAAGCCAAACGTGGTTTCGTTCTGCTGCCGCGCCGCTGGGTTGTCGAGCGATCCTTCGCATGGGCCACGCGCTTCCGCAGGCTCGTCAAGGACTACGAGCGCTATGCCGAGACACTCGCGGGCCTCCATCTTGTCGCCTTCGCCACGATCATGAGTAAACAGGCCATTTCGTTGATGACCGGTTCATAACAGCCTCTAGAGCCGAAAATGACCAGTTTTGGGGCGTTTGCGTGCAATAAAAGGCGCCATGATGCTCCCCGCTCTACACGCTTTCGTCGCCTGACGCTCCCCAATCCAGCCGCCGCGTGGCATACATCGTCCCGGCCAGCGCGATGAAGAGCACCACCGAACCGATCACCAAGGACCAGGCTTCCAAGCTGAGCAAGGCGTATATCCCCGCGAACAGGGCGGTCAGCACTGCGCCAACCAGACGGGCACGCCGCCAACTGTCCAGCACGGCCGCGCTGTAGGCGGTGAGCAGCCCGATCATCGCGGCGCCTGCCACCAGATAGGCCCAGGAAAAGCCGATCACCTCGGCAAAACCCAGCAGCATGGCGAAAAACAGCACCAACCCCGCGCCCACCAGCAAGTATTCCGCCGAGGCAACGCGCACCTTGGCCACGACCTCGAACAGGAAATAGGTGAGGAAGGTGAAGAGGATGAACAGCGCGCCATATTTCACGCTGCGATCCACTTTGGCATAGAGGTTGACCGGCTCGATCAGCGCCACACCCACCGTCTGGCTGTTGCCCGAAATTTGCTCGCTGGCGCTTCCGGCGGCGCTGTCGCCGGAGGACGATTTGACGTCCGCCGCCTGAATAGCCTCGGCAAAGCCGAACCTGTTTTGCGGCGCCTCCACCAATGCCAGCCCCGGCTCTTCCATGCCCAGCGGCGGTTGGCCGAGCGCCAGCTTGCCCACCTGCCATTCGGCGGAAAAGTCTGTGCCGGTCACGCTGCGGCTCACCGGAAGGAAGCCGCCAATGAAACTGGGGCTAGGCCAAGGTGCGGTGACCGTCCAGCGCGTGGCCCCGCCACGCGGCACCAGCGATAGCGACTGGCTGCCGCGCACGCCAAACGCATAGTCAACGCTGAGCGAGCCCTTGCCATCCCACGGGGCAAAGGCGAAATAGCCCTGTCCGCTGGTTGACCCCGGGCCGTGCCCTGGCTGCACCTCCAGCGCTTTGCCGCCAGCCACTAGTTTTGCCGTGCCGATCAGCCCGCGTGCATCAGAAACCCCCATGCGCAATTCCGCGCGGTCCCACATCAAACGCTCACGCGTGATCGAAAAATGCGCCAGATCATCGGGAAGCTGGAATGTGGCATGCCCTGCGACCTGAGCGGTGAAAACCACGGTGCGATAGATCGATTTAGCTCGCGCCTCAGGCGTGACCATGGTGCGTATTTGGTGGTCGACGGGCGAGATATAGACCAGCTTCTCAACCTCGCTCACCCGCGTCACAGGCTTGCCATTGTCGGTCACGTTCTCGACCTGGGTGGTGCGGAAAGGCACCACCAGCACCGGGCCCGCCAGCACCTGCGCACCGCCCCAGCCTGCGGTGATCGCTTCCCGCGCGGTCTGCGCCTGCTGTTGGCGATCGCTCACCAGCCCTTTCACCATCATGAGCGGGATCAGAAGGGCAAGGCCGATAAAACAGGCGAACAAAAGGCGGACCGCCGGGCTGCCCGCCCGGCGACGGATGCGATCACGCAACGTGCCTGCCATACACCCAACTCCCGAACGGCTATTTACAAACGAAGCCTAGATCGTGGGCCTGGAGTGTCAATGATGACGGCGGGCTTTTACAGCACCTGAATAGATGTCCGGTATCGGCGATATAGGATGGGGCCGCGAACGTCGCCTATCGCGGCGATCGTGGCGGAGGACGAGGCGATGATCAAAATGACAGCTCGCGCCCATGTGTGGACGGCTCTCCGTTGGCAAGGGGTTTGGGCGTGTGCACTTGGTGGTCGGTGCGGCCATGTGTCCGACCTTTGATGCGGCTGTCGTTGCCGCTGGCCATAATGCCTTCCGCGGACCGGATCCCTGATCACTTGCTCGCACTCGGAGTGCTTGGGCGTAGTAGGGTGGTCTGATCCGGCGGTGTCGACCGGCTTTTGTGCAATAGCTCCTTTGCCCTTTCCAACCTCGAAGCGCAGCCTTCAGCCGCGCGGTATCATGCGGCGATAGCCATCGGCTCGCGACAGCGGTCTCCGCGCATCATCATGGCCCATGCGATCCGAGCGTTCTTGTTTGCCAGTGCGATGGCAGCAACCTTCGGCTTACGGCGCTCAAGTAGACGTACGAGCCATGTGCGGCGCGTGCTCTGCATCGCGCGTCGGATCACGGCCATGGCGCCCGTGAAGAGCATCTGGCGCAGATAGCGATTGCCCGCCTTGGTGATGGAGCCAAGCCGCTCCTTGCCGCCCGATGAGTTTTGCCGTGGCACCAGGCCCATCCACGCTGCCATGTTACGGCCGCACCGGAATACCGACGGGTCGGGGATGCATGCTATCAATGCCGAGGCTACCAGTGGCCCGATGCCGGGCACTTCCATGAGACGACGACCAAGCTCCGTTGAACGGGCCAGGCCGAGGACTTGGCGATCGTTTTCGAGGATCTGCTGTTTCACAAGGCTCAATTGGGCAACAAGCATCTGCAGGCACTGACGTGCTGCTGCAGGAAGACGTTCATCGGTCCCATCCTCGATGACCTTGAGCAGCCGGTCTACGCCGATGCGCCCCACCGGCGCGGCGATCCCGAACTCAGCCATGTGCGCACGAATGGCATTGGTGAGCATCACCAGTTGACGGTTGAGCATCAGGCGCACCTTGTGCAGCATCATTGCGCTTTGCTCCTGGGGCGCTTTCGGCGCAACGAAACGCATGGTGGGGCGCGTCACTGCCTCCGCGATCGCCTCGGCATCGGCCATGTCGTTCTTCTGGCGCTTCACATAGGGCTTCACATATTGAGCAGGCATCAGCCGTACCTCATGACCAAATTTGGCGATCTCGCGAGCCCAATAATGCGACGTCGCGCAGGCCTCGATTCCGACCAGGCAAGGCGATAACTTTTCGAAAAACGGCAGCAACCTCGCTCGTGTCAGTCGCTTCTGCAAAACTATGGTGCCAGCCTCATCCAGCCCGTGCAGCTGGAAGACCGACTTCGCGATGTCCAATCCGACCACATGTACGTCCGTCATGGCACTTCTCCTCCATTCTACCGGAGCAGATTAGATCGACTCCGCGGGGATGGAGAGCCGTCCACGACATCACTTGCGGACATTGCTTAGAGCCACGCGGGGAGGTCGAACGCCTGACCTGCCGCATCTTTCGGCGGCGGCCCGATGTTCGTGACGAATCCATCTTGCCAGCCAGTCATACCAAGCTTTGTAGGTATGACCTCAAAACCGTTGGGATAATCGCAGAAGCCCGGTTTTCCCTTGAGAGCATCGACCGCCGCGAGAGCATCTGCCTCCGATGCGTAGATACCGATATGAAGCTCTGTGTCCTCGCGATCACCATATTGGCGGATGAACCAAAGGTCGAAAACTGTCTCCATCGCGACGGCTTATCGACGCGCTCGCGACCGAGCAAGGGAACAGCAGCTAACCTCCATCCCAGGCCATTCCCGGAGGCTGCGAAATCGATAAACAAACGACCGCTTGCAGAGTACGAACTCAGGCGCCTGAACGGCCGTTATGAAGGCGACTGCGGCACAGATGATCACCGAGCCTTCGAAATGCCGCCCCTTGAATATCACACACCCTTGAAAATCAGCATCTTTCCATCCGGATAGCAGACTTGGGGAAAAACTTACGACAGAACCGGTTCATGCGGTCAGAACCTTCGCAAGATCAAATGGCACCTTCGCGTGCTGCAACTCGCGAGCCAGCAGTGTCTTCCAGGTGGTCCCGCCGGCATCGAAGGGAATGTAGGCAATACCGTCAAAGTCTGATGGTTTTTCGACATCATCTTTCACGAGCGCGGCCACGTTGGCTGGCCCAAGCTTTCCGAGGAAAAATCCAAGTTCGAGCACGACATTTTGCCGCGCTCTGGGCTTCCGATCAGCGACACCCGCTAGGCCACCTTCATCATCGGGCGTCATCAGCACCACTGCGAAATCGGCGCCATCGGCCTCTTCCCGAAATTTGGTGAGCAAGTGCCGCCCCCCGTTGGGGCGCATATGCAGAATGATCGGTTCCAATCCGATCGCTCCGAGAAACAGGGAAACTTCGTTCTTTGCCGCGTCGTCCCGACCGTGAACCACAAATATTTTCCTACTGACTTCTGGCACAACGATTTCCTCCAAAATTTCGCGCTCCAAAATCAGCCAATCCTTGCGCGGCTCTGGATGGATCTCGATCTTATCGCTCTCCGCCAATCCGACGATGGCCGCCTTTATTTGATCCGACGCCTCGGCCGGTCGGAGCCTTCCACCAAAGTGCTTGAGCAGAATGTTTTGGGCCTCTAGCGGGACACTATGGGCATAGGCACGCTTGCCGGCAGCAACCAAACCCTCGATCGCAGCATAGACCGCGCTTGCTGCCTCCGGCGTATATTGCGGTTCGCTCGCCCGAGAGTCTCGCGCGGAACCATCGTTCGACGGAAAGCGGATAGAGATTTCCGAAGAGCCGCGGCGTTCAACCGCCGCCACTCCCTTGCCCGTGATCTTGGCCATTCCGGCCGCAATGCCCCCGTCGCCTGCAAGCGCCTTCCAATCGATGAGGCCTATGTCGGCAAGCTGCTGGCACACACTCCCGATAACTCGCAGCTCAACCGGATGGGGTGCGAGAACGGTTTCAGAGATCGGCACCCACCCACCATTGCTATGCCGCAGGTTGTGGAAATGCTTCAGCAGTACCCCTCTGATTTCGTCGTCTTCGATTGACATGGTCAACTCGCCCTCGTCGTGATGGGTGTGGTTCGAGGTCGAAGGTGCCGCTGCACCGACCGTTTGGCGATCTCTGAGCGTCAAGGCCTTCTGCAGCGCATGCTCGACTTGATCCAGCGTCGATGCTTCGACCTCTACATCCCCGATGGCGATGCGAATGCTGCGCCCCTTGCGGGACTGCATCCATGCAACGGCATATCCGGCGATGGCCGTGATCGCCGGCGGTCCCAGCGCCTGCATCGCGACGACGAACTCGGGCAATGTAAAACCGTGGGCATCCACGGAATCCATCGCGATCGCAGTCTGGTGGTACGGAATCTCCGCAGCGCGTAACCCGTCCCCAAATCGCGCCAGATCGTCTTGGAAGGCCGGCTCGCCCTCTCCCGGATCGTCCGGCGCCTTCACAAGATTCATGGTCAATTGCCCGGCGTTGAAGCGCTGCGCGTTCATCAGCCGCCGGTTGCGTGCATAGCTTTCCGCGAACATGCGCAAGTACGCCGTTTCCACCTCCGGTGTGATCAGCTTCGTGCGCTTCGCCATGCCGTCCATCTATGTCTGATAAACTCCTTTGCCCAAGCTGGGTCAACGTCTGCTTTCAGCATAATCCCGTTCGTCACATCACTCGCGAAAGGCAGAAGAGTCCCAGACCACCTCCTTCAGCAGAGCAGCGGCCAGTGTGAACGTATGGCGGGTTCCGATGTCCAGACCAAGGAGCCCGAATGACCACTTTGAGGGCGGCAATGCACATAGCCCTATCTCTCTTCACGCCATTGCCTGCTCCAGCCTCTGCTTGCGTCGCTCCCAGTCCGGTAACACTCTTGCCAGAAGATCGTAGAACGCCTGCCCGTGGTGCGCTTCGGTCACATGGCAAAGCTCGTGCGTGATGACGTAATCGATCGCGTCCACCGGCGCCTCGATCAGCCGGCGGTTCAGCATCAGGCGACAGCCCGGTGACATTGAGCCCCACCGCTGCTTCATTTGCCGGATAATCACGCCTTTGGGGCGACGAGATTCGCTGTCAGAGAATCGCTGGAGATTGACGTCGATACGCTCAGCAAACTTTGTGTGCGCCCTGTCTTTATACCAGCCCTCGACTAGTTCGCGGGTGGCATCCGGACTAAATGGTCGATGGGTCTGGACGACGATGAAGCCGCGATTCAATTTCACTCCTTGTTGGACATGGGGCACGACTTTCAGCCGGTATTGGCGCCCTAGGTACCGGTGGGTTTCCCCCGCGACGAACTGGCGCTGAGGCATCCTTGGCATGAATTGCGTGAAGAAGCGTTGCTGACGGATGATCCACGCCGCGCGCTTGCGGACTTTCGCCTCGATCGCCTCAGCGGTCGCGTCCATCGGTGCGGCGATGACCACCGACATGTCGGGTTCCACCGCGATTTCCAGGGTCTTGCGGGCCCGGCGGACGACGCGACACTCGATGCGGGTGGCACCGTATTCAACATTGAGCACGGGTTCTTCGGTCACGGAAAGCGCGCCCGGGCGAGGTCGAGAATCTTTTGCTCCAGATCATCAAGCTTTTCGACGGGAACGCCGATGCCCTTTTCGTCGCGCAACACGTCGAAGAAATAGTCGTCGATCGCGTTGCGCATGTTGTTCTGCGCCACATCATTGGTCCAAACGCCAACGATGTGATGGGCTCTGACGATCGCGATGATATCGATGGCCACTTGCGCCGCGGTGTCCTGATCGATTGCCTCACCAGCCTCGCTAGACAATTGGCCGTCGAGCAGGCCGAAAAAAGCCTGTCCGTCGTCATCACCCTTCACTACATCGGGCACATGGCGGCCACGATCTTTGCGCGCCACCTTGCTAGCCAGATCGACGACATTGCCCAGATATTCGCGCTCCGATAGCCGTCTTTCGCGATAGGCGCGGATCGTCTCTTCCAGCAGGTCTGAGAACTGGCGGTAAAATGCCGGGTCTTCGTCCATTTTCTCGGTGATGGTGCGGCGGGTCGCGCTGGCGATCCGGTCCGCCTTTGAGCCTTCCGACACCCCGTTTTCCTCGACCACGGCTTTCAGCGCCTCAGGATCGTTGATGTTCACCACCTCGATGATCGTCTCGGCGGGCAAGGCCACGACATGATCGTCGAGCAGCTTCTGGATCTTCGGCTCGAATTCCTTGATGTCGACGATTTCCTGATAGCGCAGCTGGACCGAGCGCCGCAGTTCCGAAAACCGCTTCCAATCACGCTTCATGGCGTCGGCCTTGATCTCGTCAAACACATCGAGGAACTTGTCCGACGACATGGCGATATGCAGGCACCGTCCATAGGCCTTCAGCCGCTCATAGAAATCGTGCCGGATCGCCTCATCGGCCAGGAAGCGCTCGAATTCCTCCATGTCCTTCTTGTTGCGGACGGATTTGAACAAATCCCAAAGCTGATCATGCAATTGCGGCAGCCGGCGGATCTCCTCACGCACATCATGCACGGTGCCCGCCAGATCGCCGTCGTCATAGCCATCAAACGCGCTGTACGTGGTCAGCGCATTGTCCAACTCGCCCAGCAGCCCTTCATAATCGATGATGAAGCCGAACTGCTTCTCAACGCCATTTTCTTCAAACAGACGGTTCACGCGCGCGATCGCCTGAAGCAGATTGTGCTCTTTCAGCGGCTTGCAGACATAGAGTACCGTGTTGCGCGGCGCATCGAAGCCTGTCAGCAGCTTTGACACGACAATCAGGATTTCCGGATCGCCTGATCCCTTGAAGGCATCGATGATCTGCCGGTTGTATTCCTCCTCGGTCTTGTACTGGGCCATCTGCTGATCCCAGAACTTGCGGACCAGATCCTTCGATTCCTTGTCGACCTCCTCGTTGCCCTCGTTGTCGTTGGGGGGCGACATGATGATCTCGCTGGCGACATGGCCGATATCGTCCAGCATCTCTTTGAATCGGATCGCCGCAGCCTTTGACGGCGCAACCAGCTGCGCCTTGAAACCGGTTCCCTGCCAGTGCTGGCGGTAGTGTTCCGAAATGTCATAGGCTTTGGCCCGGATCGCCTGGCCCGTTTTGGCCAGCGCGTCCATGCGTGAGAATTTCCGTTTCAAGTCGGCCTTTTGCTGATTGGTCAGCCCCTCGCTGATCTTTTCGAACCACTTGTCGATCACGGTGCCGGAAATCTGCTGCTCGACCATGCGGCCTTCATACAGCAGCGGCACAACCGCTTCGTCGGCCACGGCCTCGTTGATGCCATATTTGTGGATCAGGCCGCCGAAAGTCGAAAGCGTGTTCTTGTCCTTCTTCAGCAGTGGCGTGCCGGTGAAGCCGAGGTAGCAGGCATTGGTGATCAGGCGCCGCATCTTGGTGGCAAACTGGCTGTGCCCGCCTAGCTTGCCAGTCTGAGTGCGGTGGCTTTCATCGACCAGAACGAAGATGTTCGCGTCGTCGTCGGGCTGCACACTGCCGCGCAGCGCGGTGTCGAACTTATTGATGATGGTGGTGATCAGCGGCGTTTTATGCTCGATCAGCTCCAGCAGGTTGGCGCCGGTGGTGGCGCGCACGGGTTCCATGTCGCAGGATTTGAACGTGCCCTTGATCTGTTTGTCGAGGTCATCGCGATCAGTCACGATGATGATGCGCGGGTTTACAATCGCCTTGTCCAACGCCAGCGCGCGGCCAAGCATCACCATGGTCAGCGATTTGCCGGACCCTTGTGTGTGCCAGATCACGCCCCCCTTGCGCCCGCCGGTGATGTCGCGCTGCTTCACTCGCTCGACCGCCTTGCGAATGCCGAAAAACTGCTGGTGCCGGGCTACCTTGCGCACGCCACCATCATAAACGGTGAAGCGGCGAATCAGATCGAGCATCCGCCCCGGGCGGCATAGCGCGTAGAGCGCCCGATCCTGCGGCGACACCGTGCGCGGCCCTTCTGCCGCCATGGCGTCAAAATAGCGCCGCGCCCCAGCAAAATCGCCGGAGAACACGGCATCCTTTTCGGCAACGGTCAGCGGCCGATTGGCAAAGGAAGCAATGGTGTCGTCGCCATCTTCCTCATCGCGCCAGGTGCCCCAGAACTTCTGCGGCGTGCCCACCGTGGCATAGCGTGCGTCCACGCGGTTCATCGTAACCAGCAGCTGTGCAAAGTAGAACAGCTGCGGGATGTTGTCCTCGCTCTGATAGCCGATCAGCTGGCTGCCCGCCTTTTTCAGGCTCTCCGTCGGGCGCTTGTTTTCGATCACCAGCACCGGAATGCCGTTGACGAAGGCCACGATATCGCATCGCTTGGTCTGGGTGCTGCCGCTGCGTTCCACGGCAAATTCCGCAGTGACATGCAGCGCGTTGTTGGTCGGATTGTCCCAATCGATGAAGCGGAACGAGTAGCTTTTGGAATCGCCGTCGATCGCCTTGGTGATCGTGGTGCCCAACACCAGCGTGTCATAAATGTCCTGGTTGGTCGCCTTCAGCCCCCGGATCCGGTCGGGCGTGGGCTTCAACCGGCGCAAAGCCTCGTGCGCGTCTTCCAGATCGAACGGGTATTCACGGCCCTTGTGGGTGAAGCGGTTGATCCGCATGAAGCTTTCGACCGCGATGTCATCCAGCACCACGTTGCGCAGCCGATCCCCGCGCAGTTCCAGCACCTTGGCTTGCGACAGCGGCACAAAGCCCATCGCAACCAGCATTTGTAGCGCCGGGATCTGGGACTGGTGCTTTTCAGCGGCTTCAAAGCTCACGGCCAAAACTCCGGATCGGGAAAGTGATTGAAATTTTCATCAAGATGGGCCATATACCCTTTCAAGGATTGGGCTTTTCCCGGTCGACGAAAGGGTTCTGGAGCTTCCGGAGCCCTTTTGTTTTGCCCGCAGAACAAAGACTTACGGAAAGCATTTCAGCCCTCCCAGCTTCGGCTTGATGATGTCGAAAGCGCGATTGGGCTGGCCAGGGCGCAGGGCAGAAAGCCCAATCGGCCGCGCAGTCAGGTCTGCCAATTGCAGGCCGGTCGAGTTCGCCGCCTTTGACATAAACACGGGCTGGAAATCGAACTGGCTGAAATCGTGGCGGCGCCAGCCCCACTGGTTGCTGTTGGTGGCGATCCGGCGGAATTCCAGCTCAAGCTCACCATCTTCTTTCGGTCCACGGCTTTCGAAAATGACATGGACAGTCTTCCCCTGCTGCCCCTGCGCCGTCAGCATCTGGTGCAGTCGCTCCATGCAAAAGTGCATGGCAATCTCATAGGGATTCCAGGGGTTGGCATACCGCGCCCGGTGCTTTTCTTTGTCCACGACCGAGGAAAAGATGGTGATCGGCGCGCCCTCGATCAGGCCATTCAACTCATCCATGAACCGCTGCCGGAGCGCCCGATCGGTCCTCAACAGGCCGAAGGGGCCGGTGGTCTTGCGGATTTCATGCTCGTGCAGCACGACGGCATCATGCCCCCAGATGCCGAACTTGAAGGACTGCATCGCCGGTACGACTTGCGCCATGTAATCCGCCTTGCGGATCACGCAAAACGCCAGCGCGAACACGGGGTATTGCGGGTCGATGTTGACCATCCCGTGATCGCCGCTTTCGTCGGCATAGACGATGAAGTCCGAAAAATCAGGCATCCGGGCGATATCCGTATTTGCGGGCGATGCGCCCGATGATGCCCTTGATGATGATGTCGAGTTGCGACTTCACCTGATAATCCGCAGGTGCCACAAACTCGACCCTGCTATCGGAAATCAGTGAGTGGATCTTGTTCAGGTCACGGTCGCTGCGGTTCGGATCATAGACCGCGACAGGATGGCCACCCTGATAGCTCAGCATTTTCATGGTGGGGATATCGGTGTCCCCATCGCCCAGAAAGATCATGCGGTCGAACGGCACAGGGCGCTCATTCAGCGGCATGAACTTGTTGATGCCGTCATTGTTCCAGTGGTTGTCGATCCCCTTGTTGATGCGAAACAGGTATTGGGTCTTGGTGGTGTAGTTGATGCCCACGCCTGGCCACGCCGCCACCCCATCCATGTAGATGAACTTGGAGGCGAAGACCTGCTGGAAGGCATAGCGGATCGGGCAACCGTCGATCATCTCCTGAATGCCGGATGAGATGATGTAGTGCTCAAGCGCAAGACCCCGATCGGCAGCGTGTGCGTTGATCCGGTTGAACCATTCGCCATTCGCCAGACCCGGAAACAGCGGGGCCTCTTTGCCATGGGCCTTCAGATCATTGTCCTTGATCTCGACGCCACATTCACGAGCCTTCTCCAGCATCAAGTGCATGTAGACGAGGATTTCATCGGCATCGTGGGCTTTGGTCCGCGCCTTCACCTCGCCCCAAAACTCAGAAGTCGACATGCCGATGTTGGGGATGAAGGTGGTTTCCTGAAGGTTGCCCCGCGCCAGCGTGCCGTCGAAATCATAGATGATCGCGGTGCGTTTCAGATCAGTCATCGGCAGTCTCCAGATCAGGTTGCACAGCCCATTCGCCCGTCAGCAGTTTCTGCATCAGGCCGCGTTTTTGGCGCTGCAGCGCATCACGATATTCCGTGGCCTTCGCGATGGCGGCTTCAGCTGTATCAAGCGCCCGCGTTATTGCTTCTTGCTGCCGCAGTTCTGGGCAAGGCACCTCAAGTTCGAGAAAATCGCCCTTATTAAGAACGCGGTTCCTTCCCGCTCCCCCCGGAGACACTAGGCCCAGCAGGTGCGTGAACCTCGACATGCGAAGTGTGTGCCGAAGGAAGCGGGCGTCAACATTGGCAACATTTGGCACAAAAGTTGGGAACCTGTGTGAAACCAAACAACCGTCGTGCTCAGGCGGAACAAGGGCGATAGCACCCTCCCAAGCAAAGGTAATGTTGACGATGAGATCGCCATTTCGTGCGACGTACAGCGTTTCCATAGCGACAGAGTTCGGATCATTTACGAGGCGAATAAACGTCCCCTTCCCATGGCTCCTAATACTCAAGGCGTTATATGATGCATTTGGGCGTGGTACTGGGCGAGACAGCGGGGTTACCAGACGGCCGAGCGCTTTTCTGCGCCCATGCTGCCAATCGATAAGTCTGTCACGCAGTGCGCGATAGTGCGCTTCACGAAGTTCAACTATCCTAGAAGCCTTACGTATCGCCTCGTCCCAAGTGCGCAGGATTTCTGCGACTTTGTGTTGCTCGGGAAGCGAGGGGATTAGTATGGGGATATTGAGAAATGATTCTTGTGATATATTTTTCATCGACGCTGAAGTGCCTGAAGCTGCGTCACTGAGGCGCCGTCGCATTTCCGGTGAGCCGATGATGCATGCAAACCACCGAACATCGGTTGTTGACTTTACGGAAACCAACCAGAGGCGATCTGGCAAGACCAGGTTGGGGTAGTCGGCTTCTATCAATCCACTTGCGCCCACAAGCGAAGCCGTGTTCATACGGCTTACGATGATTGATCCCTTGCGGGCATTGCATTTGACGAGGTGAACCTCGTTTTCGACCACCCGCTTATTTTCTCGAGGGTCAAAAAAGCCGTTATACACGCAACTTGTCTTGAGTACGCCCACGCAGTTGCCCGTCGCGGGCTCGTCGAGCGAATTAACGCTCTTGCCGGACGTGATTTCTGAGACACAATCTCGAAACTCACCTTTGCGCCAACCCTCACGCATTGACGCCAAGCTCCTTCAAATAAGCCTGCATCTGCGCGCGCATTTCGGCCAGTTCTCCCTCGATCCGGTCGATATCCGCCTGTACGGCGGCGACATCAATCTCCTCTTCCGCCTCGAACGTATCAACATAGCGGGGGATGTTCAGATTGAAGTCGTTCTCGGCGATCTGCTCCGGGCTGGCGCGGTGGGAGTATTTCGGCTCCTCGGAGCGAGCGCGGTAGGTGTCGACGATACGCTTGATATGCCCTTCTTCCAGCAGGTTCTGGGTTTTGCCGGGGGTGCAATCGCGGCTCGCGTCGATGAACAGCACATCGCGCCGATCCTCGTTTGCCCCGCCTTCCTCGCGGCTGCGGTCAAACACCAGAATGGCCACGGGAATGCCGGTGGAGGTGAACAGATTGGCGGGCAGACCGATCACTGCGTCGAGCAGGTTTTCCTCAATCAGCGCCTTGCGGATCGCCCCTTCGCCGCCGCCGCGAAACAGCACGCCATGCGGCACGATCACAGCCACGCGCCCGGTCTGGCGCCTGGCGATCTCGATCATGTGGCTGATGAACCCGTAGTCGCCCTTGGACTTGGGCGGAATGCCGCGCCAGAACCGCTTGAACGGATCGTCGCCCGCGTGCTCGGCGCCCCACTTGTCGAGGCTGAACGGCGGGTTGGCCAGCACCACGTCGAACTTCATCAGATGGTCGCCCTCGACCAATGCGGGGCTGTTGAGCGTGTCGCACCATTCGATGCGGGCGGCATCCTTGGCGTGCAAAAACATGTTCATCCGCGCCAGCGCCCAGGTCGCTCCGTTCACTTCCTGCCCATAGAGCGCGAAATTGTCGGACCCGACCTGCTGCGATGCCTGGATCAGCAGCGAGCCGGAGCCGCAGGCCGGATCGCAGATCGTGTTGCCCGGCTGCGGATTGGCAAGTCGCGCCAACAGGCCCGACACGGCGGACGGGGTGTAGAACTCGCCCGCCTTCTTGCCCGCGTCCGAGGCGAAGCGCGAAATCAGGTAGATGTAGCATTCGCCGATGATGTCTTCCGACACGCGGCTGGGGCGCAGATCGAGCGCGGGCTTGGCGAAATCCTCCAGCAGGTTCTTCAGGCGGCGGTTGCGATCCTTCACCCGGCCCAGATTGGCTTCGGAATTGAAATCGATGTTGCGGAACACGCCCTCGAGCTTGGCGATGTTGGTGCTTTCGATGGCTTCCAGCGCCTCGTTGATCAGCTCGCCGATGTTGGCCTCGTTGCGGCGCTCGTGCAGGTCATAAAAGCTGGCGCCTTCGGGCAGCACAAAGCGCTCACGCTCAAGCCGGCGGCGGATGCGTGCATCATCCCCGCCAAACTGCTGGCGGTAGGTCTCGACATGTTCGTTCCACTGATCCGAAATGTATTTCAGGAACAGCATCACCAGGATGTAATCCTTGTACTGCCCGGCATCGACCGCGCCACGGAAGGTGTCGCACGCCGCCCAGGCCGTCTGGTTGACCTGCTGCTGGATCTGTTGGTCGGTCATGGTCAAAGGCCTTTCTGCTGGGCACCGGCTTGCGCTAGATCGGCAAGCACACGGCCGGTGAATTGGGTTCGCCTTTCGGCAAGCTGATGAAGCAGCGCCGCTTCCCTGTTCGCCAATCGGGCGATTTCGACAATGGCGCGCTGCGTTGAGAGGTCGGGGACGGGGATCGTGATGCCCTCAAGGCTGCCCTTGGGGATCATGCGCAGGCTTTGGCCCTGCGCCTCTGCATCGATTTGCCGCTGTGCATCGGGCTGGTTGATCGCCCAAGCCAGATAGTCCGGGGCTACAAGGCTGGAATTGGGACGTAGGATGATCAATGGCAGCAGGGCCACGATGGGTTCAGCCATCGCCGCATCCACGACATAGCCGAAATTCGGCATCCCGCGTGACCGGAATACGACGTCGCCGGGCTGCAAAGCGTAACGATCGACTTGCAGATCCAGATTGAAGCGCTGCACTCCGGCCAAGTCGATGGAGCCATCCTCACGCAGATCGCGCAACTGCATGGCAAGCTGACCAACTTCAGGCTGCGGGTCGAGCTTGCCCCGAACCGTGAACCCAGATTGAAATTGGCAAATGGCATCGAGCCGCATAAAATTTCTCTGTAGGATGTGCCACAGCATATGAACGATTCGGCGAGCCGAATCAAGAAACAATTGCTGTAGGATTATTTACAGCGATATTTTTTATGAATTCCGGTGCAGCACGCGGCTTGCAGGGCCTGCTCTGCCATATGGCCCCCATCTCCGCGAAGTGAGTATGCGCTTCAGCGTAACGACAAGCACTGGAAAGGCCTTTGCTGACGCTGCTGCTGTAGCTGCTGCTTTCCCATATCGACGCAAATGCGTGCCGTTGTTGACTCAGCTATGTTGATGCTAAAATCGATGACGACATAATGGGTATTAACCGTGATTTCGCTTCAAAATCGACCTGTTAGAAAGGCAAAAGTTGCGTCTTGTGGGGAATTGGCGTATGGTCCTTTTAAAAGTTTAGCCAATTCATAGCGTTATTGGACGAAAACTGGTCCTGTAAGCGGCACCACGGGTTTCTTCCCATAAAATATCAAAATATTGATTTGGCTAGATTTTCGGTCGATTTCGTCTTCCGGATGCTCTCGCTTTGTCCCAGGATTTCGCACCGCGGTTTACGCCAGGTGGGGGCATTTCCGGGGAAAACGGGAGCCTGGCAAAAGGCGTTGCCGCCAAATAGGCACGTTTGCTGCTGTGGCTGCCGTCAGGAGAAGTTCTTGAGATCCGGCCACATCTCGGTCAGCGATGGCTTCACGTTTTCGCACAGCGCTATCACCTTGCCGTTTTCATACGCCATGGCATAGCGCGACCAGGTTTGGCCGAGCAGCGTGACCTTGCGGCAATAGGGCTGCATGGCGGCCAGGTCATCCTGCACCGACAGGACATGGATAGGATGCTGTCCGCGCAGGCCCCAGAGGTAATACTGGTTGTGCCCGCTCAACGCCGGCGGCAGACCATGGCCATAGATATCGAGCGCGGCCGCTTCGCCATAGTTGTCCACCTTGATGGCCGTGACCGCGCGCTCTGACGCCGGGATGCTGGCCCAGGCTGCATCGACCTGCCGCGCGAAATCACGCCAGCCCAACTGGTCTGCCATGCTCTGTGGCAAGGCTGTGCCGGCAAAGCTGCGCTCTTGCTGCTGAGGCGCCAGCCCGGTTGCCCGCACATAGCGTTCCAACGCGGCTGGTGACAGGATCGGCAGGGCGAGCGGCGCGGCCAGGGCGGCGACAATGAAGGCTGCCGTGGCGATCGCCGCCACACCCACTTTGGCCGGCATGCTTTTTACCCAGGGTACCAGCGCCGTCGCGCCGATCACGAACAAGGTGGGATAGAGCGGCGCCAGATAATAGTCCTTGCCGTGACCAAGGCGCACGATGACGATCACCACGACGGCGCCGATCACCAGGAAACGAAGATCGGCCAGGCGCCTTGCCAGGAACGGGGCCGCCAGGCCGGCGATCCACAGCGGCGCGAACGCCGGGTTCATCACCAGCACCTGGTTGACGAGGAACGGCACGGCATCGACCGCCGCGTTCTTGCCCTTGGCCGCTGCTGCCAATTCCAGGAACGGAAAGCCGTGGGCATATTGCCAGAGGAAGGACGGCACCGCGATGATGGCGGCAATCGCCACGCCGCCCCACAAGGCCGGCCGCCGCAGCAGCACGCGGCCCGGCGTGACGAGCAAGCCGGCGGTCAGGCCGACCAACCAGAACAACATGGCATACTTGATCTCGAGCGTGAGCCCGACCAGCAGCCCCGCCCCCAGCAACGCGCGATCATCCCCCTCGCGACCGGCTTTGACCAGCAGATAGGCAAGCGCCGTCCAGGCCAGCGGCTCGAACGCCGAAGTGTTGAGCGTGGCAACGATGCCCATGAGCATGGGCGCGAGGGCGCAGGCCAGGCCGGCCATCGCCTGTGCCAGCCTTCCCCCGCCCAGCAGCCGCGCGAAGCGCATCGCCAGCCATACCAGCGCTCCGCCCGCCAGCGCCGTCGGCACACGCAAGCCAAAGGCGCCCCATCCCAGCTTGAACAGGCCAGCGGCGAGCAAGGGCACGCCGGGCGGCTGGTCGACATAGCCGAACGCAGGGTGCTGCCCGCAGATGATGAAGTAGAGCTCGTCGCGGAACAGGTCGTACCGCCCGGCAAACAGCAGGTGGAATGCAGCAACGGCAAGGCCCGCAACCAGCGCCAGGCGCTGGTCCGGACATTTGGCGCTGGAAACAGGCACGGTCATCGATCCATTCCTGCGGGCATCAGTTCGAGGGCTCGCCCACGTCGATGCGGTTTCCATCCGGATCGGCGAACACGAAGGCGCGCTGGCCATAGTCCTTGTCGGCCAGGCGTTTGATGATCCGCACGCCTTTGCTTTCGCAGATAGCGTAGAGTGCCGCCACGTCGCTGACGTAGATATGCATGACGTTGGTGGTCGACGGCTTGTGACCAGGCGTGCGGCTCAGGTGAATTTCCGCGCGTCCCTTTTTGAGGACCATGAAGCCGACCGGAGACCCGTTCTCGAACACTTTCTCAAAGCCGAGCACGCCCACGTAAAAGTCGTGCGCGGCGTGAATGTCCCGCACGCTGATTCCGGGTGCGGCGCGTCCGAACGTGATGTCAGCTATTCCAGGTTCCGCCATCGTCTTGTCCTTGCCAGGCAGGGGCGGCGGTGCGCGTGCCGATTGCGGAGCGGTGTCCTTGGCGCGGTGTTGAACACCGGCCGATTATCCATGTCAACCAATGGGCTGATCGGCCGGGCAAAGCTGCCGGCGGTCGGGCATGGCTGCCACGGCACCGCGAGTCCGCCAGGTGGCCATGGCATCGTCCATCAAGCCGCGACTGTACAATCGTACGGTTTTTCGCTACGCCGCGTGCGGGACCGGAAAAACCGGCAGGCCGGGAGAGAGGATTGGCTATGCGTATCGGCACCGAATCGGGACTTACAGCCGCAGACACTCACGGCATTCTGCTGCGGCCGGAACACGAGGTCTTGCAGTCGAGCGACTCGCTGGAATGGCAGTCGTTCTATGCCTCGCACCAGCGCGAGGCCCCCTATGCCGACACGTTCGGCGGAAATGACCATCATCTCATCATCGTGCATCTCAATGGCCCGGTGCGCATCCGGCGCGAACTGAGCGGCGAACGGCGCGAGGCGCGGATCGGCACCGGTGGGCTGTTTATCCTGCCGGCGCAGCGCGACTTCGGCGTGGCGCTCATGTCACCGCTGGAGACGGTGCACCTCTACGTCCATCGCAAGCTGATCGCGGCGACAGTGCGCGAACTGTGCGACGACGCGCTGGACTCGGTGGAGTTCCTGCCGCGCATGGGAGAGCACGATCCGCTGCTCGAACAACTGGCGCGGCTGGCCTGCACGATGATCAAGGAGCGGCAATCCGATCTGTTTGCCGACAGCGTCGCCCGCCTCATCGCCGCGCAACTGGTGCGCCACCATGCTCTGGCAAAACGGGTGGAACTGCCGCGGATCACCGGGCTCCAGCCGAGTCAGATCGCCCGGGTGCGCGCTCTGGTTGCAGAGAAGATGGAAGCGCCGATCAGCGTGGACGATCTTGCCCGTGCGGCCAATTTGAGCCCGATCCATTTCGCGCGCCAGTTCAAGCGCTCAACCGGGCGGGCGCCCTATCAGTACATCATCGAGCAGCGGGTGGAGCGTGCGCGCGACCTGCTGCGTGGCGATCTGCCGATTGCCGAGATCGCCGTGCGGTGCGGCTTCACGCACCAGGAACACCTTACCCGGATCTTTGGCCGGACGACGGGCGTTACCCCGGCCGCCTATCGCCGTTCGCTTCGCTGAGCGGTGGCCACTGGGCCCCGGGACGCCCATCCCGGGGCCAGCATCGCCATCAATACTTGATCGCGAAACGGAAGCCATAGAGGCGCGGTGCGCCGGGCGAACCGGCGAACAAGTTGGCATTGGCGTTATAGACGATATCGCCCCACGGACGCTGGTTGCCGATGTTGTTGACGAACAGTGTCGCCGACCATTTATCGTCCTCGCCCGAATACGTGGCCGAGGCCTGGCCGGTCCAATAGGCCGCCTGCTGTTCGATATCGAGCAGTTCGAACCCGACATAGCTGGACGACTGGTAGCGGGCGTCACCTTGCAGCACGATCTTCGCGGTGCCGATGGGAATGGTCTGGCGCACGCCGAAGTTCATCGTCCATTCCGGCGAACGCAACGCGCGCAGGCCCGAACAATCCACCACCGAGGAGGCAGAGCCCGGCGCCGGGGCCGTCACCGCGCAGCGGGTAGGCGGCGGCGCGGGCGTCGAATAGCGAAAATCGGTGTATTTCGCATTGAGATACTGGATGTTGGCAGTGAGCAGCGTGTTGCGCGCAGCCAGGAACTGTGCCTCTCCCTCGGCACCATAGTTGCGCGAGTTGCCGATGTTTTCGGTAAAGAAAGCCGAAGCACCGTTCGAATCGACGCCAAGATGGGCGATCTGCTGGTTCTTGTAGCGCCAATAGAAGGCTTCGAGATTGAGCTGGAGGCGATTATCGAAAAATCGGTTCTTTGATCCGATCGTGTAGGCCTGGATCGTTTCGGGGCGGTATTGCTGCCGGGTGGGATCGACGGCGAAGGAGAACCCGCCACCGCGATAGCCGGTTTCGACCGAGGCGTAGAGCAGCGAGTGCGGACCCACGTCATATTCCGCACCGGCCCGCCAGGTTGCGCGGCTGTTCTTCTGCTCCATGTTGAGCACCGCGCGGTTGTTGCCCAGGATGCTGGTGGGCGCGGACGGATCAGCATAGATGCTGCTGAATGCCGGAACCGGGCTTGGCAGCGGGCCCACCAGGCCAAGGCTGGAGATCAGCCCGGCCGGGGTCTGCGTATAGGGCAGCACCAGGCCACCCGGGCAGCTGGCCGCAACGCAGACCGCCACCAGCGTCTGCGACGCGCCATCGACGGTCTTGCGATCGCTGGTATAGCGCAGCCCGCCGCTCAGGCGGAACGTGTCGGTAAAGGCCAGCGTCACCCGGCCGAACGCGGCATAGGATGTCGTATCGAGCGCGCCACCCAGATAGTTGGTCAGCGTTTGCTGGGCGAACACGTCGGCGGTTTGCGATTCCTCGCGATAGTAGAACGCGCCGAGCAGGTAGCGGAAGAAGCCGGTATCGGGCGAAGCGAAGCGCGCTTCCACGCTCTTCTGGGTGGTCTTCTCGTCGAACAAGCTGATGAACGAGGTAACCGCGTTAAGCGCGTGCACATCGGCACGGCGATAGGCGGGAATCACGGTCAGCGTGCCGGCAGCGGTAGTCCAGCTCAGCTCGGCATTGACGCCCCAGAACGTGCTGTTCTGCCCTGGATAGGGGCTGAGCGGCTGAAGCGTGCGACCAATCTGGAAGCTGACCTGCTGCGGGAACAGCGCCTGCACCTGCGGATCGTACAACCCGGTGCCGCGATCGGTGGGTGCCGGCGTGATTGCCCCGGTCACAGGATTGCGCACGCCAACCAGGGCCGCGCTGCCACCCACGCCGCCAGCTTTGTAATAATCGGCAGCGATGCGGATCGAGAAATCGCTCGTCGGGCGGAACAGCAATTGGGCACGGGCACCCTTGCCGTCCTCGTCATTGGTACCATCGCTCAAATAGCCATCATGCTTGCTGTAGATGCCGGCAACACGCAGCGCGGCCTTGTCAGACAGCACCAGGTTGACATCGCCTTGCAGCACCACCGTGTTGTAGTTGCCGAGCGTGGCGGAGAAATCGCCGGAATTGCCGTCCAGTTTCGGGCGCGCCGGCAAGATGTTGATCGCGCCACCGGTGGCGTTGCGGCCATAGAGCGTGCCCTGCGGGCCCTTGAGCACTTCGACCCGTTCGACATCGTAGAACACGCCGGTGGTGGCGCTCGGCCGGCCAACATAAACGCCGTCATAGTTGAACGCGATCGCCGGATCGCTGAACGAATTGACCGCGAACGTGCCCACGCCGCGCAAGTAGAACAGGTTGGACGAGCCGCTGGAGGCGACCTGCAAGGCGGGCACCAGCGTCGTCAGCTGCGAGGACTGGGTGACATTGAGCCGGGCGAGTGCGTCAGACGATACCACGCTGACCGCGATCGCGGCGCGCTGGAGGTTTTCCGAGCGACGTTGCGCGGTAACCACGATGTCCTTGAGGCCTTGCTCGCTCGCGTCGCTCTGCGCGCCGCTGGCGGCCTCTGCGGGCTCCGCAGCAGGCGCCTGGGGCGCGGCGGCCGATGCGGTCTGCGCGGCAGCGGGCATCGCGCACAGCGCGAGCGCCAACGGTGCAGTCGACAGGAAATAGCGTGGGTTCAAGACATCCTCCCATTTGCGTTGTTTGCTGTGTCCCTTGCGCTGGCTGGTCCGGCGCAGGGCACATGCGGTTGATGCTGGTCTAGGCAGGCCCTTTGCCGGAATCCTGCATGATGCAGCACGGCCGATGCATGAAAACGGCACGCGCAGTTCCCCGGTCGTTTCCGTGCAGGCAAATGCCCGGAACATGCAGGAACTTCCCTGTCGTCGGGGAGAATGCCAAGGATGGCGCAAAGACCGGGCCGCAGCGCATGCTGCAGAGCGCGGGATGGTTAGGAGAGATGCGAGTGAATAACGACCAGGCCGTGGCAACCGATCTTCCCCGCGGTGCATATCTGATCCGCGGCGCCCGCATCCTCACCATGGACCCCGCAATAGGCGACCTTGCCCGCGGCGATGTGCTGGTGCGCGGCGGCGCCATTGTCGCCGTGGCCGAGGAGTTGCCAGCCGACGATGCCGAAGTGATCGATGCTGCCGGCATGATCCTGATGCCCGGCTTCATCGAGACGCACTGGCACATGTGGAACAGCATCTGGCGCGGTTTGTCGCATGATGCGCCCGGCTATTTCGCGCTCCACCGCCTTGCCGGGAGCTACAACGCCGAGGATCACTATGCCGCCATCCGCTATGCCGCGACCGAGGCGATCAATGCTGGCGTCACCACCTGCCACAACTGGTCCAATGCGCTGCGCAATACCGAAGACGCGCTGGCGCAGGCGCAGGCCCTGGCAGACAGCGGCATCCGCGCGCGCTTCGGGTATGGCCATCTGCCGCATCCTGGCTCCACCGCCGTCGACGACGGCGAAATTGTCCCCATGCTCGACTGGCTCGGCCAGCATGGCGACGGGCGGATCGATCTGGGCGTCGTCATCCACACGACGCAGCACTTCGTCACCGAAGTGGAAGCAGCGCGGCGCCACGGGCTCAAATCGATCGCCCCGCATGCCGACCTGTCGCAGGTTCTGCACCTTTTGGGGCCAGAGTTCATCTTTACCCATGGGCCCGGCACGCCGGACCAGCTGCTCCAGCTTTTGGCGGCGCGCGGCGTCAAGATTTCCCTCTGCCCTTCTACGGACACGATAATTGGTGCGGGCTTGCCGCCGCTGATCCGCTTCCTTGAAAACGGCGTACCGTTCCACGACATCGGCTTCAGCGTCGATGTAACGGCGCAGACCTGCGTGGATCCGTTTGCCGCGATGCGCACGATCATGGCATCTGCGCGAATCGCCCAGCAGCGCGGCGCCTCGTTCACCGAGATCATTATGCGGCCCGGCAACCCGGCAGATCCCACCAATGGCCTGACCATGCCGCGCCAGATGCTACAGCTCGCAACGCTGAACGGCGCGCGGGTGCTGGGGCTTGAAGACACGACCGGATCGATCGCGCCCGGCAAGCGCGCCGACCTGATCCTGGTGCGCACCAGCGATCTCAACATGATCGCGGTGGACGATAGCAACGCCACCTTCCAGCTGGTCCAGCACGGCCAGCCGGCGAACGTTGACACCGTCATGGTCGACGGCCGCTTCCTCAAGCGCGCAGGCCAGCTGCTGGGCATCGATGTGGCCGCCGTCGGCAAGGCCGCCGCGCGATCGCACGATGCGATCCGCCGCCGCGCCCAGGTCGGCTGCGACGCGACGCTCTAGGCGGCGTGGGGATCAGTTCCCGCCGGCTCCGCCAGGGCGCGGATGCCGGCGGCGGCGAAACGGACGATCGGATCGAAGCTCGCCACGACATCGCTGCTGGACAGGCGCCCGTGGGTCAACCGGTCGAGCAGCCGGGTGTCGGCAAACATGCTCACCATGCCGCCCAGCAGCAGGACATAGCCACGTGCGGCCAGATCGGGCGTGAGGCGCGGCTCTACCACCTGGATGCGGGCGATCATTTCTTCGGCCACCCCACCGAAGATCGCCGCGGCAACCGGGGTCCACCGCGCGTCCTGGGTCATCATCGCGTGCAGGCGGGCATAGGAGCGCCAGCCTTCGTCGCCCTCGGCGATCCGTTCGACATAGGGACGCAGAAAGGCCGCCAGCAGCGCTTCCAGGTCCGGCTTGTCCAGCGCGTCGAGCGCGGCGAGGCGTGCCGTATTGATGATATCGGCGCGCCGTTCCAGCACGGCGGCAAACAGCTGATCCTTAGCGGGGAAGTGGTGGGTCAGCAGGCCGAGCCCGACCGGCCCGCGTTCGGCGATCATCCGCATCGAGACCCCGTCGAAGCCATGCACGGCAAACAGCGCTTCTGCTGCGTCGAGGATGATCTCGCGCTTGGTCTTCTTCTGCGTACGTCCCGTCACGCTCGTTTCGTCCCCCAGTGCAGCGCGGCGCTTCGACAAGGCCGCGCGGCGGCGTTAGCGGATCGCGCCGCGATTCTCGACGCAAGCCTCGTGAAAAATTGCCGCGCGAATGCCCTCTACCGCACATTGCGGCGTGGTCAGCACCGTTCGGCCGGCTTGCGGCGCGATCGCGGCCGCAGCGCGGGCCAGGCTGAACTGCGCCAATGCCACCACGCTGCAATCCTCGGGCAGAGTGGCAGCGACCGCTGCAACAATCGCGTCGTGCCGCGCGGCATCACCGCTTTGCAGCGCGTCGAGCGCACCGGGACAATGCACCGGCAGCACCCGGTCGGGATCGGGGAATTCGGGCAGCATCGAGGGCAGCGTCGGTGCAAAGCTCGCCAGCAGCGCGATGCGCCCTGCCCCCGTCGCCGCGACGGTCCGTGCAATCATCGCCGTATTGGGCTTGTGCACCGGCAGCGGCGCCAGATCAGCGGCAACGGCGTCGATCGCTGGCCCAAAGGCAGAGCAGGTGAACAGAATGCCATCGGCCCCTGCCCCCGCCGCATAGCGGCCCAGCGTGCGGAACCGCGCGACGATCGCGTCGGTAAGCGCGCCAGCCTCGGCCAAGTCGCGCGAAAGGCTGTCGTCGAGCAGGTTGGCCAGGCGCGCCTGTGGCCAATGCGCGGCAAAGGCGGCGTTGATCGGCGCAATCGAGGCTTCCAGCGCATGAATCAATGTAATCGCGGTCATCGCCCCTCCACGAAACGCGCGATCGTTTCGCCAAATGCATCTGGCGCCTCGACGTTGGCGAGGTGTGCGGCCGGCAAAGTGGCAAACCGCGCGGTCGGGATGTGCGCGGCGAAGTCTTGCATCATCGCGGGCGCCGCTGCCTTGTCCTCGGCACCAGCGAGCACCAGGCATGGCATCGCGAGTTTTGGCAGCAAGGCCATGTGATCGAGCGTGGCGATGATCCGCGCTGCCGCGACAAAGCCGGCCGCGGGCGTCTGGCGGATCATGCCGCGCACCCCGTCAAGCGGCTGCGGCGAGGCAGCAGCGAAATCGGGCGTGAACCAGCGGTCGAGGCTGGTTTCGACCTGCGTCTCGATCCCCTCGCGCTCCACCATCGCGATCCGCTCATGCCACATCGCGGCGACGGGCGGGGGCGTGCGCGCGGCACAGCAGGCCAGCACCAGGCGCTCCACCCGGGCAGCATGGCGCAGCGCCACCTGCATCGCCACCATCGCGCCAAACGACATGCCGACCAGGCTGAACCGATCGATGCCATGGGTTGAGAGCGTCTCGGCAACCGCATCGGCATAGTCGGCAAAGCCAGCGCCTTCAGGCAGCAATGCACTGGCGCCATGGCCCGGCAGGTCCACCCGCACCACGCGAAACCGCTGGGAAAGCTGCTCCACCTGCGGGCGCCACAACGCGGCCGAGGTGGCGATGGCATGGAGGAAGACGAGCGGCGGCGCGCTGGCGGGGCCGTCGATATGGATTGCAAGGGTCATGCCGTCATGCTCCAGCGGCCCAGCCCGATCCCGGTATACCAGTCGGTGATGCCGTCATAGTGATAGGTTTCGAACGGCGCGCCTTCGGCAATGCCCTGGGCGACCAGCCAGTTGCGCACTTCTTCCGCGCCATTGCCGGCCGTGTTGACCCTCGCTTCCGCAAAGTCGGCAGCCGCATCCAGCCCGCCAGCTTCCAGCTGCTGGAGAAAGCCACGGTCGAACGCCTCGTCGAGCTGGCCCATGCGCGGCGTGCCAACATCGTGGCTCAGCCCGCCGGTGGCGAGCACCGCCACGCGCGCGGCGCCCATATAGCCCCTGATCGCCTGCCCCAGTGCCCGGCCGAACGCCACGCAGCGCCGCATCGCCGGCATCGGCGGCTGCACCGTGTTGACCAGGATCGGCGCCACCGGGATGGCCCCCGCAATCCCGGCCAGATCGAGCGGGGTCATCATGCCGTGGTCAAGCGTCAGTTCCATCGACAGCGCCGGGTCAAAGCCCGCCGCCATCACCGACTGGAGCAGATGCGCGGCAAGCGCGGCATCGCCCGGCAATTGCTGCTTCGGGATCTTGAGCCAACCCTCCACCGGGCTGGGGTAGGATCGCGCCACGCCGATGCAGAAAGGCGGCAGGTTATCGAGAAAGAAATTGTGCAGGTGATCATCGGAAACCAGGACCAGCGCGTCGGGCTGCGTCGCCGCGATCTCCTGCCCCACCCGCGTGAACTGGCGAAAAGCGGCCTCGCGCCGCGCGGGCGCGGGCGCATCGGGCATATTGGTCATCACGGGGGTGTGGCTCACGGCATAAATGCCGGTAATCTCAGCCATGGGTCGCATCTCCTACGGCGCGCAGGGCAGCCAGATAGTCGGCTTCGGGAACCCGCAGTTGCAGGCAATAGGCGCGCAGCAGATAGGGGTTGGCGCCCAGCAAATAGAGCCTGCCGATGTCGGTGGCGTCGAGCGCGGCGCGGGCCGCATCAGACAGCGGTTCGTCCGCGATGTAGCGCGCCGGATTGTCGAAGAAGCGGGTTTCCTCCGCGCGGTCATGCTGGACGCGATAGAGGATGCGGTTGATCGCATAGGCCTCTTCGGTGGGCATGTCCTGCACCCAGTTGCGCGCGGTCATGCCGATGCTCCCCCATCTACGGCGCCGACGAGCCAGTCGACGATGGTCGGCAGCGTTTGCGGGGTGATGCCCATGTGGCCGCCGGGGAACATGCGCACTGCCTTGGGGCTGCCGTGGCCGACCAGAAGATCGATATCGGCCACCGGGCACTGGCTGTCGCCACGCCCATTGACCAGCAGCAGCGGTGCCGAAGGGCGATCGAGCAGGCCTTGCTCAAGCAGCGAGAGCTGGGCAAAGCCCTGGATATAGCCCTCCCAGCTATCGACGCCGAGCATGCGCATCCGCGTCTCGACCAGTTCCATCAGATAGCTGTCAGGATGGCGCGAGCGTTCGATCCATTCGCGCTGGAACATGAAGTGCGCGCCGCCACCCCAGTTCACCGCGCCGGCCACGCGGTCAGGGACGACATGGGCGAGCTTGGTCGCCCAATAACCGCCGAACGAGCGCCCGAGCAGGCCGATCTTGGCGCCATCGAGATCCGGCTGCGCCGCTGCCCAGTCGAACACGGGGAGGAACTGACGCTCGGCATCGGCGGTGCCCTTTACGGGGGATTCGCCGGTGCCTGGCCCATCCATCGCGATGGTGGAGATACCGCGGGCCAGCAGCAGGTCGCACGCCGCGGTCATCTGTTCCTTCCACGCGTCCACCCCGCCCCACATCACCACGACACGGGGGCGAGCAACGCCCTGGGGCCGGCGGTAGTAGAACACGACCTCGCCGCCTTCACCGGCATGGCCGTCAAAAGGCACCACCACACGGGCCAGCGGCGGCGACATCAGCGCGCCGGCGGCCAGATAGGCATCCCGCTCGCGCGCGGCACAGGCAAGCTTGTCGGGATGGTTGGGGCACGGAAAACGGCCGAGGAAAAAGAAACCGTGCGCCCGCAGATACTCCTTGCGCCGCAGCGCCGGATCGCTTTCCGTCTCGGCGCGCTGCCACGCCTTTTCGCCAGCGTCGCGCCAGGCCGCCGCCCAGTTCACCGGATCGAGCCCCTTGAGCGTTGCGAGGACGGCAGCGGTATCGTCAGCGGCCAGGTTGTTCATCGGGTGGATCGCCTTGCCCGTGCGATCGAGCATCCACGCCTTGGCTTCGTCCAGGGTACGCGGCCGCCCGGTGTCGGGGGTGGCGGGCGGCAATTGGGGTTCGGTGTCGAACATCGCTATCTCCTGCTGCTGCGCGCGCAGCGCATGCAAAGGCATCAAATGGGCTGGGCGAGCATGGCGAGTGTCTCGCCGACGATCCGGGTCTGCTCGGCAGCCGGCGCGCCGGCGCGCTCGAGACGGCCGATTTCCATCGAGTTGCGCACGACCAGCTGGCAACGCGCCGTGCGCCGCTCGGCAAAGCGAGCGAGCACTTCGGGCACGTCGTCACCGCGGGCCAGTTCCTCGCCAAGCACGATGGCATCCTCCACCGCCATGCCAGCGCCAGACGCGAGATGGGGCGTAGTGGGATGCGCGGCATCACCGATCAACAGCACGCGCCCGACATGCCAGGGTGGCGGCAGCAGGAACGCCTCGAGCGGCCGCATCACGATCTGCGAGCGGGGGCCAAGGCCCTCGCGCAGCGCCCGCAACGGGCCACCGTATCCATCCAGAAGATCACGCAAGCCGAGGTACAGCTCCTCGTCTGGCACCACGCTGCGGCGCGGACAGGTTTCGAGCAGGAACATGTACAAGCTGTCGCGCGACACGGGCGACAGCCCCACCTTGACCGGCCCGCCCAGGAAGAAATGGCGGCGGTCGATCTCTGCCGGGCGATCGGCGAACAGCCGCCAGATCGTTTGCCCGGTATATTCGGGCTGAGGCGCA
This sequence comes from Novosphingobium sp. 1529, assembly GCF_040544855.1. Taxonomy (NCBI): domain Bacteria; kingdom Pseudomonadati; phylum Pseudomonadota; class Alphaproteobacteria; order Sphingomonadales; family Sphingomonadaceae; genus Novosphingobium; species Novosphingobium sp. 1529. The sequence continues at coordinate 289,019 of NZ_JBEPKW010000004.1, forward strand.
TCTGGCAGGATCAGGCTGCGGGTGCGCGAAAACACGCCGTCGGCCCCCAGCACCAGATCATAGCTGGCACGGCCGCCATCGCTGAACACGACATCGACCTGGTCATCCCGCTGATGCAGCGCGTCGACGGTCAGCCCCAGCCGTACAGTGGCGCCCGATGCGCGGGTCTTTTCCGAGAGGATGCGGTGCAGCGTCGGTCGCATGATCCCGCCGCTGCCGGGCATCCCGGCCGGATCGGGCACTTCGCCCACCTGCTGCCCCTCGATCGTGCAGACCCGGATGCCGTTGCCGGAAAAGCCGTCGCGCAGCACGTCGTCCAGAATGCCCAGTTGATCAAAGGCGCGCAGCGTCGGGCTGGTGATGGTGATGCCGGCGCCATAGACGCGCCAGGCTGGGTCGATGTCGATCAGGTCCACCGCCACACCCAGGCGCCGCAGCACGAGGGCCGAGGACATACCCCCGATTCCGCCGCCGATGATCAGGGCCGAGCGCACGCTGGTCATGCCCGCACCCGCGCGATGCTTGCCGCGCCCATCCTCACGATCATGTCTCTCTCCGCTCCTTGAAGGTCGTTTCACCATTTCGATTAGCGACCAACCGTACGATCGTACAGCCCCCGGACCGGGCGTGCCTGCGCTTTCGGGCGAATCTGTGCAAGCCGTGCCGAAGCACGCTGGAATCGTGCAGGAAGACAGGCCGCCACGCTCCTAGCCTGCCCTCGACCAAGCCACTGTCCCGTCAGGGTTGGAGCGCGAACACGCGCCGTGGCACGCTCAGGAGATTGGAAATGTCCGACGTCATCACCCGCTTCGGTTCGCTGGATGATTACGAGAAGGGCGGCGTCGAGATCATCAACGACGATCCCCGCAACTATGTGTTTTCCAACGTCTTCGAGGTAGCAAAGACCAACGCGCCCTATGCCCGTGTCGCGGTGGGCATCAACTTTGAATATGTCATCGAAGCTGCCCGCGCCGAAGGCACCTCACCCTGGTACACCTGCGCACACGACGAGTTTGTCCTGTGCATGGATGGCGATGTCGAAGTCCACCTCGTCAAGCTCGCCCGTCCGGATGATCATGTCGATCCCGAGCACGAGGGCGCGGTGCAACTGGCCGACGCCATGCCCGAAGGCCGCAAGATGGGCCGCCTCGTGCTCGGGCGCGGCCACCAGGGACTGCTGCCGGTGGGGGCGGCCTATCGCTTCCATGCCGAAAAACCCGCCGTCATCCTGGTGCAGACGATCCTTGGCGACGTGACCGTCCAGAAATGGGCGGAGATCTGCCAGACCACGGCCTGATCGCGCCGCGCCTTTCCCGACCCTTTCAGGAGAAATTCCATGGCCATGTCGCTATCGCTCGACGCCCAGGCTGCGCCCACCACCAGCACCGCCAGCACCGACACCGAAACGCTGGAAATCAGCAACCAGACCGGGTTCCGCGCCTTCCGCGCCGGCGGCTTCCACTTCAAGCGTGACGAGTATTTCGCCCACCTCTCGTGGCCGGGCGGAACCCACATCATCCCGATCGACGTGTTCCTGCGGGCAATGATGCGCGATGTCGCCTGGGGCTTCTTCTATGGCGTGGTGAACTTCGACGCGGTGTTCGGCACCATCAACCACTATGGCGAAGTGACGATGTTCGCCGGGCGCTTCAACGATGCCTACCGCAGCGCCGGCCGCGACTATTCCGAGCGTTTCCAGTCGGCCGCGCTGATGGCGACGTTCAAGGAACTGCTCTCTGACTGGACGGTGGCGGGCTATGACCCGTTTGCCGCGCCGATGGAAACCGGCGTTCCCTGGGGTGTGAAGCACGGCGCCAACGACGCCGCCATCACCCGCCAGCGCGTGACCGCGCACCGCATGGTCGGCCTGCCCGGCGACACACCGCTGCGCACCGATACCGCCGGCTTCCCGGTAAACCGCCAGTTCGCCGATGTGCCGCAAGACCAGCCGGTGGTCGACGCCGAGCCCGGTTTCGAGCACGAGGTGAGCGCCTATAACCTGTTTGGTTACCTGTCCCGCTCTGACGTGACCTGGAACCCCAGTGTCTGCTCGGTGGTGGGCGATAGCCTGTTCTGCCCCACGTCGGAGGAGTTCATCCTGCCGGTCGAACATGGCAACGATCGCTGCGAGTGGTTCCTGCAGCTTTCCGACGAGATCACCTGGGACGTGAAGGACAAGGAAACCGGCAAGCCGCGCGCCCGCGTGCTGGCCCGTGCCGGCGACATCTGCTGCATGCCTGCCGATATCCGCCACCAGGGCTATTCGACCAAGCGCTCGATGCTGCTCGTCTGGGAAAACGGCGCCGCCAAGATCCCGCAGATGATTGCCGAGGGCACCGCCCCCGTCACGCCGGTGCAGTTCTGACCATGGCGCGGATCGATCCCCTTCCCGCTTTCCCGACCAAGCTGCTGATCGACGGAAAATGGTGCGATGGTGCCGATGGCGGCACGATCACCGTGGCCAATCCCTTTGACGGCGAGACCCTCGCCGAAGTCGCCATCGCCACGGCCACCGATGTGGATCGCGCGGTCGAAGCGGCCGCGCGCGCCTTCCCGGCCTGGCGGGCGCTGGCTGCACACGATCGCGGGCGCCTGCTGCTCAAGCTGGCCGACGCGATCGAGGCAGATACTGCCAACCTTGCGCGGCTCGAAGCGCTCGATACCGGCCACCCGATCCGCGATTGCCTGTCGCTCGACGTGCCGCGCACGGTGCTGTGCTTCCGATATTTCGGCGGCATGGCAGACAAGCTGGAAGGTTCTGTCGTGCCGGTCGATGCGGGCTTCCTCAACTATGTCGAGCGCGAACCGATCGGCGTGGTCGGCGCGATCGTGCCGTGGAACTTCCCGTTGATGTTCACCAGTTGGAAGCTGGGCCCCGCGCTCGCGGCGGGCAACACGGTGGTGATCAAGCCATCGGAAATCACGCCGCTGTCCACCTTGCGGATTGGCGAGCTGATGCAGCAGGTCGGCTTTCCGGACGGCGTGATCAACATCGTCACCGGCTACGGCCACGACGCGGGCCAGCGCATTGCCGAACATCCCGGCATCGGCAAGGTCGCGTTCACGGGCTCTACCGCCACCGGTCGGCGGATCGTCGAGGCATCGGCCACCAACCTCAAGAAGGTGCAGCTGGAACTGGGCGGCAAGGGACCGAACATCGTCTTCGCCGATGCCAATCTGCCGGCGGCAGTGGGTGGATCGGCCTTTGCGATCTTCCACAATCAGGGCCAGGCCTGCATCGCCGGATCGCGGCTGATCCTGCACGAAGCCATCGCCGACGCTTTCCTTGAAAAGTTCGTGGCGCTCGCCCGCTCGATCCGGCTGGGCGATCCACTCGATCCGCAGACGGAAATGGGGCCGCTTACCTCGCGGCTGCACCAAGAGCGCGTGCTGTCTTTCGTCGAGGTCGCGCGCGAACAGGGCGGCGACGTGCTGACCGGCGGCCGCGCGCCTGTCGATGCAGCGCTGGCGGCGGGCTGCTTTGTGGAGCCGACCATCGTGCGCGCCCAGCCCGATCACCGGGTGGCGCAGGAGGAAGTGTTCGGTCCTTTCGTCACCGTGCTGACCTTCCGCACCGACGAGGAGGCGCTGGCGATCGCCAACGGCACCGAATATGGCCTCGGCGCCGGGCTGTGGACGCAGGACATCACCCGCGCGCACCGCTTCGCCAAGCAGATTCACGCCGGCATGGTGTGGATCAACAGCTACAAGCGGGTCCATCCGGGCTCACCCTTCGGCGGCGTCGGCCGTTCTGGCTATGGCCGTGAAATGGGTTTCGAGGCGATGCGCGAATACACCGTGGCCAAGTCGGTGTGGGTCAATGTCGACGCGCAAATCCCGCCCTTCTACCGGCGCTGAGCCAAGGATGCGGCACTTCACCTATCAGGGCCTGCCAACGCAGGTCACCTTCGGAACCGGCACCGTGGCTTCGCTGCCCACGGTGCTGGCGCAGCAGGGCGTGCGTCGCGCCGTGCTGCTGTCCACCCCGCAACAGGCAGAGCAGGCACGCGCGGCAACCCGGTCGCTTGGCAACACGATCGTCGCCACGTTCACCGAGGCGACGATGCACACCCCGGTCGAAGTCACGGCCCGCGCCGAAGCGGAATTGGCGGCATGCGGCGCCGATGGCGTGGTCGCGTTCGGCGGCGGCTCCACCATCGGCCTGGGCAAGGCGCTGGCCGTGCGAACCGGCGTGCGCCACATCGCCGTGCCCACCACCTATGCCGGATCGGAGATGACACCGATCCTGGGCGAGACCGCAGGAGGCCGCAAGACCACCCGCCGGGCGCCGGAAATCCTCCCGCACGCCGTGGTCTATGACGTGGACCTGACGCTGGGGCTGCCGCCGGGCATCTCGGGCACCAGCGGCATCAATGCCATCGCCCATGCAGTTGAGGGGCTCTATGCCCGCGATACCAACCCGGTGATGCAGTTGATCGCGCAGGAAGGCATCCGCGCGCTGGCGGCAGCACTGCCGCGCGTCGTTGCAGATGGGGCCGACGTGGCGGCGCGTAGCCAGGCGCTCTATGGTGCGTGGCTGTGCGGCATGGTGCTCGGTTCGGTCGGCATGGCGCTGCACCACAAGCTGTGCCACACGCTCGGCGGCAGTTTCGATCTGCCCCATGCCGAAACCCACGCCATCGTGTTGCCCCACGCGCTCGCCTACAACGCGCCGGCGATCTCCGAAGCGATGGCGATGCTCCGCTCTGCCCTGGGTGACGACGATCCGGCTGCGGCGCTCCATCGGCTGGCTCGGCAGGTTGGCGCACCGTGCGCGCTGCGCGACCTGGGCATGCGCGAATCCGGCATCGACGTGGCAACCGACCAGGCGCTCGAAAACGCCTATTGGAACCCGCGCCCCTTGGAGCGCGCAGGGGTCCGCGACCTGATCGCCCGCGCCTGGGCCGGCGATCCACCCGCTGCAAGCGAAAGCGAGGCCGCATGAGCACGCCCGACTTTGCCGCCATTACCACGGCCGCGATCGACCGCATGGCCGAGGCACCAAATGCCCGGTTGCGGCAGATCCTTGCCGTGGTGCTGCGCCACCTGCACGACGCCATCCGGGAAACGCGCCTTACCGAGGCCGAATGGGAAGCGGCAATCGCGTTTCTCACCCGCACCGGGCAGATGTGCACCGCCGAGCGGCAGGAGTTCATCCTGCTTTCGGACGTGCTTGGCGTCTCGATGCTGGTCGATGCGCTCAATCATGCTGCTGGCGAGGGCGTGAGCGAGTCCACCGTCTTTGGCCCGTTCTATGCCGGCCGCCAGCCGGTGCTTGCCGCCGGAGCTTCGATCCTCAAGCGCCCGGAAGAAGGCACGCCGCTGCACATGCGCGGGACGGTATCGACGGCACGCAGCGCCCCCCTCGCCGGTGCGCTGGTAGAGGTGTGGCAAACCGCACCGAACGGGCAATACGACGTGCAGGACCCGCAGCAGCCTGCCGGACACCTGCGAGCCAGCTTTGAAACTGCCGCGGACGGCAGCTTTGCCTTCGCCACGATCGTGCCGGTCAGCTACCCCATCCCCGACGATGGCCCGGTCGGCGCGCTGCTTGAGGCGCTCGGCCGCCATCCGAACCGACCGGCCCACATCCACTTCATGATCACGGCACCAGGCTATCGTCGCCTCGTCACGCATCTGTTCATCGAGGGTGACCCATATCTGGCAAGCGACGCGGTCTTCGGCGTGAAGCAATCGCTGATCGTGCGGCCCCAGGCACAGGCCGATGGCAGCCTCGGGATCGACTATGCCTTCACCCTGGCCGACGCGCCCGAGAGGCACGATGAATGATCCAGGCCTGTGGCGATACCGCCCCAATGCCCCGGCGCCCGGAACCCTGCTCGGCCCCATCGCGGACATTCCGGTTGGCACCGCCAGGGAATATCGCTTTGGCCGTGGCCGCAGCGCTTTCTCGATGTTCGTGGTCAACATCCCGGATGGCGGTGTGCGCGCCTATCTCAACCTCTGCCCGCACTATTCGCTGCCGCTCAACCACGCGCCAGACGAGTTCATGCAGAGCGGCGCCATCCTGTGCAGCCAGCATTTTGCACTGTTCCGCGCCGACACCGGCGCCTGTTTCTCGGGCGCTTGCGAGGGCCGGTCGCTCACCGCCATTCCCGTCGGCGTGTCGAGCCAAGGCCTGCTGACGATTGCCGACTGACACGCATCAGGGCGGCGCACGGTCTGCACCGCTGGAGGAACCATGAAGAACAAGCTCTACGATAGCCCCGCCGACGCGCTGGACGGCCTGTTGTTCGACGGCATGACGATCATGTCCGGCGGCTTTGGCCTGTCGGGCAACCCGGAAAGCCTGATCCCGGAAATCCGCGCACGCGGCGTTCGCGGCCTTACGGTCATCTCGAACAATGCCGGTGCCGACGGGTTTGGCCTGTGGATGCTGCTGGAAAGCCGGCAGGTGAAGAAGATGATCTCGTCCTATGTCGGCGAGAACAAGCTGTTCGAGCAGCAATACCTTTCCGGCGAGCTGGAACTGGAACTCACGCCACAGGGCACGCTGGCCGAGCGCATCCGCGCGGGCGGCGCGGGCATTCCCGCGTTCTATACCAAGACCGGAGTGGGGACGGTCGTGGCCGAGGGCAAGCCGATCGAAACCTTCGACGGCGTGGAATATGTCCGCGAAACATGGCTGCGTGCCGATCTGGCGATCATCAAGGCATGGAAGGCCGATCCCGAAGGAAACCTGATGTTCCGCAAAACCGCGCGCAACTTCAATCCCAACATGGCGACGGCGGGCAAGGTCACGGTCGTCGAAGTGGAAGAGATCGTCGCGGCCGGCGCGCTCGACCCGGACTGCATTCACACGCCCGGCATCTATGTCGACCGGATCGTCCGGTCGACGATCAACGAGAAGCGCATCGAAAAGCTGACCACCCGCGCGCCGGAGATTGTGGCATGAGCTGGACCCGCGACGAAATGGCGGCCCGCGTCGCCCGCGAGTTGCAGGATGGATACTATGTCAATCTTGGCATCGGCATCCCGACGCTGGTGGCAAACCATGTTCCCGCCGGCATCGACGTGACGCTGCAATCGGAAAACGGCCTGCTCGGCATCGGGCCGTTTCCCTATCCCGGCGAAGCCGATCCCGATCTCATCAACGCCGGCAAGCAGACCGTCACCACCCTGCCCACGTCCAGCTTCTTTTCCAGCGCAGACAGCTTTGCGATGATCCGCAGCGGCCGGATCGACATGGCCGTTCTGGGCGCGATGGAAGTGAGCGAAGACGGCGACATCGCCAACTGGACCATCCCGGGCAAGATGGTGAAGGGCATGGGCGGAGCGATGGACCTCGTCGCGGGCGTGCGCCGCATCGTCGTGGTGATGGAGCACACCAGCAAGAGCGGCGGGCACAAGATCCTGCCGGCCTGCACGCTGCCACTGACCGGCCGGGCCTGCGTCGATCTGATCGTCACCGATCTCTGCGTGCTCGCCTGCGCCAAGCCGGGCCTCCGCCTGGTCGAATGCGCGCCTGGCGTGACAGTGGAGGAAATTCGGGCAAAAACCGGCGCCAGTTTCTCGGTCGCGCTGTCTTCTCCGTCCTCAAGCCAGGATCTCTGATGCGCCACGCCTTTATCTGCGACGCTATCCGCACCCCGATCGGCAGGCTGAACGGTGCGCTCTCCACCATCCGCGCTGACGATCTCGCCGCCATTCCGTTGCGCGCGCTTGGCGAGCGCAACGGCGGGGTGGATTGGGAAGCCATCGACGACGTGCTGCTTGGCTGTGCCAACCAGGCGGGCGAAGACAACCGCAACGTCGCGCGCATGGCGGTGCTGCTGGCAGGCCTGCCCGAAGCGGTCCCCGGGGCTACCATCAACCGGCTGTGCGGCTCTGGCCTCAACGCCGTCGGTATGGCCGCCCAGGCGATCCGCGCCGGCGATGCCGAGTTGATCATTGCAGGGGGCGTCGAAAGCATGACGCGCGCCCCGTTTGTGCTGGGCAAGGCAGCCACGCCTTTCGACCGCGGGCAGAAGATCGAGGACACCACGCTGGGTTGGCGCTTCATCAACCCGCTGCTCCGCGCGGCCTATGGCGTGGACACGATGCCGCAGACCGGTGAAAATGTGGCGGACGAGTGGCAGATCACGCGCGAGGAACAGGACGCTTTCGCGCTCGCCAGCCAGGAAAAGGCCGCAGCAGCGATCGTCAGCGGCCGAATGGCGGTGGAAATCGTGCCGGTCGGCATTCCCCAGCCCAAGGGCGAGCCCACGATTTTCGCGCGCGATGAGCACCCCCGCGCCACCAGCCTGGAAGCGCTTGCCAAGCTCCGGCCGGTCGTCCGCCCCGACGGGACGGTAACCGCCGGCAATGCCTCGGGCCTCAACGATGGCGCGGCGGCCATGCTGGTTGCCAGCGAAGCGGCCGCCCGCACCCACGGCCTGACGCCCCGCGCCCGGATACTTGGCATGGCCGCAACGGGCATTGCCCCGCGCGTGATGGGCGCAGGCCCGATCGAGGCGGCCCGCAAATTGTGCCGGATCACCGGGATCGCGCTCGAACAGGTCGACGTGATCGAGTTGAACGAAGCCTTCGCCAGCCAGGCGATCGCCACGCTCAGGTCTCTTGGCATCCGTGCCGACGATCCGCGCGTCAACCGCAATGGCGGCGCGATCGCGCTCGGTCATCCGCTGGGCATGTCTGGCGCGCGGATCGTCATGACCGCCATCGAGGAACTGCACCACAGCGGCGGCCGCTATGCGCTGGCATTCATGTGCGTCGGGGTCGGCCAGGGCATCGCGCTGATGCTCGAAAAGGTCTGACGGCGGCCGGGACCTCCACCCCATTCGGACAGGTCTTGTAAGGCGCACGAACGGAGGTGCTGCGCAGCGCCGTAACGGAAGCCCCTTGACCCCCAATCCCAAAACCCCGATTGGACCCCACAACACCCCTTTTGCGGAGTCCATCACAGGTCCATGCGCCGCGGCTGGTCCCTTACCTTGCAACAGCGCATTCGCAGCGATCAGGCCACGCCGCTCTATATGCAGCTGGCCCATGCCCTGATCCACGAGATCGAGCGTGGGCGTCTGCAACCCGGCTCGGCGCTTCCCAGCAGCCGGGAACTGGCGGCGGAACTGGGCTTCAATCGCAAGACGGTGGTGACGGCCTACGAGGAACTGATGGCGCAGGGCTGGCTGGAAGCGGCCGGGCGCAAGGGCACAGCGGTGGCCAAGCGGCTGCCCCGCAGCCGGCCCGAGGCGATCGAGGCCAGTCCGCCCATCGGCCGGCGGCCGATCTATCGCTTCGTCTCCCCACCCGATCGACCCATTGCAGTGCCGCCTGGCCGGGTGATCAAGCTGGACGAGGGCAGCCCCGATGGCAGCCTGTTCCCACCCGAGGCCCTGGCGCGCGCCTTTCGCACCGCTGCTCTCTATGCCGCGCGGCGCCAACAGCTGGGCTATCGCGATCCCTGCGGCAGCGACAAGCTGCGCGCGAGCCTCGCTACCATGCTGCGCGAGGAGCGCGGGCTGGTGGTGGACGCGGAAAACGTGTGCGTCACGCGGGGCAGCCAGATGGGCATCGCGCTCGCCGCACGGCTGCTCGCCCGTCCCGGTGCGGTCGCCCTGGCCGAGGCGCTGACCTATGAACCCGCCGTCGCCGCATTCCAGGCGGCCGGGGTGCCGGTGCTGCCGGTACCGCTTGACGACGAGGGCATCGACGTCGACGCGGTGGAGCGCGCCTGTCGCACGCGCAAGGTCTGCGCGGTTTTCCTTACCCCGCACCACCAGTTCCCCTCTACCGTTTCGCTCGCGCCGGAGCGACGGCTGCGCCTGGTGGAGTTGGCCCGCCAATTCGGCTTTGCCATCATCGAGGACGATTACGACCACGAATTTCGCTTTGGCTCGCAACCGCTGCTGCCGATGGCCGCCTATGCGCCTGATGTGGTGATCTATGTCGGCTCGTTGTCCAAGCTGCTGCTGCCGGCGCTGCGCGTGGGTTATATCGTGGCACCAACGCCGGTGATCGCCGCGGCGGCGCACCAGGTTTCGATCGGCGATGGCATGGGCAACAGCCTGACCGAGGATGCCGTGGCCATGCTGTTCGAGGAAGGCGAAGTGCGCCGCCACGCGCGCAAGGCCACGCGCATCTATGGCCAGCGCCGGGATGCGCTGGCCCAGGCCGTGCAGGATGAACTGGGCGATCTGGTCAGCGCCCGCCTGCCCGCCGGCGGCTTGGCAATGTGGCTGGAATTTCAGGATCTTGCCGCGCTCGCCCGGATCGAGGAAGGCGCAGGCGCGGCGGGCATCACCTTTGCCCAATCGGCATCCTATCGCCTGGCCGAGAATGCCCCCCATGGCCTGCGCCTGGGCTTTGCCAGCCATGCCGCGGAACGCACGGTACAGGCGGTGCGCGTGCTGGGTGCACTGGGCCGGGGTTGAGCCCGGCGTATTGGCCCCCGACAAATTGCGGATCTGGCACTTTTGCCGGGCCAGGGAAGCGGCAAGATGGCGGCCATGGACTTTCCTTCTGGCACCCCTGCCGATCTGGCCCGGCTCGTGGCGGACTATCCGCTGGCATGGCTCGTCAACCATGGCGAGGCCGGCTTTTTCGCGACGCCCCTGCCGCTGGTGGCTGAACTGGACGACAGCGGCGAGGTGACGGCGCTGATCGGCCATTGCTCGCGCCGCAACGCGCAGGTCGCCGCCTTGCAGGCCGATCCGCGCGCGCACGTGCTGGTCATGGGACCACAAGGCTATGTCTCGCCCGCGCTGGTGACCAAGCCGCACTGGGCCCCCACCTGGAACTTTGCCGTCGCCGCCTTCGCGGTGCGCGTAACGTTCGACGAGGATGGCACCATGCCCGCCGTGCGCCGACTGACCAGCCATGTCGAAGCGGACCAGCAACGGCCCTGGCAGATGGAAGAAGCCGGCGCGCGCCTGCCCCACCTGATGGCGCGGATCATCGGCTTTCGCGCCACCGTCACCGCCACCGATGCGCGGTTCAAGCTGGGCCAGGAGGAAGACCTGCCCGAACTGCGCGAAATCATCGCCGCCCATCCCGATCCGGTGCTTGCCGGGTGGATGCAGCGGCTCAACGACGACCGCCTGCAGGCCCATGCAGCGGCACACAGGGACGAAACCGCAGGATAGCCGAACCGGGCGATCCATGACATGCACAGGGGAAGTACCATGAGGACCACACTGCATCTTGCCTGCCTGGCCGGCGTTTCCGCGCTGGCATTCGCTGCCCAGCCGGCCCTGGCCGCAGATGAACCGGCGGCGGAAAGCGCCGGCAGCATCGTCGTCACCGCGACCAAGCGCGCCGTGGCGCTCGACCAGACGCCGATCGCCGCCAGCGCCGTCTCGGGCAAGGATCTGGCCGCCGCCAACGCGCAGAGCCTGGGCGATTACATCGCCCGCCTGCCCGGCGTGGTGTTCAACGATTATCAGCCTGGCATTTCCGAGGTGGTGATCCGCGGGATCGCGGCGACGACCTATCACGAACAGGGCCAGACCACGGTCGGCTATTACCTCAACGAAGTGCCGCTGGTTGAACCGGGCTTTCCCATCGCCATCCCCGATGTCGACACATTCGATCTCAACCGGGTGGAAGTGCTGCGCGGCCCGCAGGGCACGCTGTTCGGTTCCTCCACCTTGGGCGGCCTCGTCAACTATGTGGTGAACCTGGCCGATCCGACCAAGATCGATGCCGCCGCATCGGGTCTGGTCGGCACCACCAAGAACAGCCATGGCGAAGCGAACTATGCCGCCAAGGCCATGATCAACGTGCCGCTGGTGACCGACAAGCTGGCGGTGCGCCTGGTCGCGCTGCAGCGCTTTGACGCGGGCTATCTCGACAATCCCGGCACCGGGGTGAATGGCAGCAACGATTTCCGCACGCGCGGCCTGCGCGGTTCGGTGGTGTTTACGCCCACGGCCGCGACCAAGATCAGCTATCTGTCATCGTGGCAGGATACCTACCTGGAAGACCAGACCTACCTCGATCTCGATCACCCCTACATCCGCAACACCGCACGGGCCGAGCCGCAGCGCACGCGCTTCTGGATGAACTCGCTGCGCCTGGACCAGGACCTGGGCGGCGCTGAGTTGACCGCGATCGGCTCGGTTATCGAGAAGCACAATTTCACCCAGTTTTCCTATCCCTATTACTACGTCACCGGCGTGACCACGGGATCGGGTGCGGCCTATTCGGCCGGCAATGCCAATGCCAATATCAAGACGGCGGAAGTGCGCCTTGCCTCCAAGGGCAATACCCCGCTGCGCTACCTGATCGGCGCGAGCTATATGGAAGCGCGCAAGCATAGCTACGACCAGATCTTCCAGAATGGGGCGGCGGCCTACATCGACGCCAATCCCGCGCTGTTCGGCGGCTATGCCGGCAGCGTGCTGACCCCCGGCGACCGCCTCTATGGCTACCTGTCTGACACCTATAACCAGGACGTGGGCGTCTTTGGCGAACTGACCTATGCCCCGCGCCACGATATCGAGATCACCGTGGGCGGCCGCTATTTCTGGAACCGCTACAACGCCACCGTCGTCAACCAGGCGGGCGCGCTGGGCGGCTACCCGGGTGGCTACAACCCCACGGACGCCAAGGGCTACGTCTCCAACAAGGAAGACGGCTTCACCCCCAAGGTGACGATCACGGCGCGGCCAACCAAGGATTTCCTGGCCTACGCCACCTATTCGGAAGGCTATCGCGTGGGCGGGATCAACCCCAATGCCGGCCTGCTGCCGACTATCCCGGTCAAGTACAACAGCGACCGGGTGAAGAACTATGAAATGGGCGTGAAATTCCACGCGCTCGACAACCGCCTCTATGTCGAGGCGACGGTGTTCAATATCGACTGGAAAGGCATTCAGGCACGCCTGTTTGGCCCGGCGCCGTCATACTATTCCTATGTCTCCAACGCCGGCAGCGCCAATATCAGCGGCGTTGAATTGTCCGCCACGGCGCAACTGGCGCGCTTTGCCAGCTTCAGCACCAGCGCCACGGTCCAGGACGCGCGCCTCACCGCGTTCCTGCCCGATACCTTTGCCGTGGGCGGCGGCTATGCCTCGGGCTCGGTCCTGCCCGGATCGTCGCGCTGGTCGGTGGCCAACAACCTCAAGTTCGACTTTGCCGACGTGGCGTTCAAGCCTTCGTTCGAAGTGGCGCATCGCTACCTGTCGTCGGCCCCGGTCGCGTTTGGCAACACGGCCACGCGCGGCAATTTCAACATCTTCGATCTGCGCGCCAGCGTGACCGTGGGCGAAAAGCTGCGGGTCATGGTGTTTGCCAACAACGTGTTCGACAAGTTCGGCATTCTCAACGCGCCCTTCACGTCGCAGGCGGTGCCCGCCGGCTCGATCGTTCGCCCACGCACGCTGGGCCTGCGGGCCGACTGGTCGCTCTGATGCGCCAGGCCGCGCCGGTTCTTTCCCTGGTACTGGCGCTGGCCGCCGGGGCCGCTCATGCTGAGCCGCCCCGGCATCTGGCCTATCAGGCCCACGAAGCGACCTGGGCGCAGCCAGCGCTCTCGCTCGACGGCGCCTGGCTGTGGTTCGATATCCTGGGTGATATCTATCGCATGCCGGCCGGCGGCGGCACGGCGCAAGCGGTGCTCACCGGCACGCCGTTCGAACGCAATCCGGTGCCCTCTCCCGATGGGCAATGGATTGCGTTCATTTCCGATCGCTCGGGCGTGACCAACCTGTGGGTCGCGCGCAGCGATGGTAGCGGCGCACGCCAATTGACGCACGAAACGTCGCTCGTGCTCATGACCTCTCCGGCATGGGCGCCCGATGGCCGCAGCGTCTATGTCAGCCGCGCGGTCCATGCCGTCCTCGCATTCGAGCTGTGGCGCGTGCCGCTCGACGGCGGCGCGGCGCACGTGCTGGTCAAGGCGCAACCCAGCGGCAACGAAGGCTGGGACGAGCGCGTTAACGCCCTGGGCGCGGCGCCTTCGCCCGATGGCAAGGCGGTGTGGTATGCCACCAAGCGCGGCCACACCTGGACCGAGAAGGACCCGCCCACCTGGTCCATCGTGCGGCAGGATCTGGCTACAAGCGCGGTGGAAACCGTGGTGCCGGACGGCATGCGGCCAGTGCTTTCGCCCGATGGCCAGTTGCTGGCCTATGCTGCGCGGCGCGATGGCACCACGCCTGCCACCAGCGAGACCGGCCTGCGCCTGCGCAACCTGGCCACGGGCGAAGACCGCTGGATTGCCTGGCCGATCGACCACGATGGGCAGGAAGGCGGCTATTACTACGACCTCACCCCCGGTTATCGCTTTACCCCCGATGGCCGCGCGCTGATCCTGGCCAAGAACGGCGGTTTTGTGCGGATCGACCTGGCCAGCGGCGCGCAAACCCCGATCCCGTTCACGGCACCGGTCGACCTGACGCTCGCCCCGCCAAGCCGCGTGCGGCAGCGCGTCGAAGACGGCCCCACGGTGCGCAGCCATCTGGCCGAAGGCGCGGCGCTGTCTCCTGATGGCAAGGCGATTGCCTTTACCGCGCTGGGCACGCTCTATCTCGCCGACCGCGCCGGTGGCGCCCCGCGCGCATTGTTTGCCGGCAATGCGTTCCAGCCCGCCTGGTCGCCCGATGGGCAGACCCTGGCTTTCGTGCGCTGGAGCGCGGAAACGGGCGGCGGCGTGTGGACCATTCCCGCCCAAGGTGGCACGCCCCACGCGCTGGGACCGCAAGGCGCCTATTGGTCCGAACCGCGCTGGAGCCGCGATGGCAGCGGCGTGGTGGCCCTGCGCGCCGCGCAGTTCGACCGGTTGCACGCGCCCAACGAACTCGATCCCGCCTGGCCGGCAGACGTGGTCGCGTTGGGCCGGGATGGCAGCACGCCGCGCGTGATCGCGCACGGCGCCGGCCTCAAGCAGCTGCAGCAGACCGACGATAGCAGTTGGTGGGTCAACAGCGGCGACGCCCTCGCCCGCGTGGAAGCAGATGGCACCCTGCGCCCCCGCGCCCGCATCGTCGCCCGCGCGGCCGGGCAATATGTCAAGGAACCGCGCCCGGTCGACGAACTGCGCCTGTCGCCTGATGGTCGCTGGCTCGCCGCGCGCACCGCGTTCGAATTGCACGTGCTGCCCCTGCCCGCCACGGACCAGCCGGTGAACCTGGCCGATGCCAGCGCGGCGCAGCGCCAGATCACCCGCATCGGCGCCGATACCATGCGCTGGGATGGCGACGGCCTGTCGTGGACCACCGGGCCGTTCTGGCGCCATGCCGCGCCTGCGGCACTCACCGCCGCCGATCCCGAAAGCACCGCCACCCCGCGCGATCTCTCGGTGCAGGTACCCCGCGCGCTGCCCGCTGTGCCGCAGGTGCTGCGCGGCGCCACGGTTTTGACCATGGACCACAGTGCCGTCATCGCCGATGCCGATGTGGTGATCATGGGCGACCGTATTGCCGCGATCGGCCCGCGCGGCGCCGTGCCGGTTCCCGCCGGGGCGCAAGTGCGCGATCTGGCGGGCAAGTTCATCATCCCGGGCCTGATCGACGCGCATGCCCACTTCTTCCCCATTCCGCGCAACATCCACGATGGCACGCACTGGGAATTTCCCGCGCTGCTCGCCTATGGCGTCACTTCCGTGCTGGAAGTGCAGCCATTCACGCCCGATATCTTTGCCTATGCCGATCGCATGGACGCCGGGCTGTCGACCGGGCCGCGCCTGTTCAGCACCGGGCCGGGCGTCTTCGTCAACAGCGCGATCACCTCGCAAGGTGTCGCGCAGGATGTGCTCACCCGCTATCGGGATGCCTATCGCACGCGCAACATCAAGAGCTACATGATCGGCGACCGCGCCGCCCGGCAGGCCATGGCCAATGCCGCGCGCAGGCTGGGCATGATGCCCACGACCGAGGGCGCAGCCGACTATGTGCTGGAGCTGACCCACGCGATCGACGGCTTTTCCGGCAACGAGCACAACCTGCCCATCACCCCGATCCATGACGACGTGGTGCGCCTGTTCGTGGTCAGCCAGATCGCCTACACCCCCACGATCACCGTGCTTTACGGCGGCGCGCCGCTGCTGTTCGACGAAATCGAAAACCACGCCCCGCAAGACGATGCGCGGCTCACGCGCTTTACCCCGCCGTTCGCGCTGGCGGCCCGGCTGCGCGATCGGCACTGGACCGCCGCACCCTGGCAGACCTGGCAGCGCTTTGCCCGGGATGCCGTGCGCCTGCGTCGCGCCGGCGGCCTGGTTGGCGTAGGCAGCCATGGGGAAATGCAGGGCATCGGCGTGCATTGGGAAATGGGCGCCTTCGTGGCCGGCGGCGCGACCCCGTTGGAAGCGCTGGAAATGGCGACGATCGACAACGCCCGGATCATCGGCCGCCCGGATGACCTGGGCAGCATCACGCCCGGCAAGCTGGCCGATCTCGTCGTGCTCGATGCCGATCCACGCACCGACATTGCCAATGCCCGCGCCATCGCGCTCATCATGCGCGGCGGCATCGCGTTCGATGGCCGCACCCTGGCCCGCGATGGCCAGGCGGCGGTTGCACCGTGGTGGCAGGACACCGCGCCATGAAGCCCGCGACACTGCGCGCCTGGAGCAAAGTGCACACCTGGTCCAGCCTCACCTGCACGCTGTTCCTGCTGATCCTGACGCTGACTGGCCTGCCGCTCATCTTTCATGACGAGATCGACGGCCTGTCAAAATCGACCCGGCCCGAACGCTGGAGCGCGGCCGACCTGCTGCCGGTTGATCGCGCCATGGCGGCCGCGCTGGCGCGCCATCCCGGCAACGTGCCGATCTACCTGAGTTTCGATGAAGATCGCCCGGTGATCAACCTCACCACCGGCCCGACCGGCGATGCGCCCGAAGCGGCGATGCAATTCAACCCGATCGACTTGCGCACTGCCGCACCGCCCCATGGCGATGCACCCGGCCATTGCGTGATGGATACGGTACTCGATCTGCACAAGGATCTGCTGCTGGGCAAAGTGGGCGAATATTTCCTGGGCGCGATGGGCCTGTGCTTTGCCCTGGCGCTGGTTTCGGGCGTGGTGCTCTATGCGCCCTTCGCGCGCAAGCCGGGCTTTGCCACGGTGCGCCGGGGCAAGTCCAACCGCCTGCGCTGGCTCGATTGGCACAACGTGATCGGCGGCGTCACGCTCGCCTGGGCCATGGTCGTGGGCCTGACCGGCACGATCAATACCCTGGCCGATCCGATCACCGCCTGGTGGCGCGGCGATGCCCTGGCCCGCCTGGCGCATGACAGCACGGGGCCGATCGTGCCCTATCGACCCGGCATTGCCGCGCTGGCGCTGCGCCATGCGCAGGCCGCCGTGCCGGGGATGACGGTGCAGTTCGTGGCCTTTCCCGGCGCTGCTTTCAGCAGCCATGATCACATCGCGGTCTATCTCAAGGGCGCCACCCCGCTTACCGCCAAACTGCTCACCCCGGTGATGGTCGATGCGCGCACCGGCCAGGTCGATGGCGTGGCGCCGATGCCGTGGTACATGAAAGGCCTGCTGCTGGCGCAACCGCTGCACTTTGGCGACTACGGGGGGCTGGCCATGAAAATTCTCTGGGCGCTGCTCGACGTGGTGACCATCGTCGTGCTGGGCAGCGGGCTCTACCTGTGGCTGGGCAAACCCCGCCCGGCCCGCAAGGCGCGCGCGGCATGAAGCAGGCACATCCCCTGGTGCCGGTGGCAATCATCGCGGTCGTTTCGCTGGCTGGCATGATCGCCGGGTTGGCGGGCGACGGCTGGGAAGACGTCGCCGCCGCGCTTGGCCTCACCGCCAGCGTGGCGCCCATTGCCTGGGCGCTGCGCCGGGGCGGGCCGATCAGGCGGTAAAGCGCTCTACCCCGCCAACCACCGTGCGGATGACTTTCGCCTGCTCGATGGTTTCGGGATCGATGCGGAACAGGTCACGGTCGAATACCGCGAAATCGGCCTGCATGCCGGGCATGATCACGCCGCGCAGATGCTCCACCTTGCCGGCATAGGCGGCCTCGCGGGTATAGCCGCGCAGCGCCTGGGCCATGGTGATCCGCTGCTCGGGATACCAGCCCTGGGGATTCTTGCCATCGATCGTCTCGCGCATCACTGCGGCATAGATGCCGGTCAGCGGATCGAGCGGCGCCACCGGCCAGTCAGACCCGAAGCAGACATGCGCGCCGCTGCGCACCATCGAGCCCACGGCAAAGCTGGTGCGCAACCGCTCCGGCCCGATCCGCCGCACGGCCCAGCGGCCATCGTCGATGGCGTGATAGGGCTGCATCGAGGCGATCACCCCCTGGCGGGCAAAGCGTCCGATCGCTTCTTCGCGCAAGTGCTGGGCGTGTTCGATGCGAAAGCGCCGGTCGCGCGCGCCATTGGCCTTGGTCACCGCCGCCATGGTATCGAGCACGATGTCATTGGCTTCATCGCCGATGGCATGGGCGGTCACCTGCAGGCCGGCCTTGTCCGCGCCCGTCATCCACGCCGCCAGATCCTTGGGATCGGTCACCACGATGCCATGCGCGCCGGACTCGTCCTGATAGGGCAGATACATCAGCGCGGTGCGCGACCCCAGCGAGCCGTCGAACACCACCTTGCACGCGCCCCAGCGCACCCAGTCGTCGCCGCGGCCTTCCTCGGCCACGATCCGGGCCATGCGCTCCCAGTCTTTCAGCGGCGTAAACTGATAGAACCGCATGCCGGTTTCGCCCTGCGACCGCAGCCGGTGGGTAATTTCATAGGTCGACCAATCGAGATCGGGCACGTGCACTTCGGTCACGCCCTTGCTCAACCCCAGGGCGATCCCGGCACGCACCGCCGTGTCGAGCCGCGCCGGGCTGGGCTGGGCAATGGCGCGCAGCACGAGGTCCTTGGCGGCGTCCTTGACGATCCCGGTCGGCTCCCCTTGCGCGTCGCGTACGATCACCCCGCCCGGCACATCGGGCGTGTTGCGGTCGATCCCCGCCAGCTTGAGCGCCAGCGAATTGCACAAGATCATGTGCAGGTCATAGCGGATCACCGCCACCGGCGTGTCTGGCGTGACGGCATCAATCCATTGCCGCGTGGGCAGCGTGCCGCCCCAGCGATCCTGGTCCCAGTTGCCCCCTTCCAGCCATTCGCCCTTGGGCAGCGCCCGCGCCGCCTTGGCGATCTGCGCCACGAATTCATCGGGGCTGGCCGCATTGCGCAGCGACGGCTGGGTTAGCGCCAGCGAACCGATGGTGAAATGGGTGTGGCAATCAACCAGCCCGGGCGTGACGAAGGCGCCCTGCAGATCGACCATGCGGGTGCGTGGACCAGACCGCGCCCGCACCGCCTCGCGCCCGATCGCCACGACATGGCCCCCGGCCACGCCGATGGCATCGCTGCGCACGTCGGGCCCTACGCCGGTCCAGACCGCGGCGTTGATATAGGCCACCTCCACCGTCCCCTGCGCGGCCGCCAGCGCCCGCACTGGCAGGGCAGACGCCGTCACGGCGTTGAGCGAACCCGACACGAAAGCGCGACGCGTGACCATGACCTTGTTACCCCGTTTGCATTCCCAAGACCTGAACCTTCGCGCTGCCGCGAACAAGGCGCGGCGTCCAGCTTGCAGATCACGCGGGGACCAGAGGTGGGGGGTGGGCGCTTGGGGGTGAAGGTGGAGCGTCGAGGCTTTGACCGCTTTAGCAGTATAGAATGCGGCGGGGTCTGGGTTTGGGACGAGTACGAACCCGCTGGCGCGGGAGTGGTGCATGTTTTGAGGCCTGGCCAGTAATCGGCGGTCTGGGGCTAAGTTGAGGTGTGGGCCAA
>NZ_JBEPKW010000005.1:0-263620 GCF_040544855.1 Novosphingobium sp. 1529
GCGCCAGCAGCAGCACGCCACCATCCGAGGTGAGCCGGCCACCATCAAACGCGGCGGTCACTTTCTTGCGCGCCACTGCTGGGAATCGGAATGGGTTTGCGCTATCGACGTTCATGGCGGGTGTGGCCTGTGGCATTTTCTGCCCTGCGGCAGGTTCGGACTAGACACCCAGATCCTAATTCAGATCAGAGGCTTACGCCACTCCCGCCAACCCTTTGCCCCACCCTGATGAATAAGACGGGCTAAGGGGCTTCCACCCGGTGGCGAATGGCGTTGTATGTTCGTAGACGAAATTTCGGAAATTTCGGTACGAGACGGAGAATGGCGTACGCGCGATACGCACTCCAGGCCGCAGACGTGTGTGGATGAGGTCGAATTCGAAATTTTTCCCTAATTTATAGAATGTATTGCTGCGACGCATAATTTTTTGCCCGAAATTGTGCGTTGTTGCCATAAAACATGGCTTGCTCAATTGAGCCCTCTAGATCAATTGCCTCCACGATCCAGCCCGTGGGTTCATATTTGCACTGTTGAGTGCTAACTTCGATGAATTTTTTTTCAGTATTTTGTTCCAATTTTTCTCTCCAAGTTGAGTGTTGAGTGTTGAGTGTTGAGTGTTGAGTGCTGAGTGGAAAAGCGAATTGGCACCTTGAGGTCCTATTTGCGCTTCACCCCTGATCGAGCAGCAGCAGTTCCAGCTCCACCTCCAGCGTGCGCTGCGGCAGCATGGCCTCGTCGGTGCGCACCACGGTCACATCGGCCACCACCGCGCCGGGCACGGTGAATTCATGGTCGGGCAGGGCGGCAATCAGCGCCTCGCCATCGTCGCACGCTTCCCACCCGGTGTAGCGCAGGATCACGGTATGGCGCGCGCCGGAAAAGGTGACGCTGGCCCAGGGTCGTTCGCGGTGGTCGATGAGTTGTGCGCTGCGCCCGGCCAGCGCCAGCACGCTGCGCACCACGCGGGGCGCCAAGCCTGCCGCGACTCGGCGCGGGCGAGGGGCATTGCCGGGGCCGAAAGCATCGTGATTGCGCAGCATGGGAAGCAATCCTTTGTGTTGAAAACCCAATATGTTCATGAAATGTTCTTTGGCGCTTTTGCCACTGTCGCGGCCATGCCGGCTGGTCTGGATGGTTAAGGACATGGTTTGAATCGTGGCATGAAATTTCCTCGGATTCCGGTGCAGTCCTGTGGACAAATCCCGATAAAAATCCTATAAACTGCGGTATAGACCTAGTGTCTAGGAAAAATCCGTCGAGTTTGGACGCAGCATGGCGAAGTCTCTGGAATCTGTCGAAAGCGCTGGCGCAATAGGCAAAGGCGGTGGGGAGCCGCTCGATCCGGCGCGGGCGCGGCTGGTCGAACTGGCTGCCGCGCGGGGGGTTTCGCTCTCGGCGCTGTCCGGGCTGATCGGGCGCAATGCCAGCTATCTCCAGCAATTCGTGCGCAAGGGTTCGCCGCGCAAGCTGGAAGAGATCGATCGCGGCACCCTGGCGCGGTTCTTTGGCGTGGACGAGGCGGAATTGGGCGCGCCCGATCCGGCGGTGCATGTGCCCGCAGCGCTGCGCCAGGATGGCGTCGGTCTTTCCGCACCGCGAACCCAGGCCGAATGGGCCGACATTCCCCGCCTGGCGCTGGGCGCTTCGGCCGGGCCGGGCGCGCTGACGGCCGATGAAGTGCCGGTCGGCCGACTGCGCTTTTCCAGCCGCTGGCTCAAGGCGCAGGGCCTCGATCCGGCCATGCTCAGCGTGATTGAGGTGGAAGGCGATTCGATGGAGCCGACCCTGCGCGACAGCGACGAAATCCTGGTCGACCGCACCCCGCGCCCGTTGCGCGCCGGCATCCACGTAATCCGCGTGGACGATGTACTGCTGGTCAAGCGGTTGGAAGCGGGCGCGGCGGGCATGATCCGCGTGATCAGCGACAACCCCGCCTATCCCCGCATGGAACGCCCCATGGCCGATGTGGACGTGGTCGGCCGCGTGGTGTGGAAGGGCGGCAAGATCTGAAGGTGCGGCGCGCCAACGGCTTGCCATTTGCCGGCGCGCTGGCCATTTCAGGGGCATGAAGCAGACCCCATCCAGCACCCTGCCGCCCATGCAAGTGGCGATCCTGCCTGTTACGCCGTTGCAGCAGAACTGCACGCTGCTGTGGTGCACGGCCACGATGAAGGCGGCGGTGATCGATCCGGGGGGGGATCTCGACCGGATCAAGGCCCTGGTGGCCAAGGCTGGCGTGACGGTGGAAAAGCTGCTGATCACCCATGGCCACCTCGATCACTGCGGCGGCGCGGCGCAGCTGGCGCGTGACCTCGGCGTGCCGATCGAAGGGCCGCACGAGGCGGACCTGTTCTGGATTGCCAAGCTGGCCGAGGATAGCGGCCGCTGGGGCGTGCCGGCGGAAATCTTCACGCCGACGCGCTGGCTCGGCCAGGGCGATACGGTCACGGTGGGCAATCTGACGCTCGACGTGCTCCATTGCCCGGGGCACACGCCGGGCCACGTGGTGTTTTTCCACCAGCCCTCGCGCTTTGCCGTGGTGGGCGATGTGCTGTTCCAGGGCGGCATTGGCCGCTGGGATTTTCCGCTCGGCAACTTTGACGATCTGGTCGCCTCGATCACCGGGCGGCTGTGGCCGCTGGGCGACGACGTGATGTTCAATCCAGGGCACGGCCCGCGCAGCACGTTTGGCCATGAACGCGCGAGCAACCCCTGGGTGGGGGATGCCGCGCTCGCCTGAACGGGGCGGGCCTGATTCGTAGCGAATCAGGCCCCCAGGTTTTTCAGGCGTCGGCCGCGATGGAAATCGCCCAGACGGCAAGGCCAAGCAGCGCGAGAATCGTGGTCAGCGCGCCGATCATGCGCAGGCGCGAAGGCTGCTTGCCATCCATGCCCACGCCATGGGCAACGCGGCCCAGCATATAGATGCCCATGACGCCGAGCAGCCACGGGCTGCCCGGCCGCGCCAGTTCCACCAGGCCCGACAGGACCAGCACGATCGGGGCGCTTTCGATGAAGTTGGCCTGGGCGCGCATGCGCGCGATCAGCGGTGGATGGCCGCCATCGCCCAGCGCGATCTTGGCCTCGCGCCGCACCATGCCGATGCGCACCATCAGCCAGAAATTGAGAATCGCCGCCGCCCCGGCGGAAACCAGGGTGATGGGCAGGATGATCGGCATCGCGTATTTTCCCCTCTCGCATGTTCTGCCCAGGTTTTCTGCGCCAGTGCATGGGCCAAATGCCGCCTTTGCGACGAGGCCATGCTTGCAAAGCACCAGAAAATCCGTATAGGCGCGGCCTTCGCCCGTGATAGGCGATGCCGGTCCACCCGCTCTAATCCAGAACGGAAGCCGTATGAACCCTTCGTCGTGAGATGCGGGGTTGTGCGGTGGCACGGTTTTCCCTATCGCGCCCGCAATCGTTGTAATTTTCAGGAACAGGTGCCGAAATGGCCGTCCCAAAAAGAAAGACCTCCCCGTCCCGCCGGGGCATGCGCCGCAGCCACGATGCGCTGAAGGCAGAAGCATTCCACGAATGCTCGAACTGCGGTGAACTCAAGCGCCCGCACATGCTGTGCAACGCTTGCGGTCACTACAACGGTCGCGAAATCATCGCCGTCGGCGCCTGAGCCGATCTGACGGAGGGATGATCGGATCATGAGCCTGCCCAGAATCGCCGTCGATGCGATGGGCGGCGACGAAGGCGTGCGCGTGATGATCGAAGGCGCCGCGCTTGCGCGTCGGCGCCACGATCGCTTCAAGTTCCTGCTGGTCGGGGACGAGGCGAAGATCGCTCAAGCCCTTGACCATCATCCCAACCTTCGCAGCGCGTCGGAAATCCTCCACGCGCCCGAAGCGGTGGCCGGCGATGAACGGCCCACCCAAGCCCTGCGCCGCGCACGCACCACGTCGATGGGATTGGCCATCGATGCGGTGAAGCGTGGCGAGGCTGGCGCTGCGGTGAGCAGCGGCAATACCGGCGCGCTCATGGCCATGGCCAAGCTGGCGCTGCGCACCATGCCTGGCATCGATCGCCCGGCACTGGCTGCCCTCCTGCCCACGCTGGGCACGCACGATGTCATCATGCTCGACCTGGGCGCGAACACCGATTGCGATGCCCGCAATCTGTTCCAGTTCGCCATCATGGGCGCAGCCTATGCGCGCATTGTCCACGGGCTCGACAGCCCGCGCGTGCGCCTGCTCAACATCGGCACCGAAGAAACCAAGGGCACCGAAAACCTGCGCGATGCCGCCGCCCTGCTCAAGCAGGCCGCTGCCTCGCTCGCGCTGACGTTCGATGGCTTTGCCGAGGCGGACAAGGTCTCGCGCGGCGATTTCGATGTCGTGGTGACCGATGGTTTTTCCGGCAACATCGCGTTGAAAGCGATGGAAGGCGCCGCCCGCTTTGTGGGCGATCTGCTGCGTCGCAGCTTCGCCTCGTCGCTGCGGTCCAAGCTGGGCTTCCTGATCTCGCGACCGGCGACCGAAACGCTCAAGCATCATCTCGATCCCAATAACCACAATGGGGCGGTGTTCCTCGGCCTCAATGGCGTGGTGGTGAAAAGCCATGGCAGCGCATCGGCCATGGGGGTGGCCAATGCCGTCGCCGTGACCGCGCGCCTCCTGGAGGAAAACCTGATCGAGCGCATCGCGGCCGATGTGGCTGCGGTCGATCCCGATACGATTCGCCAGCCGGCCCGACGCCGCGCGGCCAACACGGAAGGTGAAACCGCGCTGTGACTCTGCGCTCGGTTATTACCGGCAGCGGTTCTGCTCTGCCGCAACGTGCCGTTTCGAACGCTGAAATGGCGCAGATGGTGGATACCACCGACGAATGGATCGTGGAGCGCACGGGCATTCGCAATCGCTATATCGCGGGGGAGGGCGAAACCACGTCCTCGCTCGCCATCCTCGCCGCCCGCCGCGCGATCGAGGCAGCGGGGATCGAACCTGCCAGCATCGACTTGATCGTGCTGGCCACGGCAACGCCGGATCAGACCTTTCCCGCCACGGCCACGATCGTCCAGCAGGCGCTGGGCTGCAATGGCGGCATGGCATTTGACGTGGCGGCGGTCTGCTCGGGCTTTCTCTATGCGATGGGCACGGCCGATGCCATGCTACGCACCGGCATGGCGCGCCGCGCCCTGGTGATCGGCGCGGAAACGTTCAGCCGCATTCTCGATTGGGAAGACCGCACCACCTGCGTGTTGTTTGGCGATGGCGCGGGGGCGATGGTGCTTGAAGCCCGCGAAGTCGATCCGGCTGACGCGGCGGCGCCGGGCGTTCTGGCCACCCGCCTCCATGCCGATGGCGCGCATAACCAGCTGCTCTATGTCGATGGTGGTGCCTCTACCACGGGCACGGTGGGCAAGCTGCGGATGAAGGGGCGCGAGGTGTTCCGCCACGCCGTCACCAATCTCGCCTCGGTACTGCAGGAAGTGCTGGCCGACACCGGCCATGTTTCTGCCGATATCGATTGGGTGGTGCCGCATCAAGCCAACTACCGCATTCTCGATGCCACCGCGCGCAAGCTCGGCCTGCTGGCGGAAAAGGTGGTGGTGACGGTGGACCAGCACGCCAATACCAGCGCCGCTTCGGTGCCACTGGCGTTTGACACCGCCGTGCGCGACGGGCGCATCACCAAGGGCCACCTGGTGGTGTTCGAAGCGATGGGCGGCGGCTTCACCTGGGGGGCGTGCATCGCGCGCATGTGATTCGCGCCATCGTGGCGCCAAGCGATTTCACGACCGTTTTGGAGCATGGGGATGCCTGAAACGATCTGAAACAGTCCGATCATCGCTGGATTTTTGCTGCGCAGAAAATCCATCAGGGCTTTGACGGAATGGAGTGCATTGCCTGTCCTGCAAAACGCGCTATTGTATGGGACGGGAAGGGATTTTTTTACCGGGGGGTAAAACAACCATGCGTTCTGTTGGTACGCTGACACGGGCCGATCTGGCCGAGAGCATCAATCGTCGGGTCGGTCTTTCACGGGCGGATTCGCTCGAAATGGTCGAGGCCATATTGCAGCACATGAGTGGTGCACTGTCCGAAGGCGAGAATGTTAAGATTTCCGGTTTCGGTACGTTCCTGTTGCGGGACAAGGCCGAACGCATCGGGCGCAACCCCAAGACCGGGGTGGAAGTGCCGATCACGCCACGGCGCGTGCTCACCTTCCGCGCCAGCCAGATGCTGAAGGATCGCATCAGCGACGGTTCCTGATAGAATGGATACATGACGGATAAGGGCCATCTCGTTTCTCCCGAAAGTGTGATTGATGATGGCAAGGCGCCCGATGCCTTGCGCACGATCGGAGAGGTGGCCCGGCTCCTGGGCGTGAAGCCGCATGTCCTGCGCTATTGGGAAGAGCAGTTTCCGATGCTGCGCCCGCTGACGCGCGCTGGTAACCGGCGCTATTACCGCGCGGACGATGTCGCGCTGGTGGCCACTATCGACCGCCTGCTCAATCACGAAGGCTATACCATTCGCGGCGCGAGACAGGCACTGGACGGTGGCCTGCGCGTGAGCGCACCTGTGGCGTCGGACAAGCCCGACCAAGGCCCGGTCTCTGCAACGCTGGCAGCGGATCGGGAAACCGCGCCCATGGGCACGGCCAGCCCCGCCCTGGAAACCGAACTGGTTGCCGCGGTGGCGCGGCTGCGCGTGCATCTGGAGCAGATTCGCAGCGGTCTGGCGGCAGCGCTGGACGACGATTGACCCGGCCGGGCAGCAGCGGATGCCGCGCCACCTGCCGTGCGTCGCCCGAAAGGGAAAGGCGGCCTTTCCCTAAAAATCTGCTTCGTTTCATTTGTTTGCGCCGCGTTGCCCTTGTGGGCAGGGGCATGTGCTGGAACTCTGCCTGTTTGATCTGGTTCGAACGGCGGCAATGATGCCGAGTGGAGAGTTTCCCATGCTGAAAGGCAAGTTCTATGCGTCGCTGGCCGCTGCCGGCCTGGCGCTTGCGCTCACCCCCGCCGCCCAGGCCGCCGCGTCGAAGATGGTCGGTGGCGCCGCGATGGTTGGCACCAAGACGATCGTCGAAAACGCGTCGAAGTCGTCCGATCACACCACGCTGGTCGCCGCCGTCAAGGCCGCCGGCCTGGTCGACACGCTGAACGGCAAGGGCCCGTTCACCGTGTTCGCGCCGACCAACGAAGCCTTTGCCGCGCTGCCGGCAGGCACCGTGGACACGCTGCTCAAGCCTGAAAACAAGGCGCAGCTGACCCAGATCCTGACCTACCACGTGGTGGCCGGGAAGGTGACGGCGGCTGACCTGATCGCCAAGATCAAGGCCGGCGGCGGCACTGCCACGCTGACCACGGTGGAAGGCGAACCCCTGACCGCCATGCTCGATGGCAGCAATGTCGTGCTGACCGACGCCAAGGGCGGCAAGGCCACGGTGACGATCGCCGATGTGCCGCAGTCCAACGGCGTGGTGCACGTGATCAATGCCGTGCTGATGCCGTAATGCTGTTGGGGGCGGGATAACATTCCCTCCCCCTGGCCCCCTCCCGCAAGCGGGAGGGGGAAACAGCTATCTCCCCTCCCGCTTGCGGGAGGGGCTGGGGGAGGGCGTGTCAGCCCTCTGCCAGTGCCTCAGCAATCAACTTGCGCGTATTGCCTACACCATACAGCGCGATGAAGCTGCCCATGCGCGGGCCCTGGGCAGAGCCCAGCAGCGTCTCATACAGCGCCTTGAACCAGTCACGCAGGGTTTCGAAGCCGTAGTGTGGGTCCTTGCCGATTTCATAGACGATATTCTGCAATTCCTCGGCCGTGGCATCGTCGCTCGTCGCGGCGAGTTCTTCGTCGAGGGCGGCCAGCGCCGCTGCCTCGCCAGCCTCGGGCTTGCGCCGCACCAGCGTGGGCGCGATGAAATCCCGGTTGTAGGCCAGCGCCCGCGTCACCAGCGCGTCGAGCGCGGGATGGGCGGCCGGATCGGCATTGTCGACATAGTTGGCAAGGTATGACCACACCTGTTCGCGCGTGGCATGGGCGCCCAGCACGCCGACGAGGTTGAGCAGCAGGCCATAAGTCACCGGCAGCTTGTCGCCCGCGCCAGATTGTTCGCCATTGGTGCGCAGCAGGTGCCACACCGGGTTGCCCAGTTGCTGCTCCACCGGCTGGCTGGGCAGCTTTTCGCGGAACTGCCAGTATTCATCGACCGCGCGGGGGATGATGCCCACGTGCAGCGACTTTGCGCTCTTGGGTTCGCGGAACAAGTAAAAGCCGAGGGATTCCTCGCTGCCGTAATCGAGCCATTGCTCGATGGTCAGGCCATTGCCCTTGGACTTCGAGATCTTTTCGCCCTTCTCGTCCAGGAACAGTTCGTAGATCAGGCCTTCGGGGCGGCGGCCGCCGAGCACCTGGGCGATGCGGCCCGATTGCGTCACGCTGTCGGTAAGGTCCTTGCCGCACATCTCGTAATCGACGCCCAGCGCCACCCAGCGCATCGCCCAATCGACCTTCCACTGCAGCTTGGACTTGCCGCCCAGGATTGATTGCTCGACCACCTCGCCGGTCACGTCGGTAAAGCGGATCATGCCGCTTTCGGCATCGACCACCTCGATCGGCACCTGCAGCACCTGGCCATTGCTGGGCGAGATTGGCAGGACCGGCGAATAGGTCTTGCGGCGTTCCTCGCGCAGGGTGGGCAGCATGATGCCCATGATGGCGTCAAAGTGGCGCAGCACGCTCTTGAGCGCTTCGTCGAAAGCGCCCGAATTGTAGCGTTCGGCGCCCGAGACGAATTCATAGTCGAAGCTGAAGCGATCGAGGAATTCGCGCAGCATCGCGTTGTTGTGGTGGGCAAAGCTTTCGTACTTGCCGAACGGATCGGGGATGCGGCTCAACGGCTCCTGCAGGTGCGCGGTGAGGAGGTCCTTGTTGGGCACGTTG
This sequence comes from Novosphingobium sp. 1529, assembly GCF_040544855.1. Lineage (NCBI taxonomy): Bacteria > Pseudomonadati > Pseudomonadota > Alphaproteobacteria > Sphingomonadales > Sphingomonadaceae > Novosphingobium > Novosphingobium sp. 1529. The sequence continues at coordinate 8,898 of NZ_JBEPKW010000005.1, forward strand.
TCGGGCACCTTGCGCAGCCCATCCATGTCGTCGGAAAAGGCGACCAGGCGCGTGGGGTGGCCACCGGTCAGCACTTCATAGGCGCGGCGCACCAGCGTGGTGCGCAACACTTCCTGGAAGGTGCCGATATGCGGCAGGCCCGAGGGACCATAGCCGGTTTCGAACAGCACCGGCACCAGCTCGCCCGCGCCGTCGCGTTTCCCGCCGGGATAGCGCTTGACCAGCTTGCGCGCTTCCTCGAACGGCCAGGACTTCGACACTTGGGCGGCGGTGGTGAGTTCGGTTTGGGTCATGGTTCCCGCCCTTTCGCGCCTGCCGCGCGCGAAGGCAAGGCATTTGGGGCGGTTGATGCGGCGGTTCCATGCGAAAATGCGGCACAGCCCGGGGGTGGGCTGTACCGCATTTCCGTGGAGGCTCCCGAAGCGGGTGTGGATGGGGGACTTACTTCAGGAGCGTCAGGACATTCTGCTGGTTCTGGTTGGCCTGCGAGATCATCGCGGTCGATGCCTGGGCGAGGATCTGCGCCTTGGCCATGGCGGTGGTTTCAGCAGAATAATCGGTATCCAGAATGCGGCTGCGCGCATCGGAAAGGTTGGTGACGTTGTCGGTCAGGTTGTTGACCACCGATTGCAGACGGTTCTGGCCGGCACCGAATTCGGCACGCACGGCCGTCACCTGCGCCAGGGCGGAGTCGATGTTGTCCATCGTGGTCGAAGCCTTGGCGGAATCGCTCACGTCCAGCGCCTGGGTGGTGGATGCGGCATCATAGGTCGATGCGCCCGAGCCGAACAGGATCTGGCCATCGAACGCCTTGGAGCGCAGCGTGACCACGTTGGTGGTGTTGGCGCCGGCCTGGATATCGAGCGTGAGATCGTCGCTGCCATCGGTGGCGGGCGTGCTGGTCATCACCTTGAACACGTTGTTGCCGTTGAACAGGGTGTTGTTGAGCACGTCTGAAATCTGGGCGGTGAGGTTGCCCACTTCCGACTGCATCGCGGTGCGATCGGAATCCTGGTAGGTGGCCGACTTGGACTGGACCGCCAGTTCGCGGATGCGCTGGAGCATCGCCGTCACTTCGTTGAGCGCGCCATCGGCGGTCTGCGCCATCGAGATGCCGTCGTTGGCGTTGCGCACGCCCTGCTGCATGCCCTGGATCTGCGCGGTCATGGTGGTGGTGATGGCCAGGCCCGCGGCGTCGTCCTTGGCGCTGTTGATGCGCTTGCCGGTCGACAGGCGCTGCATCGCAACGCCGGTCTGTTGCGACGCGGTGATAGAGGCGTTGGCGGCACGAAGCGCCGCGATATTGGTGTTGATGACTGCCATTTTCCCATTCTCCACTATGGGTTGAGTGACGATCCGGCGGTTCCCATCCGGTTCGCCAGCAAAAACGGCGCCGGCGCGGATTGTTTAAGTGGAGGGGGTGGGGCACGGGTGTATGCTTGCCCCTCGTTCCATTTTCGTTCACAGGTTCGGGCATGGCTGTCCCTGCTGCTCCAGACCCGGGCAATCCCGCCCCGCCGGCGCTCGATCTGCCCGCAGTCCATGCCAGCCACAGCGGCTGCTGGCTGCGCGGGGTTGATCTGTTCCCCTCCACCCGCACGGTGGGCAAGGGTGAGGCGATCGTGGCGGCGGCCGATACGCCGCTGCTGATGCTCAATGCGCCGCTGGTGGCAAGCCGGCTGGGCTATCCCGATCTGTCGGGCCTCGATCTGCTCGAGCTCTACGCCTTCGTCCATCCTGCGCGTTTCGTGGTGCCCACGCCCAAGGGGCTGGCCAATGCGCTGGGCCTGCCGCAACCGGCCGGAGACGCTGACGTGCCGCTGCTGTTGCAGCAGGCGGCGCAAGCCTTGCTGGCCACCACTGCTGCGCCCGATTGGCCAGAGCGGGAAGGGGCGTGGAGCGCGCTGCAATCCATGATCAAGCTGCGCTGGCCCTGGGCCACGTTGCTGAGCGGGCAGATCGCGCGGCCCGAACGCGCCGAGCGCTGGCTGTTTTCGCGCCTGCCCGAATGGGACGAGGCGGGCGAGCGGCCACAGCCGGCGCAAGTCGTGCTCGATCCGCAAGCGGTGGAGACGCGGCTCGCCACGCTGACCGGCGCCGGGGCGGAAGACCGGCCAGGCCAGCGCGCTTTTGCGCGCGAGGCGGCGCAGATGTTCGCGCCGCGCCGGGGGGCGCGGCAGCCGCATGTGGTGCTGGCCCAGGCCGGCACCGGCACCGGCAAGACGCTGGGCTATCTGGCGCCGGCATCGCTGTGGACCCAGCAATCGGGCGGCACGGTCTGGGTTTCCACCTATACCAAGGCGCTGCAACGGCAGCTGCGCCGCGAAAGCGCGCGTGCCTTTGCCATGCCGCCGCCGGGCAGCAAGGCGCCGCCGCCGGTGGTGGTGCGCAAGGGGCGCGAAAACTATCTGTGCCTGCTCAACCTGGAAGACGCCTTGCAGGGCGGCTTTACCGGGCGGCCGGCGATCCTCGCGCATCTCGTGGCGCGCTGGGCGGCCTATAGCCAGGATGGTGACATGATCGGCGGCGATCTGCCCGGTTGGCTGGGCACGCTGTTCCGCAAGCGCGGCATTGCCGCCCTGACCGACCAGCGCGGCGAATGCGTCTATGCCGGCTGCCCGCACTATCGCAAATGCTTCATCGAACGCGCCGCGCGCGCCAGTGCCGAGGCAGAGCTGGTGGTGGCCAACCACGCGCTGGTCATGGTCAACGCTGCGCGCGGCCGCGATGTCGCGCAGCGGCCCACGCGCATCGTGTTCGACGAAGGCCACCACGTGTTCGATGCCGCAGACAGCACGTTTGGCGCGGCGCTGACCGGGGCCGAGGCGATCGAGCTGCGCCGCTGGGTGATCGGCCCGGAAGGCAAGTCACGCGGGCGGCGGCGCGGGCTTTCGGCGCGGCTGGCCGATGTCGCCAGCTATGACGAAGCGGGCGCCATGGCGATCACCCAGGCGCGCGAGGCCGCCGAACTTTTGCCCGGCGACGGCTGGCTGGCGCGGATTGGCGAAGGCACGCCCGATGGCCCGGTGGAGCGTCTGCTGGCGGCCGTGCGCGCCACCGTGCTCGCCCGCGATGAAAGCGGCGGCACCGAGGCCGGCTATGGCCTGGAAACCGAAGCGGCGCAGCTCGATGGTCCGATGCTGGAAGCTGCCGCCGGCGCGCTCGAAGCGCTGGAAGACCTGCGCCAGCCGCTGCTGCGCCTGACCCTGCGCCTGGAAGCGATCGTGGAGGAAGGGCCCGACTGGCTCGACGGCCAGGCGCGCGCGCGGATCGAGGGCGCACGCAGTGCCATCCAGTGGCGCACTGACCTGCTTGCGGGTTGGATCGCGCTGCTCGGCCGGCTCGGTGGGCCGGCCGATCCCGATTACGTCGATTGGCTGGCCCTCGATCGCTCTGATGGCCGGGAATGGGACATGGGGCTGCACCGCCACCATCTCGATCCGATGAAGCCCTTTGCCGAAGTCGTGCTGGCGCCGGCCCATGGCGTGCTGATGACCTCGGCCACGCTCACCGATGGCGGTGACTGGAGCGGGGCGATCACCCGCAGCGGTGCCGCGCGGCTGGAGGTGCAGCCCGAGCTGTTCGCCGCCAAGAGCCCGTTCGACTATCCCAACCAGGCGCAGGTCCTGATCGTCACTGATGTGCCGCGGGGCGATATCGCCGCGCTGGCTGGCGCCTATGCCCGCCTGATCGAGGCGAGCGGCGGCGGCGTGCTGGGCCTGTTCACCGCGATCCGCCGCTTGCGCGCGGTGCACGGGCGCATTGCTGATCGCCTGGCCCGCGCCGGGCTGCCGCTCTATGCCCAGCATGTCGACCCCATCGATACCGGCACCTTGGTGGATATCTTTCGCGACGATCCGCGCGCCTCGCTGCTGGGCACCGACGCGCTGCGCGACGGGGTCGATGTGCCGGGCCAGTCGCTGCGCCTGGTGGTGATGGAGCAGGTGCCCTGGCCCAAGCCATCGATCCTGCACCGCGCCCGGCGCATGGCCGCCCCGCGCGAAGAGGGCGGCGCGCAGGGGCATGATGATCGCATCATTCGCGCGCGGTTGGCGCAGGCTTTCGGGCGCCTGATCCGCTCGGCCGATGACAAGGGCCATTTCGTGGTCCTCTCCTCGGCCTTCCCGTCGCGCCTGCTGTCTGCCTTCCCCGAAGGCACGCCAGTGCGCCGGGTGAGCCTGGAGCAGGCTTTACAATCCATCGCCGGCCGTGTTGATGAGGCGGTGTTGGCATCGAAAGTCGAAAGTTCGCCGTGAAGACGCTCGCCCTGTTCCGCCATGCCAAGTCTGACTGGAGCGATGCCCGCGCCCGCGATTTCGACCGCCCGCTCAACGAACGCGGCCAGCGCGGCGCGCTCGCCATGGGCGAGCATGTGCGCGACAGCGGCCGCCGCTTCGACCGCGTAATCGCCTCGCCGGCGGTGCGCGTGGCCGAAACCATCGAATGGGCCAGCAAGGCGTGGAACCGCGTGTTTCCGGTGGAATGGGACCGCCGCATCTACCTCGCCAGCTCGGCCACGCTGATGGACCTCTTGCGCGAATTGCCCGGCGATCCCGGCAGCGTGCTGATGATCGGCCACAATCCGGGCCTGGAAGACCTGATCTTCGATCTGGTGCCCGATGATGGATCAAGCCCCTTGCGCGATGTGGTGGAGGCCAAGTTCCCTACCGCGACTTTCGCCGTGCTGGAATTGGACGTGGCGCGCTGGGCGGATGTGGATGCGAACTGCGCACGGCTGGTTGACCTGACGCGGCCGCGCGATCTCGATCCGGCCTTGGGGCCACAGCCGCACGGGTGAGGGCTGGGCTCGCCCAGTTGCAGATGTTCGATACGTGTCGCAGAAACGCGCAATGAGCAGCATCGCAGACCTTCAAATGATCCAAATCATTTTGCACTGGGCTTGGGATCCGATCGGCGTGCGCGGTATCGAGGGAGCCTCCGACGAATACGACATGTACGCGCTTCAAGTGCTGAAGCTGCTCGAAACCGATGCGCCGACCGACGAAATCGCCAATTATTTGACAGCTATAGTCTGCGATCGAATTGGGCTTCCCAGTAATCCGGATCGAGATAGCGACGTCGCCACGATGTTAAGCCAACTTTACGCCATCGGTCGATAGCAGCGAGGAACAGCGATCCACCAATCTCGGACGTTTCAGTCCACTTCGCGAGGCGTCACGCTTTTGGAACTGATGCGCCCTATCGTCGGGGCCGCTCTTTTTCCAAATTTCCACACAAAGCCACGAAGACACGAAGAGAAGGGGCTTCTTCGTGGCTTCGTGGCTTCGTGTGTAATCATTTTGAGAATCACGCGCGCCTGGTTCGGGCGTGGTATTGAGGAATAAGGCTGGACCCCGGATCAAGTCCGGGGTGACGTTAGGTATTTGATTTGAGGTGTTTAAAATACCTCATATTCTTCGTCACCCCGGACTTGATCCGGGGTCCAGCTTCTTCTTGGCCAGCTACCGCGCCGCCTGTTCCTCGATCCAATCGTGGATCTTGTCTTCCAGCACCGGCAGCGGCAGCGCGCCGCTGCCCAGCACTTGGGCATGGAAGGCGCGCAGGTCGAAGCGTGGGCCGAGGCGGCGTTCGGCTTCGCCGCGCAGGCGCTGGATGGTGAGGGCGCCGATCTTGTAGGCCACGGCTTGGCCGGGATCGGCGATATAGCGATCGACTTCGGCCTGCGCATCGCTGCGGCCCATCCCGGAATTGGCGAGCATGTAGTCCAGCGCCTGGGCGCGGCTCCAGCCCTGGCTGTGCAGCCCGGTGTCGACGACCAGCCGCATGGCGCGCAGCATCTCGTCATCCAGCGTGCCCCAGTGCTGCATGGGATCATCGTACAGCCCCATCGCATAACCCAGGGTTTCGGCGTAGAGCGCCCAGCCTTCGACATAGGCGGTGTTGCCGCCATAGCGCTGGAAATCGGGGAGGCGCGGGTTTTCCTGGGCCAGGCTGATCTGGAAATGGTGGCCCGGCGCGCCTTCGTGCAGATAGAGCGTGTCGATCCCGGTCATGAACCGGCTCTTGAGATCGAAGGTATTGAAATAGAACACACCCGGGCGGCTGCCATCGGCAGTGCCGGGGCTGTAGCTGCCGCCCGCCTCGAACCGCGCGCGATAGGCTGGGTGCGGCATGATCAGCAGCGGCGTGCGCGGCATGGTGATGAAGAAGCGCGGTGCCTGCGCCGCCACGACCTGAGCCACGCGGCGATAGCCCGCGGCCAGATCCTCGGTCTTGCGCGGGTGATAGCGCGGATCGACGCGGATTTCGTCGAAGAACGCATGGAGCGAGCCGGTAAAGCCAAGCTGGGTCTTGACCAGGTCCATCTCGGCCTGGATGCGCGCCACTTCGGCGAGGCCCAGGGTATGGACCTGCGCGGGATCGAGATCGAGCGTGGTGTGGTGGTGCAAGAGCGCGCGATAGAGCGCGGCGCCGCCGGGCAGGGCATCGAGGCCGACGCTCTCGCGCGTGGCGGGCAGATATTCGTTGGCAAGGAACGCGCGCAGGGTGCGATAGGCGGGATAGACTGCCTCGATCGTGGCGGCGCGATATTCGGCCAGCAGGCGGCGGCGCGCAAGCATGGCAGACTTGCCGTTCAGGCCTTGTGCCTGCTGCGCCGGGGTCATGAAGAGGGAATGCTCGGGCGGGCGTGCCAGCAGCGCGTCGATCTGCCCGATCAGGGTTTCCACCACCGGGCGCGGGCTGGTCACGCCGCGCGCCAGCCCTTCGCGATAGCGGGCGATGGCCGCATCGAATACCGCCGGCAAAGCGCGATCGCGCGCCAGGTTGGCGGCATGGTCTGCGCCGGTAGCAAGCTCCATCGGCCCGCCGGCTGAGGCGAGGCCGGGATATTCCACCTGCAATCCGCCGACAGGATTGAGCGGCATCATCGCCAGCATGTCGGCTACCGGGGGGCTGAGCATGGCCTGCTCGTCATCGAGCACGGCGGCATAGGCCTTGGCCGAAATGCGCTGCGCCGGATCGAGCGTGTCGGGGTTGATCCGCGCCAGGGCATCGCGCGCGGCGGCATTGCGCGCGCGCTGCATCGTGGTCAGCGCCGGATCGAATATCAGGCGGAACTGCTCGGCCGTCAGTGGCTCGCCCCGTTCCAGGGTGTCGAGCGGATCGAGCGCGCGGCGGGCGGCGTCATCCTGCGCCAGGAACACGGCCAGTGCCGCATCGCTCCGCTGGCGTTGATCGGGTGTGGTTGTTGTGGCGGCGGCGGGCAGGGCTTGCGCCCCGGCCGGGTGGGTGGCCAGGGCCGATGCCGCCAGCAGGGAAAGGAGGAAGGCGCGCACCAGCCTGGTGCCAGGCCTCAATTCCACGGACGGGACCGATACCACTTGGTCAGCACGTATTTGACGCCGCGGATCACCGGCCGCCCGGCATGCATGCTCTTGGGATTGGGCCGCCCGTCGCGGTTCATGTTGTTCCAGATCAGCAGCGCGCCGGGCTGGGGTGGAACCGACAGGTTGACCTTGGGAAAGTCGGTCGAGCCGCCTTCTTCCACGGTGTTGAGATAGGCCATGGCCGTCCAGCTGCGCTGGCCGCCGTTGCGCATTTCTTCGGCCCACATCGGGTCTGACGGGCGGAAATGATCGAAATGCGCCTTGAATTCCTGGCCGGGTTGATAGCGCTGGCCTTGGATGGTTTCGCCAAAGGCAGGGTCCAGTCCCATGAGATCGTCGATCCGCCGCTGCAGCATGCGGATGAACGGATCGTGGGGATTGACGTCGCCGCTATAGCTCGTGCGTCCGCCATCGGTGCTGTAGGTGTCTGATGGGCGGGCCACGGCATCGACCACGCCGATCAGCCGCTCGCACTCGGGCCGGGTGAAGAATTCGCCCACGGCATAGATCTCGAAATCCTCGACCGGGATGCGATAGGCGGCCGGATCGGCATCGAGGCGCGTGCGCACCTGGTTACCGATACGCTTGAGATCGGCACTGTCGGGATGGGGCTCGGAACGGAACAAAACCATGATAGGGACGTCATGCAAGAACGTGTCGCTGGCTGCAAGCCGGCTCGGCAGGAACCCTTGGGAAAGCGGGCGCAAATGTAAATTCTGGTAGGTTTTGGTCCGATGTGGACCGAAATCGTTGATAATTCTCGCGAAATATTGTCGATATGGGGCTATTGCAAGGTGCGGTTAACCTGAAGCTGTCCAGCGGTTTGGGCATTGTGTCCGACCGAAGGCCTCGCGAAAGTAACGGGAACCACTGTGACGACCAAGCCATTCGCGCCTGCAGTTCCCTTAGGCAGCAAAACTGCTCCAGTTGTGGGAGGTCGCGTTCCGTTGGATGCCCTAGTCGATGCCGAAGCGGAATCCTTCCGCATTGCCAAGGCCTTGTATGCATTACGCCGGCGTCGCGACGGGGTGACACCGGTGAAGGGCCTGTTTGGCGAACCGGCGTGGGACATCCTGCTGGATCTCTATATCGCTCACAAGCGCGGCACCGAATTGCAGGTGTCGAGCGTGTGCCTGGAAGCCGGCGTGCCTTCCACCACGATTCTGCGCTGGATCGCGCGGCTTGAACGTGAAGGGCTGCTGTATCGCCAGGCCGACACGGGCGATCTGCGCCGGCGCTATGTCCGCCTGACCGATGACGGGCTGGCGATGATGCGCAACATTCTGGGCGCGATCGGCACGCTCTGAACGGGGCGTTCCCCGCCGCGCGGACGTTCACCGCATACAAGAAGGCCGGCGCAAGGCCAGCCTTCCCGTGTCATCGTTCTTACCAGAAGAAGTCGTAGATCACGTCCACCACCTGTCCGGTGTAGGTGTCGATCAGCACGACATCGTCATAATAGCGCACCCAGCGATAGGGCGGATAGGCTGGCGGCAGGCGATAGGCCCACGGATCGGCGATCCAGTATTGCTGGGCAAAGAATGGTGCGCCCAGATAGATGCCGATGTTCAGGCGGCTGTAGCGATAGTTGGGCATCGGGGCGAAATAGCGCGGCCCGCGGAACAGATCGCGATGGTCGCTGCGCCAGCCCTGCCAGTCATAGCGGCGATCCTGGCGCCAATCGTTGCGCCAGGGGCCACGGTTGTCACCCCAACCAGGACGGCCGGGGCCGCGATCGTTGTTCCAGCCGGGACGGCCATAGTTGCCGTTGTTGTTCCAGCCGGGACGGCCGGGACCACGATCGTTGTTCCAACCAGGGCGACCGGGGCCACCGTTGTTGTTCCAGCCGGGACGACCCGGTCCGCCATCGTTGTTCCAACCTGGACGGCCTTGGCCACCGTTGTTGTTCCAGCCGGGGCGACCCTGTCCGCCGTTGTTGTTCCAACCCGGGCGGCCCTGGCCACCGTCATTGTTCCAACCGGGACGGCCGGGGCCACGATCCCCGCCAGGGGCGTTGCCCTGCCAGCCTGGCTGCGGCGGTTGACCGGGTTGCGGCACGGCATGGCCGCCGCGCCAGCCACCGGGCTGGCCCTGGAAACCGCCGCCAAAGCCGCCCTGCGGGCCGCGCGGGCCTTGCTGCGGCATGGGCTGGGGCGCCTGCTGCTGCATTTGCGGCATCGGGCGCGGTTGCCCGCCGCCCGGGAAGCCGCCACCGCGGGGCTGTCCGCCACCGGGGAAACCACCGCCACGCGGCTGGCCACCACCGGGGAAACCGCCGCGGTTTTCACCACCGCGGTGATCGCCATGATCATCGGCAAAGGCCGTAACGGGAACGGCGGCTGCCAGCGAGGCAACGGCCAGCGCCGCGCCGATCTTCGTTGTCCATTTTCTACTGGCGGCCATGGCCGTCTCCCTTTCGAACGTGTTTTCAGGAAATGTCGCGCGATGGCATTGGTTTCCCATCACTTGCCAATAGTGATAGAGCATTGCCGCTGTCACATCGCTGAACCGAATGGATAGCCCGCCGTTCATATTGGTAACGCCGTTGATAAAACGGCCCAATCGTTCATCTTTGCAATCTCGCATTGTCCGCGCCACACCATCGCTATGAATAATCTGGATGAAATTCTTGGCGATGCCCAGGCGCGGCTCGATGCCGTTGTCGCCGATCGGCATGCGGCCATGCATTGTCCCGTGGTGGGCACACCCGATGGCGAGATGCGGATCATGGTATTGCGTGCAGTGGCACCTGATTTGGCAGCGCTGCGTTTTCACACCGATGCACGTAGCCCCAAGGTGGCGACGATCGCCCGATACGGCCGTGCCAGCGTGCTGGCCTATGATCCGGCGGCGCGCGTGCAGTTGCGCCTGGCCGGGTCGGCACGGATCGAGCAGCACGGCGCCTTGGCCGATGCCGCCTGGGATGCTGCGGCGGTGTTCAGCCGCCGATGCTATCTGGCCACGCATGGCCCGGGCGCACCGCTGGCAGAGGCAGGCAGCGCGCTGCCTGCCGATCTGCTGGCGCGGCGGCCCAGTTTGGCGGAAACCGAGGCCGCGCGCGATGTTTTCGCGGTGCTGGTGGTGGAGCCTGATACGCTCGACTGGCTCAGGCTGGACGCGCAGGGCGGGGTGCGTGCGCGCTTTGAGCGCGGGGCGCAGGGCTGGGTGGGGAACTGGGTGGCGCCTTAAGGTGCGTCACGCGTGGGTTCCACCACCCCCCGGCCCCCTCCTCTGAAGAGGAGGGGGAGTTAACATACCTATCTAAACGCCCCCTCCTCTTCAGAGGAGGGGGTTGGGGGTGGTGCGAAACCTTGCACCATCTTTGATCAGCGCGTGAGCTTCTTGTACGCCAGGCGCGTCGGGCGATCGGCCGCATCACCCAGGCGGCGGCGCTTGTCTTCTTCGTACATGGCAAAGTTGCCTTCGAACCATTCGACGTGGCTGTTGCCTTCGAACGCCAGGATGTGGGTGGCCAGGCGATCGAGGAAGAAGCGGTCGTGGCTGATGACCACGGCGCAGCCGGCGAAGTTTTCGATGGCTTCTTCCAGCGCCGCGAGCGTTTCCACGTCGAGGTCGTTGGTCGGTTCGTCGAGCAGCAGCACGTTGCCGCCCTGCTTGAGCATCTTGGCCATGTGCACGCGGTTGCGTTCACCGCCCGAGAGCTTGCCGACGTTCTTCTGCTGGTCCTGGCCCTTGAAGTTGAACGCGCCGACATAGGCACGGGTCGAAGTGTCGAACCCGTTGACCTTCATGTAGTCGAGCCCGTCGGAGATTTCCTCCCACACGTTCTTCTTGGGATCGAGATGGTCGCGGCTCTGGTCGACATAGCCCAGGCGCACGGTCGAGCCGATGTCGATCTCACCGGTGTCGGGGGTTTCCTGGCCGGTGATCAGCTTGAACAGGGTCGACTTACCCGCGCCGTTCGGCCCGATCACCCCCACGATGCCGCCGGGCGGCAGCATGAACGAGAGGTTTTCGAACAACAGCTTGTCGCCATAGGCCTTGGAAATGTTCTTGGCCTCGATCACCTTGCCGCCCAGGCGCTCGGGCACCTGGATGACGATCTGGGCCTTGCCGGGCGAGCGGTTTTCCTGGCTGGCGACCAGTTCCTCGAACTTCTTGATACGCGACTTCGACTTGGTCTGGCGGCCCTTGGTGCCGGCGCGGATCCATTCGAGTTCGTCGTTGATCGCCTTCTGGCGGCCGGTCGCCTCGCGGTCTTCCTGCTCCAGGCGCTTGGCCTTCTTTTCCAGGTAGGTCGAGTAGTTGCCTTCGTAGGGGAAGTACTTGCCCCGGTCGAGTTCGAGGATCCAGCCGACCACGTTGTCCAGGAAGTAGCGGTCGTGGGTGATCATCAGCACCGCGCCGGCATATTCCTTGAGATGGTTTTCCAGCCATTCGACGCTTTCAGCGTCGAGGTGGTTGGTCGGTTCGTCGAGCAGCAGGATCGACGGCTTTTGGATCAGCAGGCGAGTCAGCGCGATGCGGCGCTTTTCACCGCCCGAGAGGCTTTCCACCGACCAGTCGCCCGGCGGGCAGCGCAGCGCTTCCATCGCGATTTCAAGCTGGTTGTCGAGCGTCCAGCCATCGACCGCGTCGATCTTGCCCTGCAGGTCGCCCATTTCGTCCATCAGCGCGTCGAAATCGACGTCTTCTGGCGGATCGGCCATGATGTTGGAAATCTCGTTGAAGCGATCGACCAGGTCGGCCACTTCGCGCGCGCCTTCCTTGACGTTTTCCAGCACGGTCTTGGTGGGATCGAGCTGCGGCTCCTGCGGCAGGTAGCCCACGGTGATGTGCTCACCCGGCCATGCTTCGCCCGTGAAGTCCTTGTCGATGCCGCCCATGATCTTCATCAGCGTGGACTTGCCGGCGCCGTTGGGGCCGACGATGCCGATCTTGGAGCCCTGGTAGAACTGCAGGTTGATGTTGTTGAGCACCGGCTTTTGCGCGCCGGGGAAGGTTTTCGTCATGTTCTTCATGACGTAGGCGTATTGGGCGGCCATCTGAGGGTCCTTGCGCGAGACAGAACGTTTGGCAAAACGTGCGAAATTGTCCCGCGCTCTACAGGGCGCGCCCAAGTTGGGCAAGCACTTGGGGATGCCCGGCGCCAGGCTGGTCAAGCGGTGAGACAGGCGATGTCCGCAGGCGGGGTCGCGTCACCAGCCAGGCCCAGTGCTGCCGCGTCGAGCACTTCCCAGGTCTCGTTGGCGCGGCAACGGATCGTCGCTGCGGGCAACTGCCGCGAGGTGGCCTGGGTGCGTAGCGCCTGAAGCGGCACGCGCTCGACCGAGCACAGCATATCGACCAGAAAGGCCCGGCGCTGGCCGGCCATGCCGACCACCACCATGATCGCTTCGTCCACGGCCGCGGTGCGCGAGCAGCCAAGGCGCGCGGCGAGATCGAGCACGGGCGTTGGCCGGTCGCGATGCAGGAACACGCCCGATAATGGAAATTGCCCGGCCAGCGGCAAGAGCGGCTGTTCGCCCGGCAGCACCGCTTCCACTGCGCCCAGCGGCAGGGCATAGCGCGCCTCGCCCAGGCGAAAAGTGAGCCAGGCATCGGCCGTGCTGGTGGTGCCGGTGGCAGCGGGCAATCCGCGCAGGCGCTGGTTTCCATCGGTATCCTCGGGCGCGACCGGCACCTGCATGGCCGCCACTTCTGCCAGGCGCGGATCGCCGGTAATCGCCGTCGCGGACAGGTGCAGCACCGGCTGGCCGCCCAGGTCGACCAGGGCATGGGCCGCGCCAGTGCCGGCAATGCCGATCGCACCCAGCGCGGCGCCGGCATGGCGCGGCAATTGGCGGATATCGTCCACCCCGTCGATCAGCAGCGCGGCCCGGGCGCGGGTGCCGGCTGCGCTATCTGCCGGGCCGACGTGGATGACCACGGCGGCGCTGCGCCCCGGCGTGCGGCCGAGGCTGCCGATGCCGGCCAGGCGCAGGGTATCGACCGCCGGCACAGCCACGCCGTTCCACGCCAGCGACCCCATCCACAGCGCGTTGGTCACCGGTGGCGGAGCGAGGGCAGATTCGGGCAGCGTGGCGACGATGGCATGGGCATCGAGCGCCAGGCGCTGCCCACCGGCGCGGAACACCAGGCAGGTTACCTTGTCTTCCGCGCCATGGCCCAGGCGGTGTTCCTGGCGCTGCCCCGCAAGGCTGTCGGGCACCAGGGGCAGGCCCGGCATGGCGGCGAGTTGCGCGGTATCGAGCACGACCCCGCGCGTGTCGCCGTGCAGGAACCCAGCGGCGGCAAGACGGTGGAGCGGCGCGTCGTCAGGATAGTGCAGGGCGCCCAGCGCGCTTTCGGGCAGGCGGGCAATGCCTTCGATGCAATCGAGCAGAAGGCCGGTAACGCCGCCTTGGTGCCGCACGATCGCGACGATGCCATCGTGCACGCATGCCGGGGCCAGGCCCAGCATCAGCCCCATGTCGATGACGGGGATGATCGCCCCACGCACCGCGATGGCCCCGGCCAGATCGGGCCGGGTGATCGGAAAGGGCAAGAGCTGCGCCGGCCGGGGCACCACCTCGCGGATCGCTGCCGTCGCCATCGCTAGCGTGATGCCGGCTACCTGCAACAGGCCATAGAGGCGCGAGGTTGCGGCTGGCCCGGCCGGTTCAGGCGGGGTCATGGGCGGCGGCGGCCAGTTCCTGGATCAGGGTGACGATGTGGCGCGCCACCTCGTCCTGGGCCAGGGCAGAGCGGGTGATCACTTCGATCGCAGAGCTGGTGTCACCCACGCTGGCGGCGATCGCACTGAACGCGCTTTGTGCAGCCTGGGCGCGCTCGGTGCCCATGCCGATGCGCACCAGGCTTTCCTCGATCAGCCGGCTGATATCGCGCGCGGCGGTGCTGCTGCGTTCGGCCAGCTTGCGCACTTCGCCCGCCACCACGGAAAAGCCGATGCCATGCTCGCCGGCGCGCGCCGCCTCGATCTCGGCATTGAACGCCAGCAGGTTGGTCTGCCCGGCGATTTCGGAAATCACGCGCACGATCTCGGCAATCCCGGTGGCCGATTTCTGGATCAGTTCGATCGATTCGAGCGCAGACTTGAGCGCCACGCCGCCTTCATCGGCCTTGGTCTCGGTCAGATTGGCCAGCTTGTTGGCGGTTTCGGTGCTGCGGTTGATTTCCTCGATGGTGCGACCGAGGCGATCGGCCACGCCGGCGGTTTCCTGCGATCGCGCGGCGATCTTCTGCTCCAGGCGCACCTGCTCGGTTACGTCCGTAGCGTATTTGACGATGCGGCGCGGCTTGCCGCGCAGGTCGAGCACGGGATTGTATGTCGCCTGGATCCACACATCGCGGTTGTGCTTGCCCACGCGGTGAAACCGGCCCGACTGGAATTGCCCCTGGTTGAGCGCAATCCAGAAATCGGCGTATTCGCGGGTGCGGACAAATTCGGGCAGGCAGAACATCGCGTGATGCTGGCCCAGGATCTCGCGCGGGGAATAGCCCATGACCGACAGGAAATTGTCGTTCGCACTGATCACGTTGCCATCCAGATCGAATTCCACCACGGCCATGGCGCGGTCGATCGCTTCCAGCTTGGCTTCGTATTCGGCGGTGGACAGGCGCTCGGCGGTGATATCATAGGCAATCTTGAGCACCCGCTCCAGCTTGCCATCGGCACCGCGGATCGGGGTGTAGGAGGCGCGCACCCAGATATCCGCCTCGTTCTTGCCCACGCGCTTGTAGGCGCCATGGCACACCTGGTCGCGGCGCAGGGCGGCCCACAACTCGCGATAGGCATCCGATGCGGCCGTGTCCTTGTCGCAGAACAGCGTGTGCGACTGGCCCATTACCTCGGCCAGGGTATAGCCGGTCAGCTTGAGATAGTTTTCGTTGGCGGCCACCACTTCGCCATCCATGGTGAATTCCACCAGGGCCACGGCGTGATCGAGTGCGCCGAGCTTGGCCTGCGCATTGAACCGCGCCAAGCCATCGCGGCTGATGTCGATGCCCACCGCCAGGATGCGCGTGGGCAGCCCTTCGGCGGTATCGAGACGCGTGAACGCCAGGCGCACCCACACCGGCGGACGATCCTGCACCGCCAGGCGCAGCGCGGCAACCTGGCCCTGGCCATCGGTCAGGCGCTGCCAGAAGGCCGGCTCCGTGCTGGGGTCCTGCAAACCCTCGTGGCAAAGATTGTGATAGCGCCGCCCGACAAGGTCTTCGGCCGGCTCGCCCAGCAGATGGGCAAAGTTTTCGTTGGCGCCGATGATCACGCCGTCGCCGGTGAACTCGCACAGCAGCAGCGCGCGTTCGATCGCGTCGTTGCGCTGCACGGTCGCGTTTTCCTGCGCGCGCTTGCGATCGGTGGCGGAAATCGGTGTCTGGTCCGTCATGGCCTGAAAACCCCCAGTTCAAAACCCCATCCCCGGGGGTCGCGCGCGTTGTGCCGTGTGGGTGGTGGTGTAACCAGGCCATGGTTGATCGCGCTTGTCCCCGCGCCTGCGCATTGCCACGCAGTATCGGCCACAGGATGCCATGCGCAATTCCGGGCTTGATTATGTCAATTGAATAAGTAGACAAACAGGGCAAATGCCCAGCGACCAGAGGATGCCATGAGCGACACAACGCCAGAAACCCGCACGCCCCGTCCCGAAACCCTGGCCCTGCATGCCGGCTGGCGCGCCGATCCGGCCACCGGCGCGGTGGCCGTGCCAATCTACCAGACCACGTCGTATCAGTTCGACAGTACCGAGCAGGCCGCCAACCGCTTCGCCCTCAAGGAACTCGGGCCAATCTATACGCGGCTTGGCAATCCGACGACCGACGTGCTGGAACAGCGGGTGGCGGCGCTGGAGGGCGGGGCCGCTGCCGTGGCCGTGGCATCGGGCCAGGCGGCCTCGACCTATGCCGTGCTCAACCTGGCGCGGGCGGGTGACAATATCGTCAGCTCCACCGATCTCTATGGCGGCACCTGGAACCTGTTTGCCAACACGCTCAAGGATCTGGGCATCGAGGTGCGCTTTGTCGATCCGGCCGATCCGGAAGGGTTTGCCCGCGCGACCGACGACCGCACGCGGGCCTATTACGCGGAAAGCCTGCCCAATCCCAAGCTGGTGGCCTTTCCGATTGCCGAAGTGGCGGCAATCGGGCGCAAGCTGGGCGTGCCGCTGATCGTCGACAATACTGCCGCCCCGCTGCTGATCCGCCCGTTCGACCATGGCGCGGCGGTGGTGGTCTATTCCTCGACCAAGTATCTGGGCGGGCATGGCACCTCGATCGGCGGCCTGATCGTGGATGGCGGCAATTTCGCGTGGGACGAATTCCCCGAACGGCAGCCGCTCTTCAACCTGCCCGATCTCAGCTATCACGGCGCGGTGTGGGCGCGCGATATCAAGCCGCTGGGGCCGATCGCCTATGCCATCCGCGCCCGCGTGATCCTGCTGCGCGACATGGGCGCGGCGCTGTCGCCGTTCAACGCCTTCCAGCTGATCCAGGGGATCGAAACGCTGCCGCTGCGGATCGAGCGGCACAGCCAGAACGCGGCGGCGGTGGCGCAATGGCTTGCCGGCCATGGCAAGGTCACGCGCGTGATCCATCCCTCGCTGGCCCAGGGCCGCGCGGCAGACCTGGCCGCGAAATATCTGCCGCACGGGGCAGGGGGGCTGGTCGGCTTCGAACTGGCCGGTGGTGCCGATGCCGGGCGGGCCTTCATCGATGCACTCAAGCTGTTCTACCACGTTGCCAATATTGGCGATGCGCGCAGCCTGGCGATCCATCCGGCGTCTACCACCCATTCCCAGCTTTCTGCCGAAGAGCAGGCCGCTGCCGGGGTCAGCCCCGGTTATGTGCGCCTGTCGATCGGCATCGAGCACATCGACGATATCCTGGCCGATCTGGAACAGGCACTGGCGGGGGCGTGAATCGCATGTTTTGAACAGGCTGGCGGTTGACTTCGCAGGGGGGCGCGCAAATGTGGCGCACCCCCAACTCCTTCCGGGATTTGCCGATGCGCTCGTTGACCGCCCGCCTTTCTGCCGCCGCCGCCGTTCTCTCGCTTGCGCCCGCCATGGTGCCCACCCTGGCCCACGCCGCGGCGCCTGCACCCGATGTGGCCTGGGATCTGGTGCGCGACCTGACCACGCAGGTCGGCCCGCGTCCCGCTGGCAGCCCGGCCGAGGCCCGCGCCCGCGAGTGGGCCGCCGCCCGCCTCAAGCAGCTGGGCTTCCAGAACGTGGCAATCGAGCCGTTCACCATGCGCGCCTATCGCCGCGGGATCGACAAGGCCGAACTCGTCGGCTTTGCCGCGCAGCCGCTGGCGATCACCGCGCTGGGCTATTCCGGCGCCACGCCCGAGGCGGGCATCACCGCGCCGCTGGTCTACTTCCCCTCGCTCGCCGCGCTGGAAGCGGCGCCCGATGGTTCGCTGTCCGGCAAGATTGCCTTTATCGATCATGCCATGGCGCCAACCCAGGATGGCAGCGGCTATGGCCCCTATGGCAACGTGCGGCGCAAGGGGCCGGGCGTGGCCGTGGCCAAGGGCGCGCTGGCGGTGGTGATCCGCTCTGTCGGCACCGACAAGCACCGCAACCCGCACACCGGGGTGATCAGCTGGGCCAAGGGCGTGAAGCCCATTCCCGCCGGCGCAGTATCCAATCCCGATGCCGATCAGATTGCGCGGCTCGCCGCCACCGGCCAGCCGCTCAAGCTGCACCTGACGCTGACCGGCCAGATCATCGACAATGCGCCTTCGGGCAACGTGGTGGGCGAATTGCCAGGTCGCGATCCTTCGCTGCCGCCGGTGCTGGTGGCGTGCCACCTCGATAGCTGGGATCTGGGCACCGGGGCGATCGACGATGGCGCCGGCTGCGCCATCGTGGCTGGCGCGGCGCTGGGCGCGCAGACCAGCGGGCCCGATGGCGGCAAGCCGCTGCGCACGATCCGCGTGCTGTTTGCCGGCAGCGAGGAAGTGGGTGGCTTTGGCGGCGAAGCCTATGCGCAAAAGCATGGCAAGGAGCCGCATGCCCTGGCGATGGAAAGCGATTTCGGCGCAGACCGGGTATGGCGGGTGATCACCAATTTCGCGCCGTCAGCCGATGCGGTGAAGGCGCGCCTGCTGGCCGCGCTCAATCCGCTGGGCGTGGTGCCGGGCGATGGCACGGCCAATGGCGGCGAAGATGTCGGCGCGATCATTGCCGCGCAAAAGCTGCCGGTGGTGGACCTGAACCAGGACGGCACCCACTATTTCGATCTGCACCACACGCCTGATGATACGCTGGACAAGATCGATCCCGCCACGTTGGCGCAGAACGTGGCTGCCTGGCAAAGCACGCTGGCGATCGTCGCCAACGAGCCGGGGCCGATCGCCGCGCGTTAAGCAGCGCGCGCTGGCCCGCCAGAGTGGTGATCAGCCTGCCTGGTCAGCCCTGGCGGCCAAGCGTTTCGGGGAACAGCACCACGGTGGTTACGCCGGGATTGGCGGCCCCGTCGGTGCCGCTGCGCACGCGGTGGCTGCCGCCCAGCTGCGCCACCAGCCCGGCAATGATCGCCGTGCCCAGTCCGCGCCGCGTGCGCACGCCGCCCGGGATATGATCGGCCGGATCGGCGGCCGGCATGCCGCGGCCATTGTCTGCCACGGTCAGGCACAGCCGGGCATCATCGACCCGTTCCAGCCGCACGTCGATGCGCCCGGGCTGGCCAGGCGCAAAGGCATGCTTGAAGCTGTTGGCGAGCAGTTCGGTCAGCAGCAGCACCAAAGGCAGCAGGCGGCCCACCTCCAGCCGCACATCCTCGGCCACCACGTCCACGTCCACCGCATCGGCATCGGCCATTTCGCGCGCCAGGTTCACGGCTGAGGCCAGGATTTCGCTGATCGGCTTGGTCTGCACGGCCGGATCATAGAGCTGGCGATGCACCCGGCCCATCATCTCGATGCGCTGGTCCGCGCGATCGATCAGCGGCAGAGCGAGTGCTGGGTTGCGTTCGATCTGGCGTCGCTGCAGCCGCAGCATCGAGGCGACCGAGGCCAGGTTATTGGCCACGCGGTGCTGCAATTCCTTGAACAGCAAGGCCTGGTTTGCCGCCATCTCGGCCAGGCGCGCTTCGCTTTCCTCCAGCTGCCGCTGGCGGCGGGTGAGGCCATCGATCAGCACGATGTCTACCGCCACCACGCCGGTGTAGAACAGCATGGCCGTGGCAACCTGGGTGTTGATGGCAAAGCTGAATTCGGGCGGCACGAAAAAGTACCACGCCGCAAGGCCACTCAATATGGCGCAAACCATGCCAGGGCCGCGCCCGGCAATGAACGTGGCGATGATGACCGCAGGAAAGAACGTCAGGAACGGAAAGCCGGGCGGAAACAGATCATCGGCCACCCAGCGCAGCGACAGCGCGAGCACGAACAGAAGCACGCCCACGGTATAGCGGGTGGCAGGTCTGCAGGCTTGCAGGCCGCGGATGGACCAGAGCGGGGGGCGCGGCGCAGACGTCATTCCTTCCAGCATTGCCCGATGGCGCACCCCAGCGCAACCGCCGGCTCGACACGTCTGTCCAGCCCGTCCTAAAGGGCATGAGGCGTGGGCAATGGCCGCAGTGCATCACCGCGCGGCGCGCAAGTGGCATGGAGAGCATGGGATGGCAGAAGGCAACAGCGGGATCGGCGATGTGCGCGCAGCGGCACAGGCGCTCGCGCCCAAGATCGTGTCCTTGCGCCGCGCCATCCATGCCGAACCGGAACTGGGCCTGCACAACCCGGCCACGCGTGACAAGATCCGCGCCGCCCTGGCGCATCTGCCCCTGGAATGGGCGCAGGGACCATCGACGACGGGACTGGTTGCCACCTTGCGTGGCGGGGCCGTGCCGGCTGGCGCGGATCGGCCCTGCGTTCTGCTGCGTGGCGATACCGACGCCTTGCCCATGCAAGAGGAAACCGGGCTCGATTTTGCCTCCACCATTCCCGGCGCGATGCATGCCTGCGGGCATGATACCCATGTCGCGATGCTGGCCGGCGCGGTGGAACTGCTGGCCGCGCGGGCGGAAGGACTGGCGGGCGATGTGCGCTTCATGTTCCAGCCCGGCGAGGAAGGGCACCATGGCGCGCGCTTCATGATCGAGGATGGGCTGCTGGGCGATCCGCTGCCCGATGCCGCGTTTGCGCTGCACATCATGCCCAACAGCCGGCATGGCCTGGTGGCGGGACGGGGCGGCGCGCTGATGGCCTCGGCCGACCAGTTCGAGATCGTGGTGGAGGGGCGCGGCGGTCATGCCTCGATGCCGCACGATGCGCTCGATCCCGTGCCGGTGGCGTGCGAGATCGTGAGCGCGATCCAGGCGATGGTCACGCGGCGGTTCTCGGTGGCCGATCCGGTGGTGGCCACGGTGGCGCGGATCGAGGCGGGCAGCGCGCACAACGTGATCGCCGATCGCGCGCGCATGATCGGCACCTTGCGCACGCTGTCGCCCGGCAACCGCACGCGTCTGCGCGCGGCGTTGGAAACCTGCGCCACCCATGTCGCCGCCGCCCACGGCCTGACCGCGCAGGTGACGCTGCACGAGGGCTTTCCCGTGACGATGTGCGATCCCCGCGCGGTGACCCTCGGCGAAGCGGTGGCCCGCGATCTGGCCGGGCCCGAGGCCTTTGTCCGGCTGGACCACGCCATCATGGCCGCCGAAGACTTTTCCTATGTGCTCGAACAGGTGCCCGGCGCCATGTTCTTCCTGGGCGTGGCACACGAGGGGGCGGACTGGCGCCATGCCTGCGGCATCCATTCCACCCGCATGGTGGTGGATGAAGCGGCCCTGCCGACGGGCACCGCCCTGCTCGCCGGGTGCGCGCTGCGCTATCTGTCGCAGGGTTTTGCCGGTTTGCAGGTGTAGCGCAAAATTTTCGCTATCGCGGGGAACCGCTCCCGGCCCTGGCGCATTTTGCCGCCATTAAGTGGCATTCTGCCATGGGTCGAGAGAACATCAGGAACAAACGTTTGTCGAGTGACAGGGCAGATCAGGCGCCGGAGCGCCCGGACGAGGCCACGAAGGCGGGTGAAGCCGCGAGCGGCGACGACAGGGCGTTTTACGATGCCGGCGGCGCTGGGCAGTCTGCTGGCCCGCAACGTGCAAGCCAGGCCGGTGGCGCCTATGACGACAGCGCCGAACGGTTCCTTGCCAACCATCCTGACGATGCTTTTATCGGTGCCTCTGGCGTGCTGTTCGAGCAGGCCATGGCCCAGACCCGCATGGCCGTCTGTCTGTGCGATCCGCATACGCCCGACGCCCCGATCGTCTTCGTCAACCGCGCGTTCCGCTGGCTGACGGGCTATGAAGAACATGAGATCATTGGTCGCAACTGCCGCTTCCTGCAGGGGCCGGGAACCGATCGCAGCGCTGTTGCCCGTATTCGTCAGGCAGTCGAAAACGAAGACGTGGTGGTGGTGGAACTGCTCAATTATCGCAAGGACGGTTCAGCGTTCTGGAACGCGCTGCACCTGGGCCCGATCTATGACGCGCAGGGGCGCCTGATCTATTATTTCGGCAGCCAGTGGGACGTGTCCGACGTGCGCGCCGCCCGCGCCGACGAACGCCACGCCCGCGAATTGGCGCGCGAACTGTCGCACCGCATGAAGAACATGTTCGCGGTGATCGGCGGCATCGTCAACTTTACCGGGCGCAGCCGCGGAATCGAGGTTGAGGCGCGCGAGATCAACGATCGCATCCAGGCCCTGGGCCGCGCCTATGAAACCACGCTGGACGAGGCATCGAGCGGGTCGATCGAAGTCGGCCAGGCGATCCGTTCGGTGCTGTCGCCTTATGACCCGGATGGAAAGCGCATTCATTTCAAGGGCAACGGGTTACGCAGCGATTTCTCCGCAGTTTCCGTGCTTGGCCTGTCGCTCCACGAACTGGCGGTGAACGCGGCCAAGCATGGCGCGCTCAGCAGCGATGGTGGCGAGGTTACGGTTGCCTGGCAGAAGAACGGTTCCAGCGAGGCACCCACGATCGTGATCGACTGGATCGAACAGGGCGGGCCGGCGGTAAACCCGCCCGAAAACAACGCGGAGGCGCCCACCATGGGGATCGTCGACCGCATGCTGCACATGGCAAGGGGCAACATCATGCGTGACTGGCATCCCGATGGATTGAGGGCAAGGCTGCGCGTTCCCCTGCGCGAGGACGCAGTCTGATGGGCCAGTCGTGTTGCCCGAATGATGGTTGTCGCGTGCTGGTGCTCGATGACGAGCCCCTCATTCTGCTCGATCTGGAATTTGCGGTGGAGGACGCAGGTTGCGTTCCGCTGACCGCGCTTGAACTGGCCGAAGCGCTGGCAATTGCCGAGAGCGAGCACATCGTGGCGGCCATTCTCGATGTCTCGCTCGCCCATGGCCAGACCTGCGCCCCGGTGGCCAAGGCGCTGGCGGAACGTGGCGTGCCCTATGTCCTGCATACCGGCGATCTTGATCGCATGGATGAAGCCGTGCGCAAGCTAGGCGGCGTGCTGGTGCCCAAGCCCACCCCGGCGGCGGTTGTCGTCAGCCGTGCCCTGGAAGGCGTGACGCAGCGCCAGGGTGCCTGAGCCCAGGCGTATCCGCGCCCTGGTTTAAACGCAGGCAAGTTTTGCTTGGGCTGGTGTTTTTCACGACCAGCCCCTATCTCGCGCGCCATCGGAAGGAGTTTCCATGGCGACGACGCACAAGACCCGCATGCTTATCATCGGTTCCGGCCCGGCAGGCCTAACGGCGGCCATCTATGGCGCGCGCGCCGGGATGGAGCCGATCGTGGTGCAGGGGCTACAGCCCGGCGGGCAGCTGACCATCACCACCGATGTCGAAAACTATCCCGGCTTCCGCGACGTGATCCAGGGCCCCTGGCTGATGCAGGAAATGGAAGCGCAGGCGCAGCATGTCGGCACGCGGATGATGTGGGACACCATCACCGATATCGATCTGGCCGGCCCCCCGTTCCGCGCCACGGGTGACAGCGGCGATGTCTATGAAGCCGATACGCTGGTGATCGCCACCGGTGCCCAGGCCAAGTGGCTGGGCGTACCGGGCGAACAGCTGCTGTCGGGCAAGGGTGTTTCGGCCTGCGCCACCTGCGACGGGTTCTTCTATCGCGGCAAGAAGGTGGTGGTGATCGGCGGCGGCAACACTGCCGTGGAAGAAGCACTCTACCTCACCAACCATGCCGAGCATGTCACGCTGATCCACCGTCGCGACAGCTTGCGCGCCGAGCGCATCCTGCAACAGCGCCTGCACGCCCACCCCAAGATCAGCGTCTTGTGGAACAAGGCCGTGGCCGCGTTTTCCGGCGATCCCATGGCTGGCGGCCTCAAGGCGGTGGAACTGGTCGATACGGTGACCGGCGAAGGCAGCCGCGTGGAAACCGACGGTGCGTTCGTCGCCATTGGCCATGCGCCGGCCACCAGCCTGTTTGCCGGCAAGCTCGCGCTCGATGAAAGCGGCTATATCGTGGTTGAACCCGGTACGCCCAAAACCGCCATCCCCGGCGTGTTCGCCTGTGGTGACGTGATGGACCACACCTATCGCCAGGCGGTGACGGCGGCGGGCACCGGCTGCATGGCCGCGCTCGACGCCGAACGCTTTGTGGCAGAGCTGGACTTTGCCACCGGGCAACTGACCCAGGCCTAATCGCCCAGCGCGGCCAGCACCTGGTGCAACAGCCATTCCGGCGCATCGGCAAAGGAATGGCTGGCACCGGGGCGGCAGATCACGCGTGGATCGGCGCCCCAATGGCTGGCAAACAGCTGCGCGGTGCGATCACCTTGCGCGAGCAGAATTGTGACCTTGCCGCGATAGCTGGCCAGCGCAGCGCGCATTTCTTCTGCCAGCGCTGAAGCCGCCTGGGGCGCGGCAGCGGTGCGCAGCCCGCCCGCCAGCTTGCCCAGCGCCACCTTGCCGGCCAGCAGGCGTGCCCATTGGCGCGGATCGGCCAGGCGGCGCAGATAGTGGCGGCGCAGCGCGGCGGCAGAATGAACCGGCGCCGTTTCATTTTCTCCGTCCACCGTCCAGGGATTGGCCAGGATCAGTCCGTCGAGGCCGGGCAACGTGGCGGCATGGAGCATCAGCGCGCTGGCGGCATCGCAATTTCCCATCGCCACTACCCGCTTCACATGCGGCGCGGCGGCGCGGAACGCGGCCAAGGCGGCGGCAATATCGGGGCCACTGGCCCGAAAACCCCGGTTTTCGCCTTCGCTATCGCCTACGCCGCGCCGGTCGAAGCGGAACACCGGCACCCCTTCGCGAGCCAGTGCGGCGCTGAGCCAGGCCTGACCGCCCCAGGCACCGCTGCGAATCTCGTTGCCGCCCGATACCAGCAAGAGGCCAGTGGCGCCGCTGGCCAGGCCCATGTCGAGCGTGCCCAGCAACTGTGCGCCTTGGCAGGAAAAGGGGATGACGCTGCGGTTCATGTCGCCAGGTCTGCCACGATGCGCGCGGCCAGCGCGGCGGCGAGCGCGGGGGCCGGGGCCGGCTCCTGGCGCAGCCACGGCGCTGCACCGGTCACGCCCAGATCGCCGACCGCGAGCACCTGATGCCCTTCGCCCTGGCTGCGCGCTCCCTGAAGCCCGGCGATCAGCGCCGCGCCGCAGCGATAGCCGCCCAGCATGATGCCCGTGGCCCGCCCGGTTTCCAGCAGCGTTGCGGCGGTGGTTTCCGCCCCCTGCGCCCGCGCAGCGAGCATGGCCGCGCGCAGCAGCGGGCGCAGCACGGCATCGCCATCGAGCGGCGCCAGCGCCCAGCCGGGCAGGGTGGGTGGCGCGACCAGTGCCCCGCCGCGCAGCGCCAGGACATGGCTGGCGTCAAAATGACGCGCCGCCGCCGCCATGGCCGCGCGCCAGGCGTTGAGGCTTTGCGCGGAAAAATCCTGCACGCTTTCCCCGCAGCCGGGCAGATCGGGCAGGATCGCGGCCACGCCCGCCGCGCCCAGATCACGCAGCAGCGTCGCCAGCATGGCCCGCGTGCGGTTCATTTCATCAAACAGCGGCGGCACGATCAGCAGCCGCGCCAATGGCGCAGCGCCATCGGTGGCCAGGGCCCATTCGCCGTCTGCGCCCGATCCGGGGCAGGGCCAGCGCAGCGGGCCGAGCGGTTCAGCCACGGCCCTGCTTGCGCGCGACGAAGGCCAGCAGCGCGCCATAGGTTTCGAGCAGATCGCCGTCGATCTCATCCTCTTCCAGGATGAAGCCGAAGCTGTCTTCCAGCGCGGTGAAGAGGCCCGCCACCGCCATCGAATCGAGTTCGGGCAGCGCGCCGAACAGCGGTGTCTGCGCCGTGAACGCGGCCACCCGCGTCGGGGCCAGCCCCAGCACATCGGCGAGAAGCGCGCGCAGATCGGCGTCGAGCGAAGCGGGAAGCGTGTCGGTCATGCCTGGCGCCTTACCCATCGCCCGGCGGCGGGGCAAGCAGCGTGCGCCCGGCCAGGCGCCGGGCCAACCCGCGCGCCAGCGCTGGCCAGTGGCGCCAGGCCGCAGGATGGTGCGCGCGCAGCCGCCAGCGGGTGCGCGTGTGGTCCATCCAGTCTGCCTTGTAGGGATCATCGCCCGTGCCGAAATCGATCGCCGCGACGCCATCATGATCGATCACATGGGCAAACAGCGCCGCCGACAGCAGCGTTCCAGGCGACGCGGCGCGCGCATCGTCGCGGTGGGCGAGCTTGTGGATGAACGCGGTGCCGTGCTCCACACTCCACAATTGCGCGGCCACCGGCTGCCCGTCGATTGTTGCCAGGCCCAGCCGCAGCGCGCCAGCCGCGCTTTCGGCCTGGGCAAAGGCGCGCAGCAGTGCAGGGTCGCCCTCTGCCGGTTTCCAGCTGGCGGCATAGACCGCTTCATAGGCGGCCCAGTCGGCCGGATCAAAGCGGGTGGCGACGCGGCATTGCACCGCCCCGCGCGCGCCCTTGCGCCGCACTGTGGCGCGCAGGGCGCCGGGGCGGGTGGCCCACCACTGGGCAAAATCCTGTCCCCCGAGCACGAGGTGCCGGTTGACGTGGGCCGGTTCGACCGTGGCCATCCAGCCAGCGGCGCGGAATGCGCGCGCCATCCAGCCAGCCTCTGGCGCGGGCAGCGGGGCAAAATCGATCGCATCGTGGTGGGCCAGATCGCGCGCAATGGCAGTCAACAGCGCCTCGGCCCGATCGGGCGCCTGGGTGAGCGGGCGCGCCCAGAAACTGTACCAGTTGGCGCAGGCGGTAAGCCCCTGGGACGTTGCCAGCAGGGGCAGGGCGAGCATGGCGCCTTCCGCGTGAGCCGCCAAGCCCGGCTCTTCCGCCACGGCCAGGAACGCACGGCCCGGCGCACGGGTGGCGATCAGCCCCAGCCAGTCTGCCCGGTCAAACGGCCCGGCCGCAGCCCCGCGCGCCATCAGCGCGGCAAGGCGCGGATGGTCTTGCACTTGGGCAAGTTCGGCATGATAGACCCGGCAGGCCACGCTTTGCCTGGTTCCCTTTCCTTATTCCGTCAGGAGTGCCGTGACGCCTTTGCCCGACCCTGCCGTTCACCCGCTGGACCATCTTGCCCTGCGCGGCAAGCGTGATGCGCCCGCGCTGGTGCTCAAGGATGAGGTGCTTAGCCACGAGGGGTTAAATCGCCGTGTAGGGCAATTGGCGGCCTGGCTGGCAGCGCAGCCGGGAGTAGAGCCAGGGGCGCGGGTGGCGACGTGGCTGGGCAAGGGGCTGATCGCCTGCATCATCCCCCTGGCGGCGGTGCGCGCGGGGTTGGTGCATGTGCCGGTGAACCCGGTGCTGCGCCGGGCGCAGGCCGCGCATATCCTGGCAGACAGCGGCGCGGCGCTGTTGCTGGGCAATCTTGGCCGACTGGAAACCCTGTTGCCCGGCGATGCCGCAGCAGCGGCTGTCCATGATGAGGCAGCGGTGCTGGCCGCGCTTGACGCGCAAAGCGTCCTGCCACCCTCGGCTGCGTTGCCGCACAGCCTGGCGGCGATCCTCTATACCAGCGGTTCCACTGGCAAGCCCAAGGGTGTCATGCTCAGCCAGGCCAATCTGTGGCTCGGCGCGATCAGCGTGGCGAATTACCTGGGGCTTGAGGCAGACGATCGCGTGCTGGCGGTACTGCCGCTGGCGTTTGATTACGGCCAGAACCAGTTGCTGTCGGCCTGGGCGGCGGGGGGCTGCGCCGTGCCGCTCGATTACCTGATGCCGCGCGATGTGGTGCGCGCAGTGACGCGCCACGGCATTACCACGCTGGCCGGGGTGCCGCCGCTGTGGCTGCAACTGATCGAATGCGCCTGGCCTGATGATGCCGCGCAAACCCTGCGCCGGCTGACCAACAGCGGCGGCGCGCTCACGCCCGATCTGGTGCGACGCCTGCGGGCGCTGTTTCCCGGCGCGCGCCTGTTTGCGATGTATGGCCTGACCGAGGCGTTCCGTTCGACCTATCTCGACCCCGCGCTGATTGATGCCCATCCCACTGCGATCGGCACGGCGATTCCCTTTGCCGAGGTCATGGTGGTCAGCGATGCCGGCACCCCGGCGGCCGATGGGGAAGAGGGCGAACTGGTTCATGCCGGGCCGCTGGTGGCGCAAGGCTATTGGCAGGACGATGCCCGCACCGCCGAACGCTTTCGCCCGGCGCCGGCTTTTTCGCAGATGGGCGGCATCGCGGTGTGGTCTGGCGACAGGGTGCGACGCGATGCGCAGGGGCTGCTCCACTTCGTGGGCCGGCGCGACGCCATGATCAAGACGTCGGGCCACCGCGTCAGCCCGCAAGAGGTGGAGGAAGCCGCGCTGGCCACTGGCCTCGTGGCCGAAGTGGTGGCGCTGGGCCTGCCCGATGCCGAGCTGGGCCAGGCGATCCACCTGGTCTGCCGTGCCGTGCCTGGCGCGGGGGAAGACGATGCCGCGCTGCGCGCCGCCATGGCCCGGGATGTGCCAGCCTTCATGCTGCCGCGCGCGGTGCACTGGCGCGCGGCGCTGCCGCTGTCGGCCAATGGCAAGCACGATCGCGCCGGGCTTTACGCCGATCTTTACCATGCCTTGACTGGCAAGGCATAAGACCCCGGCAGATGAAACCGCTTGGCCCCATTCCCCCGCATTTTCCCGCCCAAGGGGCAGACCTGATGATCGCCGGGCGCCCGGCGCGCGCCTGGGCGCAGGAGCACGGCACGCCGTTGTTCGTCTATGACGCGGCCGTGGTGCGTGCGCGCGTGGCAGAACTGCGTGCCGCGCTGCCGCCGGCCGTGCGGCTGCACTACGCGGTCAAGGCCAATCCCTTTGGCCCGCTGCTGGCGCTGCTGGCGGGCCTGGTTGACGGGTTTGACATCGCCTCTGCCGGGGAACTGGCGCTGCTCGCCGCGCAGGGCATCGATCCGGCGCGCGCCGGGTTTGCCGGGCCGGGTAAGCGCGATGCAGAGATTTCCGCCGCGATCGCCGCCGGTGTCACGCTGCATTGCGAATCCGCGCGCGAGGTGGAGCGCGCCCTGGCGCTTGGCACCGCCGCGAACCAGCGGCCCCGCCTGGCGATTCGCGTCAATCCCGATTTCGATCTGCGCGGTTCGGGCATGAAGATGGGCGGCGGCGCGCGGCCCTTTGGCGTGGACGCGGAAAACGTGCCGCCGCTCGCCCGCCGCATCGTGGCCGCCGGGGCAGACTGGCGCGGCTTTCACATCTATGCCGGTAGCCAGGCGCTTGATGCCACAGCGGTGATCGCCACCCAGGCCGCGACGCTCGATCTGGCGCTGCGCCTGGCGCAAGACGCGGGCGTGCCGCTGCCCGCGCTCAATCTGGGCGGCGGCTTTGGCATTCCCTATTTCCCCGGCGATACGCCGCTCGATCTGCCCGCCGTGGGTGCGGCGCTGGCGCAGGAACTGGAGCGCCACGCAACGCAGCTGCGCGACACGCGGCTGGCGGTGGAACTGGGCCGCTATCTGGTGGGAGAGGCCGGCGTCTATCTGGCGCGGGTGATCGAACGCAAGGAAAGCAGGGGCGAGGTGTTCCTGGTGACCGATGGCGGGCTGCATCACCAACTGGCCGCCAGCGGCAATTTCGGCACCGTGGTGCGCCGCAACTATCCGCTGGCGCTGGCCACGCGCATGGATGCCCCGGCCGATGAGGTGGCCAGCGTGGTGGGGTGCCTGTGCACCCCGCTCGATCGGCTGGCAGACCGCGCTGCCTTGCCTGTGGCGGCCGAAGGCGATGTGGTGGCGGTGTTCTGTGCCGGTGCCTATGGCGCCACGGCGAGCCCGGCGGCGTTCCTGGGGCATGGTCCGGCGACGGAAATCCTGGCGGAAAGCGCCGCACACACGGTGGGTTAATCTTTGCCCGGGCACCCGTCCCGAATTGGGACCGGGCGACCAAGCGCCTTGTCGGGAAAGCCCGTTGGCAACAAGGATAACCGTATCTTCACCCTTTTTGTCGATAGCCGATGATGAAGGTCGCAGGTCTCGATGGTCCCGATAGGGGACACTACGTGGGCCGGCGCAAGAGCCAGACAAAGGAATCGATTGCGATGCCGTTCCATTCCGGCCCAGCCCTGAACGCCGCACGGCCCGCAGGTCCGCGCAGGCGTCTTGCCCGCTTGGGCCTGGGAACGGCGTGCCTGTCGCTGATGCTGACCGGCTGTGCCGGCGGCGCTCATGGCCCGCAATTGCCGCCTGCCGCGTTCGTGGCGCTGCAGGAAGGGCCGGGCGAGGAATATGTGATCGGCCCGCTCGATGAATTGACCATCTTCGTGTGGCGCAACCCGGAACTGGGTGCCTCGGTCCAGGTGCGGCCCGATGGGCGCATCACCACGCCGCTGATCACCGACATGCCCGCCGTGGGCAAGACGCCCTCGATGCTGGCCGAAGACATCAAGCTGCAGCTTTCGCAGTATATTCAAGAACCGATCGTCTCGGTGATCGTCAACAAGTTTGCCGGCACGTTCAGCCAGCAGGTGCGCATCGTGGGCGCCACCGAAAAGCCGGCCTCGATCCCTTATCGCGCCAACATGACGCTGCTTGACGCGATGATCGCGGTGGGCGGGCTTTCGGAATATGCCGCCGGCAACCGCGCGCGGCTGGTGCGGTTTGACAAGACCACCGGCAAGCAGACCGAATATGCTGTGCGCATCGGCGATCTGTTGCGCAAGGGCGATACCAAGGCCAATGTCATGCTGATGCCCGGTGACGTGATCATCATCCCCGAAAGCACGTTCTGACGATGGCGCGGGGGCACCACACCAGGCCGGCGCCGCACCTGCGGGAGCGCGGCGCGGCATGACCAACATTCTCGATGAAGTGCGCATCGCGCTCTATGGCATCTGGCACCGCCGCTGGCTGGCGCTGGGCGTGGCCTGGCTGGTCTGCCTGCTGGGCTGGCTGGTCGTGGCGATGGTGCCCAATTCCTATGAATCCAAGGCGCGCATCTTCATCCAGATCGACGATGTCCTGTCCGACCAGATCGGCATCGGCGGCAATGCCAAGCAGGATATCGAGCGGGTGCGCCAGACGCTGACCAGTACGGTCAACCTGGAAAAGGTAGTGCGCGCCACCCGCCTGGGCGACAAGGTCACCAACGACAAGCAGATGGAATCGGCCGTGGCGGGGCTGGCCACGCAGATCAAGGTGGTGAGCCAGCAGGACAACCTGTTCGAGATCAGCGCCACATCGGGCCGCGGTTCCTATACCGATGCGCAGAATGCCAAGCTCGCCCAGGACGTGGTGCAGAAGATGATCGACATCTTCCGCGAGGAAAACCTGGCCGGCGGGCGCGGCGAGATGACCGACAGCCTGGCCTTCATGGATCAGCAGCTGGCCGATCGGCAGAAGGACCTGGAAGCGGCCGAGCAGAAGCGCCAGGAGTTCGAAGCCAAGAATGCCGCGCTTATGCCGGGCACAGGCTCGGTCACGGCCAAGCTGGAAGGCGCGCGCACCGAATTGCGCGGGGTGGAATCCGATCTTCTGGCAGCGCAGAGCGCGCTGGCCTCGATCAATGGCCAGCTTTCGGGCACGGCGCCCACGATCACCATTCCCGGCGCGCAGGGCGGTGCCCATGGCGCGCTGGCCCAGGCGCTGGCAGACCTGGCCTCGATGAAGGCGCGCGGGCTGACCGACAGCCATCCCGATGTTCTGGCGGCCAAGGCGCAGATCGCCAGCCTGCAACGCCAGGCCGCCGCCGAAGGCAAAAGCGCCGGCACGCCCAACCCGGCCTATGCCTCGCTGCAGTCGATCAAGGCCGATCGTGAGGCGAGCCTGGTGTCGCTGCAATCGCGCAAGGCCTCGTTGCAGCAGGAAATCGGCCAGCTTACCGGCCAGCAATACAGCGAGCCGGCCGTTGCCGCCGAAGCGGCGCGGATCAACCGCGATTACGATGTGCTCAAGGACCAGTACGACAAGCTGCTGCGCGATCGCGAGCAGCTGCGCCTGCGCGGGCAAGTGGAAAGCGAGCACAACTCGGTCAAGTTCGACGTGATCGATCCGCCGAGCACGCCGCGCGGGCCCTCTGCGCCCGATCGGCCGCTGCTGCTGATGCTGGTGCTTGTCGTCGGCCTGGCAGCGGGCTGTGGTGCGGCCTTTGCTATGGCGCAACTGCGTTCGAGCTATGCCACCACGGGCCAGCTGGAGCGGGCCACGGGCATGATCGTACTGGGCTCGGTGTCGCTGACGCAGACCGCCGCAGCGCGGGCGCGGCAGTGGAAGCAGCTGAAACTGTTCGGTGGTGCCACGGCTGGCCTAGTGCTGGTATTGTTCGTGCTGCTGGCCGTGGAATTCATGAAGCGGCGGATGGTGGCATGAGGGTGCAGGACATGACGGACCAGAGCAACACGCCCCAGCCGCCGGAAGATAGGCCGCCCGAAAGCGGGCCACGCAAGGCTGGCCCTTCGCTGATCGAGCGGGCGGCCGGGACGTTCGATTTCCGCCAGCACTTGCGCGCGCCGGTGCTGCCGCCCGTGCCGCCGGCACCTGCCGCTCCGGTGACTGCATCGCCAGCGCCCGCCGCTCCGATGGCCGAGCCGGTTCAGCCCGAAGTGCCCGCGCCCGAAGCCGCCGAGCCAGCGCCCGCTGCCCCGTTCGCACCCGAGGGCGCGCAGGTGTTCGTTCCAGCCAGTGCCGATGCCGCGCCGGCTGATCCTGGCACGCCGGCGCCCTTTGCCAATCCGGCGCTCGAAGGCATTCCCTCGCGGCAGCGCTTCAAGAAGGCGCCGCAGCCGATCGATCGCCGCCTGCTGCGCGAGCAGTGCCTGATCGAGCCGGAGGGCCAGGTCAGCGCGCTGTTGGAAGAGTTCCGCATCGTCAAGCGGCAGCTGTTGTTGCAGGCCGCCGATTCGCGCGCCGGCCGCACTGCCCGCCATGGCGAGCGCATTCTGGTCTGCTCTGCCCATCCAGGCGAGGGCAAGACGTTCTGCGCGGTGAACCTGGCGCTGTCGATCGCGGCGGAAAAGGACAACGAAGTGCTGCTGGTCGATGCCGACTTTGCCAAGCCTTCGGTGCTGTCCACCCTGGGGCTGCCGGGCGGGCCGGGGCTGATGGATGCGCTGGCCGATCCGGAGGTGATGGTGGAGGAATGCATCATTCCCACCGATATTCCCGGCCTTTCCGTGCTGCCGGCGGGCAACCAGACCGGCTCTGACACGGAATACCTGGCCTCGGTCCGCACCCGCGCGATCCTTGACCGGCTGACCGCGCAGTCACCCAATCGCATCGTCATTTTCGATAGCCCGCCAGCGCTGGCAGCCTCGCCGGCATCGGAACTGGCCATGCACGTGGGCCAGGCGGTGATGGTCGTGCGCGCCGACGTGACCGGCGAGGCCGCGCTGCGCGATGCCGTCGGCATCCTGTCGGGCTGCGCGGACATCAAGCTTTTGCTCAACGGCACGCGGTTTTCGCCCACCGGGCGGCGCTTTGGCACCTATTACGGATACAAGGAATGAAACGCGCGCGTTCCCTTATCCTGGGCGGTCTGCTGGCCGGCTCTTGCCTGGCGGGCGCGACGGCGGCCGAGGCACAGGTTCTGCCCTATCAGGTGGGCAGCGACGATCGCCCCGCTGCGCCTTCCGGTGGCGGCAGCGATGGGCACGGCAGCGCACGCGGCGTGGGTTCGGGCGTGCGCACCACGATCCGTCCCTATCTGGAAGTGACGCAGAACCTGCTGGCGCAGATCACGCCGGGTAACGACGTGGTGACCTATACCGCACTGGCTGCCGGGGTGGATGCCACGCTCGCCGGGCGGCGCACGCAGGGGCAGATTTCGGTGCGCTATGAACGTCGCTTTGTCGAAAAGGGGCAGGTGGGCGATTCCGACACGATTTCGGGCCTGGCGCGCGTCTCGCACCAGTTGATCCCGCGCACGCTGAGCATCGACGCCGGTGCGCTTGCCGCGCGCACGCGGGTGGAGGCCAATGGCTCCGCCTCGCTCAATCCGCTGTCGGTCAACGATGCGATCAGCCAGGTCTATTCGGTCTATGCCGGACCGAACCTGACGACGCATGCCGGCGACGTGGCGATCAATGCCAACTACCTGGCCGGCTATACCAAGCTGACGCAGAAGAACGCCTATCAGCCTGCCGCTGGGCAACCGCGCATCGACCTGTTCAACCATTCGCTGATGCAATCGGCGCAGGTTTCGGCCGGGACCAAGGCCGGCACCGTGCTGCCGGTAGGCCTGGTCGCCAGCGCCGGGTGGGACCGCGAAGATATCTCCAACCTCGATCAGCGCATCGACGACAAGCGCGCCGGCGTGCAGGCGACATTGCCGGTCAGCCGCACGGTGCAACTGGTGGGCGACGTGGGCTGGGAGCATATCCGCGTTTCGTCACGCGATGCGGTCCGCGATGCCAGTGGCAACCCGGTAATCGGCAGCGACGGCCGCTATATGACCGACAAGAGCCAGCCGCGCCGCATCGCCTATGACAGCGACGGGCTGACCTGGGACGTGGGCGTGATGTGGCGGCCCAGCCGGCGCACATCGCTCTCTGCCTTTATCGGCCGCCGCTATGACAGCACGACCTACTTCGGCAGCTTCTCCTATGCGCCGAACACGCGCAGCTCGCTCAACATCTCGGTGTTCGACGGCATTTCCGGTTTCGGATCGAGCCTGTCGAACGCGCTGCGCCAGGTGCCGACCGACTTTGCCACGGGCGGGGCGACCGGCTGCGGCATCGGGGCTGCGGGTGGTTCGTGCGTCAACGGCGCGCTGTCGTCGGTATCGTCCTCGGTATTCCGCCAGCGCGGGGTCAGCGCGACCTATGGCTTTGCCATGGGCCGGCTGCGCCTGGGCGTGGGGGCGGGCTATGTCCGCCGTCGCTTCATTGCCGCGCCGGGCACGGTGCTGGCACAGGCCAATGGCACGGTGGACCAGAACTGGTACGTGACCGGCGGTGTTTCGGGCCAGCTGGGCCGCGATGCCAGCTTCAGCGTGGCGGTTTACGATGCTTGGTATGATAGCGGCAACGCGCTGTTGGGAACGACCAATTCCTATGGCATTTATGCATCTTACTATCGCCGCCTGGCCGATCGTCTCACCGCAACGGCTTCGGTTGGGCTTGACGGGGTGAGCCGCGATCTGGCTGCGGACCAATTGGAAGCGACAGGCCTGATCGGCCTGCGCTACACGCTTTGACGGTTCTGGAGGCGTAACGCCGATGTACGATGATTTTTACCGCCTTTCGGCCCGTCCGTTCCAGCTGACGCCCGATCCCGATTTCTATTTCGAAAGCGCCACGCACAAGAAGGCGCTGTCCTATCTGGGCTATGGCCTGGCGCAGGGTGAGGGCTTCATCGTCATCACCGGCGAGGTGGGCGCGGGCAAATCCACGCTGGCGGCGCACCTGCTCGCCAGCATCGACCGCGCGCAGCTGACCGCCGCGCAGATCGTGACCAGCAAGCTCGATGGCCAGGAACTGGTGCACATGGCCGCGCGCGCGTTTGGCCTGGATGTGGCCGGGCACGACAAGGCCGCCGCGCTGGCCCGGATCGAGGCGTTCCTGCATGACGAGGCGCGCGCCGGGCGGCGCTGCCTGCTGGTGGTGGACGAGGCGCAGAACCTGAGCGTGGAAGCGCTGGAAGAGCTGCGCATGCTGTCGAACTTCCAGCTGGGCGCGCATCCGCTGTTGCAGATCCTGCTGCTGGGCCAGCCCGAATTCCGCACCCTGCTGCAGCAATCGCCCCGGCTGGAGCAGTTGCGCCAGCGCGTGATCGCCACGCACCATCTGGCGCCGATGGAGCCCGAAGAAGTCGGCCCCTATGTCGAGCATCGCCTGGTGCGTGCGGGGTGGAACGGCAACCCGGCGTTCGAGCCGCGCTTCTTTGCCGATCTTGCCCGCGCCAGCGGCGGCGTGCCGCGCCGGGTGAACCAGATCTTGAGCCGCGTCCTGCTGGCCGGCGCCCTGGAGCAAGCCAGCCGGATCGAGGCCGGGCTGCTGCATGCCGTGCTGGATGACATGGCGTCTGACAGCGCGGTTTCGGTGGAAAGCACGCCGGTGCCGGCCGCTGCGCCGTCTGCCATGCCCGAGGCGGCATCATCGCAGGCACTGGGGCTGATGGCCGATACCTTCCACGGTGAAGGGCAGGGCCAGGCCAAGCCCGAGGGCGACGGCAGCCGCACCACGCGCCACGATTTCGATCTCGCCGCGATCGAGGCGGCCATGGCCAGCCGAGACGAGCAGATCGCCGAACTGCAGCAGGCGGTGATCGAAGTGGCGGAAATGCGCGCCGCCCACGGTGACGAAGCCGCTGCGGCACAGGCCGATGGCACGGCGCGCACCGAGGCGCTGGAAGCCGCGCTGAGCGATGCCGCCGCGCGCATCGGCGTGCTGGAGCATCGCCTGGCCGAGCAGGAGCAGGCCATTCGCCACGTGCTGACCATGCTGATCGAATGGTTCGAGACCGACCGCCCCAAGCGCGCGGCCTGAACGAAAGCAGCCCATCCATGTCTGCGCCTGTCATCAATGGCCTGTCGGTCGATGTTGAGGAATGGTTTCAAGTTGGCGCCTTTGAAAAGGTGATCGACCGCGCCGCCTGGGACGGGCTGGATTCGCGGGTGGAGCGCAACGTCCAGGCCATTCTGGCGATGTTTGCCGCTGCCGGCGCCAAGGGCACGTTCTTCACGCTGGGCTGGGTGGCGCAGCGCCATCCGGCGCTGGTGCGCGCCATTGCCGATGCCGGGCACGAGGTGGCTAGTCACGGCTGGGATCATCAGCGTGTATTCACGATGGACGCGGCACAGTTTGCCGCCGATCTGGCGCGCGCGCGCGATGCGTTGGAACAGGCGAGCGGGCAGGCCGTGACGGGCTATCGCGCACCGAGCTTTTCGATCGATGCACGCACGCCCTGGGCGCACGAAGTGCTGGCGCAGGCCGGCTATGCCTATTCCTCTTCCGTGGCGCCGATCGTTCACGATCACTATGGCTGGCGCGAGGCGCCGCGCTTTGCATTTCGCCCTGTGCCGGGCGGTGCCCTGCTGGAAATTCCGGTGACGACGGCCGAAGTGGCCGGGCGGCGCATGGCGGCGGGTGGTGGCGGCTTTTTCCGCCTGATGCCCTATGGCGTGTCATCCTGGGCGGTGCGGCAGGTCAATGCTGCTGGGCGCCCGGCGGCGTTCTATTTCCATCCCTGGGAAATCGATCCCGATCAGCCGCGCCGCGCCGATGCGCCATGGCGTTCGCGCTTTCGCCATTACACCAACCTTTCAGCCATGGCCGGCAAGCTGGAGCGGCTGCTGCGTGATTTTTCCTGGGGGCGGATGGACGCGGTGGCGCGGGTCGAAGCCGCCTGGGTCGCCAGCCGTGACGCCGCGCTGCGCGCAGCGGCGGCGGCGTGAACGCGCCGTTCCGCCTGGCCGCGCCGCAGGTGCGCGAGGCGCAGGCGGCCGATCTGGACGCCTATGTCCGTTTCCTGGCCGGGCAGGACCATGCGACCGTTTTTCATGATCCCCGCTGGCTTGATGGCGTGGCGCGCGGCAGCGGCCATGCCAGCCGCCTGTTGCTGGCCGAACAGGCCGGCGTCATCGTCGCGGCGCTGCCGCTGCATGCCGTATCGTCGTGGCTGTTTGGGCGTGCGCTGGTCTCGACCGGCTTTGCCGTGGGCGGCGGGGTGGTGGGCGACGAGGCCGCCGCGCCCGCGCTGATCGGCGCCGCGCAGGATCTGGCGCGCCAGCTCAACAGCCCGACGATCGAGCTGCGCGGTGGGGTGTTGCCGCAAGGCCCGGATTGGCATGTGAAGCAGGACAGCCATGCGGGCTTCGTCATGCCGCTGGCGGCGGATGATGCCGCGCAGTTGCAGGCCGTGCCGCGCAAGCAGCGCGCCGAACTGCGCAAGGGCCTGGCCCAGCTGCTGGAAATTCGCACTGGGAACAGCGCGCAGGATCGCGCCTGGCACTACCACGTCTATGCGCAATCGGTGCGCAACCTGGGCACGCCGGTGTTCCCGCGCCGGTTGTTTGCCAGCGTGCTCGATGCCTTTGGCGATGATGCCGATATCCTGACGGTGCTGCACCAGGGGCAGCCGGTGGCGAGCGTGCTCAGTCTCTATCACCGTGGCGCGGTGATGCCCTATTGGGGCGGCGGGGTGTTTGCCGCGCGGGCCCTGCGCGCCAACGACGTGATGTATCACGCGCTGATGAACCACGCGCGCCGGCGCGGCATGACGCACTTCGATTTCGGCCGGTCCAAGGTGGATTCGGGCGCCTATCACTTCAAGCGCAACTGGGGCTTCGTGCCCCAGCCGCTGTCCTATGCGCAGTGGACTGCCGATGGGCAGGCGCCGCGCGACGTCAACCCGCTGAGCCCGCGCTATCAGGCCAAGATCCGGTTGTGGCAGAAGCTGCCGCTGCCCGTGGCCAACCTGATCGGGCCGCTGATCGCGCGCGGGCTGGCCTGACGGGCATGGGCGAAATCCTGTTCCTTGCGCATCGCATCCCGTTCCCGCCCGACCGGGGCGACAAGATCCGCTCGCACCACATCCTCAAGGCCCTGGCTGCGCTGGCGCCGGTGCACGTGGCGTGCCTCGCCGACAATGCCCAGGACATGGCGCACGAAGCGGAACTGGCAGCCGTGGCGGCAAGCCATTGCCTGGTGCGGCGGCGCGGATCGCTGATAGGTGCCGGGCTTTCGGCACTGCTTTCGGGCCGGCCGATCAGCCTCGCAGCGTTCGCGTCCACCCGGCTGGCGCGCTATGTGAAGCAGGTGCTGGCAACGCGGCCGATCTCCACGATCTTCGTGTTTTCCGGGCAGATGGCGCAATATGTGCCGGCCTCGTTCCAGGGCCGGGTGGTCATGGACTTTGTCGACGTGGATTCGGCCAAGTTCGGCCAATATGGCCGGCGCCCCGGGCTGGGCGCGCCGGTCTATCTGCGCGAGGCGTGGTTGCTGCGCCGCTATGAGGCGCGGATTGCGCGGCGCGCCACCACCAGCTTGCTGGTGAGCGAGGCGGAAGCAGACCTGCTGCGCAGCCGCCTGGGCCAGGGGCCGATCCCCGACGTGCGGGCGCTGGGCAACGGCATCGATACCGCGCTGTTCGATCCGGCGGGTATTCCGATGGCGCCCGAACTGGTCATGGGCGGGCCGCAGATCGTGTTTACCGGGCAGATGGACTATCCCCCCAATGTGGAGGCGGTGGTCACCTTTGCACGGCAGGTCATGCCGCTGATCAAGGGGCGCTTTCCCGGCGCGCAGTTCAATGTAGTGGGCCGCGCGCCGACCGCGCCCGTGCTGGCGCTCGATGGTGTGAACGGCACGCGGGTAACCGGCGCAGTGCCCGATGTGCGGCCCTGGCTGGCCGGGGCCGATCTGGTCGTGGTGCCGCTGAGCCTGGCGCGCGGGGTGCAGAACAAGGTGCTGGAAGCCATGGCCATGGCGCGCCCGGTGTTGCTTACCCCGCAAGCCGCCACCGGCATTGCCGCCGTGGACGGGCGGGACTTTGCCATTTCCCCGGCCGATCCCGAGGAACTGGCGGCACGCGCCGTGGGCCTGTTGACCGACACGATCCGCGCTGACGCGCTGGGCCGTGCCGCCCGTGCGTTCGTCATCGCGCAGTGCGGGTGGGACCGGGTGCTGGCGCCATTGCCTGGCCTGGTTGGCCTTGATCGCCGGTTTGGCCGCCGTGCGGCTTGAAAACCTTTCCGTCGGGCCTGCGGCCCGCCACCTCCCCACGCGTGGGGAGGATTACGTATCCTCCCTCGCTCAGCGGGGGAGGGGGACCGCCGGCATAGCCGGTGGTGGAGGGGGGCTGCTGCCCTGGGCCATGCTGGGCTTGTGCTGGCTGGGCCTGATCGGGCTGTTCCGGGCCGACTGGGCGGCGATGGTGGGTCAGTGGTGGGACAGTTCAACCTATAACCACATCCTGCTGGTGCCGGCGATCCTGGCGTGGTTGGTGTCGATGCGCTGGCCCGCGCTGCGGCAGATTGCGGCGCAAGGCTGGTGGCCGGGTCTGGTGCTGTTTGCCGGGGCGGCGTTCCTGTGGATGCTGGGGGACTTCGCCGGTTTCTCCTTGGTGACACAGACAGCTTGCGTGTTGATGCTGCAGGCCAGCTTCCTGGCAATCATGGGGCCGCGCCTGGGCGCGGCGCTGCTGTTTCCGCTGGCCTATATGCTGTTCCTGGTGCCGTTCGGCGATGAACTGATCCCACTGCTGCAGATCGTGACGGCGCAAATTGTCATGGTGCTGCTGCACTTGGTGGGCATTCCCGCCGCGCTCGATGGCGTGTTCATCACTACGCCGGCGGGTTATTTCAAGGTGGCCGAGGCCTGTTCGGGGGTGAAGTTCCTGATCGCCATGGTCGCCTATGGCGTTCTGGTGTGTCAGGTGTGCTTTCGCCGCTGGCCGCGCCGCGCCGCGTTCATGGCCATGGCCCTGATCGTGCCGATCCTGGCCAACGGCGTGCGCGCCTGGGGCACTATCGTGATTGCCGGCTGGCGCGGTATCCAGTTTGCCGCCGGGTTTGACCATGTCTTTTACGGCTGGGTGTTCTTTGCCGTGGTCATGGCGCTAACGATGCTGGCCGGCTGGCCGTTTTTCGATCGGGCGCGGGATGATCCGCCCGTGTCGGTAGCCGCGATCCTGGTCGATCGACGCCTGGCCTGGGCGGCGCGGGCACGCGTGGGGCAGGGGCTGGCGCTCGTTGTGCTGGCCGCGCTGGCGCTGGCGTTCGTGGGCTGGGGCGCGGCGGCCGGTCGCCTGGCTGCGCCACTGCCCGCCCGTATCGACCTGCCGGCCGTTCCCGGCTGGCACCGCGTGGCAGCGCCGGGCGGCTGGCCATGGCAACCGCGCCACGGCGGGGCCGATCATCGCCTGCTCGGGCGCTATGCCGATGACCGGGGCCACGTAGTGGACGTCTCATTCGCGCTCTATGCCGGGCAAGGCGATGGCCGCGAGGCGGGTGGTTTTGGCGAAGGGGCCGTGCCGCCGGGCAGCGGCTGGGCCTGGGAAAAGCCGGCGCCGGGCGTCGCTGGCGGCAAAGGTGACATGATCCAGGCGCCTGGCCCGGTGCACCGCCTGGCGATCACCTGGTACCGTACCGATGGCTGGCTGGGCAGCAGCAACATGGCGCTCAAGCTGTGGAACATTGCTGACCGGCTCTTGCTGCGCGCGCAGCCCACGGCCACGCTGATCCTGTCGAGCGAAGACAATGCCGGGGCACCCGCCGCGCCGGCCCTGGCCGCTTTCGTGGCGGCCACCGGGCCGCTGGACCGCTGGATCGATACCGTTTCGCGCGGGCAATAGGGGGCTGGTTTTCAAGGCATGTGCGGCATTGCGGGGATCTTTCACACCCAGGGGATGAAGCCGGTCGATCCGGAGCGGCTGCGCGCCATGGGCGATGTCATCGCGCACCGCGGCCCCGATGGCCATGGCGTGTGGACCGCACCGGGCGTTGGGCTGGGCCACCGCCGCCTGTCGATCATCGACCTGGCCGGATCGCCCCAGCCCATGGCCAGCGCCGATGGCGCCGCCGTGCTGGTGTTCAATGGCGAAATCTACAATTACCAGGAACTGCGTCGCGAACTGGCGGCACTGGGCGCGCAGTTCCGCACTGATGGCGATAGCGAGGTGATCCTGGCCGCCTGGCAGCAGTGGGGCGTCGATTGCCTGGCTCGATTCAATGGCATGTTTGCCTTTGCCCTTTATGACCAGCGCGCCCGCACGTTGTTCCTGGCGCGGGACCGGCTGGGGGTAAAGCCGCTGCACATGGCCACGCTGGCCGATGGCAGCGTGATCTTCGGATCGGAACTCAAGCAGTTGCTGGCCCATCCGATGCTGCGGCGGACGGTCGACCCACTGGCCGTGGAGGATTACCTCGCCTGGGGCTTTGTGCCCGATGGCCGCGCGATCCTGGCCGGGGTGGAAAAGCTGCCGGCCGGGCATTACCGCCTGCTGCGCCATGATGCACCGCCGCCCCCCAGCGTGCGCTGGTGGGATGTCTCGTTTGCCGAGCGCGACAAGGCCAGCCAGAAAGACCTCGAAGCGCATCTGCTGCACCGGCTGCGCAAGGCGGTCACCTCGCGCATGGCGGCCGACGTGCCGCTGGGCGCATTTCTTTCGGGCGGGGTGGACAGCTCCACCGTGGTGGCGCTGATGGCCGAGGCCAGCCGCGACCCGGTCAAGACCTGCGCGATCGGTTTTGACGTGGCCGCGCTTGATGAAACCAGCTGGGCTGGCGCGGTGGCGCAGCGCTTTGCCACGCAGCACCATGCGCGCACGGTATCGTCCGACGATTTCGAGCTGGTCGACCGGCTGGTGGCGATGTTTGACGAGCCCTTTGCCGATGCATCGGCGCTGCCCACGTTCCGCGTGTGCGAGCTGGCGCGGCAGCATGTTACGGTGGCGCTGTCGGGCGATGGCGCGGACGAGGCCTTTGCCGGCTACCGCCGCCAGGTGTTCCATCACCGCGAAGAGCAGGCGCGCGCGCTGGTGCCGGCGGGGCTGCGCCGCCCGGTGTTCGGTGCGCTGGGCCGTCTCTATCCCAAGGCAGACTGGGCGCCGCGCCCGCTGCGCGCCAAGGCCACGTTCCAGAGCCTGGCCGAAGATGGTGAAACCGGCTATGCCCGCGCCTTGGCGGTGACCGCGCCCGAGGCGCGCGCCGCGCTGTTCAGCCCTGAGTTCCTGCGGCTGCGTGGCGATTACCGGGCTGAGACGCCGCTGATCGACCTGATGCGCCAGGCGCCGGCGCGCAGCGGCCTCGACCGCGCGCAATATGCCGATCTCAAGTTCATGTTGCCCGGCGATATCCTGACCAAGGTCGATCGCACCAGCATGGCGGTAAGCCTGGAGGCGCGCGAGCCGCTGCTCGACCACCGCCTGATCGAATTTGCCGCCGGCCTGCCCGAGGCGATGCGCGTGCATGGAGCCACCGGCAAATGGCTGATGAAGCAGACGATGCGCCGCTATCTGCCCGATGATGTGCTGTTCCGGCCCAAGATGGGCTTCGTCACGCCGATAGCCGCCTGGCTGCGTGGCCCGCTGGCGGGCGCAGCGCGCGCGATCGCCACGGGCGGCGCACTCACCCGCACCGGCTGGTTCGATGCCACCCGCATCGCCACGCTGGCCGAATCGCATATCGCCGGAAGGGCCGATAACAGCCGCGTCCTGTGGCAATTGCTGATGCTCGACCGCAGTTTGGCGCGGCTGGATACGGCTTTGTCGTCATAGCCTTGGCGGGCACATGGTGCCCTGCCTGTTACCATCGGTGGTAAACGGTAAGGTGATCTAAACCATTTCGGACTAGCCCCGTAGGGTAATCCAACTGCGCCGATGGTCCATGCGAAAGTTTCTACGATCACCGATCGGAATATCGCTGCTGCTGAGCCTGGCGCTTTGGCAGCCGCTTTTGAGCATCACGGACATTCCGCGCCACGTCTATTGGAATACGGCTTTTCACTTTGTGACGCGCCCGGCGCCCTCGTCGGTGGTGGTGGTGTCGGTCGATGGCATGCCGGAACTGGATACGGCGACCGAAGCGCGCGTGTTGGAGGGAGTGCGGCGGCAGATGCCGCGGCAGGTATTCGTGGATTTGCGCATTCCCTACGGGCTTGATGCCAGCGGGGACAAGCAACTCAAGGCCATCATCGACAGCTACGGC
Source organism: Novosphingobium sp. 1529 (assembly GCF_040544855.1). Taxonomy (NCBI): domain Bacteria; kingdom Pseudomonadati; phylum Pseudomonadota; class Alphaproteobacteria; order Sphingomonadales; family Sphingomonadaceae; genus Novosphingobium; species Novosphingobium sp. 1529. Next base: position 52,217 of record NZ_JBEPKW010000005.1, read on the forward strand.
ACCGACGTCGCGTTCGTCGCGCGCGCGAGCGAAGCCAATCGTAAGGACAAGAGCGCCTTTACCTTTCCGGCCCGGGAGATTGCCGGCAAGCATCCCATCTATGTTTCCTCTTGGAACGACAACTTCATCCACGCTGCCGTCTCCGCACCCTATTCGGTGACGATCGGAGAGCGGACATATCCCGCGTTCGCGGTCGCGCTTGCGGGTTTGAAGGCGGTTCCGCCCGGCACTTTCTATCCTGATTTCACGGTCGATCCCGCCACGATCCCCCAGGTTAGCGCGCGCACGCTTCTCCAGAATGGCTATTCTCCCGGTTTGCTGACGGGGCGGACCGTGGTTATCACGGCGTCCAATGGCATCGCCCCGATGCGGTACCTCGGGCACGGCATCAAGCCGCCGGTCTCGCTCGACATCGCGGGCGCGGAAGGGCTGAAGCGCCCACTCAACGCTGATCTGTCGTTCCTGCCGCTGCTGTTGCTGGCAGTGGGCACGGTGCTGTTGACCAACCGCATGCAACGCCGCGCAGCCAAGAACATGGCCTATGTCGCGCTGACGATGATCCTGGTGTTCCTGCCGATCTCGGTTCGCTTCCTCGGCTTGGTAGTCCATCCAGATGTCGCCATGACGTTCATGTCGATCTACGGGGCGATCCGGCTGTGGCAGCGGCGCACCCGACGCATTCAACAGACTAGCACGTCAGGATTGCCGAACTTTCTTGCCCTGTCGTCCCACCCGATCGAGGTGGGACGTGATGTGATCGTGGCAGTGGTTGGGCGATACGAAGAGATTCTCGCGACCTTGCCCCGCGATCTGCATGGGGAATGTGCCAATCAAATCGCCCGACGACTGTCGGTGGGATCTGGCGCGGGCCAGATTTTCCACGGGGATGGCGGGCATTTTGCGTGGGCGGAAGAAGCACGCCCGCTTGATGTCCAATTGAGCCACCTTGAAGGGCTGCGTGCCCTTTTTTCCGCGCCTTTGCAGATTGGCACACATACCTTCGACACCAATATCCACTTCGGTCTCGATCGTAACGAGGGGCTCGACGCGCTGACCCGCGTCAATTCGGCGCTGGCCAGTGCCAACGAAGCGCTGAGCAATGGCCGCCCGGTGGAGGTGTTCGAGGCGCATCGGTTGGCCGAGGCGCCTTGGGAACTGTCGTTGCACGCGCGCATCGACGAGGGGCTGCGCAACGGCGACATCTGGTTGGCGTTCCAGCCACAGTGGGATTATCGCACCGGGCGCATTTCCGGCGCCGAGGCGCTGATCCGCTGGAACCACCCGACGCGCGGCTACATCGCGCCCGATGCGTTCATCCTTCAGGCTGAGCGGGCAGGGCGAATCGATGCGCTGACCTATTGGGTGCTGGAAGAGGCCATCACTGCCGCGCAAGCCGTCAATGCCCTGGGCTCACGCTTTCAGATGAGCATCAACCTGTCCGGGCAGATGGTGGACAAGCCTGATCTGGTCGAGAATTTCCGTGAGATCGTCACGCGCCGTGGCATCGACCCTGGCTTGCTGACGATCGAGATCACCGAGACATCAGGCATGAACAATCGGGGCGATGCCGTGCGCAACATGTCGCGCTTGCGTGATCTGGGTTTTCGCCTGTCGATCGACGATTTCGGCACGGGTGAAGCCAGCCTGGCGTACCTGGCCGATCTACCCAGCGACGAACTCAAGATCGACCGGCGCTTTGTCTCGCGTTTGCTCAGCAGCGACCGTGACCGTGCGATCATCACCAGCACGATCGGCTTGGCCCATGCGCTGGGCCAAGCGGTGGTGGCCGAGGGCATCGAGGACGAGGCGACGTTCCACCTGCTAGCGGCTCTCGGCTGCGATCATGCCCAAGGCTATTACCTCAGCAAGCCCCAACCATTTGACGTGATGTTCCGCGATTACCAGGCGCGCCTGATGCGGCACAGCAGGGCTGTCTGATCCTCCCAACCACCTAAGGCAGCGTTCCCGTCTCCCTTGCGTGGGCGCACCAGGTGTCCTCGTTCTACTCCCGACTCGAGCGACCTTGTTCGCGCAATCGGCGCCTATCCCATTGGTAAATCTTGTCTCGCTGCGCTTAAGGGCAAGCCCTAGCTGACTCAGCGGCGCGTGGGCACCTCCGGTTGCACAATTCCCTGCAAATCTATGGGCTTGGCTGTTCCGAAACGGGACGGCTGCAACGGTTTGCGCCGAATTTGCAATTGTTTACTTCTTGTTAACCAAGGAACTTAGTGATATTGAAAGGCCTCTAACCGTGGATGGAGGTTTTCATGCTGCTTCGCCTGCTGTTCGGCTAATGCCGAAATAGGAATACGCTGGGTATCCGGAGAAATCTTAAGTGATGACCGGCCTGGCCTGTTAATTCCTACCAAAAAGCAAAAGCCCGCGATGAATAATCGCGGGCTTTCGTATTTTCGGAATAGGTGAATTTGTCTTCGGTCAGGCTCACTCGTTGCCGTGGCCAAGGGCCAGATAGTCCTGGCTTTGCATTTCCATTAGTCGACTGATGGTCCGATCGAATTCGAACCGGCCATCGCCCGATTCGTAAAGGTTAACGGGCTCGGCATCGGCCGTCGCGATCAGCTTGACCTTGTGTTCGTACAGCGCGTCGATCAGCGTCACGAAACGCGCCGCCTCGTTGCGTTGTTCCGGCCCCAGGCGGGGGATGCCGACGATGATCACCGTGTGATAGGCATGGGCGATCGCCAGGTAATCCGACGCGCCGCGCGGCTGCGCGCACAGCCGCTTGAAGCTGAACACGCCGACGCCCTTGAGGCTCTTGGGAACATGCAGCGTGCGTCCGCCGCCCAGATCGAGATCGGCGCTGGGCACGTTGGCGCTGTCTTCCGGGGCAAAGTCGGTCATGCGGAAGAACGCCTCGCGCACTGCTTCGGTGGCTGCCGGGCCATTGGGCACGTGCCATGTGCCCACGCCCTGCAGGCGTTGCAAGCGATAGTCCACTGGGCCATTGAGCGCGAGCACGTCGAGCCGCTCTTCCACCAGCGCGATGAACGGCAGGAAATGCTCGCGGTTGAGCCCGTTCTTGTACAGCTCTGACGGAGCGCGGTTGCTGGTGGTGACGATGACCACGCCGTGTTCCACGATCAGGGCGGTGAACAGCCGGCTCATGATCATGGCGTCGGCGCTGTTGTTGACCACCATTTCGTCAAAGCACAGCACGTGGCATTCGGCCGCGATGCTGGCCGCCACCGGCACGATCGGATCGCCGCTTTCGCTCTTGCGCGCCTCGCGCAGGCGCGCGTGCACGTCGAGCATGAAGGCGTGGAAATGCGCGCGGCGCTTGGCGGTGACGGCAAGGTTATCGTGGAACAGGTCCATCAACATCGATTTGCCGCGCCCGACGCCACCCCACATGTAAAGCCCGCGCGACACAGGTGCCTGCTTGCCACGCAGCAGGCGGCCGAACAGGCCGGGGGCTGGCGGCGGGTTTTCCAATTCCTGCTGCAACTGGTCCAGGCGGTTGGCAGCGGCGGCCTGCTCTGGATCGGGGCGCAATTCGCCCGAGGCGACGAGTTGGGCATAGCGCTGGGAAATGCGGGTCATGATAAAGCGACGGGCCTTGGGAAAAGCGAAACGCCGGCCGGGTGAACCGGCCGGCGTTCGGGAATAACGCGAAGGGAAAAGGCCAAGCCTGGCGCGTCAGATCGCGCGCTCGGCCTGCATCTTCTTGATTTCCGCGATGGCGCGTGCGGGCGAAAGGCCCTTGGGGCACACGTTGGCGCAGTTCATGATCGTGTGGCAGCGATAGAGGCGGAAGGGATCTTCCAGCTCGTCGAGGCGCTCACCGGTCATTTCGTCGCGGCTGTCGGCCAGCCAGCGATAGGCCTGGAGCAGGATTGCCGGGCCGAGGAACTTGTCGGAGTTCCACCAATAGCTGGGGCACGAGGTGGAGCAGCACGCGCACAGAATGCATTCGTAGAGACCATCGAGCTTTTCGCGCTGTTCCGGGCTCTGCAGGCGCTCCTTGCCCGAGGGCGTGGGCGATACCGTCTGCAGCCAGGGACGGATCGAGGCATACTGCGCGTAGAAGTGCGTGAAATCGGGGACGAGGTCCTTGATCACCTGCATGTGGGGCAGGGGAGTGATGCGGATTTCACCCTTGAGATCTTCGATCGCGGTGGTGCAGGCCAGGCCGTTGCGGCCATTCATGTTCATCGCGCACGACCCGCAGATCCCTTCTCGGCACGAACGGCGGAAGGTCAGCGTCGGGTCCTGCTCGCCCTTCATCTTGATCAGCGCGTCGAGCACCATCGGGCCGCACTGTTCGAGATCGATCTCGAACGTGTCGTAGCGCGGGTTCTCGCCGCTGTCGGGGTCATAGCGATAGACCTTGAACTTCTTGATCTTGCCGTTGGTGGCGGCCGCGTGGTGGCGCGCCTTGCCGGTGATCGTGGAGTTCTTGGGGAGCGTGAAAGTCGCCATAAAACCGGGTCCTGCTGCACTGGGCCGCTGGCCGGCAAGGCCAAGTCGGCTTCAACGAGTCGTCCTTAGCGCAAACGCAGCATGGGGCAAGGGGAGAGTGCCGCTCTTGCCCCATGGTCTGCGTGCCCGAAAACGCGGGTGCGGACACGAGGCATGGTGGCACGCAGTAATCGCATCCGTGTTGGCATTATTTGCGATGCGGCAGGATGGACTAACCGATGCAATCGGCATAACCCTGAAAACATTCAGATAAGGGGGCAAGATGCAGAATAGGGGATGGGCGGGCGCGCAGCGGCTGGGGGCAGGCGTTGGGCGATTTGGATCGGTGCTGACACTGGCATGTGCAGCCGGCGCGATCATCGCTTCGGCAGCCGTGGCGCAAACGGCGCCGCCGCCCGCGCCGGCTACAGCCTCTGCTGCTGCTGCACAGAAGGGCGCGCCTGCCGCGGTGCTGGATGCCGACGCGTTTGCCCAGATCCCGTTCTTTGCCGATGGCGCGCTTTCGCCCGATGGGCGGCGGATCGCCGGCAAGTTCGGCATGGGCGGCACCCAGGTGATCGGCGTCCGCAACCTGTTCGATCCCCAGGAAAAGCCCATGAACCTGGCTGTGCCCGATCAGACCGAGGCCGATTGGGTGCAGTGGGTCGGCGATGACTATCTGCTGGTGAAGCTGCGCGCGCTGCTGCCGATGCAGGACTCCGGCGATCGCACCTATGTCAGCCGGCTGATCTCCATCGAACGCAAGACCGGCAAGATCACGCGCCTGTTGTGGACGCTCGCCGGCCAGAATGTGGCCGACGTGATCTGGGTTGCCCATGACGGCACCCCTGAAATCCTGCTGTCCGCACAGAATTCGATGTACCTGGACGAAGGGTTCTTTCCGTCCGTGCACCGGGTCAATCTAGCCACCGGGCGTGAGCATGTGGTGCAGAGTTCTCGCGACGGCGTGCTGAGCTGGCAGGCTGATGGCAACGGCGTGGTGCGTAGCGGGGTTTCGGTGACCAAGTCGGGCCGGATGTCGCAGCTGTACTATCGCGGTGCCGACCCAAGCCAGCAGTTGCGCACGATCGACCGCGCCAGCAGCAAGGCCCACGAATCCCTGCTCGATCCGATCCTGTTCGTGCCCGGCACGGACAACGCTATTGCCGTTTTGACCGGCGATGATGGACGCGACCGGCTCTATGAAATCAACATGCTGACCCAGCAGACGGGGCGCGTGCTGTTCGAGGCGCCGGCCGGCACCGAAATCGCGCGCACGCTCCTGTCGCAAGACCGTTCTGCCGTGCTGGGCGTGACGACCTCTGACATGCCCGATCGCGTGCACTGGCTGGACAAGGACATGGCCGACCTTCAGGCCGCGTTCGACAAATCGGTCGAGCCGCAGAAGGTCAGCGTCGAGATTTCCAGCCTGAGCGCGGATCGCCGCGCCATGCTGTTGACTCTGGCCCGGCCCGACAGCCCCGGCGCGCTCTATTACTTCAGCCTTGATGGTGGGACGATGCAGCGCGTCGCCGTGTTCAACGACAAGCTCAAGCAGGTGCCGGTTTCGCCGGTCAAGACCGTGCACTACAAGGCGCGCGATGGCTTGAGCATCGAGGCGGTGGTGACCACGCCCAAGGGGCGCGAGGCACACAATTTGCCCGTAATCATGCTGCCGCACGGCGGCCCCTGGGCGCAGGATGTCGCCAGCTGGGACTATCTGGCGCAGTATATCGCCAGCCGTGGCTATCTGGTGATTCAGCCCAACTTCCGTGGCTCCACCGGCTATGGCGCCGATTTCCTGCACAAGGGCGAAGGGCAGATGGGCCTGGCCATGCAGGATGACATTACCGATGGCTTGGCCTGGGCTGTGGCCGAGGGCATGGCCGATCCCAAGCGAGCCTGCATCGTGGGGGCATCCTATGGCGGCTATGCCACGATGTGGGGCTTGGCCAAGGACCCCGACCTCTATCGCTGCGGCGTGTCGATCTCGGGCGTCGCGAGCCTGCGCCGCGAGGTGAACGACTTCGGTAACTATTACATGGAAGGCAAGTATTCCGACGATTGGAAAGCGATGACGCCTGATTTCGCCGCGGTTTCGCCGCTTAACGCGGTGGACCGGATCAAGGCGCCCTTGCTGCTCATCCACGGGCGCAAGGACGTGACCGTGGCGGTAAGCCATTCCGATGCCATGGCCAGCCGGATGCGCGCAGCGGGCAAGACAGTGGACTATGTAAGCCTGCCCAAGGCCGATCACTATTTCACCCGGCTCGACGATCGCAAGGCGATGCTTGACGCGATCGGGGCATGGCTGGCCAAGTATAACCCGTCGTAATGCCGATCATCCAGCCTTGTGGCGGGCTTCGGCCCGCTGCTTGACCACGGCCAGAACGTTGTCCTGGATATCGCCGAGCAGCAGCTCGCCCCACCAGCGCGCGTAGAGATTGACGTGGGTCATCGCCACGTAGTTGGTCGTTAGTGTCAGCCGTGTCGTGCCATTGGGCAGGGGCGTCAGGCGATAATCGCCAGTGTCGATCTTGAGGAACGGGCCGTCGGGCGCGATGTGCTCGTCGGTGTGGTGCTGGAGCGAGCTGTTGGTGAAGGCAAAGCGCCAGGCCAGCCGCCGGCCGGGTTGCCACGCGGTCACCCGTTCCTGGAAATCGATGCCCTCGCTCCAATAGGCCGTGCGCACGCCACCCACGCCGGGGCGATCGAGCACCGTGGCGCGAGGACGGGGCAGGCCGAGCACGCTTTGCGAAAAGGTCCAGCGGCCTTCGTCTTTGCCGATGTGGGTGTTGCTGACGGCATAGGGCCAGATTTCGGAGGGGCTGGCGTTAACAATGACCGAGCGGGTCAGCGTCACTGTATCGTGCGGGACGGGGATCTGGCTTTCAACGCTGCCCGCCAGCAGCGGCAGGAATAGCAAGGACGCGTGGAAGCTCGCCGCATCGTCACGCCGACGGCGCATCCTGCGCACTGAGAAGGCGCCAATCAGCCCGAAGATCAGCCAGATCGGTGAGAGCATTACCAGGCAGATAATGCCTTCGCCCAGGAACGCGGCCGAGCCAAAGATTACCAAGCCCACCAGGATCGGTGGCACCGATACATAGAAATTCCTCGAGCGGGTGCCGGCCGGATCGCCGACATAGCAGATCAGCGCACAGAGATAGGCCGGAAATACGGCGAGAAACCACAGGCTGGCAAAGGCTTGATTGCCCGCCCGGCTGGCGCTCATCAGCAAGTAGGCGCTCAGCGCGATGACCAGCGCCAGGGAAAAGCCAGCGATGATCCGGCCCTTGAGCAAGGAGACGGGGGCGCGATCGTCTTGAGGTTCGGCGGGCATGGCTGGGACCTTTTCTGTTTTCAGGCAATTCTGAAACAAGAGAAATTGGTGCATGCGTAAGATGGTAGCCAAGGCTCCGTCGCCGTGGCCGTTGCGCGCGGTGACGGGGTCAGGTCTGGTCGGTTTTGCTGCCGCCACGCCCGCTGACAAAGCGCAGCAGGCTTACAACCTTGGCGCCCATGCGGATCAGCGTCATGATCTGGGCCGGTGGGACGTTGAGCATCTGCTGGTACCAGCCATCCACCGTGTTGACGAAATCGTGCATTGCCACCAGCCGCTGGCGCACCTTGGCACTGATGCGGGGGTCATCGATATCCTGCATCGCCGCGCCGATTGCCGCGACCATCGGATCAATCTCGCGCGCCTTGCGACCCTGCGCCACTTTGGTGGCCATCTGCCAGAGATCGGCCTCGGCTTCGTAATGATCGCGGCGATCGCCCAGTACCGGCACCCGGTGGATCAGTTTCCACGCGAGCAGTTCCTTGAGGCTGTTCGACACGTTGGAGCGCGCCATGTTTAGCTTTGCCGCGATGTCTTCGGCCGTCAGCGGTCGTTCCGACAGGAACAGCAGCGCCTGAATCTGCGCCACGGAGCGGTTGACGCCCCACTGCGTGCCCATGTCGCCCCAGCGCAGCACGAACTGCTCCACCGAGGGGGGCAGGCGATCCGAGTCGTTTGATATTTCTGTCATGACAGAAATATCTGTCAGATTTGCTTCTTGGTCAAGGCACTTGGTGATCTTTGTCGTAGGCCACGAAAAAGCCCGCCCCGGCACTGCCGAGGCGGGCTTTTTTCAGAGCCGCAAGGGCCTCTGGCGATCAGGCGCCGAAGGTGCGCTGCCACCAGCCACGGCGCGGCGAAGCGCCGTCTTCGCCATCGGCTGCGGGCTGTTCGCCGGCATCGCTTTCGCCAGCCGCGTCAGCATCTGCCGGCGCAGCCGCAGCGGGTGCCACTTCGGGGGCAGCGTCCACGCTTGCTTCCGCGGGTGCTTCAGCAACCTTCTTCTTGCGCACGCGCTTGGGCTTGGCAGGCGCTTCGGTAGCCGGAGCCTCGGCAGCAGGCGCTTGCGCGGCGGTGGCCGGTTCGGCGGCCGCTTCGGCCGGAGCGTCGGCGACCTTCTTCTTGCGCACGCGCTTGGGCTTGGCAGGCGCTTCGGCAGCCGGAACCTCTGCAGCAGGCGCTTCGACGGCAGGTGCCGGCTCGGCGGCGGCTTCGGCAGGAGCCTCTACCACCTTCTTCTTGCGGACGCGCTTGGGCTTGGCCGGGGCTTCCTCGGCGGGCGCTTCGACTTCTGCTGCCACGACCGGTTCAGCAGCAGCGGCTGCTGCAACCGGAGCTGGTTCGGCAGCGGGGGCGTCAGCGATCACCGGCTCGGCGTCGGCGGTCTCACCGTCTTCGCCCTGGGCCTCGGCAGCGTCATCGCGCTGGCCACCGCGACGGCGGCGGCTGCGGCGGCGGCGCTTGCGCGGGCCACGGTCATCGTCGGCTTCGGCCTGACCTTCGGGAGCGCCGTCCTCGTCGCCAGCATCAGATGCGGCTTCCACCACATCGTCGGCCGCGTCTTCGGCATCGCTGCCTTCGGCTTCGTCGGTGTCATGCTCGTCACCGGCTTCGCCCGAGGTTTCGTCACGGCGATCGCGGTTGCGGCCACGACGGCGCTTGCGGCGCTTGCGACGGCCATTGCTGTCGGCTTCGCCCCGGCCTTCGCCACGGCTTTCCTCGCGCTCGCTGCGTTCCTCGACGACGTCTTCCTCGTCCTCGTAGGTGTCCTCGATCACGTCGTCTTCTTCAGGTTCGACGATGGGTTCGAAGCGCGGCACGAATTCAGGCTTGGGCCCGCGCGAGGCAACGCGCATCTTGGCGCCTTCGTTCTCGCCCTCGGGGATCACTTCCACGGCCACGCCATAGCGCATTTCGATCTCGGCAAGATCGGTGCGCTTGGTGTTGAGCACGTAGATCGCCGCTTCCTGGCTGGCGTAGAGCGTGATGATGCTGCCCTTGCCCTTGGCGGCTTCGTCCTCGATCATGCGCAGCGCCGAAAGGCCGGCAGACGAGGCGGTGCGCACCAGGCCCGAACCATCGCAGTGCGGGCAGGCGCGGGTGGTGGCTTCGAGCACGCCGGTGCGCAGGCGCTGGCGGCTCATTTCCATCAGGCCGAAGCCGGAAATGCGACCCACCTGGATGCGCGCGCGGTCGTCCTTCAAGGCGTCCTTCATCGCCTTCTCGACCTTGCGGACGTTCGATCCGTATTCCATGTCGATGAAGTCGATGACGACCAGGCCGGCCATGTCGCGCAGGCGCAACTGGCGGGCGATTTCGCGCGCGGCTTCCAGGTTGGTGGCCACGGCAGTCTGCTCGATGCCGTGTTCCTTGGTGGAGCGGCCCGAGTTGATGTCGATCGAGACGAGCGCTTCGGTCGGGTTGATCACCAGGTAGCCGCCCGAGCGCAGCTGCACCACGGGATCATACATCGCCGAAAGCTGGTCTTCGGCGCCATAGCGCTGGAACAGCGGCACCGGATCGGCATACTGGCGCACCCGCTTGGCGTGGCTGGGCATCAGCAGCTTCATGAAGTCCTTGGCGGCACGGTAGCCCGCCTCGCCCTCGACGACCACTTCCTCGATATCGCGGTTATAGATGTCGCGGATGGCCCGCTTGATCAGGTCGCTGTCGGAATGGATCAGCGCCGGGGCCGACGAGTGCATCGTGCGCTCGCGAATCTCGTCCCACAGGCGGGCGAGATAGTCGAAATCGCGCTTGATCTCGGGCTTGGTGCGCTGCAGGCCGGCGGTACGGACGATGCAGCTCATCGAGCGGGGCAGTTCCATTTCGGCGATGATCTGCTTCAGGCGCTTGCGGTCAGAGGCCGAGCTGATCTTGCGGCTGATGCCGCCACCGTGGCTGGAATTGGGCATGAGCACGCAATAGCGGCCCGCCAGGCTGAGATAGGTGGTGAGCGCTGCACCCTTGTTGCCGCGTTCTTCCTTGACGACCTGGACCAGCAGCACCTGGCGGCGCTGGATCACGTCCTGGATCTTGTATCGCCGGCGCAGGGCCATGCGCTTGGCGCGCAGTTCTTCGGCTTCCTTGCTCTGGCCACGGCCCTGGCGGCGCGGACGGCGCTGGCGGCGGCCGTTGTCGCTGTGCGATTCTTCGCCATCGGCGGCGTCTTCGGCTTCATGGTCAAAGCCGTTTTCGACTACGCCGCCTTCGATCGTGGCGACCTGGTCCTTTTCCGAGGTATCGACCTCGGTAACGCCCTGGCCGTCTTCGAAGTTGCCGTCGTCGTAGCCGCCTTCGTAGTCGGCGCCGCCTTCATAATCCTCGTCGTCGCCGTCTTCGGCAGCGCGCAGGGCGGCTTCTTCCTCAGCGTGGGCGGCTTCTTCGGCCAGCAGCGCTTCGCGGTCTTCCTTGGGGATCTGGTAGTAATCCGGGTGGATTTCGCTGAACGCCAGGAAGCCGTGGCGGTTACCGCCAAAGTCGACAAAGGCCGCCTGGAGCGAAGGCTCTACGCGGGTAACCTTGGCGAGGTAGATATTGCCCTTGATCTGCTTGTGATCAGCAGATTCAAAGTCGAATTCTTCAATACGATTGCCCTTGAGCACAGCCACCCGGGTTTCTTCCTGGTGGCGCGCATCGATCAGCATGCGCTGGGTCATTCTGTTGTCTCCAGCCGCGCGGCCGCGGGACATTGCCCGGGAATTTCGCGCGGTTTCTTGTGGTGAGGCAAAGGCCTGGCGTGCGGCCGTGATCCTTTTGATGAAGGAGGCCGGGCCAGTGGCGCTTTGCAAATGCGGGTTTGCCGGATCGGAGCATGGGCAGGCTGCCATGTGGCAAGGCCCTGCGATGCTCGCCGCCCGGCGGCGGTTGGTGTGCGTCTGCGGTGGCGAAGGCGTGCAACGATTGCCCTGCGTGGACGCCCCGGTTTGCAAGAGAGTTTGCAGCAGTGCCGGGGTATTCGTGCGTGCCGGCATCCGTCCAAAGCACAAAGGCCCCGGTGGGGCGCTTTGGCTGGAACGGTACGCGGCTCTTCATCACGGCATCAACCTCAAGCGCGGGCGAGGGTGGCGTATCTGCCTTGTCCCTTCCTGCCCGCCAGGACCAAGCCCGACTGCGTCATCCCCCTGCCATTGGCGCATCGGCCGTGGGCGTTGCTGCCTGGGCGCTCATCAAGGCGCGGCGGCAACGCGGCGAGGGACGCAGCAAGTCAAACTGCTCCGTGTGATGGGTGCTAGCACCCCAATCGCAAAGCGGCAATTAAAACCGTGTCCCGAAACCCTCCGGCATTTCACGGGGGTGGCAAGGGCCTGTCCAAGAGCCCAAGCTTGCGTCGATTGGGAGGCGGCGCGGTTTTGCGCTGGACCACTGCCCCGGCAGCGCGGCATAGGCAGCGCAATCATGGTAAAGCCTTCGCCCGAATTGATACCGCAGCGCCTGGTGATCGCCGCGCTGTTCGTGGTGCCGCTGCTGGTGCTGGCGGTATGGGCGCGGGTCATGCTGGGCATTGGCGCGGGCGGCGCCTGGCGCGATCCCGCCTATGTCGTGCATGTGGCGCTGCCCGATGGCACGCGGCCGATCGATCTGCCGCCGGTATTGGGCCCGGCCGATGCCAGCCGCCCGCTGGTGGTGATCGACGCTGGCCATGGCGGCCATGATCCGGGCGCGAGCGGCGAGGGCACCTTGCGCGAGAAGCAGTTGACCCTGGCCCTGGCGCTGGCGCTGCGTGATGCGCTGCTCGCGCAGGGCCATGTTCGCGTGGCGCTGACGCGCAGCGACGATCGCTTTCTTGCGCTCGAAGAACGCTCGGGCATTGCCCAGCGCCTGCACGCCGACCTGTTCCTGTCGATCCACGCCGATTCCGCGCCGAGTGCCGATGCCGGCGGCGCCACGGTCTATACGCTGTCCGATCGCGGGTCTGATGCGGTGGCCGATGCCCTGGCGCGGCGGGAAAACAGTGCCGACATGGTAAACGGCGTGGCACTGCAGGGGCGTTCCAGTGCGGTCAATTCCATCCTGGTAGATCTGTCGCGGCGCGAGATGCGCACGCGGTCCATCCATCTGGCCGATCTGATCCTGCGTGAAGGGCAGGGGGCGATCCGGTTTCATGTCGACCCCCGGCGCGAGGCGGCGTTCGTGGTGCTCAAGTCGCTCGATCTGCCCTCGGCGCTGATGGAAGCCGGCTATATCAGCAACCACGCGGATGCCGCCGCGATGACCGACAAGGCCTGGCGCGATCGCTTTGCCAAGGCCGTGGCTGGGGCCATCGCGATCTTTCTGGCGGAACAGGAAAGCCGGCCGCTGGGGGCGTAGCGCGGAAACGCCAGGGCGCATTTGCGCGATAGGCACTGGTGCGCCGTCAAAGCCCCGTGCTAGAGCGCGGCCACGATGGCCGACGACCTGCCCCCGATCATTGCGCGCGGCGATGCGCCCGAACCTGACCGTGAACCCGAGGGGGAGCCTGATGGCCGCCGCTTCCGCATTCGGCGGGGCGGCAGTTTTGCTAGCCGCATCAAGGGGCTGTGGCAGCGATCGAAGTGGCTGCGGCGTGCCGGCTGGCTGGTTCTGATTCTGCTGATCCTGCGCGGTTTGCTGTGGGTGACGGTGGAGCGCACGCTGCCCTCGGCCGATACCCTGCTGACCTATCAGCCGCCTCTGCCGACCATGGTGCGCGGCGCCGATGGGCAGATCGTGTCGAGCTATGCCCGCGAGCGGCGGGTGCAACTGCGCTTCGTCGATTTTCCGCCGCAGCTGATCAACGCGTTCCTGTCGGCCGAAGACAAGTCTTTCTGGAGCCACGGTGGTGTCGACCTGACGGGCTTGGCTGGTGCCGTCGTGGACTACGCTACCAAGCTGGGAACGGGCGCCCGGGCGCGTGGTGGGTCCACCATTACCCAGCAGGTGGCCAAGAACATCTTGATCGGCAACGAATATTCGGTAACGCGCAAGCTCAAGGAAATGCTCCTGGCGCGGCGCATCGAAAGCGTGTTGACCAAGCAGCAGATCCTGGAGCTTTATCTCAACGAAATCCCGCTGGGCCGCCAAAGCTTTGGCGTGCAGGCGGCAGCGCGCGCCTATTTCGACAAGGACGTAGGCGACCTGCAACTGCACGAAGCCGCGTTCCTGGCGATTCTGCCCAAGGCACCGGAAACCTACAGCCGCGCCAAATTTGCCGAAAAGGCCATTGCCCGCCGCAATTGGGTGCTGGACCAGATGGAGAAGAACGGCTGGGCCAGCGCCGCCGATGTGGCGCAGGCCAAGGCACAGCCGCTGGGCCTGGTGCCGCGCCGGACCGAAAACTACACCGCTGACGCCGGCTATTTCCTCGAGGAAGTGCGCCGCCAGTTGATCGACCAGTTTGGCGAGCAGGCCAAGGACGGGCCCAACAGCGTCTATGCCGGCGGCCTGTGGGTGCGTACCTCGCTCGACCAGCAGTTGCAGACTGCGGCGCAGGATTCGCTGCGCGCCGGGCTGCTGCGCTATTCCGCCGGGCGGGCGTGGCACGGGCCGATCGCGCATATCGACATGGACGACAGCGACTCCGGGAGCTGGCAGACGCAGCTGATCAACAGCAACCTGTCGATCCGCTATCTCGACTGGCGCGTCGCGGTGCTGATCTCGCGGCGCGGATCGAGCGGGCAGGTGGGCTTTGCCGATGGGCAGACCGGCACGCTCTATGGCGTGCCCGATGCGATGAAGGCGGGTGACGTGATCACCGTGGCCCCGGCCGGCAACGGCACTTGGGGCCTGCGCGTGGTGCCCGAGGTTTCGGGCGGCATGGTGGTGGAAGACCCGCAGAGCAGCCGCATCCTCGCCATGCAGGGCGGGTTCGACGCGCGCCTCGGTTCGTTCAACCGCGCCACCCAGGCGCAGCGCCAGCCTGGCTCGACGATCAAGCCGTTCGTCTATGCCACGGCACTCGATAACGGGATGACGCCAGCCTCGATGGTCGTCGATGGCACGTTCTGCGTCTATCAAGGCGCGGCGCTGGGGCAGAAGTGCTTCCGCAACTTTGGCAACGAAGGCGGATCGGGTAGCCACACGATGCGCTGGGGCCTGGAGCAATCGCGCAACCTGATGACCGTGCGCGTGGCCAACGACACCGGCATGGACAAGGTGGTGCGCACGATCAAGAACGTCGGCATCGGCGATTACCAGCCCTATCTGTCGATGGCGCTTGGCGCTGGCGACACCACGGTGACGCGCATGGTCAATGCCTATGCCGCGCTGGCCAACCATGGCCGCCAGCGCGACGCGACGCTGATCGACTATGTCCAGGACCGCAACGGCAAGGTGATCTGGCGCGCCGACAACCGCGCCTGCACCGGCTGCAAAATGCCGCGCTGGGATGGCACGGCGATGCCGCGCCTGCGTCCGGCAGGCAAGCAGGTGCTCGATCCGCGCACCGCCTATCAGGTGGTGCACATGCTGGAAGGCGTGGTGGTGCGCGGCACGGCCGAAACGCTGCACGATCTGGGCCTGCCGCTGTTCGGCAAGACCGGCACGACGAGCGGCCCCACCAACGTGTGGTTCGTGGGCGGATCGCCCGACATCATCGCCGGCGTCTACATGGGCTATGACCAGCCGCGCAGCCTGGGCGGCTATGCCCAGGGCGGGCGAATCGCCGCGCCGATCTTCAAGCAGTTCGTGCTGGCCACGCGGCCGCGCTGGGCCGACATTCCGTTTACCGCGCCGGCCGGCGTTTCCATGGTCAAGATCGATCGCGTTTCGGGCAAGCGCGTGTTCGGCGGCACGCCGCAGGACAATGACCGCAAGGCCTCGATTATCTGGGAAGCATTCAAGCCCGATACCGAGCCACGGCGCACGGTCCAACCCTCGGAAATCACCGCCAAGGAAGCCGTGCTCGATGCCCTGCGCAAGGCGCGTTCGGCACGCGGCGCCAAGGCCGCGCCGGCTGCCCGGCCGGCGGGCAGCAACTTTGTCGAGGACCAAGGGGGCATCTATTGAGGGGCGCGGCGCTGTGCTAAGCCTTCTAGCCATGAACACGCGCTCCCCCCTTGCCGCGTTGGCGGCCTTCGCTCTTTCCCTCACTCCCATGGCCGCCGCGCACGCTGCGCTGCCGCAGGGCGCCCGCGCGCCCGATTTCTCGGCACAGGGTGCGCTGGGCGGCAAGCCGTTCAGCTTCAACCTGAAAAAGGCGCTCAAGCGCGGGCCGGTGGTGCTCTATTTCTATCCCAAGGCCTTTACCCAGGGCTGCACGATGGAAGCCCACGCCTTTGCCGATGCCACGGCCGATTTCGCCCGCGCCGGCGCCACCGTGATCGGCATGTCGAACGATGACATTGCCACGCTGACTCGCTTTTCCACCGAGGAATGCCGCGACAAGTTTGCCGTTGCCGCCGCCAGCCCGGCCGTGGTCAGGGCCTATGACGTGGATCTGCAGCAAGGCGGCAAGTCCACCGGGCTGACCACGCGCACCAGCTATGTCATTGCGCCCGATGGCCGGATCACGCTGGTTCATTCCGACATGGACTATCGCGACCATGTCAGGCTGACGCTGGCGGCCGTGCAGGCGATGCACCGGCGCCACGGCTGATCGCATTTGCGCGTGGGCCCCGTCGGCAAAACACCCGCAGCAATCGGGCGTTTCCCGGCGGGGCCCCACGCGCACACCTTTACAAACGAGCCGGCTTCGCTAAGCGGCCAGTTCGTTTGTATGGAGTAAGACCGTCATGCGTGCCGAAGGGCAGGCTCATATCGACCGCATCGAGGCCGCACTCGCATTGGTGCGCAAGTTCCTCGACTGGGACCGCGCGGTGCGCCGGCTCGACGAACTCAACGCCCGTGTCGAGGATCCCAAGCTGTGGGATGATCCGAAGAAGGCCGAAGCCGTGATGCGCGAGCGTCGCCGGCTCGATGCCTCGATCGGCACCGTCAACCAGATCGGCCAGGAAATGGCTGACGCCATCGAGTTCGTCGAACTTGGTGAAGTGGAAGGCGATGACGAGACGATCGCCGAAGGCCTCGCCACATTGGCCGCGCTGGCCAACCGCGCCGATGCCGACAAGGTCCAGGCGCTGCTGGCTGGGGAAGCCGATGCCAACAATGCCTATCTGGAAGTGCATGCCGGCGCCGGCGGCACGGAAAGCCAGGATTGGGCCGAAATGCTGCAGCGCATGTACACGCGCTGGGCCGAACGCCACGGCTATAAGGTGGACCTGGTGGATTACCACGCCGGGGAAGCGGCCGGGATCAAGAGCGCCACGCTGCTGATCAAGGGCGAGAACGCCTATGGCTATGCCAAGACCGAAAGCGGCGTGCACCGCCTGGTGCGCATCAGCCCGTACGACAGCTCGGCCCGGCGCCACACCTCGTTCAGCTCGGTCTGGGTCTATCCCGAAATCGATGACAACATCGAGGTGGAGATCAACCCGTCCGACCTCAAGATCGACACCTACCGCGCCTCGGGCGCGGGCGGGCAGCACGTCAACACGACGGACTCGGCGGTGCGTATCACCCACGTACCCACCGGGATCATCGTGGCCAGCCAGAACGATCGCAGCCAGCACAAGAACCGCGCCACCGCGATGAACATGCTGAAGGCCCGCATCTACGAGGCCGAACTGGCCAAGCGCGAAGCAGCAGCCTCGGGCGAGTATGCCGCCAAGACCGAGATCGGTTGGGGTCACCAGATCCGCTCTTACGTGTTGCAGCCCTATCAGCAGGTCAAGGATCTGCGCACCGGCGTGGTCAGCACGAATCCCACCGACGTGCTCGATGGTGCGCTCGATCCGTTCATGGCTGCGGCCCTGTCGCAGCGCGTGACTGGCGAAAAGGTGGCGGTGGACGACGACGATTGATCGTTTCTGCCGGTTTGGAGAGGATTTTTGCCGGTTCGGCGCGTCATTTCGGCGCGCCAAAGGGGCAAAAGCACGAGACCGGACTTTCGCTGGCCGGCGTTTCGCCGTAAAACAGCCTATTCGGGTTTTTCATGTCCGGTCAGGCGCGCCGCGCACGGACGATCGCAAGGGATCGATCGGCCGTGCTGCGCTACAAGCCGGAAAACGCCACGCGCACGGGCGCGTCGAAGGAATGATATGTCTGCGTTCAAGGGGTTGAAGCCTATCCTCTATGGCGGCCGCGAAGTTTGGCCACTGGTGGAAGGCGGCAAGGGGGTTGCTGCCACCAATCACATGAGTTCCGGCGCCTGGGCCGCGGCCGGGGGAATCGGCACGGTCAGCGCGGTCAATGCCGACAGCTATGATGCCGAAGGCAAGATCATCCCGCAGGTCTATAATGCCCTGACGCGCAAGGAACGGCACGAAGAACTGATCCGCTATGCCATCGATGGCGCAGTGGAGCAGGTGCGCCGCGCCTATGACATCGCCAGCGGCAAGGGCGCGATCAACATCAACGTGCTGTGGGAAATGGGCGGCGCGCAGCAGGTGCTCGAAGGCGTGCTGGAACGCACCCGTGGCCTGGTTTCGGGCGTTACCTGCGGGGCGGGCATGCCCTACAAGCTGTCGGAAATCGCCGCGCGATTTAACGTCAGCTACCTTCCGATCGTTTCCTCGGGTCGCGCGTTCCGCGCCCTGTGGAAGCGCGCCTATCACAAGGTGGCGCACCTGATGGCGGCGGTGGTCTATGAAGATCCGTGGCTGGCCGGTGGGCACAATGGCCTGTCGAACGCGGAAAACCCGCGCCAGCCCGAAGATCCCTATCCCCGCGTCAAGGCGCTTCGCGACACCATGCGCGCCGAGGGCGTGAGCGATGACGTGCCGATCGTGATGGCCGGCGGCGTGTGGTTCCTGCGCGAATGGAACAACTGGATCGACAACCCGGAACTGGGCGCGATCGCCTTCCAGTTCGGCACGCGGCCGTTGTTGACCGAAGAAAGCCCGATCCCCCAGGCGTGGAAGGACCATCTGCGCACGCTGGAGCCGGGCGACGTGCTGCTGCACAAGTTCTCGCCCACCGGGTTCTATTCCTCGGCGGTGCGCAATCCTTTCCTGCGCGCGCTGGAAGCCCGTTCCGAACGCCAGGTTCCCTATTCCAAGGTGGCCGCGGGCGAGCATACGGTGCAGCTGGACGTGGGCGTCAAGGGCAAGAACTTCTGGGTGGCGCCGGCCGATCTGGCCCGTGCCCGCGAATGGTTCGGCGCCGGTTTCACTACCGCGCTGCGCACGCCCGATGACACGGTGATCTTCGTCAACCCCGAGGAACGCGACGAAATCCGCAAGGACCAGGCCGATTGCATGGGCTGCCTCTCGCACTGCGGGTTTTCGTCGTGGAAGGACCACGACGATTACACCACCGGGCGCCTGGCTGATCCGCGCAGCTTCTGCATACAGAAGACGCTGCAGGACATCGCCCACGGTGGCGATATCGACCAGAACCTGATGTTTGCCGGCCACGCCGCCTATCGCTTCAAGCAGGACCCGTTCTATTCCAACAACTTCACCCCCACGGTGAAGCAGCTGGTGGACCGCATCCTGACCGGCGACTGATCGCCATCAGGCCAAGCCATTACGAAAAAGCCCGGGATGCTCCCGGGCTTTTTTGTTTTTAAGGCAATGGCTTGCGCACGGTTGTTCAGTCCTGCTGCAACAAGGCCTCGCCATGGCTGGTCGCGTCCAGGCCGGCCATTTCCTCGTCCCGCGTGACGCGCATGGGCAGGGCCATCGATACCATCAATGCGGCAATCGCGGTGGCGATCGCGCTCCACGCGACCACGGCCACCACGCCGACGGCTTGGCCGACCACCTGGTGTGCCAGGGTCATGCCCGGTCCATAGCCGGTGCCGCCAAGCGCGGGGTGGAGAACCAGCGCGGTGAGCATCGTGCCGGCAATGCCGGTCATGCCCTGGCCGGCAAAGACACTCAGCGAATCGTCGACCTGCAAGCGGACCTGAACCAGGCGGGCAGTGCCTTTGGCGATGAGTGCGGCGACGAGGCCCAGCACCACGGCCATGCCGGGGCTGGTATAGGCAGAAACCGGGGCGATCAGGGCCAAACCGGCCAACGCGCCGCGTGCCAGCCCGGTGGGGCCGGGGCGGGTGCCGCCCAAGCGATCGAGCAGCAGCCATGCCAGCGCCGCCGTGGCGATGGCCACGTGGGTGTTGATCAGCGCCATGGCAGCGTCATCACCAGCGGCCAGAGCGCTGCCACCGGCCAGCGCCAGGCTGCCGGCCCAGACCATCGCGCCGCCAACCAGGGTCAGCAGCGGCAGGCCACCGTTGCGCGCAGCGGCCTGGGCAAAGCGTTCGCGCCGGCCCATCAGCAGCGCCACGATCAGCGCGGAAACCCCCGCGCTGGTGTGGACCACCAACCCGCCGGCATAGTCCACCGTGCCAAGCCGCGTGGCGAGCCAGCCGCCGCCCCAGATCCAGTGCGCGATCGGTGCATAGACCATCAGGCTCCACAGCGCGCAAAAGCCCAGCACCCAGCCAAAGCGGGCGCGATCCACCCATGCGCCGATCATCAGCGCCGGCGCGGCAAGGGCAAAGACCATCTCGAACAGAGCATAGGCGCTTTCGGGCACCAGGGTGTCGGCGCGCACGTTGCCCAGATCGATCAGCATCCAGGCACTGCCGCTGCCGAGCCAGCCATTGCTGACCGCGCCGAACGCCAGGGTGTAACCCACCACGATCCACAACAGGGAAACCAGCGCGGTGACCGCCATGGTCTGCGTCATGACCGAGAGCACGCTTTGTGTCCGCACGCGCCCGGCATAGAACAGGCCAATGCCCGGCAGCACCAGCAGCAGCCCGAGCAGCGTGGCGGCGAGAAGCCATGCGGTATCGCCGCTATCGGCGGGATCCAGCCCGGCATCCTGGGCGTGGGCAAGGGTTGGAACCAGCAGCAGGGCCAGCGCGGCCAGGGCGCGGGCCCCGTGATGTCGCAACGAATCGTTCATGACGCGGCACCTTAGGCCCAAGTCTTTGACAAATCCGAAATGGTTAGCGGCGCGGTGACAAATACGACGTTATGCCCAGCCTTCGATCACCTGGTCGGGCGGGCGATGGCCATCGGCCCAAAAGCGGATATTGGCGATGACCTTGTCGCCCGAGGCGAGCCGCCCTTCGAACGTGGCGCTGCCCATGTGCGGCAGCAGGACCACGTTGGGCAACTGGCGCAGGCGCGGATCGACCTGGGGTTCGTGCGCGAAAACATCGAGTCCGGCGCCGCCGATCGCCCCGGCTTCCAGCGCGGCGATCAACGCGGCTTCCTCGATCAGTTCGCCGCGCGCGGTGTTCACCACATAGGCGTGCCGCTTCATCATGGCGATGCGCCGCGCATTGATCAGATGGTGGGTTTCGCTCGTGTGTGGGCAATGCAGCGACAGAATGTCGGCGGTGCGCACCAGCGTGTCGAGATCGGCCTCATAGCGCGCGCCAAGCGCTGCCTCTGCCGCCGGGGGCAGGCGGTGGCGGTTGTGATAGACGACCGCCATGCCAAAGGCGCGGGCGCGCAGGGCTACGGCCTGGCCGATTCGCCCCATGCCGATGATGCCCAGCATCTTGCCGCCCAGGCGGTGACCCAGCAGGCTGGATGGCGACCAGCCTTCCCAGGTCTGTTCGCGGATCACGCGCTCGCCATCGGCCAGCCGGCGCGGCACCGAAATGATCAGCGCCATGGTCATGTCGGCGGTATCGTCGGTGAAGACGCCGGGCGTGTTGGTGACGATGATCTTGCGCGCACGCGCGGCGGCGAGATCGATATGTTCGATGCCTGCGCCGAAATTGGCGATCAGGCCAAGGCCAGGGCCAGCCGCCGCGATCAGATCGGCATCGATCGCATCGGTGACCGTGGGCACCAGGACATGCGCCTGCGCCACGGCATCGCGCAAGGCCTGACGTGACATGGGGCGATCATCGGCATTGAGCGTGACGTCGAACAATTCGGCCATGCGCCGCTGCGTTTCGGGCAACAGGCGACGGGTCACGACGACGCGGGGCTTGCCGTCGATACGGCGCGTGAGGCGCAAGTCTTGCGGGCGGGCGTGCTGGCTCATCCCCACTATGGCTATGCGCATGGGGTGGTGGTGGTCAAGCAGGACCAAGGGCGATATCCGACCGGGACCGGAATTTGTCGCGGCATTCGGGCTGGGCCAGGCGGGTGATCGCCGGCCGCAGCCATGCAGGCTGTTGCCCTTGCCGGCCAATGCTGTATCGCACCAGAGATTGCACGTCCGGGCGGGGGCGGCAGGAGAAGTCTTACCGTGATCCAGTTTCGCTTTATCATCCGTTCGGCCGCGGCGCTGGCACTGGTTGCCGGTGCGGTGGGCCTGGCCGGACGGCCGGCGCACCTGCACGCCGCCGATGATGGCAACAGCCCCTATTGGGCGTCGCTATCCAAGGACCAGACCAACATGCGCGTGGGGCCTGGGCGCGAATACCGCATCAATTGGGTCTATGTGCGCCGTGGCTTGCCGGTAAAGGTCTTGCGGGTGATGGGTGGCTGGCGCCTGATCGAAGATCCCGATGGCGCGCGTGGCTGGGTGCTGGCGCAGTTTCTCAGCCGCAATCGCGCCGCGCTGGTCAAGGGCGCGATTACGCCGATCCGCGCCAACAAGGATGGTAGCGGCCCGGTGCTGTGGCGCGCGGCGCCTGGCGTTCAAGCCGCGCTGGGCGATTGCCGCGATGGCTGGTGCCCGGTGGATGTCGGCGGGCGCCGGGGCTTTGTGGCGCAGGATGCGCTGTGGGGCGCGGGGACGCCTTGAAGGCTGCGATTTGGCTGCGTTTTCTTAGGTTTTCACCACCCCCCAACCCCCCTCCTCTGAAGAGGAGGGGGCGGAAGATTTCATCCGCTTTTAGACCAGTTCGACGGCGAGGGCGGTGGCTTCGCCGCCACCGATGCACAGGCTGGCCACGCCCTTGGTCTTGCCGTGGCGCTTGAGCGCGGCAAGCAGGGTGGTGACGATGCGTGCGCCCGAGGCGCCGATCGGATGGCCCAGGGCGGTGGCGCCGCCATGGACGTTGACCTTGTCGTGGCTGATGCCAAGGTCATGCATCGCGAACATCGCAACGCAGGCAAAGGCTTCGTTCACTTCGAACAGTTCGACGTCGTCGACGCTCCAGCCGGCCTTGTCGAGCACCTTCTTGATCGCACCGACCGGGGCGATGGTGAAGTCCTTGGGTTCCTGGGCATGCGCGGCCAGGGCGACGATGCGCGCTACGGGCTTGAGGCCCTTGGCATCGGCCACGCTCTGGCGGGTAAGCGCAAGGGCTGCCGCGCCGTCCGAGATCGACGAGGACGTGGCCGCGGTGATCGTGCCGTCCTTGGCAAAGGCGGGCTTGAGCGAGGGAATCTTGTCGGGGCGGGCCTTGCTCGGTGCCTCGTCGGTATCGACCGTCACTTCGCCAGCGCGGGTCTTGACCGTGACGGGGGCGATTTCCTCGACAAAGGCGCCATCGGCGATCGCGGCCTTGGCGCGGCGCAGCGATTCGATGGTGTATTCGTCCTGGTTTTCGCGGGTCAGACCATAGTCGTTGGCGGTGTCCTGCGCGAAGGTGCCCATGGCGCGGCCGGCGTCATAGGCGTCTTCCAGGCCATCGAGGAACATGTGGTCATAGGCCGTATCATGGCCGATGCGCGCGCCCGAACGGTGCTTCTTGAGCAGGTAGGGGGCGTTGGTCATCGATTCCATGCCACCGGCGATGGCCAGGTCGATGCTGCCGGCGGCAAGCGCCTCGGCGGCCATGATCACCGTCTGCATGCCAGAGCCGCAGACCTTGTTGACCGTCGTGGCCTGGGCCGACTTGGGCAGGCCGGCCTTGATCGCGGCCTGGCGGGCAGGTGCCTGGCCCAGGCCGGCGGGCAGCACGCAGCCCATGTAGACCCGCTCCACGTCGGCGCCGTCCACGCCGGCGCGCGCGACGGCGGCCTTGACCGCGGTGGCGCCGAGATCGGTTGCGGCAACCTCTGCCAGTGCACCCTGCATGCTGCCCATCGGCGTGCGCGCATAGCTGAGGATGACGATCGGATCGGCGGCGGAGAACTGGGCCATGGTAACAGGTCCTTCCTGTGCTAAACTGCCGCCCCGGCTGCGGGCGGGTGGCAGCGTCTTGTCGTTGCCAGCGCCGATGTAGAGACCGGGCGTGGCGATTGCAATTGAAGGCGGCCCTGCATTGCCTTTTCATGATGCATTGCAGCAATTCGGCAGACACCCTGGGGTGGGCTCGTGCTGCCGGGCATGGGGCGGGTGGGGGACGTAACGTGGGGTTTTCGGCGCAGATGCCGATGTTTACGGCCGTGGCGGGTATGCCGGCCTGGCTCTTGTTGACAATCGGCGCCATTTTGGGGGCAATCATCGGATCATTCCTGGGCACCGTGGCGGTGCGCCTGCCGGCCGGGCGCGGCATCATCCGCGCGCCTTCGGCCTGCGATGGCTGCCGCCAGCGCTTGCGCCCGTGGCACCTGGTGCCGATCGTTTCATGGCTGGCCCTGCGCGGGCGCTGTCAATCCTGCGCCGCGCCGATCGGGCGGGGGCAACTGGTGGCAGAGGTGCTGGGCGCCGCGATCGGCGCATTGGCATGGTGGTCACCGCCTGGCCTCTCCTTGCCGGCCATGGTGCTGGGCTGGCAACTCCTGCTGCTGGGGCTGCTCGATGCGCGCTGCCTATGGTTGCCGTGGCGCCTCAACGCTGCGCTGGCGTTGAGCGGATTGGCGGTATCCGTGGCGGACAACTGTTTGCCATTTGCCCTCGCTGGCGGCGGCCTGGGCTATGGCCTGTTGGGGCTGGTTGCGTGGGGCTACCGCCGGGTGCGCGGGCGCGAAGGGCTGGGCGGAGGTGATCCGCTGCTGCTTGGCGCGATCGGGTTGTGGGTGGGTCCGGTGGGCGCGGTGCATGTCCTGCTTGGCGCGGCGCTGCTCGGCCTGGCCGTGGCGGGCCTGATGGCCTGGCGAGGAGGCCGCATCGATGCGGCCACCAGATTGCCGCTCGGTACGTTCCTGGCGGCCGCGGCCTGGCCTGTTTTCGTGCTCGACCTGAGGTGAGGATGCGCGGGGCGCCTTGTGCGCCATGCAATCGTGTGCGCAATTCCTGCAACTGACATCTCGCGATGCGGCAAGAGGTGGCTGGTTTGCCGGGCTTTTGGGCGAAATCCGGGGGTTCGTGCCTCGGTATTGTCACGATCTTGCCCAAATGGGTGGGGTCAACCCCCTTTATTGCGCTGCACCCCACTTGCGCATGGGCCAAGGCAGGACTAGTGCCCCGTGCCAAGTGCATTCCATCGCGAGTCAGCCCCTTGGTCGACCTCATCCAATATCTGCCGATCCTGATCTTTCTCGGGATCGCGCTCGCGCTTTCAACGGCCTTCGTTTTCCTGCCCATGGGAGCTGCCCGCCTGACCGGCACGCACAACCCCACGGCAGACAAGCTGGCCGAATATGAGTGCGGGTTCCCCGCCTTTGAAGACCCGCGCAGCCAGTTCGACGTGCGGTTCTATCTCGTGGCGATCCTGTTCATTATCTTCGACCTGGAAGCAGCGTTCCTGTTTCCCTGGGCGGTGAGCCTCAAGCAGACCGGTTGGGCCGGCTGGGCGACCATGATGGTCTTCCTGGCTGAACTGGTGCTGGGCTTCATCTATGCCTGGAAGAAGGGCGCACTGGATTGGGAATGAACGACATGGCTACTACTCCCGCTGTCTCGCCCGTCGCTGGCTCGCCGATCGTCGCGCCCGACCAGGCCTTTTTCGAAAGCATCAACGCCGAGGTTTCGGACAAGGGCTTTCTCGTCACCTCGACCGAGGAACTGTTCCAGTGGGCGCGCACCGGCTCGCTCTGGTGGATGACCTTTGGCCTGGCATGCTGCGCGGTGGAAATGATCCACGTCAACATGCCGCGCTATGACATGGAGCGGTTCGGCGTTGCCCCGCGCGCTTCGCCGCGCCAGTCCGACGTGATGATCGTGGCCGGCACGCTGTGCAACAAGATGGCCCCGGCGCTGCGCAAGGTCTACGACCAGATGTCGGACCCCAAGTACGTCATCTCGATGGGCTCGTGCGCCAATGGCGGTGGCTATTACCACTACAGCTATTCGGTGGTGCGCGGCTGCGACCGCATCGTGCCGGTGGATATCTATGTGCCGGGTTGCCCGCCGACTGCCGAGGCGCTGCTCTATGGCGTGATGCAGTTGCAGCGGAAGATCCGCCGCATCGGCACGCTTGAGCGTTGAGAGGGTAGGGCACATGGCCATTCTGCATTCCGCACCGCGCTATGCCCCCTTCGACGGGGTGAAGGACACGCTGGCCACCGCGCTGGGCGACCTGGTGATCGAAGCCAAGGAAGAGCACGGCGAAATCGTCCTGCTGGTGGTGCGCGAGCGCATCCAGGACGTGCTGCGCACCCTGCGTGACGAGCACGAATACCAGCAGCTGATGGAAATTGCCGGGGCGGACTATCCGCAGCGGCTTGACCGTTTCGAGGTGGTTTACTGCCTCCTCTCGCTGACCCGCAACCACCGCCTGATCGTGAAGGTCCGCACCGACGAGTCCACCCCGGTTCCCACCGCCACCACGCTGTGGCCGGTGGCTGGCTGGCTGGAACGCGAAGTCTATGACATGTATGGTGTGCTGTTCGCGGGCAACCCCGATCTGCGCCGCATCCTCACCGACTATGGCTTCCAGGGGCACCCGTTCCGCAAGGACTTCCCGCTGACCGGCTATGTCGAGCTGCGCTATTCCGAGGAAGACCAGCGCGTGGTCTATGAGCCCGTGCGCCTGGCCCAGGACCTGCGCCAGTTCGACTTCATGAGCCCGTGGGAAGGCGCCGACTACGTGCTGCCCGGTGACGAGAAGGCAGCGCAAGCGGCCGCGCCTGCACCGGTGGCCACGCCCAAGGACACGCCGACGCCGGCGCATACCGGCGCTGGCGCGGCGGCCAACAAGGAAGCGACCAAGCCCTCGGGAGACAAGGCATGAGCTTCTCGCTCGAACAGTCGCCCACCACGGGTGACGAGGTCATCACCAACTACACGATCAACTTCGGCCCGCAGCACCCGGCAGCGCACGGCGTGCTGCGCATGGTGATGGAGCTGGACGGCGAAATCATCGAGCGGATCGATCCGCACGTCGGCCTGCTGCATCGCGGCACGGAAAAGCTGATCGAGCACAAGACCTATCTCCAGGCGCTGCCCTATTTCGACCGCCTGGACTACTGCTCGCCGCTGGCGATGGAGCACTCCTACGTGCTCGCGGTGGAAAAGCTGCTCAACATCGCCGTGCCGCTGCGTGCGCAGTATCTGCGCGTGCTGTTTGCCGAGCTGACCCGCATCTGCAACCACATGCTCAACATCGGTTCGCACGTCATGGACGTGGGGGCGATGACGCCGAACCTGTGGCTGTTCGAAATCCGCGAGGATTGCCTCACGTTCTTCGAACGCGCATCGGGCGCGCGCATGCACTCGGCCTGGTTCCGCCCCGGCGGCGTGCACCAGGACGTGCCGCTCAAGCTGTTGACCGACATGGCCGACTGGCTCGACACGCGCCTGCCGCAGCTGTTTGACGACGCGATGAGCCTGGTGGTTGACAACCGCATCTTCAAGCAGCGCAACGTCGATATCGCCGTGGTGAGCAAGGACGATGCGGTGCGCTGGGGCTTCTCCGGCCCGATGATCCGCGGTTCGGGCATCCCCTGGGATATCCGCAAGGCGCAGCCCTATGACGTCTATGACCGCATGGAATTCGATATTCCGGTGGGCACGCGGGGCGATTGCTATGACCGCATGATGGTGCGCGTGGAAGAAGTGCGCCAGTCGGCCCGGATCATGAAGCAGTGCTTGGCGCAGATGCCCGAAGGCCCGGTGCACAGCGACGACCGCAAGGTGATGCCGCCCAAGCGCGCCGAGATGAAGAGCTCGATGGAAAGCCTGATCCATCACTTCAAGCTCTACACCGAAGGGTTCCACGTGCCGGCCGGCGAAGTCTATGTCGCCACCGAAAGCCCCAAGGGCGAATTCGGCGTGTACCTGGTCTCTGACGGCACCAACAAGCCCTATCGCTGCAAGATCCGCCCCACGGCGTTTTCGCATCTCCAGGCGATGGACTTCATGTCCAAGGGCCACATGCTGCCCGACGCGACCGCCATCCTGGGCGCGATCGACGTGGTGTTCGGGGAGTGCGACCGGTGAGCCGCGCGCAGATCGATCAGGTTTCGATCCTCGCCTGCCTGACCGGGCTGGTCCTGGCCGTGGCATGGTTCATTGCCCTGGGCGTAACCGGCAAGGCGCCGGAAAGCCTGGCCATGCTGGCGAGCGCGGTAGGTGGTTTCGAGCTGTTCCATTTTGGCCAGGGGCTGTGGTTCAACCGCGCCCGCCGGCGCAGGGGGCTTTGACATGGCTGGTTTGACCCAGATCGCCACGGCCATGATCGCGGCCTACAACGCCCAGGATGCCGACACTTACGTCAGCTACATGACCGACGATGCCTGCGAAGCGGGCTATCGCGGCGCCGTGGTGCGCGACGGCAAGGAAGGCACCCGCCAGGGCCTCAAGAAGATGTTTGCCGAGTTTCCGGAAAACCGCGCCGAGGTGATCGGGGCGAACGAGCTGGGCAATTATGTGGTGTTTCACGAGCGCGTCTGGCGCTCTGCCGCTGCCGAGCCGTTTGACGTGATTGCCGTCTACAGCTTCGTCGATGGCAAGTGCGCACGCGTGGAGTTCATTCGCTAATGGCTGATCGTCATCCCGAACCCGATAGCCCCGCGCTGCGTGCGCGCTGGGGCAGCTTTGCCTGGACGCCCGAGAACGCGACCAAGGCCAAGGAAATCATCGCGCGCTATCCCGCCGGGCGCCAGCGTTCTGCGGTGATGCCGCTGCTCGACCTGGCGCAGCGCCAGGTTGGCGCCGAAGAGAACACGCAGGGCTGGCTGCCGCTGCCGGTGATGGAATACGTCGCCGCGCAGCTCGACATGCCGATCATCCGCGTGCTCGAAGTGGCCACCTTCTACACGATGTACAACATCGCGCCGATCGGCCGGTTCCACGTGCAGGTCTGCGGCACCACGCCGTGCATGCTGCGCGGGTCTGACGACATCCTCGCCTCCTGCAAGGCCAAGGGCATGAAGAAGGGCCACACCACTGCTGATGGTCTGTTCACGCTGACCGAAGTGGAATGCATGGGCAACTGCTCGTCGGCGCCGATGGTGCAGATCAACGACGACAACTATGAAGACCTGACGGCCGAGCGGATCGAGCATATCCTCGACGAACTCGCTGCCGGGCGCCAGCCCAAGACTGGCACGCAGGAGCCGGGCCGCCACACCGTGGAACCGGTGGGTGGGCCGACCTCGCTGACGGCGATGGTTTCCGAAAACCACGATTATCGAGGGGAGTGGTAAGCCATGGCCCTTGCCGACAAGGATCGCATTTTCACCAATCTCTACGGCTATCAGCCGTGGAACCTGGCTGCCGCCCAGGCGCGCGGCGATTGGGACAACACCAAGGATCTGATCGCGCGCGGCCGTGACGCGATCATCCAGGAAATGAAGGACTCCGGCCTGCGCGGCCGTGGCGGTGCGGGCTTCCCCACCGGCATGAAGTGGTCGTTCATGCCCAAGGAATCCAAGGATGGCCGTCCCAGCTTCCTGGTGATCAACGCCGACGAATCCGAACCGGGTTCGTGCAAGGACCGCGAGATCATCCGCCACGATCCGCACAAGCTGATCGAAGGCGCGCTGGTCGCCGGTTTCGCCATGGGTGCGCGCGCAGCCTATATCTACATTCGCGGTGAATATATTCGCGAGGCCGAAACGCTGTTTGCCGCCGTGGCTGAAGCCTACGACGCGGGTCTGCTCGGCAAGAACGCCGCCGGTTCGGGCTATGACTTTGACGTCTTCGTCCACCGCGGCGCGGGCGCCTACATCTGCGGCGAAGAAACCGCGATGATCGAATCGCTCGAAGGCAAGAAGGGCCAGCCCCGTCTCAAGCCGCCGTTCCCGGCCGGCGCCGGGCTCTATGGCTGCCCGACCACGGTGAACAACGTGGAATCGATCGCGGTTGCCCCCACCATCCTGCGCCGTGGCGCGGGCTGGTTCTCCAGCTTTGGCCGTGAGAACAACAAGGGCACCAAGCTGTTCCAGATCAGCGGGCACGTCGACAAGCCCTGCGTGGTCGAGGAAGAGATGTCGATCCCGTTCCGCGAGCTGATCGAGAAGCATTGCGGCGGCATTCGCGGCGGTTGGGACAACCTCCTGGCCGTGATCCCGGGTGGTTCGTCGGTGCCGCTGGTGCCGGCCGCCGAGATCATGAACGCGCCGATGGACTTTGACGGCCTGCGCGCGCTGGGGTCTGGCTTGGGCACCGCGGCGATCATCGTCATGGACAAGTCCACCGACATCGTCCGCGCGATCAGCCGCCTGTCGTACTTCTACAAGCACGAAAGCTGCGGCCAGTGCACGCCCTGCCGCGAAGGCACCGGCTGGATGTGGCGCGTGATGGAGCGCCTGCGCACCGGCGATGCTGACGTGGAAGAGATCGACATGCTCTTCAACGTGACCAAGCAGGTCGAAGGCCACACCATCTGCGCCCTGGGTGACGCGGCCGCCTGGCCGATCCAGGGCCTGATCCGCCACTTCCGCCCCGAAATCGAACGTCGCATCGCCGCGCGCGCCGACGTTCGGGAGGCAGCAGAATAATGCCCAAGGTCAAAGTAGACGGCGTCGAACTCGAAGTTCCGGCCGGGGCCACCGTGCTCCAGGCCTGCGAACTCGCCGGCAAGGAAATCCCCCGCTTCTGCTATCACGAGCGGCTGAGCATTGCCGGCAACTGCCGCATGTGCCTGGTCGAAGTGAAGCCTGGGCCGCCCAAGCCGCAGGCGTCGTGCGCGCTTCCGGCCAGCGAAGGCCAGGAAATCCGCACCGACAGCGAAATGGTCAAGAAGGCGCGGGAAGGGGTGATGGAGTTCCTCCTCATCAACCACCCGCTCGATTGCCCGATCTGTGACCAGGGCGGCGAATGCGACCTGCAGGACCAGTCGGTGGCCTATGGCCGTGGCGGCTCGCGCTATCACGAGCACAAGCGTGCCGTGACCGAGAAGTACATGGGCCCGCTGATCAAGACGACGATGACGCGCTGCATCCACTGCACCCGCTGCGTGCGGTTCTCGGAAGAGATCGCCGGCGTGGACGAGATCGGCGCGCTCTATCGCGGCGAAACCATGCAGATCAGCACCTATCTGGAAAAGGCCGCCAAGCACGAGCTTTCGGCCAACGTGATCGACCTGTGCCCGGTCGGCGCGCTGACCAGCAAGCCCTATGCGTTTGAAGCGCGTCCGTGGGAGCTGAAGAAGACGCTGTCGATCGACGTGTCTGACGCGATCGGCGCCAATATCCGCCTCGACAGCCGTGGCCGCGAAGTGCTGCGCATCCTGCCGCGCGTCAACGATGACGTGAACGAGGAATGGCTGGCCGACCGTGGCCGCTTCATGGTCGACGGCCTGACCCGCCGCCGCCTGGACCGTCCGTGGCTGCGCCGCGATGGCAAGCTGGTTGCCGCAACCTGGGCCGAAGCCTTTGCCGCGGTCGCCTCGATCAACCCCGGCCCGTCGGTCGCAGTGGTTGCCGGTGACCTGGTCGATTGCGAAACGATGTTCGCCGCCAAGTCTCTGGCCGGTGCGCTCGGTTCCTCGCTGCTCGAAGGGCGGCAGACCGGCATGGCTTACACCACGTCGAGCCTGGCTGCAGTGGCGTTCAACTCCACCCTTGCGGGTATCGAGGACGCCGACGCGATCCTGATCGTGGGCAGCCAGATCCGTTCCGAAGCTCCGCTGCTGAATGCACGCCTGCGCAAGGCCGCCAAGCGCGGCGCCAAGGTCTTCGTGATCGGCCCGGTGTGGGATACGACGTTCCCCGCCACGTTCCTGGGCGACGATGCCGCCACGCTTTCCAACCTGCCGGCCGAAGTGGCCGACGCGTTTGGTGCAGCGGCCAAGCCGGCGATCATCATCGGCGGTGCTGGCCTCGCCAAGGGCGCGTTGGAAGCGGGCCTGGGCTTTGCCGCGCGCTTCAACCTGGTGCGCGAAGGCTGGAATGGCTTCAACGTGCTGCACATGGCCGCCGCGCGCATGGGCGGCCTGATGCTGGGTTATGCCCAGCCGGGCGGCCTCGCTGATCTGGTGGCGGCCAAGCCCAAGATGGTCATTTCGCTGGGTGCGGACGAGGTCGACTGGACCAAGTTTGCCGACAGCATGATCGTGCACATTGGCCATCACGGCGACAAGGCGGCCCATGCCGCCGACGTGATCCTGCCCGCCGCTGCGTTCAGCGAAAAGGACGGCACTTACGTCAACACCGAAGGCCGCGTGCAGTTTGCCGAACGCGCCGTGTTCGCTCCGGGCGAAGCGCGCGAAGACTGGACGATCCTGCGCGCGCTGGCCGATGCCTTTGGCGTCAATGTCGGGTTCGACAGCTTTGAACAGCTGCGCGCGGCGATGATCGCGGCGGTGCCGGCACTGGGCGTCGAAGGTCTGGCCGATTACGGCGCGCTTCCCACGGCTCCAGCCAGCGCGGATTGCACTGGGACGATCGCCTATCCGATCGCCGATCCCTATCTGACCAACGCCATCGGCCGCGCCAGCCCCACGCTGCAGCGCTGCTCGAGCGAACTGCTCCACGGTGAACTTCAGGCGGAGGCCGCGGAATGACTGCGTTCTTTCAAGGCCTTGGCCTGCCCTTCGCGGCGGCCTGGACCATTTCCACGATCTGCGGAATCCTGCTGATCGCGCTGCCGGTGATGCTGGCGGTGGCCATGGTCATCTATGTCGACCGCAAGGTCTGGGCATCGATGGCGCTCCGCCGTGGCCCCAACGTGGTTGGCCCGTTCGGCATTCTTCAGTCGTTTGCCGACGGCCTGAAGGTGTTCCTGCAGGAAACCATCATTCCTTCGGCCGCGAACAAGGGTCTGTTCCTGATCGCGCCGATCATCACCTTTACCGTGGCGCTGCTGGCCTGGGCGGTGATCCCGTTCAATTCTGGCGCGATCCTGGCCAACATCAACGTCGGCCTGCTCTATATCCTCGCGATCTCGTCGCTCGGGGTTTACGGCATCGTCATCGCGGGCTGGTCGTCCAACTCGAAGTACCCGTTCTTCTCGGCGATGCGCGCATCGGCCCAGATGATCAGCTATGAAGTCTCGATCGGCTTCATCCTGGTCTGCGTGGTGCTGTGGGCCAACTCGTTCAATCTCAACGATATCGTCAAGGCGCAGCACGGCTTCGGGCTTGGCTTCATCAACGGTTTCTGGTGCAGCCCGCTGCTGTTCCCGATGTGGGTGATGTTCCTCATCTCCAGCATGGCCGAAACCCAGCGCGCGCCGTTCGACCTGACCGAAGCGGAAAGCGAACTCGTCGCCGGCTATCAGACCGAATATTCGTCGATGGCCTTCGCCCTGTTCTGGCTAGGTGAATACGGCAACGTGCTGTTGATGTGTGCGCTCAACGCCACGCTGTTCTGGGGCGGTTACCTGCCGCCGGTGGAACTGGCGATCCTCTACCTGATCCCTGGTTGGATCTGGCTGATCCTCAAGATCGCTTTCGGCTTCTTCGTGTTCAGCTGGGTCAAGGCGACGGTGCCCCGTTACCGTTATGACCAACTGATGCGCCTTGGCTGGAAGATCTTCCTGCCCGTCTCGCTGCTGTTCGTGTTCCTCGTCAGCGGCTACCTCATGGCTACCGGACACTTCGCATGACTGTCGGACAGCTCGTCAAGAGCTTCACCCTCTGGGAGTTCGTGAAAGCGCACTGGCTGACCCTGAAGTATTTCTTCAGGCCCAAGGCGACCGTGAACTACCCGTTCGAGAAGAACCCGATCTCGCCGCGCTTCCGTGGTGAACACGCCCTGCGCCGTTATCCCAACGGCGAGGAACGCTGCATCGCGTGCAAGCTGTGCGAAGCGGTGTGCCCGGCGCAGGCGATCACGATCGAGGCGCAACCGCGCGAGGACGGCAGCCGCCGCACCACGCGGTATGATATCGACATGACCAAGTGCATCTTCTGCGGCTTTTGCCAGGAAGCATGCCCGGTCGATGCCATCGTCGAAGGGCCGAACTTCGAATACGCGACCGAAACGCGCGAAGAACTGCTCTACGACAAGGCCAAGCTGCTGGCGAACGGGGACAAGTGGGAGCGGGCGATTGCCGCGAACCTTGAAGCCGATGCACCGTACCGGTAAGGGGCGCGCGTCATGATCCAGGCAATTGCCTTTTATCTCTTTGCCACGCTTACGATCTTTTCGGGCGCGGTGACCATTCTCGCCCGCAATCCGGTGCACTCGGTGCTCTGGCTGATCCTGGCGTTCTTCAACGCCGCCGGCCTCATGATCCTGATCGGCGCCGAGTTTATCGCGATGCTGCTGGTGATCGTCTATGTCGGCGCGGTCGCGGTGCTGTTCCTGTTCGTCGTCATGATGCTCGACATCGACTTCGCGCAGCTGCGGGCCGGCTTCATCAAGAACTTCCCGCTGGGCTTTGCCCTGGCTTTCGTGTTCCTGGCCGAACTGGTCATGGGCGTGGGCGCCTACAAGGCCGGTGGCCTGGTGCTGGGTACGCCTGATGCGGCGACTGCGCCTGTGGCGGGGCTGTCCAACACGGCGGCCATCGGGGCGCTGCTCTATTCGCGCTATCTCTTCCTGTTCGAAACCGCTGGCATCATCCTGCTGGTGGCCATGATCGGCGCCATCGTGCTGACCCATCGCCAGCGTGGCGATGTGCGCGGCCAGAAGCCGAGCAGCCAGATCTCGCGCCGTCCGGAAGAGGCGACCATCAATCTTCAGCCGGAAGTCGGGAAGGGGGTAACGCTCTGATGATCGGCATCGAACATTATGTCTTCGTCAGCGCGATCCTGTTCGTGCTCGGCGTGCTGGGGATTTTCCTCAACCGCAAGAACGTCATCATTCTGCTGATGTCGATCGAGCTGATCCTGCTGTCGGTGAACCTCAACCTGGTCGCTTTCAGCGTCTTCCTGCATGATCTGGTCGGCCAGATCTTCGCGATGTTCGTGCTCACGGTGGCAGCGGGCGAAGCGGCGATCGGTCTTGCCATTCTTGTCATCTACTTCCGTGGCCGCGGCACGATTGCCGTCGACGACGTCAACCGGATGAAGGGCTGAACCCATGTCGTCCATCAACGTCATCGTCTTCCTGCCGCTTCTGGCAGCGATCGTTGCCGGCCTTGGCAACAAGAAACTGGGCCTGATCCCGTCGAAGGTGATCACCACCGGCGCGCTGTTCTTTTCCTGCGCGCTGTCGTGGCCGATCTTCCTCTCGTTCCTGGGCGGCCATGCCGAAGCGAGCGTTACGCCGGTGCTGCACTGGGTGAAGTCGGGCGATCTCGATTTCCTCTGGGCGCTGCGCGTCGATACGCTCACCGCGATCATGCTGGTGGTGATCACCACCGTCTCGTTCCTCGTGCACCTCTATTCCTGGGGGTACATGAGCGAGGAACCCGATCAGCCGCGCTTCTTCGCCTATCTGTCGCTGTTCACCTTTGCCATGTTGATGCTGGTGACGGCCGACAACCTGGTGCAGATGTTCTTCGGCTGGGAAGGCGTGGGCCTGGCCTCGTACCTCCTGATCGGCTTCTGGTTCCGCAAGCCCAGCGCCAATGCCGCCGCGATGAAGGCCTTCGTGGTCAACCGCGTGGGCGACCTTGGCTTCATGATGGGCATCTTTGCGACGTTCCTGGTGTTCCACACCGTGTCGATCCCACAGATCCTGCACGATGCGCCAGCCGTCCTTTGGGGCTCGACCATCGGTTTCCTGGGCTATCGCCTCGATACCGCCACGGTGATCTGCATCCTGCTGTTCATCGGCGCGATGGGCAAGTCGGCGCAGCTCGGCCTGCACACCTGGTTGCCTGACGCCATGGAAGGCCCGACCCCGGTGTCGGCGCTGATCCACGCGGCCACCATGGTGACCGCCGGCGTGTTCATGGTTTGCCGCCTGTCGCCGCTGTTCGAACTGAGCCCGACGGCGACCAGCTTCGTCACCTTCATCGGCGCGATGACCTGCTTCTTTGCCGCCACGATCGGCACGACGCAGACCGACATCAAGCGCGTGATCGCCTATTCGACCTGCTCGCAGCTCGGCTACATGTTCTTTGCCGCCGGCGTTGGCGCCTATGGCGCGGCGATGTTCCACCTGTTCACGCACGCGTTCTTCAAGGCGCTGCTGTTCCTGGGTGCCGGCTCGGTGATCCATGCCATGCACCACGAACAGGACATGCGCTATTACGGTGGCCTGCGGAAGAAGATCCCGCTGACCTTCTTCGCCATGATGGCCGGCACGCTGGCCATTACCGGGGTGGGTGCATTCGAGATCGGTTTTGCCGGTTTCTTCTCGAAGGATGCGATCATCGAGGCCGCCTGGGCCAAGGGCACCGAACTCGGGCACTTTGCCTTCTTCATGGGCGTGTTCGCTGCGCTGCTCACCAGCTTCTATTCGTGGCGCCTGGTCTACCTGACTTTCTTCGGCAAGCCGCGCTGGGAGCAGTCGGAGCACATCCAGCACGCCGTGCACGATGCGCATGGCCACGACGATCATGGGCATGATCATGCACACGCGCATGGCCATGATCATCACCACCATGACGAACCCAGCGATGGCACGGCGGGCTATCACCCGCACGAAAGCCCGCTGGTCATGCTGGTGCCGCTGGTCGTGCTGTCGCTCGGCGCCATCTTCGCAGGTTGGGTGTTCGCACACGCGTTCATCAGCGAAGGGACGGGTGAGTTCTGGAAGGGCGCGCTGGTTTACAGCGAGCATCTGATCCACGCCGCGCACCATGTGCCGACCTGGGTGAAGTGGTCGCCGTTCGCGGTGATGGTCACCGGGTTCCTGATCGCGACTTATGCCTATGTCGTGAACCCGGCGTTCCCGGCGGCTTTCGTGAACCAGTTCGGCTTCCTCTACCGCTTCCTGCTCAACAAGTGGTACTTCGACGAACTCTATCACTTCATCTTCGTGCGCCCCGCGCTGTGGCTCGGCCGCGTGTTCTGGAAGGTGGGTGATATCGGGATCATCGATCGCTTTGGCCCGAACGGCGCTGCCTGGCTGGTGGCGCAGGGCAGCCGCGGGGCGGTCAAGCTCCAGTCCGGATATCTCTACAGCTATGCGCTGGTCATGCTCGTCGGTCTCGTCGGCGCGATCAGCTGGGTGATCGTACAATGACCGGCTTTCCGATCCTTTCGCTCATGCTGCTGGTGCCGCTCGTCGGCGCCGGCCTGGTCCTCAAGGCCAATCGCGAGCAGGCCCGCCTGATCGCGCTGATCGCCACGCTCATCGATTTCGTCCTGGGTGTTGTCCTGTGGATGCACTTCGATGTGGGCGGCGCGCAGTGGCAGTTCCAGGAGCGGGCTGCGCTCTTCTCCGGCTTTGAATGGAAGCTGGGCATTGATGGCATCGCCCTGCTGCTGATCGCGTTGACCGTGTTCCTCATGCCGATCTGCATCGGCGCCAGCTGGAACTCGATCGAGAAGCGCGCCGGTGAATACTACGCGGCGTTCCTGCTGATGGAGACGCTGATGATCGGCGTCTTCACCGCGCAGGATCTGTTCCTGTTCTACATCATGTTCGAAGCCGGCCTGATCCCGATGTATCTGATCATCGGCATCTGGGGTGGGGCGGACCGCATCTACGCCAGCTACAAGTTCTTCCTCTACACGCTGCTCGGCTCGGTGCTGATGCTGATCGCGATGTTCTGGATGGTCAACGTGGCGGGCACCAGCGACATCCCGACCCTGATGGCCTACAATTTCCCGGTCCATGCGCAGACTTGGCTGTGGCTTGCGTTCTTTGCCAGCTTTGCGGTGAAGATGCCGATGTGGCCGGTGCACACCTGGCTGCCCGACGCGCACGTGCAGGCACCCACCGCCGGCTCGGTGATCCTGGCGGGCGTGCTGCTCAAGATGGGTGGCTATGGCTTCATCCGCTTCTCGCTGCCGATGTTCCCCGAAGCCTCGGCGCAGTTCGCGCCGCTGGTGTGGGGCCTGTCGATGGCAGCCGTGGTGATTACCTCGCTGATCGCGCTGGTCCAGCAGGACATCAAGAAGCTGATCGCCTATTCCTCGGTCGCGCACATGGCGATCGTGACCATCGGCCTGTTCGCGTTCAACACGCAGGGTCTCGAAGGCTCGATGCTGATCATGCTCAGCCACGGCCTGGTGGCCGGCGCGCTGTTCCTGGGCGTGGGCGTGATCTATGATCGCCTGCACACCCGTGAAATCACGCGCTACGGCGGCCTTGCCATCAACATGCCGTACTACGCGCTGTTCATGCTGCTGTTCACCATGGCCTCGATCGGCCTGCCGGGCACCAGCGGGTTCGTGGGTGAATTCCTCTCGCTGATGGGCGTCTATGCCGAAAGCAGCTGGGTCGCGCTGGTCTGCACCACCGGGATCATCCTGGGTGCGGCCTATATGCTCTACCTCTATCGCCGCGTGATCTTTGGTGACCAGAAGAACGCCGACGCTGCCGCCATGCTCGATCTCGACAAGCGCGAGTGGGCAATGATGGTGCCGCTGGCCGCCGTGGTGCTGTGGATGGGCGTCTATCCGGAAAGCTTCCTGGCGCCGATGCGCAAGGATATCGCCGCGCTTGAAGCGCGCGTGGCCCCGGCCAAGCCCAAGGGCGACGCGCAACTGAAACTCGGGGTGGCCCAGCCGGTTGGTGCCGCTGCCCATGAAGAAGCCGCGCACGGGGAGGCGCACTGATGGAACTGCTTCGCTCTCTCCAGATCACCCTGGCCGAGGAAGTGCTCAGCATTTCCGGCCTGATCCTGCTGCTGGTGGCGGCCTGGGCCGGTGACAAGGCTGCGCGCCTGATCTCGATCCTGTCGGTTGCGGTCCTGACCGTCTGCGCCCTGATCGCCGCGCCCGCGCTGTGCGGATCGGCGATGGGCCCGGCGGTGACGGCCTTTGCCGGCCAGTATCATGCCGATGCCTTTGCCGCATTTGCCAAGCTGCTGATCTATGCCGGTGCCGGCGTGACGCTGATCGTGGCGCCCGCGTTCTTCGAACGCGTGCGCGGCATGCGTGCGGAATTTCCGCTGCTGGTGCTGTTTGCCGCGCTGGGCATGGGGATCATGGTTTCGGCCGGCGATCTTCTCGCCCTGTATATCGGTCTCGAACTCAACAGCCTGGCCTCGTATGTGCTGGCCTCAATGCTGCGCAGCGACGAACGCTCGGCGGAATCGGGCCTTAAGTACTTCGTGCTGGGCTCGCTCGCCTCGGGCATCCTGCTCTATGGCGTCAGCCTGACTTACGGCTTCACCGGCACGACCAGCTTTGAAGGCATTCGCCTGGCGCTTAGCCATGGCCTGTCCACCGGCGCCACTTTTGGCGTGGTCTTCGTGCTGGCTGGCCTGGCGTTCAAGATCAGCGCTGCGCCGTTCCACATGTGGACGCCCGACGTTTATGAAGGCGCGCCGACCCCGGTGACGACCTTCTTTGCCACGGCGCCCAAGGTCGCTGCGCTCACGCTGCTGATGCGTGTCAGCCTCGAAGCATTCGGCACCCAGGTCCACGCCTGGCAGCAGATCGTGATCTTCGCCGCGCTGCTGTCGATCGTGATCGGTGCGCTGGGCGCGATCGGGCAGAACAACATCAAGCGCCTGATGGCCTATTCGTCGATCAACAACGTCGGCTTCATGCTGATCGGGCTGGCCTGTGCCAACCAGCCGGGCG
Organism: Novosphingobium sp. 1529; assembly: GCF_040544855.1. Classification (NCBI taxonomy): domain Bacteria; kingdom Pseudomonadati; phylum Pseudomonadota; class Alphaproteobacteria; order Sphingomonadales; family Sphingomonadaceae; genus Novosphingobium; species Novosphingobium sp. 1529. Next base: position 91,609 of record NZ_JBEPKW010000005.1, read on the forward strand.
CGGCCGCGATGCTGGTTTACCTGGCGATCTACGTGGCGATGTCGGTGGCGGGCTTTGTCGCCGTGCTGATGCTCAAGGACGCCGATGGCGATCCGGTGGAAGCGATTTCCGACATGGCCGGCCTGTCCAAGACGCGCCCGGGCCTGGCCGCAGCGCTGGCTGCCGTCATGTTCAGCCTGGCGGGCATTCCGCCGCTGTTCGGTTTCTGGGGCAAGTTCGTGGTGTTCCAGGCGGCCGTTCAGGCCAACCTGCTGGCGCTGGCCGCGATCGGTATCGCGGCCTCGGTGATCGGCGCGTTCTACTACCTCAAGGTCGTCAAGGTGCTCTACTTTGACGAGGCGACCGACAAGGTGACGGGCAAGAGCGAACTGGCCCATACCGTGTTGCTGGTGGTGGCCACGCTGTTCATCTCGCCGCTGGGCTACCTGCTGACCAACTGGCTGCACGTGCTTGCTGGCAATGCGGCAGCCGCGCTGTTCCACGTGGCCTGAGCCGCCCTTGCTCGAATACGTAAAAGAAATCCCCTCCACCAACGCGGCCCTTGTGGCGCGCGCTGGTGGGGGGGATTGCCTTTTGGAGGGGCACTGGCTGATCGCCGATCGGCAGAGCGCCGGACGCGGCCGATCGGGCCGGGTGTGGAGCGATGGCTTCGGCAACTTCATGGGCTCTACCGCCGTGCAACTGGCGCCCCATGAAACCGCGCCGCAGACATTAGCACTGGTAGCCGGCCTGGCGTTGTGGGATGCGGTGGCCGGCGTCGCACCGGGGCTGCCCGGGCTGTACCTGAAGTGGCCCAACGACCTGCTGGTCGGCCAGGCCAAGCTGGCCGGCATCCTGCTGGAGCGGGTGGGCCAGACCGTGGTGGTGGGGATCGGCGTGAACCTGGCCGCCGCGCCCGATGTGCCGGAGCGGGAGACCGTTTCCCTTGCGGCATTGGGCCACGCTATTGCGCGTGATGCCTTTGCTGCAGCGCTGGCGGGCGCCTGGGCCGCGCGGCTTGGCGCCTGGCATGCCGGGCAATGGCCTATCTTGCGCAGCGCCTGGGAAGAGCGGGCGGTGCCGCGTGGCACGCTGGTTTCCGTAAACGATCGCGACCATGGCCTGATGATGGGCGCCTTTGCCGGCATCGATGCCGATGGCGTGGCGCAATTGCGCCTGGCCGATGGCCGCACCCTTGCGATTCATGCCGGCGATGTCGATCTGGTGGGCGATCCCACGCCGCCAGCGGCCCAAGGAGATGCGTAATGCTGCTGGCGGTTGATGTCGGCAATACCAACGTGGTGTTTGCCCTGTTCGAGGATCGCACGATCCGCGCGCGCTGGCGCGTGGCCACCGATCCGCGCCGCACGGCCGACGAATACGCCGTGTGGCTGCTGCAATTGATGCAGATCCAGGGCTTTGCCCGCGATGCCGTGCGCCAGATCGTGATTTCCACCGTGGTGCCGCGCGCGCTGCACAACCTGCAGGTTCTGGCCGACAAGTATTTCGGCCTGGAAGCGCTGGTGGCGGGGCAGGGCCTGGCCGAATGGGGCTTTGTCGCTGATGTCGACGAGCCGCGCTCGCTCGGCGCGGATCGCGCGCTGAACGTGATTGCCGGCCATGCCGCCCATCCCGGGCAGCACCTGATCATCATCGATTTCGGCACGGCGACCACGTTCGACTGGGTTGACCCGAAAGGCACCTACAAGGGCGGGATCATTGCGCCGGGGATCAACCTCTCGCTCGACGCGCTGGTGAGTGCGGCGGCGAAATTGCCGCGCATTGCCATTTCCGTGCCGCGCCAGGGCGAAAGCGTGATAGGGCGCAACACCGAAGACCAGATGCACATCGGCGTGTTCTGGGGCTATGTGGCCATGATGGAAGGCCTGATCGCCCGGATGCGCGCCGAAATCGGCCAACCGGCCAAGGTGATTGCCACGGGCGGGCTGGCCGTATTGTTTGACCGCCACACGCGGATTTTTGACCATGTCGACCCCGACCTGACGTTGGACGGCATGGCCTTGCTTGCAGAGCGCGCCATCGCGGCCGCCCAGAACAGGACACAAGAGTGAAGCCCGGAAAGGAATTGCTGTTTCTCGCCCTTGGAGGTTCGGGCGAGATCGGGATGAACGTCAACCTTTATGGGTGTGACGGCAAGTGGTTGATGGTCGACCTGGGCATGACCTTTGCCGATCCCTGGTACCCCGGCGTCGAACTCGTCTTTGCCGATCTGGAATTCATCGAAGCGCGCAAGAAGGACCTGCTCGGCATTGTCCTGACCCATGCGCACGAGGATCATATCGGCGCGGTGCCCTATTTTGCGCAGGAACTGGGCGTGCCGCTCTATGCCACGCCGTTCACCGCGCGCCTGGTGAATGAAAAGCTGGTGGAAGCCGGCATCGAGAACAGCGTCGAACTGAACGTGATCCAGAACGAGGGCAGCCTCTCGCTCGGCGCGTTCGACATCCGCTATGTGCCGCTGGCGCACTCCATCGCCGAAGGCAATGCCCTGGTGATCGACACGCCCTATGGCCGCGTGTTCCACACCGGGGATTGGAAGCTCGACGACGAGCCGCGCGTGGGCACGCCGGCTACCGAGGAAGAGCTGACTGCCATCGGTGACGAAGGCGTGCTGGCGCTGGTGTGCGATTCCACCAACGTGTTCAATCCCAAGCCGTCCGGCTCGGAAGGTGCGGTGCGCGCCGGGCTGCTCGAAACCATTGCCGAGCTCAAGGGCCGGCGCGTGGTGGTGACGACCTTCGCCTCCAACGTGGCGCGCTTGCAGACCCTGGCCGAAGTGGCCGAGGCCACCGGCCGGCAGCTGTGCGTGGCCGGGCGCTCGCTCGATCGCATCATCAAGGTGTCGCAGGCGTCGGGCTATCTGCTTGATTTTCCCGATCCGATCAGCATGGACGCGGCAATGGACCTGCCGCGCGGCGAAGTGCTGATCCTGGCCACCGGCGGACAGGGGGAGGCGCGCGCCGCGCTGGCGCGGATCGCGGGCGGCCAGCATCCGATCTCGCTGGAAGCGGGCGATGCGGTGGTGTTTTCCAGCCGCCAGATTCCCGGCAACGAACTGGCCATCGGCCGCGTGCAGAACGCGCTGGTGGAAAAGGGCGTGCGCCTGATCACCGACAAGCAATCGATGATCCACGTTTCGGGCCATCCGGGCCGGCCGGAACTGGTGGCGCTCTATGATTGGCTGCGCCCCAAGATCCTGGTGCCGGTGCATGGCGAAATCCGCCACATGGCCGAGCAGGCCGCGCTGGGCAAGGCCGAGGGCATTCCCAAGACCATCCTGCAGAAGAATGGTGATCTGGTGCGCCTTGCGCCCAATGGGCCGGTCAAGCTGAGCACGGAGCGCAATGGCCGCCTGGTGCTGGATGGCGATATCATCGCCCCGGCCGATGGCGAGGCGATGGCCGCGCGGCGCAAGCTGGGCAACAATGGCCTGGTCAGCGTGGCCCTGGCGGTCACCGCCGAAGGCAAGCAGGCCTCTGGCGTGGACATCGGCTGCATTGGCGTGCCCCTGGAAGAGGACATGGAGCCGTTCCTGGAAGAGGCGCGCGAGGACGTGTCCAAGGCGCTCAAAGCCCTCAAGGGCGACCGCAAGCGCGACCGGGTGGCCGTTGCCGAATGCGTGCGGCTTGCGGTAAGACGCACGGCGCAGCGCTGGTCGGGCAAGAAGCCGGTGGTGCAGGTGCTGCTGCGCGAACGTTGAGCCGGCAACAGCCGCACGGCGCAAGAGGGAGAGAACGATGCGTTTTGGCTCGATGCTGGCGGTCTATGCCCTGATCTGGGTGCTGGCGGCATTTGCCGTGCTGCCCTTTGGCCTGCGCACCCCGCACGATGCCGGGGTGAACCCCACGGTGGGCCATGCCACCAGCGCGCCGGTGAATTTCCGGCCGCGCATGGTGGCTTGGCGTGCCACGCTGGTTTCGGCGGTGGTCTTTGCCCTGCTCTACGCCAATTTCCGCCACGGTTGGATCACGGCGTCAGACCTCGACATTTCGCCATTGATCGGCCTTTGACCTACCACAGGATGCCGCCGTCGGGCTGAACCACCGGCACCGGCGGCAGGCCCAGGCTTTCATTGCAATCGGATTCGATCGTGGCGCACATCGCGGTGAGCGGGGCGTCGTGGATCGTGTTGGCAAACGGATTGACCAGATCATCGCCGATCTGCAGCGCGGCCAGGAACATGAAGCCCGCCAGCGCCGAGCCCAGCGGTGTGGCCGGCCCCAGCGTTTCGACCAGGCCAATCGGCAGCAGCACGCAAAACAGGCGCGTGAAGAACGTGGGAAAACTGCGGTATTGCGCGGGCAGCGGGGTGTTGCGCAGCCGCTCCATGGCGCCTTGGGCGTTGCTGATATCGACCATGATCGCCTCGATCCGGCTCAACTGCACGGTATCGATCCAGCCCTGGCGCAGCGCACTGGCCAGGCGCATGCCATTGCCTTCGAGCAGGCCATTGGCCGGGTTGCGCCGCGCCAACTCGGGAATATCGGTGATGCCGAGCACACGCTGCGCGCTTTCGGCCGGGTCTTGCCCGCGCAACTGGTGGCGCAGCACGTGGACATAGGCGATGTGGCGGCGCACCACGTCGTGGCGCAATGCCTGGCCGGCCGCGTGATCGGGCAGGGCGGCACCCACCGCGCGCGCCAGGCTGCGCGAGGCGTTGGTCATCGCGCCCCACACGATGCGGCCTTCCCACCAGCGGGCATAGGCCGAATTGACCCGGAACCCCAGCAGCAGCGCCAGCCCGGTGCCGAAGATCGTCAAGGGTAGGGCCGGCGCGGGGAAGGGCGTGAAATAATAGAAGACGGTTACCGCCACATCCCACACGAACAGGGCGAGCAGCGTGTTCCACGCCGCCACGAACGTCATGCGGATACGCGGGGTCTTGCCAACGATCATGCCTGGTTGAACCTTTGATCAGGGGCGCGGCGCCGGGGCATCGGGGCGATCCATGCCCAGCCATGCCCGGCGCAGCGCGATGCAGCCGATAATACCGATCACCTTGGCGAGCGCCAGTTGCAGTGTCTGCCCTTCTTCATTGATCGCCAGCCAGGCCAAGACGGCCATGGCCAGCACAGCGCAGTGCACCGGCAGCGCCTCGATATCGTTCCAGCGCAGGGGCTGTTCGGCGCGATGCGCGGCGGCAGGTGCGGCGTCGCGAAAGGGGAATGCAAAGGCCATCGACAGGTTCCCGTGTCTCATTGGCGGTACCACCATGGCACGCCATCACCCTTTCATTTTGCGACGCGCCAGGGGAATGGGAATGCCCATGGCCGACAACCGTGGCTTGCAGATTTTGAAAACATCAGGTGGAACAGGGCATTACGTCGTAAATCCGGCAGCGGGCAACGATTTCAAACAGTTCTGCAACCTTGGGCATATTGCGGCGCAATACGCGTTTCCTATCCTCGGTTAATGGCAGATCGTTATTCCGAACTGGTTTCATTCGTCCGCGTGGCGGAGGCGGGCAGCCTGTCGCAGGCCGCCGTGCGCCTGGGCCTGTCGCTGCCGGTGGTCAGCCGCCGCCTGGCCCAATTGGAGGCGCGCCTGGGCGTGGCGCTGGTCCGCCGCAACAGCCGCCATCTCTCGCTGACCGAGGAAGGCGAGATTTTCTATCGCCAGGCCGGGCAGGCCCTGGCCGACATGGAACGGGCCGAAACTGTGATTCGCACGCGCGCCTTTGGCCCGGCCGGCACGCTGAAAGTGGCCACGACCCTGGCCTTCGGCCGCCGCCGCCTGGGCGAACTGCTTCAGCGCTTTGCCCGCGCCCATGCCGATGTGACTGTGCATCTCGACAGCGTGCCCACGCTCGCCAATCCGGTGGAGAGCGGGCACGATCTGGTGATCAGCTTTGCCGCGCCGCCGCTGTCGTCGCTGATCTGCCGCCGTTTGGGCAGCAACCCGCGCGTGCTGTGTGCCGCGCCATCCTATCTGGAGCGGCGCGGGCGCCCGCAGGCGGTGGATGATCTTGCCAGGCACGAGCATGTGGTGGTGCTGGACGAAGCCGGCGCCGTGCTGCGCGAGGGCCTGCCCGAGGGGCTGGCGCTGCCGGCGGGCCTGGCCACCAACGATGCCGACGTGGCGCGGGCCTGGGCCCTTGATGGAGCTGGCGTGGCGCTGCATTCGCTGTGGGAAGTGGCCGAAGACCTGGAGAGCGGCGCGCTGGAGGCGGTGCTGCCCGATCTGGAACTGCCGGCGCTGCCGGTGGTGGCGCTGTTCGAGCCGCGCCAGGGACAGACACCGCGCCTGCGCCGCTGCCTGCAATTCCTGGCGCATCAGGTGCCGGCTTTGGCGTGATGGGAGGAGCATCGACGTGCCCCCCTCCGTCAGCCCTGCGGGCTTGACACCTCCCCCACGGTGTGGGGGAGGATTTGGATGGTTACACGCCTTCCAGGGCGTAGCCGGCGGAGCGCACGGTGCGCACCGGGTCAGCCGCGCCGGGCAGGGCGATCGCCTGGCGCAGGCGGCGGATATGCACGTCAACCGTGCGCAGTTCGATGTCGCTGCCGCTGCCCCACACCGCATCGAGCAGCTGCCCGCGCGAAAACACGCGGCCGGGATGTTCCATGAAATGCTTGAGCAGGCGGAACTCGGTGGGGCCGATCTTGATCGTCTGGCCGCGCCGGGTGACGCGGTGCGCGGTGGGATCGAGGCTCATGTCGCCAACGGTAATGGTTTCGCCGGCCAGCGCCGGGCGCACGCGGCGCAGCACGGCGCCGACGCGGGCGATGAGTTCGCGTGGCGAGAACGGCTTGGTGACATAGTCGTCTGCGCCGGTTTCCAGGCCGCGCACGCGATCATCCTCATCGCTGCGGGCGGTGAGCATGATGATCGGCACATGGGCCGTGGCCTTGTTGCGGCGCAGGCGGCGGCACACCTCGATCCCGCTGGTGCCACCGATCATCCAATCGAGCAGCACGAGATCGGGCGTGTCTTCGGCGGCCAGAAGCAGGGCTTCATCGCCATCGTCGGTGCTGCGCACGTCATAGCCTTCACCGCGGAAGCGATATTCCACGAGTTCGGCCAGCGCGGTATCGTCTTCGACGAGAAGCAGCTTGGGAGCAGACACGCATTACCTCCGGGATGAACCTTGACCGTAACCTTGCGAAAGCACGACAATTGTTACGTGGCCATGACGAATGGCGCGGGAATAATGCGGCCGCCGCGATCACGCTGGCGGAATGACGTCTTCCCGTTCGGGCAGATAGGTGCCCGTGGCGGCATAGTGGACGATTTCGGCAATATTGGTGGCCTGGTCGCCGATCCGCTCGATATTGCGGGCGACGAACATGAGCTGGGCCACGCTGCTGATCGTGGCCGGGTTTTCCACCATGTAGGACACGAAATTGCGGAACACGCTGTCATAGATCGCATCGACCTTGGCGTCGCGACGCACGATTTCGGCGGCGGCCACGGCATCGCGCGCGGCATACGCGGTGAGCACGTCGTGCACCATGTCGCTGGCCAGCTCGTTCATGATCGGCAGCAGGGTCAGCGGCTCGAAGCGCTTGCGCCCCTCGATATGACCCACGCGCTTGGCGATGTTCTTGGCATAGTCGCCAATCCGTTCGATCACGCCGGCGATCTTGAGCGCGGCGATCACTTCGCGCAGGTCGTCGGCCATCGGTGCGCGCAGGGCGAGCACGCGGATGGCGAGGCGATCGACCTCGCCCTCCAGCTGGTCGATGCGCTTGTCGCGCGCGATCACGCTGGTGGCCAGTTCCTCGTTGCCGCCAACCAGGGCGTCCATCGCCTCGGTAATGGAAAGTTCGGCCAGGCCGCCCATTTCCGCCACCAGGCCGCGCAGGCGGGTGATGTCTTCGTCGAATGCCTTGACGGTATGTTCAGCCACGTCTCGTATCCTTACCCGTAACGCCCGGTGATATAGTCCTTGGTGCGCTCTTCCCGTGGATTGGTGAAGATGTCCGAGGTCGTGCCATATTCCACGATCTTGCCCATATGGAAGAACGCGGTGCGCTGCGAGACGCGGGCGGCCTGCTGCATGGAGTGGGTGACGATCACGATGGCATAGCGGCCACGCAATTCGTCGATCAGTTCCTCGATCCGCGCGGTGGCGATGGGATCGAGCGCGGAGCACGGCTCGTCCATCAGGATCACTTCGGGATCGACGGCAATGGCGCGGGCAATGCACAGGCGCTGCTGCTGCCCGCCTGACAGCGCGGTGCCGCTGTCAGTGAGCCGATCCTTGACTTCGTCCCACAGGCCGGCGCGCTGGAGCGAGGTTTCGACGATGCCGTCCAACTCGCTCTTGCTGGTCGTCAGCCCGTGGATGCGCGGGCCATAGGCGATGTTTTCATAGATCGACTTGGGAAACGGGTTGGGCTTTTGAAAGACCATGCCAACGCGCGCGCGCAGCTGCACCACGTCCATGCCCGAGCGGTAGATATCCTGCCCATCGATCAGGATTTCGCCTTCGACCCGGGCATTGGCGATCGTGTCGTTCATGCGGTTCAACGAACGCAGGAAGGTGGACTTACCACAGCCCGAGGGACCGATGAACGCGGTGACATAGTCGTTGGGCACGTCGATCGAGACATCGTCGATCGCGCGCTTGGCGCCATAGAACACCGAAACGTTGCGCGCGCTGATCTTGGCCGGGCCATCGTCGGGCAAGCTGGTGATCTGCGCCGCGGCTTCGGCAGGGGCGTCGGTGAGGGGCAGGGGGGCGTTCATGTTACCACCGTTTCTCGAAGCGGTTGCGCAGGTAGATGGCAAGACCGTTCATGAGCAGAAGGAAGACCAGCAGGACGACGATCGCGGCGCTGGTGCGCTCGATGAAGCCACGGTCGATTTCGTCGGACCACAGGAAGATCTGCACCGGCAGCACCGTGGCTGGCGAGGTGAGATCGCCCGGTGGCGAAGCGACGAAGGCGCGCATGCCGATCATCAGCAGCGGCGCGGTTTCACCCAGCGCGCGGGCCATGCCGATGATCGTGCCGGTAAGGATGCCGGGCAGGGCGAGCGGCAGCACGTGGTGGAACACCACCTGCACCGGGCTGGCGCCCATGGCCAGCGCGGCATCGCGGATCGAAGGCGGGACTGCCTTGATCGCATTGCGCCCGGAAATCACGATGACCGGCATCGTCATCAGCGCCAGCGTCATGCCGCCGATCAGCGGGGCCGAGCGATAGTGCGGGAAGATCGCGAGGAATACCGCGAGGCCCAGCAGTCCGAAAATGATCGAGGGCACGGCCGCCAGGTTGTTGATCGAGATTTCAATGAGGTCAGTCCAGCGGTTGCGCGGGCCATATTCCTCCAGATAGAGCGCGGCGAGCACGCCCACCGGGAAAGCCAGCACGATCGTGACCAGCATGGTCATGATCGAACCCTTGAGCGCGCCCCAGATGCCCACGGACTGCGGGCTGGTAGCGTCGGAACGGGCAAGGAAGCCCCAGTCGAATGCGCGCACCAGCTTGCCATCCTGGACCAGGCGCTGCGCGACAGGGCGAAGTGCCTCGGGGCCATCGCCACGCTGGGCAGCGGCGAGTTCGTCGGTGGCGGGCAGGGAAAGCGATAGGCTCGGTTCGTCCAGCAGCGCAGGCTTGGCCGCGATCTGCGCGGCGACATCGCGCCAGGCACCATCGGCAAGCAGCGCCGCGCCGCCCTGGCCCAGGCCCTTTTCGGCAGCGGCATCGACCATGGCCGGCAGGCCTGCCAGTTCCAGCGCGCTGGCCGGATCGGGCTGGCCCAGGCGATCGCGATCGATCGAAAGCTGGCCGCGCAGGGGCAGGTCAAAGCGCAGTTCGCTGCGCTGGAAGCCAGCCAGGCCACTCGATGCCATCGACACCAGCAGGAACACCAGGACCAGCGCGGAAAACGCCACGGCACCCAGGCCAGCCAGCTTGAACAGCCGGTCGCCGGTGTGGCGGCGCGCCAGGCGCGCGGCCATGCGGGCGCGGCGCTGGGCGGCCAGCGTATCGGCAGAAGAGGAAGTCAGCGTGTCCATGATCGGCTCACTCATAGGCTTCGCGATAGCGCTTCACCACGCGCAGGGCGATGAAGTTGAGCGCCAGGGTGACAAGGAACAGCACCATGCCCAGGGCAAAGGCCGAAAGGGTGGCCGGGTGATCGAAGCTGCCTTCGCCGGTGAGCATGGCAACGATCTGGAACGTCACCGTGGTCATCGACTGAAACGGATTGGCAGTGAGATTGGCCGAGGCGCCGGCCGCCATCACCACGATCATGGTTTCACCGATCGCGCGGCTGACCGCCAGCATGATGCCCGCGACGATGCCGGGCAGCGCGGCCGGCACCAGCACCTTGCGGATGGTTTCGGCGCGGGTGGCGCCCATCGCCAGGCTGCCATCGCGCAGGGCATCGGGCACGGCGGCGATGGAATCGTCGGCCATCGATGACACGAAGGGAATGATCATCACGCCCATGACCAGGCCGGCAGCCACCGCGCTTTCGGTCGAGGCGCTGGAAATGCCGATGCCTTGCGCGAAATCGCGCACCGCCGGCGCCACGGTGAGGGCGGCGAAATAGCCGTATACCACCGTGGGCACGCCCGCGAGGATTTCGAGCAGCGGCTTGATCACCTTGCGCACGGTGGAAGAAGCATATTGCGTGAGGTAGATCGCGCTCATCAGGCCAAGCGGGATGGCCACCAGCATGGCAATGATCGCGCCGATATAGATCGTGCCCCAGAACAGCGGAATGGCGCCGAACTGCTTGCCATCGACCGCGCCGGTGCTCATCGGATCGGGCGCCCAGTGGGTGCCGAACAGGAAATCGATAGGCGAGACCATGCCGAAGAAGCGCACGGTTTCGAACACCAGGCTGATGATGATGCCGGCCGTGGTGAGAATGGCGACGAGCGAAGCGATCAGCAGCAGCGACATGACCGCCCGCTCCACCCGCGTGCGGGCGGTGAAATCAGGCTTCAAGCGCAGGAAGGCAAAGGCCCCGCCAGCCAGCGCGACCAGGATCGTCACGATCAGCCCGATCGATTCATAGCGGGCGAGCGCGACGCGATAGGGCGCGATCAGCCCTTCTGCCTCGGGCATGAACACGCCAAACGCTTTGCCTTCGGCCACGGCGCGGGCCTGCGCCAGCATGGCTTCGCGTTCAAAGCCAAAGCCGGGCAGGGCCGCCGCTGCCGGATCGGCCAGGACATGCGCGGTGATCAGCGCCGGGCTGACCGCATTCCACACCAGGGCAAAGACCAGCGCCGGCACCGCGATCCACAGCGCCACGTACCAGGCGTGGAAGCTGGGCAACGAATGCAGGCGCGCATCCGGCGTCTTGGCGCGAAACGCCCAGGCGCGCGAGCGGGCCGCCAGCCAGCCGACAAGGCCCAGCCCGAAGGCGAGCAGGAGAAGAATGGCTGGCGACATGACTGGGCTTTCCCGTCCTTTCTTACTTGAGCTGCGAACCGTCGAGCGACGGCATCGTGGTCACGGCCTTGGCGCTTTCGGCCAGGACGGCATCGGGCGCAACCACCATGCCGAGCTTGGCGAGCGTGCCATCCTTGCCCCACAGCTTTGACCATTGCGTGACATAGGCCTGCAGACCCGGAATCGCCTTGAGGTGGGCCTTCTTCACATAGATGTAGAGCGGGCGGGCGCCGGGATAGCTGAAGTTGGAAATGGTCTCATAGGTCGGCGTGATGCCGCTCATCGTCAGGCCCTTGATGCGGTCGGCATTGGATTCGACATAGGAAAAGCCGAAAATGCCGATGGCCTTGGGATTGGCCTCGATCTTCTGCACGATCAGGTTGTCGTTCTCGCCGGCATCGACATAGACGCCGTCTTCGCGCACTTGGGTGCAGACATCGTCGTGCTTCTTCTTGTCGCTGTCCTTGAGCGCCTTCATCTCGGGATTGGCGTCGCAGCCCTTGGCCAGGATCAGTTCCTTGAGCGCATCGCGCGTGCCCGAGGTGGACGGCGGGCCGTAGACCAGGATCGGATCGGCCGGCAGCGCCGGGTTCACGTCAGCCCAGGTCTTGGCAGTGTTGGGCTTGCCATAGGGGTTCTTGGCGAGCGCCTTGTAGATGTCTTCCGGGGTCAGCGCGAGATTGGCGCCGCCCTTGGCTTCGGCAAAGGCCACGCCATCCAGGCCCACCTGGATTTCGGTGATGTCCTTCACGCCATTGGCGACGCATTCGTCGAATTCCGACTTCTTCATGCGGCGCGAGGCATCGGCGATATCGGGGTGCTGCGGGCCGACACCGGCGCAGAACAGCTTCATGCCGGCGCCCGTGCCGGTCGATTCGATGATCGGCGACTTGATCGAGGGATCGCTCTTGGCGAGCTGCTCGGCGACGGCCTTGGCAAAGGGGTAAACGGTGGACGAGCCGACGGCGCGCACCTGGTCGCGGCTGCCGGAATCGGCGCCGCCGCAGCCGGCGAGAGCGAGCGAACCCAAAGCGGCAGTGGACAGAGCAAGTGTGCGAAGCGTGACCATGGCAATACCTTCCATTCCCCGTGGCCAGGAAGTGTCCCGGTGGATGAGCGGCCAATGCGACCAGGGTGTGACAGCTTTATGACAAAAGCTGCGGCATTTGTGACAAAACCATGGTGTCGTTGAAAAACGCCCGTTCAGCCCGGCAAGCCAGTCTGGCTAGGCAGCGGCTGGCGCAGCCTCAGGCGCGGCCAAGGGCAGGCGCACGGTCACGGTCGATCCTTCGCCCAATGTGCTGGCAATGTCGAGCTTGCCGCGATGGCGCTCGACGATGTGCTTGACGATTGCCAGGCCCAGGCCGGTGCCGCCCGCCGCGCGGCTGCGGCCAGGATCGGACCGGTAGAACCGCCGGGTCAGATAGGGCAGGTGATCGGGGTGGATGCCTTCGCCCTGGTCGGCCACTTCCAGCACCACGTCGCTGCCGTCGCGGTGGACCCGCACCGCCACCGGGGCCTGCGCGTCACCGTATTTGAGCGCATTGTCGATGAGGTTGCGGATCAATTGGTCCAACTGCTGGCGATCGCCACAGACCACGCCGGTTTCGGTTTCGGGCAGGATGCGTTCGTCACCCACGGTGAAGCCCACTTCGCTGGCGATGGTTTGGGCCATCTGCCCCAGATCGATGCGTTCGCGCGGGAATTCGTGCTTTTCCGCCTCGATGCGCGAAAGCGACATGAGGTCTTCCACCAGCGTCTGCAGGCGCTTGGCTTCGCGCAGCACGGTGGCGTGGAACTTGGCCGAGGTGGCCGGATCGATCCGGGCATCGGGATCGGCCAGGGTTTCGACATAGCCGATGATCGAGGCCAGCGGGGTGCGCAACTCGTGGCTGGCGTTGGCGACGAAATCGGTGTGGGCGCGGCTGATATCGGCCTCGGCCGTGCGGTTGACCAACTCGATCAGCGAAAAGCGGTCGTCGATCGCCACCCGGCTGACCTGCCAGATGCTGCGTGCGCCGGTAAGGCCGCGAACCAGCGCGGTTCCCTCCGGCTTGTCGAGCAGGGTGATCGCCTCGGGATGGCGCAGCGCCACGCGCGCGTCCTGCCCGACGATATGCGGGCCCAGCGCCTCACGCGCGGCGGCATTGGCCGAGGCGATGCGCTGGCGATCGAGCATCAGCACCGGCACGCTGAACGGCTCCACCAGGGCGACCATGGCCTGGCGCGAGACGCTGCCTTCCTCGGGCCGGACCTGGACGATCTCCGGCTCGGGGCTGGCGAGCCACAATGAGGCCAGCCACACCACCAGCACCGCAAAGGCAAGCCACAGGCTGGCGCCGGCAAACGGCATGGCCGCAGCGGCGACCAGGGCAATGCCCACGCTTGTCCAGGGCAGGGCCAGACCTTTCATCGGGGGATGTCACTTTCGCCAGGAAACGCAGATAGCGCACCTGTTAGGCGAGGGCAGGGGGGCGCGGCAAGCCCGCTGCCGGCCTGTCACACTTGCCGCCAAGGCTGTCCACAGGCTTGGCTGAGGGACGTGGCGGCGGCGCTGGACACGCGCGCTTTTGCTTCCGTTTCGGCGGGAGTGGTGACGGCTGGCGCGCGTGCCTGCCGTTTATTAGCCATCTAACATGCTGCTTTTCCCTGCAGATGATCTGAAAGGCGGCCATTCTGGTACACGACTTAGTTGCGCGCGATACCGCCAAAGCTGCGGGGAAAGCCGTGGCGGGTAGGCGTGGCGGCGCGTAGATGAGACCAAGGTCGAACATTCCCCTTCATCGTCCGCCGCCATGACGGGCAACGGGGCGCCGGGTTGCGCTGGCGGCTTGCAAGGCCGGCTCTAAGGCCTGTCGAGGTGTGGGCGCGCGCACGCGCGGCCTGATCGGCGCCAAGAAGTGGGAGGACGATTGCGTGAAATCCTCGGATCGCAACGGCGTCGACAAGGCCGTTCTGGCCGACCTGATCGGCAAGCTGGAAGGCTCGCTGGCGGTGCTCGATCACCAAGGCGCCTCGCTGGCGGCCGCGCACCTTTCCATGGTGCTGGATCTGATGCGCAAGGAACTGGCCGGCCCGCGCCCGATGGAGGGGATCGCCGGCATTCCTGCCACGATACAATCCTCGCAACTGCATTGAGGGCGTAATTGCGGGCGCGCACGGCCCAGCATAATGCGATGGACATGCGGAGTGCCGGCGATGTGGTGTGGTTCCGCGCCAATTGCGCCGGAATGGTGACCCCTACGGGAATCGAACCCGTGTTTCAGCCGTGAAAGGGCCGCGTCCTAACCGCTAGACGAAGGGGCCTTGCATGCGCAGGCATGGTTGCTGACAGAGCATGGCGTGCCAGCAATCCACACCTTGAGGCAAGATGCAGATGGTGACCCCTACGGGAATCGAACCCGTGTTTCAGCCGTGAAAGGGCCGCGTCCTAACCGCTAGACGAAGGGGCCGTCCGGCAGCGTGCAATGATGGTGACCCCTACGGGAATCGAACCCGTGTTTCAGCCGTGAAAGGGCCGCGTCCTAACCGCTAGACGAAGGGGCCTCCGGGCTTGCGCCTGCTGGGCAGGTCCGCGCCTCTATTAGGCTGGGGCCGGTGCGTCAACCCGCCGATCCAAAAAAATCAGACCCAAAAAATTCAATCGGCAAATGCGGCATCTTCGATGTGCAATTCGGCGGCGGGGCGGCTGCCCCAGTCGTCGAGCCGGGCGCGTCCGGCCAGCCATAGCTGGCGGCCCTTGCAGCCGTGCAGCAGGGCCTGGCCCAGATCGGTTTGTGCTGCGCGAAAGGCCATGGCCTTGAACGATCGGCCATCGGCCCCGGCCACGATCGCCCGCACGTGATCGTTGCCGACGATATCGCACTTGACCAGCCGCACCGGGCCCACTGCCACGCGCGGGCCGGGCCAGCCCACGCCATAAGGGCCAGCGCCTTCCAGCGTTTCGACCAGGCTGGGGGTCAGGCCGCCAGGGCTGAGCGACAAGTCCAGCGCCAGGCTTTGCGCGGCGCGGGCATTGGCCACGTCGCGGCCGAGGCGTTCATCGAGCCATTGCGCCAGCGGCTCCACGCTGTCGGGTGCGATGGTCAGGCCACAGGCCATGGCATGGCCGCCGCCCTTGACCAGCAGGCCGGCCTCGCGTGCGGCAATGATCGCTGCGCCCAGATCGACACCGGGGATGGAGCGGCCCGAACCCTTGCCCATGCCAGCGCCATCAACTTCGGCCTGTTCGCCATCGTCGAGCGCGATGACCAGCGTGGGCTTGCCGGTCTTTTCCTTGATGCGGCCGGCAACGATGCCGATCACGCCGGGATGCCAGCCCAGGCCGGACACTACCACTACGGCGCGATTGTGCTGTGCTTCCACTTGCGCTTCGGCGGCTTCCTGCACGGCCTGCTCGATCGCGCGGCGCTCGTCGTTGAGGGCCGAGAGGCGGGCAGCGATGTCCTTGGCCTCGTCAGGGTCTTGCGTCGTCAACAGCCGCACGCCGAGCGAGGAATCGCCGATGCGCCCGGCGGCATTGATGCGCGGCCCCAGGGCAAAGCCCATGTCGCTGGCGGTGGGCGCACGGGTGATGCGGCTGGCATCGATCAGCGCGGAAAGGCCGATA
The DNA here is from genome assembly GCF_040544855.1 of Novosphingobium sp. 1529. Lineage (NCBI taxonomy): Bacteria > Pseudomonadati > Pseudomonadota > Alphaproteobacteria > Sphingomonadales > Sphingomonadaceae > Novosphingobium > Novosphingobium sp. 1529. Next base: position 107,572 of record NZ_JBEPKW010000005.1, read on the forward strand.
TTGGCGCGCTTGGCCATGACTTTCAGCCCCTGCGCCACCAGCGCGCGGTTAAGGCCCTTGAGCTGCGCCACGTCGGCCACGGTGCCCAGCGCAACCAGATCGAGCAGGCCCATGAGATCGGGCGCTGGGCGGCTTTCGAACCATCCCTGCGCGCGCAGGACACGCACTGTCGCCACGGCAAGCAGGAAGGCCACGCCCACGGCGGCAAGATGACCATGCGCGGCGGCCTCGTCATCCTCGTCCAGGCGATTGGGGTTGACCAGGGCCACGGCAGGGGGAAGGTCAGGCGCGCACTTGTGGTGATCCACCACGATCACGTCGATTCCTGCGGCCGCGGCTTGGCCCAGCGCCTCGTGCGCCATGGCGCCGCAATCGACGGTGACGATCAACTGGCTGCCTTCGCGGCCAAGCCGGACCAGCGCCTCGCCCGAGGGGCCATAGCCTTCGAGCAGGCGATCGGGAATATAGGCTTGGCCTTCCACGCCGAGTGCGCGCAGCAGGCGCAGCAGCAGTGCGGCGCTGGTGGCGCCATCCACGTCGTAATCGCCATAGACGGTGATGCGCTCGCCGCGCACCACGCCTTCGGCAAGGCGGCGCGCGGCCACTTCCATGTCGCGGAAAATGGCGGGATCGGGCAGGAAATCGCGCAAGGTGGGGCGGCGGTGCCGCTCAAGATCATCGTGCGGCACCCCACGCGAGAGCAGCAACTGGTCTACCAGATCATTGCTGAGGCCATCGTCGCCACCGCCGGCGCGGCCGAAACGGCCGGAAAGGTCCATGTTGCCGCCGCGCCAACGCCAGGCGAGGCCGGAAAGGGAATGGGTAATCGCAGTGACCGGGATCATTGTTGCGCGGTAGCCGATTGCCGCCCCATGGGCAAACCGCACGGGCAGATACATCGCCAGGAAACCGATTTGGCAAAGCTGCGTTCATATCCGATTTGACACCAATGGATCGGCGCTTGTGCCGGGAATGACAAACGCTGCGGGGGCGGCGGTGGTGAAAAGGACAGGGGGCATGCTGGCAATCATCTGGCACAGCCGCACCGGCGCGGCACAGGCCATGGCACAGGCCGCTGCGCAAGGCGCAGCACAGGCCGGCGCGCCGGCGCAGCTGTTGCCGGCCGAGCAGGTTAACCCCGCGCAATGCATTGCAGCGCAAGGTTTCCTGTTCGTCTGCCCGGAAAACCTTGGCAGCATGAGCGGCGAGATGAAGGCGTTCTTCGACCGCTGCTATTACCCCCTGCTGGAGCAGATCGCGGGGCGGGCCTATGCCACGGCCATCGCAGCAGGAACGGCGGGGCAGGGAGCGCAGGCGCAGATCGACCGGATCGTGACCGGTTGGCGTTTGCGCCGCGTTGCGCCGCCCTGCATCATTCTAACGGGTGCGGATCGGCCCGATTCGATCTTGGCGCCCAAGGCCCTGCCGCATACTGCATTGCAAAAATGTCGCGAACTGGGGCAGTTGCTAGCGTCGGGTTTGGAAATGGGCGCTTTTTGAGCATGTCGCGCCGGGGTGTTGACGAAATTTCGACGGTATCGGGTGCAGGCCCTGTAGATCGCCGCAATGGATTGCGGCGCAAGGGTTTGTCCAACGACAGGAGCGTAAGCGGTGGCTGATGGTCAGGAAAGTGCGGGGGGGCGCGCCGTGGCGACGCTGTTGTTCGCCCCCGGCACGCGCCCTGATGCCGATGCCCTGGCCGGGTTGGCCCAGGCCGAGCACGCCTTTGCCGTGAGCCATCGCCCGGGCGGTGCAGCGCGTTGGGTGGAACTGCTGCGCGATGGTTTGACGTTCGACCTGACTGGTTTGGCGCCAAAAGAGGGGACGGCAACAGCGCTTGCGAACCTGCGTGTGGGCCTGCCTGCGGATTTTGACCCGAGCACCTATGAAGCGCTGCTGCTGGCGCCGGGGCCGCACTTGGCCGGGGCGGAAAGCCTCTTGCCGGTGGTGCAGGTGGCGGCCAGCCTGTTGCTGGCGCTGGCGACTTTGCCGGGCTTGGCGGCGATCGGCTGGTTGCCGGCTGGCAACCTTGTTTCGCCGCGCTGGTTCGTCGACGCCGTGCGCCCGTGGCTGAATGGCGGGCCGTTTCCGGCCATGGCCCTGGCCGGCTTGAAGCGCGGAGATGATCGCGTGACCAGCATCGGCCTGACCTTTTTCATCGGGCAGGAGTTCGCTTTGCACACCGGGGGCGAGCGGCCGGGAGAACAGCATGCGCGCGCCGCCGTGCGCCTGACAGACTGGTTGATCGCCCATGGCCACATTGCACAGGCGCAGGCGGTTGAGCTGCCCGGCGCCGGCACGCTCTGGTTAGAACCAGGGGAAGACTGTATCATTTCGGCACGATGGGCCTAACGAAATGTGTTCCTGATTCGTCTCGCAAATGGCGGTTCGCCGCGCGCCGGGCGATTCCGTTTCATTGCGTCAACGTCGTTGGCTCACCGGGATATCAGGCGCATATGCAGCGGCACCATATCCTGCCCTGCCAGGTTCTGACGCGCGCCGGTTTGAATGTGATGCTGGGCCGATTGGGCGAAGCCGAGGTGGGCTTTCACGATTTCCGCCGCAATGGTCTGCTGCTGCCGGCAACCGAGGCGGCCGCGCAACGCGTGCTGATGCCGCTGCATCGCGGCCCGCATCGGCAATACAACCAACTGGTGTTGGAACGGATCGGCCAGATCGAGGCCGGCTGGCAGCGGCGGCGCGGCGCCAACGACATGGCCGCCGATCGCGAAGCGCTGATGCGCCTCGACCTGTTGCAACGTGCCCTGCGCCGCCGCCTGCTCGATCCACGGCGCTGGGGCGGAATGCCGCTCAACCGCCGCGATCCGGCGGTGGATTTCAGCCATCTCGATGCCATGGCCGAAATGCTGTGGGCCGATACCGAGGCCTGATCGCAAAAAGGCCCCGGAGCGGGTGCTCCAGGGCCCTTGCATGATGCGTGTGATGGTGGTGGTGATCAGCGGCCGGCGTTGGCTGCCGAAAGGATGGCGCGCACGCTGGCGGTGGCAACGTCTTCGTCGATACCCACGCCCCATACCACGCGGCCATCGGCCAGTACGCATTCAACATAGGCGGCCGCGCGCGCATTGGTGCCGCTGCCCATGGCATGTTCGGAATAGTCGCGCACTTCCAGGCGAACGCCGAACCCTTCGGCCAGGGTGGCAACGACCGACGAGATCAGGCCATTGCCGCGCCCGCTGACCGACTGCACCTGGCCATCGATCTCGATTTTGCCGGCAAACACGCGGGTGCCGTCGGTGCCGCGCTGCTCGTCATAATCGACCAGCTGGAAATGCTGCGGGGCATCCAGGCGATAGACCTTGCGGAACACGCCCCAGATATCGCCGGCCTGCAGTTCGCGGCCGAGTTCGTCGGCCAGTTCCTGCACGTGGCGCGAGAAGTGCGCCTGCATCTTCTTGGGCAGCTTGAGGCCCTGGTCCTGTTCCAGCACCCAGGCAAAACCGCCCTTGCCGCTTTGCGAATTGACGCGGATCACCGCTTCATAGCTGCGGCCCAGATCGGCCGGATCGATCGGCAGATAGGGGACGGCCCAGAGTTCGTCGTTGCGCTTTTCCTGCGCGGCGAAGCCCTTCTTGATGGCGTCCTGGTGGCTGCCGGAAAACGCGGTGAAGACCAGTTCGCCACCATAGGGGTGGCGCGGATGCACGGGCAGCTGGTTGCAGTATTCCACGGTCTGGATCACTTCGTCGATGTTCGAGAAGTCCAGTTCCGGGTCTACCCCTTGCGTGTAGAGGTTGAGGCCCACGGTCACCAGGCAGCAGTTGCCAGTGCGCTCGCCATTGCCGAACAGGCAGCCTTCGACACGATCGGCCCCGGCCATCAGGCCCAGTTCCGCCGCGGCCACGCCGGTGCCGCGGTCGTTGTGGGTGTGCAGGCTGATCACGGCGCGATCGCGGCCGGGCAGGTTGCGGCAGAAATACTCGATCTGGTCGGCATAGATATTGGCAGTGGAGGCTTCCACCGTGGCCGGCAGGTTGAGGATGATGGGCTTTTCCACCGTGGGCTGCAGCACGTCCATCACCGCTTCACAGCAGGCGATGCTGAAATCGAGTTCGGCGGTGGAGAAGGTTTCCGGGCTATATTCGAAACGCCAGTCGGTCTGCGGGAAGCGGGCGGCCTGATCGCGCAGGAACGTCGCCCCACGGCGGGCGATTTCCTTGATTTCGCTCTGTTCCATGCCGAACACCACCGTGCGCCACAGCGGCGATACCGCGTTGTAGACGTGGACGATGGCCTGCTTGGCGCCGGCCAGGCTTTCGAACGAGGTCTTGATCAGGTCTTCGCGCGATTGCGTCAGCACCTGCACGACGACGTCTTCGGGGATACGGCCTTCGTCCACCAGGGCGCGGATGAAATCATATTCGGTGGCACCCGCGCTGGGGAAGCCGACTTCGATTTCTTTCAGGCCAACCTTGCACAGCAGATCGAAGAAGCGCGCCTTCTTGTCGGCGTCCATCGGATCGATCAGCGACTGGTTGCCATCGCGCATGTCGGTCGAGAGCCAGCGCGGGGCCTTGGTGATGGTGCGCGAGGGCCACTGGCGATCGGGCAGATCCACCTGCGGAAACGGACGATACTTGATGCCGGGATTCTTCAGCATGGCCATGATGGCTGAACCTTAAAATGAAAATGATGCGTCTGGTGCGAGGGGATGACCCTTGGGCGCCGTGTGCGCCGCAAAACCGACGCGTCAGCTCACGCCCAAGGGCGTGTAAGTCGCAGGGTAAGGTTCAGCGCGGCGATCATCGGCCATGCCTATGGTGCCTTGCGCCAGCTTTGTCCAGATCAAATGCCGGGCGCAACAAACCCCGCAGCGGCATGCCGTTGCGGGGTTGCTGGTCAGTCAGGCAGAGGTCAGGCGGTCTTTTCGAACGCGATGGTGATGTTGAGTTTTACCTCGTCAGACACCAGCGGCAGCGCGCCATTCACGCCAAAGTCTGAACGCTTGAGCGTGGTGGTCCCTTCAAAACCGACTGTTTCCTTGCCCCAGCCTTTGCCGGCGCCGATGAACCTGGCGGCGATGGAAACCGGCTTGGTCACGCCATTGAGCGTGAGATTGCCTGCGATGGTGGCGCTGGTGCCATCGGCGCCAGGTGTCACACTGGTGGATGTGAAGGTGGCATCGGCCGGATTGGGGCCAAAGAAATCGGGCTTCTTGCCCTCGGTGCCGGGGCGCAGCAGGTGCGCGTTGAGACCGGCATTGGCGGTGAGCACCTTGCTGACGGGGATAGTCGCGGTCACCTTGGCAGCGGAAAGATTGGCTGGATCGAGCGTGAGCTTGGCCGAAACATCACCAAACAGCCCGAAATAATCGTTGAAGCCGAGGTGGTTGACACTCCAGGCCACGAGCGAATGATTGGGATCGGCGGCATAGTTGCCGGCCGTGACGCGGGCCTTGTCCGGCTGGCCGGGAACGGCAGGGGCCTGGGCAATCATCGGCGTGGCGGCCAGGGCCAGGGCCAGTGGGGCGGCCAGCGTGAACGCGGTACGAACGGTGATCATGTGATGTCTCCCTTGGGCGCGGCCGTTGCGCAGCCAGGCACGCCGTCGCCCAGAGGGAAAGGTGCCAAACGCATGGGCGAGTGGCAAGCGAGCAAAGCGGCTATGGTCCCTGTTGCAGGGGCGGGCGATCAGCCGCAGCGGGTGGCGGCGATCTGGCCGTGTTCGTCGACGATGACGTTGAGCCGGCCGGGCTGGTAATCCATCGTCACGGCATCGCCGGGATGGACCCAGCGGATGTGGCGATGGCCCACGGCCGCAATCACGGCGGCATGGGCTTCTTCGGATTCCGGCATGTTCATCAGCTTGGCCATGCGGCCTTCGCCGCAATTGATCGCGGGCAGGGTATCGGGATCGACCGCTGCATCGCTGCTGTCGGAGGCATCTGCCACTGGGCCTGTAGTGGCGGGAGGCGCCACCGGCACTCCGGCGCCATCGGGCGTCGGCGTGGGCTTTGGCACCGGGGCCTGGCACGCCCCGAGCAGGCATAGCGCGGCACAGGCCGAGGCAAGATGGGGCAGCGAAGGCATCGGCGACTCGATCAGTTTCTGGTGGTGGGCAGGACTGGAAAGCGATGGGCGAACCAATAGGTCCAAAATGGCTATGAATGCATTTTTACGATTTTGCCATGCAGTTCGTCGAGCCGGTGGACCGCTCGGTAGAGCGAGGGGGCGCACGAAAAAGGGCCAGCCCGCCAAACGGGCCGGCCCCTTTGCCGGAAGGCCGCGCCACCGCACTTGCCAAGGCAAGGCGCGGTGGCGCAGGTCTTTGCGCGATCAGTTCTTGGACTGGTCGACCAGCTTGTTGGCGCCGATCCAGGGCATCATCGCGCGCAGCTGGGCGCCGGTCTTTTCGATCGGGTGCGCGGCAGCGGCCTTGCGGGCAGCCTTGAGTTCGGGCTGGCCAGCGCGGTTGTCGAGCACGAAGTTCTTGACGAAGCGGCCCGACTGGATGTCGGCCAGAACGCGCTTCATTTCCGCCTTGGTTTCGGCGGTGATGATACGCGGACCGGTGACGATGTCACCATATTCGGCAGTGTTCGAGATCGAGTAGCGCATGTTGGCGATGCCGCCTTCATAGAGCAGGTCGACGATCAGCTTGGTTTCGTGGAGGCATTCGAAATAGGCCATTTCCGGGGCATAGCCGGCTTCGACCAGCGTTTCGAAACCGGCCTGGATCAGGTGGGTCACGCCGCCGCACAGCACGGCCTGTTCGCCGAAGAGGTCGGTTTCGCACTCTTCCTTGAAGTTGGTTTCGATGATGCCCGAACGGCCGCCGCCCACGCCCGAGGCATAGGCCAGGGCGATGTCGTGGGCATTGCCGGTGGCGTTCTGGTGGATGGCCACCAGGCACGGCACGCCGCCGCCCTTGACGTATTCACCGCGCACGGTGTGGCCCGGGCCCTTGGGCGCAACCATGATCACGTCCACGTCGGCGCGCGGTTCGATCAGGCCGAAGTGCACGTTGAGGCCGTGGGCAAAGGCCAGCGCCGCGCCGGGGCGCAGGTTGGCGTGGATGTCGTCGGCATAGATGGCAGCCTGGTGCTCGTCGGGCGCCAGGATCATCAGGATGTCGGCCCAGGCGGCGGCTTCGGCGTTGGGCAGAACCTTGAAGCCGGCGGCTTCGGCCTTGGCGGCGCTGGCCGAACCGGGACGCAGGGCAATGGCCACTTCCTTGATGCCCGAATCGCGCAGGTTCTGCGCGTGGGCATGGCCCTGGCTGCCATAGCCCAGGATGGCGATCTTCTTGCCGGTGATCAGATTGAGATCGCAATCGGCGTCGTAGTAAACCTTCATGGTACTCGTCCTTGGTTGGTCGTCCTGCCGCAACGGGCATCCCTCAGGCCGAATTAGCGCAGTGGTGGACGCAGGGTTTGTGCAAACAGCGATGGAAAAAGGGTCAGGCGGCCTCGGCGCCGCGGATCATGCCGACGATGCCGGTGCGGCCCACTTCGACAAGGCCCAGTTCCTTCATCAGGCTGACGAAGGTATCGATCTTGTCGGGCGCGCCGGTCAGTTCGAAAATGAAGCTTGAGGTGGTGGTGTCGACCACGTTGGCGCGGAACACCTCGGCCAGGCGCAGCGCTTCCACGCGGTTTTCGCCCTTGCCGGCCACCTTGATCAGCGCCAGTTCGCGCGCGACATAGGGGCCAACCTCGGTCAGGTCGGTCACCTTGTGCACCGGCACCAGGCGTTCGAGCTGGGCATGGATCTGGTCGATCACCGCTGGCGGGCCGTGCGTCACGATCGTGATGCGGCTGACATCGTGCTCGTCGGTGATGTCGGCCACCGTCAGGCTGTCGATATTGTAGCCGCGCGCGGTGAACAGCCCAGCGATCTTGGCCAGGATGCCCGCCTCGTTGTCGACCGTGATGGTCAGGACGTGGCGCTCCTGCGCCTCTGCTTTGATTTTCATCATCGGATCAATCTTCAAATCGGGCTTCAAACCAGGGCCTTGGCTTCATCATCCATCGTGCCGGCCACTTCGTCGCCGTAGAGGATCATGTCGGTATGCGCAGCGCCCGAGGGGATCATCGGGAAGCAGTTGGCTTCCTTGGTGACGCGGCAATCGACGATCACCGGGCCGGGATGATCGATCATCGCGCGGATGCCGTCGTCCAGCTGATCGAGCGTGTCGATCTGGATACCCTTCCAGCCATAGGCTTCTGCCAGCTTCACGAAATCGGGAAGGGCATCCGAATAGGAGCTGGAATAGCGGCTTTCATAGGTCAATTCCTGCCACTGGCGGACCATCCCCATCCATTCGTTGTTGAGGATGAAGACCTTGACCGGCAGGCGGAACTGCGTGGCGGTGCCCAACTCCTGGATGTTCATCTGGATCGAGGCATCGCCGGCAATATCGATCACCAGCGCATCGGGGCAGCCCACCTGCGCGCCGATCGCTGCCGGCAGTCCATAGCCCATGGTGCCCAGGCCACCCGAGGTCAGCCACTTGTTGGGCCGATCGAAGTGGAAGTGCTGCGCCGCCCACATCTGGTGCTGGCCCACTTCGGTGCTGATGATCGGCTCGCGGTCCTTGGTCAGTTCATAGAGCCGCTCGATCGCCAGTTGGGGCATGATCTCGCCATTGGTACGCTTGGGATAGGCCAGGCTGTTGCGCGCGCGCCAGCCGTTGATGCGCGCATGCCATTCGGTCAGATCCTGCGCCTGGTGCCCGGCATCGAGCCAGCCGGTGATGATCTGGTGCAGCACGCGGCCGCAATCGCCCACCAGCGGCAGGTCGACGCGGACGGTCTTGTTGATCGAGGCACGATCGATATCGATGTGGATCTTGCGGCTATCGGGCGAAAATGCGTCGAGCCGGCCGGTGACGCGATCATCGAAGCGCGCGCCGATGCACACGACCAGATCGGCGCGGTTCATCGCCATGTTCGCTTCGTAGGTGCCGTGCATGCCGAGCATGCCCAGCCAATCCTTGTGCGCCGCAGGGAACGCGCCCAGGCCCATCAGCGTGGAGGTGACCGGCGCGCCGGTGAGCGTCTGCAGTTCCTGCAGCAGGCGTGCGGCTTCCGGGCCGGAGTTGATCACCCCGCCGCCGGTATAGAACACTGGCGCCTTAGCCGTCGCGAGCATGGCCACGGCCTGCGCAATCGCGTCGCTGGGTGCTTCCACCTGCGGGGCATAGCGATTGCGCATCTGCGTCGCCTGGCCGGTCCAGCGGGTGGAGGCGATCTGCACGTCCTTGGGAATGTCGACCACGACCGGGCCGGGGCGGCCTTCGGTGGCGATGCGAAACGCCTCGTCGATGATCGTGGCCAACTCGGCCGGGTCTTTGACCAGGTAGTTGTGCTTGGTGCAGTGGCGCGTGATGCCAACGGTATCGGCTTCCTGGAACGCGTCGGACCCGATCAGCGCCGTGGGCACCTGGCCGGTGATGACGACCATCGGGATCGAATCGAGGAATGCGTCGGCAATGCCGGTGACGGCATTGGTCGCGCCAGGGCCCGAGGTGACCAGCACGACCCCGGGCTTGCCCGTGGCGCGGGCATAGCCTTCGGCGGCGTGGGCCGCGCCGGCTTCGTGGCGGACGAGGATGTGGCGGATGCGTTCATCGCCGAACAGCGCATCATAGATCGGAAGTACCGCGCCGCCGGGATAGCCGAAAACGAATTCGACGCCCTTGGCGACCAGGCTCTCGACCAGGATTTCAGCGCCGCTGCGCTCGCTTTTCACGACCTTGTTCCCTTGCTTGCCGGGCCGCGCGAACGGCCCATAATCCTAAAAAATTGCGGCCCGGCTGCAGTTGCCTGCGCCGGGCCGTCTCTCCCTACTCGGGCACTTGGCAAGAGCCAAGCAATTGACGGCTTGGTAATTGACACAAACATTCGTGTCAACCCGCTAGTTTTGAAATAAAGATGCTATCCGGGTTCTGTCAAGGCAATTTTCGTGCGTGTCACGTGGCCAATCACCCGGAAACTGGTGCTTGGCCCAGGTGAACTGCCGCTTGGCATAGCGCCGCGTGGCCTGGCTGCCGGCGGCAATGGCGGATTCGGCGCTGATTTCACCGCGCAAGTAGGCCGCGATCTCGGGCACGCCGATCGCGCGCATCACCGGCAGATCGGGATCGAGCTGGCGCGCCAGCAGCGCGGCAACTTCGGCCTGGGCGCCCTGTTCCCACATGGCGGCAAAGCGTTGGTCGCAGCGGGCATAGAGCCACGCGCGATCGGGCAGCAGCACCAGCGGTTGCAGCGCCACGCTATCAGCAATGCCACCTTCGCGCCGGGCCTGCCAGTGGGCCAGCGGCTGGCCGGTGGAGCGCACCACTTCCAGCGCGCGCGCCACGCGGATGCTGTCGCCAGGATTGAGCGCGGCGGCGCGCGCTGGGTCTTCGCGACACAGCGCGGCATAGGCCTCACTTACCGGCAGGGCGCGAACCGCCGCCCGGATGGCGGGATCAATGGCGGGAATAGGGGCGATGCCATCAAGCAGCGTGCGGATATAGAGGCCGGTGCCGCCCACCAGGATCGGCAGCGCGCCAGCCGCGTGCGCGGCATCGATTTCTGCCTTGGCGGCCTGCGCCCAATCGGCGGCCGAACAGGCCTGCGCGCCGTCCCACGCGCCGAACAGGCGGTGCGGCACGCCCTGCATTTCCGCTGGTGAAGGGCGGGCGCTGAGGATGGCGAGATCGGCGTAGACCTGCGCGCTATCGGCATTGATCACCACGGCCGCGCGGCCAGCGGCCTGCTCGGCCAGGGCCAGCCGCACGGCAAGATCGCTCTTGCCGCTGGCGGTTGGCCCTGCAATGAGCGCGAGCCGAGGCCGGTTGTCGGTGGCGTGATTGTCCTGGCCGGAACAGGAAAGGGAAGTTTCAGTGCTCATTGCCCGTCTGATAGCAGACCCGACGACGCTTGGTGACAATCTTGCACGGGCGGTGGAGCAGATCACGGCCGCAGGCGGCGAAGTGGCCGGCGCCGGCATGCTCGATTTCTGCGAATCGGTCCTGGAAATCGAAGTGGCGACGGGCGATGCCGCCGCGGTGCGCGGCATTCTCGACACCTGCTTTCCGGCCAGCGATTTCCTGCTGTCGGATCGCGTGATCGAAACGCCGCGCCTGTTCGTGTCCGACATGGATTCGACCATGATCAGTGCCGAATGCATCGATGAACTCGCCGATTTCGCGGGCTTGAAAGAGCGCATCGCCGCCATCACCGAACGCGCCATGCAGGGCGAACTGGATTTCGAATCCGCCCTGCGCGAGCGTGTCGGCCTGCTCAAGGACTTGCCGGAAACCGCCATCACGCAGTGCCTCGACGAACGCATCCGCCCGATGCCCGGTGCACGCACGCTTGTTTCCACGCTCAAATCGCGCGGCTGCCACACCGTACTGGTCACTGGCGGCTTCCATTCGTTTGCCGATCCGGTGGCAGCGCAACTCGGCTTTGACCGCGTAGTAGGCAACCGCCTGGAGATCGCCGACGGGCGCCTTACCGGCGCGCTGGTTGGCGGGATCGTCGATAGCGGGGTGAAGAAGACCGTGCTGCTCGAGGAGATGGAGCGGCTCGGCCCGGCGACTGCCAGCCTTGCAACCGGCGATGGCGCTAACGATATTCCGATGATCGCGGCCGCCACCCACGGCATTGCCTATTATGCCAAGCCCAAGGCGCGGCAGGCCGCAGATGGCTGGATCGACCGGGGTGACCTGACATCGATCCTGCAGCTGTTTGGCATCGCGCGCGAGGATTGGGTGATCGACTGATGGAGCAACGGGCGGGGGACTTTGCGGCGCTGCCGCTGTTTGACCCGGCGCGGGAAAAGCCGCGCCTGCGCCCGCTGGTTGCCTATCGCCATTTCCGCCGACTGATGCACAATACCGAAAACACGGCAGAGGTGTTCGGCATCTTTGCCGCCTTGCCCTGGCGCGGCGGGGGCAGGGCAGGCTCTGCGTTTCTCGCCACGCGGCAAGGCCATGCCCTGGCGCTGGCCGAGCCGTGGCTGCCGGCGGTGCTCGACGATCACGCGGCGCTGCGGCGGCTGCCGGCTGGCTCGCTGGCCCAGGCCTATTGCGATTTCATGGAGGCCGAGGGCCTGACCGCGCAGGGCCTGGTGGAAGAAGCCGAGCGCTTCCTGGCGGATCGCCCGCGCTATAACGACCGCTTCCAGTGGTACATGAACCGCCTGCGCGATGTGCACGATCTGCTGCATGTGCTGACCGGCTATGGCCGCGACGCCCTGGGCGAGGCGTGCGTGCTGGCCTTCACCTTTCCGCAGCAACCGGCGCCCGGGCACTTGTTCATCGCCTGGATGGCGGCGCTGCAGATGAAGCTGCGCCTCAACAGCCGGGCGCCGGTGCTGGGCGCGGTGCGCGAGGCATGGCGGCGGGGCAAATCCTGCCCGCGCCTGATGGAGCAATCGATCGTCGCGCTCTTGCCGCTGCCGCTGGAAGAAGCGCGGCGACGCTTGGGGATCGTGCCCGGCGTGGTGTATGAGCAGGCCCATGCCGTGTGGCAGGCCGAAAGCATCGATCCGCGCGACCTGCTCAAGCACGCGCGCTAAACGGCTAAACGCCCCTCCCGCAGGCGGGAGAGGTTGGAGAGGGGATGTTAAGCCAACATGCCCCCTCCGACAGCCCTGCGGGCTGCCACCTCCCCCACGGTGTGGGGGAGGATCTGGTCCTCCCTGTCGCACAGCAACGGGGATGGGGACCGCCCGCGCAGCGGGTGGTGGAGGTGCGGCTTAGCCTTCCATCCAGTCGCGGAAGAAGGCTTCGTTCGCTTCGCGCAAGGCAGCAAGCGGCACGCCGGCCAAGGCCTGGCCGCCGGTGGTGCCAAGCTTGGTGGCGCCGTCAAGCACCACGCCAGCCGGCGTGGTGACGACATAGCGCGACTGGTCTTCGCCAAAGGCCTGCGCGGTGGTGAGCGGGGCATCGAGCGTCACGCCGATGTTGCCGGCCAGCGCCATTTCGGTGAGCGCCACGAGCAGGCCGCCATCGGCCACGTCGTGCACTGCCGTAACCTTGCCGTCGGCAATCCATTCGCGCACCAGTTCGCCGTTGCGGCGTTCCAGCGCGAGGTCGACCGCGGGAGCCTGGCCTTCTTCGCGGCCGAGGATTTCGCGCAGATAGAGCGACTGGCCCAGGTGGGTGCCTTCGGGCCCGAGCAGCCACACGGTTTCCCCGGCGGCCTTGAAGGCAACCGTGGCCATGCGCGTATGATCGAGCATCAGGCCAACGCCGCCGATGGCCGGGGTGGGCAGGATGGCCGAGCCGCCGCCAGTGGCCTTGGATTCGTTGTAGAGCGAGACGTTGCCCGAGACGATCGGGTAATCGAGCGCGCGGCATGCATCGCCCATGCCTTCCAGGCAGCCCACGATCTGGCCCATGATTTCCGGGCGCTGCGGGTTGGCAAAGTTGAGGCAGTTGGTGATGGCGAGCGGCGTGGCGCCGACCGCGCAGATGTTGCGGAACGTCTCGGCCACGGCCTGCTTGCCGCCCTCATAGGGGTCGGCAAAGCAATAACGCGGGGTGCAGTCGGTGCTGATCGCCAGCGCCTTGTCAGTGCCATGCACGCGCACCACGGCAGCATCGCCACCGCTCTTCTGCAGCGTATCGGCGCCGACCTGGCTGTCGTATTGTTCGAAGATCCAGCGGCGGCTGGCAAGGTCCGGGCTGCCGATCAGCGTGACCAGGTCAGCGCCAATGTCCGCGCTTTCAGGCAGGGCTTCGATCGCGGCCGGCTTGGGCGTGGGCACGTGCGGGCGATCATAGAGCGGCGCATCGTCGGCCAGCGGATCGAGCGGAATGTCGCACACGACTTCGCCGTTCCATTCCAGCACCATGTGGCCGGTGTCGGTCACTTCGCCGATCACGGCAAAGTCCAGCTCCCACTTGCGGAAAATCGCCTCGGCCATCGGCTCCTTGCCGGGCTTCAGCACCATGAGCATGCGCTCCTGGCTTTCCGAAAGCATCATTTCATAGGGCGTCATGCCCTCTTCGCGGCAAGGCACCATGTTCATGTTGAGGCGGATGCCCGCGCCGCCCTTGCTGGCCATTTCCACCGACGAGGAGGTGAGGCCGGCTGCACCCATATCCTGGATGGCGACAATGGCGTCGGTGGCCATGAGTTCGAGGCACGCCTCGATCAGCAGCTTTTCGGTGAAGGGATCGCCCACCTGCACGGTCGGGCGCTTTTCATCGCTCTTCTCGTCGAAATCGGCGCTGGCCATGGTAGCGCCGTGGATGCCGTCGCGCCCGGTCTTGGAGCCGACATAGACGATGGGATTGCCCAGGCCCGTGGCTGCCGAATAGAAGATCTTGTCGGTATCGGCCACGCCCACGGTCATCGCGTTGACCAGGATGTTGCCGTCATAGGCCTTGTGGAAATTGGTTTCGCCGCCAACCGTGGGCACGCCCACGCAGTTGCCATAGCCGCCGATGCCCGCCACCACGCCCTGGACCAGGTGCTTCATCTTGGGGTGATCGGGCCGGCCGAAACGCAGCGCGTTCATGTTGGCGACCGGGCGCGCGCCCATGGTGAACACGTCGCGCAGGATGCCGCCAACGCCCGTGGCCGCGCCCTGATAGGGTTCGATGTAGCTCGGGTGGTTGTGGCTTTCCATCTTGAAGATGGCGGCCTGGCCATCGCCGATATCGATCACGCCGGCGTTCTCGCCGGGGCCGCAGATCACCCAGGGTGCCGTGGTCGGCAGCTTCTTCAAGTGGATGCGGCTCGACTTGTACGAGCAATGCTCTGACCACATGACCGAGAAAATACCCAGCTCGACCAGGTTGGGCTCGCGCCCCAGCGCGCCGAGCACGCGGGCGTATTCTTCTTCCGACAGGCCGTGAGCGGCGACGATTTCAGCGGTGATCTGGGACATGGGAAGCGCCCTTAGCCGCGTGCGCGCGTTTGCGCTAGGGGAAGAACACCCCAAAAGGCCGGTGACAGCCACGCGTTCCCCGCTTGACCGGCCCGGCCGGCGCGGCCATTGCTTGCCGCGATGGCTAGCACACCCGATATCACCGCGCTCAGCTTCGAGGATGCGCTGAAGGAACTGGAAGTGGTGGTCCGCCGCCTGGAAAGTGGCGAGGCTCCGCTCGACGAATCGATCGACCTCTACGCCCGGGGCGAGGCCCTGCGCACGCATTGCCAGGCCCGGCTCGATGCCGCGCAGGCGCGAATCGAGGCGGTCGTGGCCGATCGCGAAGGGCGGCCGGCAGCAACCCGGCCGTTCGACGGGGCCTGATCGCGATGACCGCGCCCACGGGCAGCCCCGGCCTGCTCAAGCCGGCACTGGCCGCGATCCAGGCAGATATCGACGCCAGCTTTGATGCGCTGCTGCCCGTGCCGGGTGATCCGCGCGATCGGCTGGTGCAAGCCATGCGCTATGCCACCATCGGTGGCGGCAAGCGGCTGCGCCCGCTGCTGGTGACGGCCACGGCCGCGATGTATGGCGTCGATCGCCAGGTGGCGGTGCGGGCAGGGACCGCGCTGGAGGCGATCCACGTCTATTCGCTGATCCACGATGACCTGCCGTGCATGGACAACGATGATCTGCGCCATGGCAAACCCACGGTGCACAAGGCGTTCGACGATGGCACCGCCGTGCTGGCGGGCGATGCGCTGCACGATTTCGCGTTCGAGATCCTGTCTGATCCCGCGATGAGCGGCGACCCGTTCGTGCGGGTCGAACTGATCCGCACCCTGGCCGTGAACAGCGGCACCAATGGCATGGCCGGCGGGCAGATGATGGATATCGTGGCTGAAACCGCCACGTTCGATCTGCCCACGGTGACCCGCCTGCAACAGCTCAAGACCGGCGCGCTTCTGGCCGCTGCGGTGGAAATGGGCGCGATCTTGGGGCGCCTGCCGCCCGAAGGCCGCACCCACCTGCGCGGCTATGCCCGCGATATCGGCCTGGCTTTCCAGATCGCCGACGATCTGCTCGATGCCGAGGGGGACGAGGCCGCCGCCGGCAAGGCGCTGCGCAAGGATGCCGTTGCCGGCAAGGAAACCTTCGTCTCGCTGCTTGGTGTCGAGCGCGCGCGCGAGCAGGCGCGCATCCTGGTCGACCAGGCAATCGCCCACCTGGGCAGCCATGGCGCCGAGGCAGACCTGCTGCGCGAACTCGCGCGCTTCATCGTGGAAAGGAATCACTGATGGCGCAGCGCGTTGGCATTTATCCCGGCACGTTCGATCCGATCACGCTGGGCCATCTCGATATTATCCGCCGCGGCGCCAAGCTGGTGGACCAGCTGATCGTGGGCGTGACCACCAATCCATCCAAGAACCCGATGTTCACACCCGAAGAGCGGATGGACATGGTGCGCCGCGAACTGGACGAGCAGGGCATCGACAATGTCAGCGTGGTGGGTTTCAACGCCCTGCTGATGAAGTTTGCCGAAGCGCAGGGCGCCAGCGTGATCGTGCGCGGCCTGCGCGCCGTGGCTGATTTCGAATACGAATACCAGATGGCCGGGATGAACCAGCAGCTCAACGACCGGATCGAGACGGTCTTTCTGATGGCCGATGTCAGCCTGCAGCCGATTGCGTCCAAGCTGGTCAAGGAAATCGCGCTGTTCGGCGGCGACATTTCCGGCTTCGTTACCCCCACCGTGCGCGACGATGTGGTGGCCCGCGTCAACAGCATCGGCCGCCTGGGGGATTATTGAGCGCGCCATGCCGCCGCGCCGATCGCGTGTTTATTGCCGAATCGTTCATTGCAGTGTCAGCGCGCCGGGCCTAATCGGCGTTTCACATATTCCAACAAGGTGGCAGGCTTGATGATCGCCCGTTCGTTTTCCAAGGCCCTGATCTGCGCTGCCCTGGCAGCCTCGGCGGTCGTGTCCGGCCCGGCCATGGCGCAAAGCCGTGGGGAAAAGGCCCCGGCGCAGCCGTTTAAGATCGACAAGGTCGTGCCGCAGCACGAAATTACCTATGCCGTCGATACCGATCCGGCCCACGATCCTGAAAACGTGCTGGTGCTCGACCTGTCGAACGGCGGGCGCGTGCTGATCCGCCTGATGCCGCAATGGGCGCCCCACCATGTGGAGCGCATCAAGACGCTGACGCGCGAAGGGTTCTACAACGGCATCATCTTTCACCGCGTGATCGACGGGTTCATGGCGCAGACCGGTGACCCCACCGGCACGGGGCAGGGCGGATCGAAGCTGCCTGACCTTCAGGCCGAATTCAACGATGCCCCGCACATGCGCGGCACTGTGTCGATGGCGCGCACCAACGAGCCGAACTCGGCCAACAGCCAGTTCTTCATCGTGTTCTATCCGCGCTTTGCGCTCGATCACAAGTACACCAACTTCGGCCGCGTGATCAGCGGGATGGATGCAGTGGATACGATCGTGCGGGGCGAGCCGCCCAGCAACCCGACCAAGATCCTCCAGGCCTCGATCCTGGCTGACAACAAGCCGCGCCCCGCACTGCCGGCGCCGGTGCCGACCGGCGCGATCACGCCCGACATGCTGAGCAAGTCGCGCACTAACTGATTGGGCCTGGGGACGATTTAGGCTGCTTATCTCCCCTCCTCTTTAGAGGAGGGGCCGGGGGTGGTGCGAAGCCTGGCGCTACGCATCCACCACCCCCAACCCCCTCCTCTAAAGAGGATGGGGAGCCGGTGGCGTCATGTGCTTGCCCTGTGCCACGGCTGCGGCTAGCGCGCTCGCCATGCGTGTTGACCTATTCGATTTCGAACTGCCGCCCGAAAATATCGCCCTGCGTCCGGCTCGCCCGCGTGATGCGGCCAAGCTGCTGCATGTGGCCGGCGGGCAGCCGCTGAGCGACCATGTGGTGCGCGATCTGCCCAGCCTGCTGCGCCGCGGCGATGTGCTGGTGTTCAACGATACCCGCGTCATCCCGGCCCAGCTCGAAGGCCGGCGCGGCGAGGCGCGCGTGGGCGCCACGCTGCACAAGCGGCTCGACCTGCGCCGCTGGCAAGCCTTCATCCGCAACGGCAAGCGGCTGCGCGCCGATGACGTGATCGATTTCGGCGCCGGCGTTTCCGCCACGGCCGAGGCGCGCCACGCCGATGGCAGCTGGACGCTGTTCTTCCCTGGGGATGAGCCGGTGGAAGTGCTGCTGGAACGGGCCGGCCGCATGCCGCTGCCGCCCTATATCGCCGGCAAGCGCGAGACCGACGCCCAGGATCGCCAGGATTACCAGACGATGTTCGCGCAAAAGGACGGGGCCGTTGCCGCGCCCACCGCCGCGCTGCATTTCACGCCAGAGCTGATGGCGGGGCTGGCCGACGCCGGCATCGCTCATGAAACGCTCACGCTGCATGTGGGGGCGGGCACGTTCCTCCCGGTCAAGGCCGATGACACCGCCGATCACCAGATGCATGCCGAATGGGGCCGGATCGAGCCCGAAACCGCGGCCCGGCTCAACGCCGCACGCGCGGCCGGTGGGCGCATCATCGCGGTGGGCACCACTTCGCTGCGCCTGCTGGAAAGCGCAGCCGACGACGCGCGCACGATCCATCCGTTCGAAGGGGATACCGCGATCTTTATCACCCCGGGCTATCGCTTCAAGGCGATCGACGGGCTGATGACCAATTTCCACCTGCCCAAGTCCACGCTGTTCATGCTGGTTTCGGCGCTGATGGGACTGGACACGATGCAGGCGGCCTATGCCCACGCCATCGCCACCGGCTATCGTTTCTACAGCTACGGCGATTCCAGCTTGCTCCTGCCATAAACCCAGGTTCTGCCGCTGGTCTGGCCGGTGTAGCGCTTGCGGTCAGGTGCTGGTCACCCGGCAAACCATTGCCACACCAGCCGCCCGGTCAGTGCCAGGCTGACCACGATCAGCAAGGGACGGATCAACCGGGCGCCAAAGCGGGTGGCAAAGTGGCTGCCAATGATGGCGCCGGTCATCGCCCCGGCGCCCATGCACAGGCCCAGCAGCCACAGCACATGGCCGCCCAGGGCAAAGACGATCACGCTGGCCAGGTTGCTGGTCACGTTGAGCAGCTTGGTCAGTCCGGTGGCGCGGGTCAGCCCCATGCCGCGCAGGGCCACCAGGGTGGTGGTGTAGAATTGCCCGGCGCCGGGGCCAAAGAACCCGTCGTAGAAGCCCACGCCCCCCGCAACCGGCAGGAACTTGCGCGCGCCAAGGCGATCGTGGCGGTCGCCATCGTCCATGCGCGGGGAAAGCACGGTGTAAAGCGCCACCCCGATCAGCAGCACCGGCACGATCAGCGAGAGCACCTGTGGCTTGAAATGCTGGATCACCAGTGCGCCGATCAGCGCGCCGGCAAACGTGACGGCCACCAGTACGCCATTGCCGGCCAGGGTGAACAGCCCGGCGCGGTGATAGCGCCAGGTCGCCATCGTGGTGCCGCACATTGACTGGATCTTATTGGTGCCCAGCGTCAGATGCGGCGGCAGGCCGATGGTGATCAGCGCAGGCATCATGATCAGCCCGCCGCCACCGGCAATGGCATCGACCAGGCCGGTGATCACGGCAATCGCGGTCAGTACCGGATACATCCACGGCGCTGGCGTGAACGCGGGCGTCTGGGCAGCGGCAAGAGCAAGGTGAAACAGCGACATTTGCACGCCTTGGCGTTTGCGCCTAAGGGCCGCAACTGTTCTTTTGCCCCGGATGATTGCCCGCACCCGATGACCCGCTTTTCGTTCCAGATCCACGCCACCAGTGGCAAGGCCCGCACCGGCACCATCCAGATGAAGCGGGGGGAGATCCGCACGCCGGCATTCATGCCGGTTGGCACGGCGGCCACGGTCAAGGCAATGAAGGTGGAAGATGTGCGCCGCACCGGTGCCG
This sequence comes from Novosphingobium sp. 1529, assembly GCF_040544855.1. Lineage (NCBI taxonomy): Bacteria > Pseudomonadati > Pseudomonadota > Alphaproteobacteria > Sphingomonadales > Sphingomonadaceae > Novosphingobium > Novosphingobium sp. 1529. Next base: position 127,346 of record NZ_JBEPKW010000005.1, read on the forward strand.
ACATCATCCTGGGCAACACCTATCACCTGATGCTGCGCCCCGGCGCCGAACGCATGGCGCGGCTGGGTGGTCTCCACGCGTTCATGGGCTGGGATCGCCCGATCCTGACCGACAGCGGTGGCTATCAGGTGATGAGCCTGTCAGACCTGCGCAAGATCACCGAGGAAGGCGTCACGTTCGCCAGCCACCTCGATGGCTCGCGTCACATGCTCTCGCCCGAACGCTCGATGGAAATCCAGCGCCTGCTGGGCTCCGACATCGTGATGGCATTCGACGAATGCCCGCGTGCCGATCAGCCGCGCGACGTGATCGCCCGCTCGATGGAAATGTCGATGCGCTGGGCCCGCCGCAGCCGCGCCGGTTTCGACAGCGGGGAAGAGCATGCCGCGCGTTCGGCGCTGTTCGGCATCCAGCAAGGCGCGCTTGATGAAGGGCTGCGCCAGGCCAGTGCCGATGCCCTGCGCGATATCGGCTTTGACGGTTATGCCATCGGCGGCCTGGCGGTGGGCGAGGGGCAGGAGGCGATGTTCGCCACGCTCGATTTTGCGCCGTCGCAATTGCCGGCCGATCGCCCGCGCTATCTGATGGGCGTGGGCAAGCCCGATGACCTGGTCGGCGCGGTGGAGCGCGGGGTGGATATGTTCGACTGCGTGCTGCCCACGCGTTCAGGCCGCAACGGGCAGGGCTTTACCTGGAACGGCCCGATCAACATGCGCAATGCCCGCCATGCTGAAGATACCGGCCCGCTCGACCCGCGCTGCACCTGCCCGGTCTGCGCCAAGTACAGCCGCGCCTATCTGCATCACCTGCACAAGGCTGGCGAAATGCTGGGCGCCATGCTGCTGACCGAGCACAACCTGTCGTTCTACCAGCAGCTGATGGCCGGCATGCGCGCGGCCATCGCGGAGGATCGCTTTACCGCGTTCGCCGCCGATTTCCGCCGGGACTATTTCAACCGGGAGTGATCCGTCAGGCCGTCAGGCCGCGATCTGCGGTTGCGGCGTCATCACCACCTCGGTTTCAAGCCGGGTGCCGGGATATTGCGCGAATTCGCCGGTCCGGGTGTCGAGAAAGCCGGCGCCGATGGCGCTGGCCTGGGCCTTGGCTGTTTCCAGATCAGGATACCATTTGCCGCAACGGTGCGGCGTGACGAAGCGATACATCAGCATGCTGCGATAATGCTGGCGGCGCGATGCTGTTCCCATTGTCTGCTGCGTTCATGCGCAATTTGCGACGATCCGTTTGTTGCGGGAAACGGCTGAAAATATTGCTTTATTGTGTCTACCATTCGGCGGCCATCGCGGGCACCGTGGCGGCGAGGAATTCGATCCAGGCGCGGGTCTTGGCGGCCGGCCGGCGCGAGGGATGGGTGATCGCATGGACGGCGCCGAGCCCCGCCAGCGGCTGGTCCAGCACCACCTCTACCAGCCGCCCTTCGCGCAGGGCACGCGCGGCGATGAAGCGTGGACCATAGACCAGGCCAAGCCCTGCTGCCGCCGCTTCCACCAGCACGTCGCCATTGTCAGCCTGCAAGGTGCCGCGCACTGGCTGGTGGATCGTGCCATCCAGGCCAAAGCGCCAGACGTGCTGGCCAAACCGGGTCAGGGTGAAGCCCAGGCAATCATGCTGCACCAGATCGCTGACCTGGCTGGGGGTGCCGCGCTGGGCGAGGTAGGCAGGGGAGGCGCAGACCACCAGATGCATGTCGGCCAGTTTGCGCGCCACCAGGCTGCTGCCGACCAGGCGGCCGATGCGGATGGCCATGTCCCAGCGTTCTTCCACCAGATCGACCTGGCGATCGCTCATCCCCAGTTCCACGGTAATGCCGGGATAGCGCTGGTTGAAGGCGGCGACCAAGGGCGCGATGTGCAGCACGCCGAACGACATCGGGGCGCTCACCCGCAGCAGCCCTTCGATCGCCACGCTTTGCGCGGCTGCTTCTGCTTCGGCCTCGCGCAAGTCGGCCAGTACGCGTTCCGCCTTGTCGAGGTAAGCCGCGCCCGCCTCTGTCAGCGACAGGCGCCGCGTGGTACGGTGGACCAGCGTGGTGCCCAGCCGCGCCTCCAGCGCGGAAAGGTGCTTGGCCGCCATCGCCGGCGACATGTGCAGGGCGCGGGCGGCCGCAGAGAGGCCGCCCAGCCGCATCGCTTCGACGAACACCTCGATTCCGGTCAAGCGGTCAGCCACTGATTTCGCACCCTGGGTAAAAGGATAATCTCATGCTTGGCGTATTATCATCTGATGGTGGAAACGCCATCTTGCGCCCGATCATTTCACCGCTGATCATTGCAACAAGGACGATCCCTGTCATGACACGTACCAAGACTTTCGCCGCTCTGGCCCTGGCTCTTGCCGTTCCTGCCCTGGCCGCGCCGGCGCTGGTCGCCGCGCAGGCCACTGCCGCGCCTTCGGCCGTGCCGGCTGGCACCTATCAGGTGGAAACCCACCACACCCTGGCCGAATTCACCGTCAGCCACTTTGGCTTCAACGACTTTTTCGGCGTGATCCCCGGCGCGACCGGCACGATGACGCTCAACCCGGCCAACCTGGGTGCCACCACGCTGGACGTGGCGCTGCCGGTTTCGGCAATCTCCACCACCAACGCCACGCTCGATGGTGAACTCAAGAGCGCCGACTGGTTCGACGCGGCCAAGTATCCCACCATCCGCTTCGTCTCGCACAAGGTGGTGCCGACCGGCGATCGCACCGCGCGGATCGAGGGTGACCTGACGATGCACGGCGTGACCAAGCCCGTCACGCTCGACGCCACGTTTGGCGGCGCTGGCTCCAACCCGATGAGCAAGGCCTTCACCGTGGGCTTTGGCGCCACCGGCACGCTCAAGCGTTCGGATTTCGGCGTGAGCAAGTATGTGCCCTTCGTCAGCGACGAAGTGCGCCTCAAGATCACCGTGGCGTTCGAAAAGAAGGCCTGATCGCGCGGCGTTCTGCCCGGTGCGCACCTGCGCATCGGGCATACGGTTTGGCCGCGTTTGGCGGGCAACAAAAAAGGCGGGGTGAAAACCCCGCCTTTTCCGTTTGTCTTGTCCGTGTGGACCGACCGATCAGCGCGAATAGAATTCGACGACCAGGTTCGGTTCCATCTTCACCGGATAGGGCACTTCGTCGAGCGTCGGCACGCGCACGAAGGTGACCTTGTCGGCGCCTTCTTGGGCGACGTAGTCAGGGACTTCGCGTTCCGGCAGAGCCTGCGCTTCGGCGATCAGGGCCATTTCCTTGGCCTTGGTGCCCAGGGTGAGCACGTCGCCGGGGCGCACGCGGCGGCTGGCGATGTTGCACTTCACGCCGTTGACGCGGATGTGGCCGTGCGAAACGATCTGGCGAGCCGCAAAGATGGTCGGCGCGAACTTGGCGCGGTACACGACCATGTCGAGGCGCTGTTCGAGCAGGCCGATCAGGTTCTGACCGGTATCGCCCTTCATGTTCGACGCTTCCTGATAGGTGCGCTTGAACTGCTTTTCGGTCACGTCGCCGTAGTAGCCCTTGAGCTTCTGCTTGGCGCGCAGCTGGATGCCGAAGTCGGAAACCTTGCTCTTGCGGCGCTGGCCGTGCTGGCCCGGGCCATACGAGCGGCGGTTCACCGAGCTCTTGGGGCGGCCCCACAGGTTTTCACCAAGGCGACGGTCAATCTTGTACTTGGACGAATGGCGCTTCGACACGCGTTCGTTCCTTTCAACTAGCGTTTGGTCTGGGGAAGGCCGATGCCCTCCCGGCTGATGCCCGGAACCGCACCATCCCGCCAATTGCCAGGATGCGGCCACCACTTCACCGGACGTGTGGGGCCAATTGCGAAGGCGCGCCTAGAACAGGACACGCCCGCAGAGTCAAGGGAAAAGCTTATTCCCCGCGAGGCTCGGTGCCGGGCTTGCTGCCTGGCGCGCGGCGCATGGCAGACAGCACCCCGCGCAGCGTGCGGATTTCGAGATGATTCCAGCCCGGCTTGGTCAGCATGGTGCGCAGCGTGCGGCGCGTGGCCGCCGCGCGGTCTTCAGGCATGAAATAGCCGCGCGGTTCCAACAGGCCGCACAGCTGGGCAAACATGCCTTCAAACTCTTCCTGCGGGGCAGGGGGCAGCATGTCTTCGACCGTGGGCTGCACCAGGGCGCCGGCGGCGTTCTGATGCTTGGACCATTCATAGGCGCACAGGATCACTGCCTGGGCCAGGTTGAGCGAGCCGAATTCGGGGTTGATCGGCACGGTCAGGATGGTGCGCGCCAGGGCAACGTCATCGGTTTCCAGGCCCGAACGCTCTGGCCCGAACACCAGCGCGCTGCGGCCTTCCTCGACCACGATCGCGCGGGCCGCTTCCTCGGGCGTCACCACCGGCTTGGTCACCCCGCGCTTGCGCACGGTGGTGGCATAGACATGGGCGCAATCGGCCACGGCATCGGCCAGCGTTTCATAGACCTGCGCCCGTTCCAGCACCACGTCGGCGCCAGAGGCGGCCGGGCCGGCGGCCGGATTGGGCCAGCCATCGCGCGGCGATACCAGGCGCATTTCCGCCAGGCCGAAGTTGAGCATGGCGCGCGCGGCCTTGCCGATGTTTTCGCCCAATTGCGGGCGCACGAGAACGATAACGGGCTGTGCAGGCATGGCTTACTTGGCCACTTCCTGGATGGAAGAGGCAAATTCCTCGAAATCACGGGCTTCGGAAAAATCGCGATAGACGCTGGCAAACCGGATATAGGCCACGCTGTCGAGCTGGCGCAGCGCATCCATGACCATCTCGCCGATCACCTTGGAGGCGACCTCGCCATCGCCCATGGTTTCGATCTGGCGCTGGATGCCGGTGACCAGCTGATCCAGGCGTTCCTGCGTTACCGGGCGCTTGCGACAGGCGAGCGCGACGGACTGTTCGATCTTGGTGCGATCGAACGGTTCGCGGCGCGGCTCGCTGCCATCGCCCTTGTTCTTCACCACCAGAACCTCGCGCAGTTGCACGCGTTCGAACGTGGTGAAGCGGGCGCCGCAGCTTTCGCATTGGCGCCGCCGGCGGATCGAGGTGTTGTCCTCGGTCGGCCGGCTGTCCTTCACCTGGCTGTTGTCATGGGCGCAGAACGGGCAACGCAAACGCTCAAAGCTCCGGGTAGATGGGGAACTGCGCGCAGAGGTCCGCCACGGCGTCGCGCACGCGCTGTTCCACCTGGCCGTCGCCTTCTTCGCCATTGCGGGCCATGCCATCGACCACCTGGGCGATCAGTTGGCCGATCTGGCGGAACTCTGCCTCGCGGAAACCGCGCGTGGTGCCGGCCGGCGTACCCAGGCGGATACCCGAGGTGACGAAGGGCGAGCGCTTGTCGAACGGCACGCCGTTCTTGTTGCAGGTGAGCCAGGCGCGATCGAGGCCCTTTTCAGCGGCCTTGCCGGTCACGTCCTTGGCTGACAGGTCCACCAGCATGAGGTGGTTGTCGGTGCCGCCCGAAACGATGCCGAGCCCGGCATCCTTGAGGCTTTCCGCCAGGGCCTTGGCATTGGCCACCACCTGGTGGGCATAGGCCTTAAATTCGGGGCGCAGCGCATCGGCAAAGGCCACGGCCTTGGCCGCGATCACGTGGACCAGCGGGCCGCCCTGGAGGCCGGGGAACACGGCGGTGTTGAACTTCTTGGCCAGCGCCTCGTCGTTCGTCAGGATCACGCCCGAACGCGGGCCGCGCAGGCTCTTGTGCGTGGTGGTGGTCACGACATGGGCATGCGGGATCGGCGAGGGGTGCGCACCGCCGGCAACCAGGCCCGAGATGTGCGACATATCGACCAGCAGATAAGCGCCCACTTCATCGGCAATGGCGCGGAACGCCTGCCAGTCCCAGGTGCGCGAATAGGCGGTGCCGCCCGCGATGATCAGCTTGGGCTTGTGCTCGCGCGCCAGGCGGGCCACTTCGTCCATGTCGATCTGGTGATCGTCGGCGCGCACGCCATAGGGAATGGGGTGGAACCACTTGCCGCTCATGTTGACCGGCGAACCGTGGGTGAGGTGGCCACCCGAATTGAGATCGAGGCCCATGAAGCTGTCGCCCGGCTGCAGCAGCGCCAGGAACACGGCCTGGTTCATCTGGCTGCCCGAATTGGGCTGCACATTGGCGAAATTGCAGCCGAACAGCTTCTTGGCGCGTTCGATCGCCAGGTTTTCCACCACGTCGGCATATTCGCAGCCGCCGTAATAGCGCTTGCCCGGATAGCCTTCGGCATACTTGTTGGTCAGCACCGAGCCGGTCGCTTCAAGCACGGCCAGGCTGGTGATGTTTTCCGAGGCGATCAGCTCGATCTTGGTCTGCTGACGCTTGAGTTCACCCTGGATGGCGGCGAAGATTTCGGGATCGGCCGAGGCGAGATGCTCGGTGAAGAAGCCTGCCGTGCGGACTTCCGGCGATGCGGTGGCAGCGGTGGACATCGGGTGTGGCTCCTGGATCAGAGGGCTGGATTGGAAAGCTTGGTAACGCGGCGCACGTGGCGGTCGCCGGCAAAGGGCGTGGCGAGGAACGCCTCGACGCAGGCCTTGGCCATGTCGAGCCCGGTCAGCCGGGCGCCCATGGCCAGCACGTTGGCATCGTTGTGCTCACGCGAAAGCTTGGCCGAAAACGGCTCACCCACCAGGGCGCAGCGCACGGCCGGGTTGCGGTTGACGGCAATGGAAATACCGATGCCCGAGCCACACAGCGCGATGCCGCGTTCGGCTTCGCCGGCGGCCATGGCGCTGGCCAGCTTGTACCCGTAATCGGGATAGTCGACGCTGTCGCCGTTATAGGGGCCAAGGTCGGCCACATCGTGGCCCAGCTCGCCCAGCCACTGGACAAGATCGGCCTTGAGCGCCAGCGCGGCGTGATCGGAAGCAATGGCAATGCGCATGGGTTATAGCGGTTCCGGTTGCCTATGGTGGGGGTTCTGGCGTCCCCCTAAACCCATTGCGCGCGCTATGCCAGATTAATTGGCCTTATGATGCACCCTTTGCCCAGATGGGTGGGCAGCCCGGCGCGGCAGCCCACCCGTCGCCTCTCATTGCCCGGCGTGGGCAGCGGCGATCTTCTTGGCGACCTCTGGGTGCTGGGTCAGGTAGGTGGTCAGCTCTGCCTTGAGATTCTTGGCCATGCCCATGCCCACTTCCATGCCGTCGCGGTTCATCGCGGTCATCACGGTAACCACGTCAGGGTCCTGCATCAGGTCGGCCGAGCGCGAGAGATAGTGACTACCTGCCGGCGTCTGGGCGAAAGCCAGAATGGCGCGAAGGTCTTCGTGCGAGAAATGGCGGACATAGGCGCGGGTCATGGCATCGACGAGTTCGGGCATGCGGCGCTCCATCGCCGGGCGCATCGCGGCGGGCATCGTTTCGAACATGCGCGCGAAGATCTGCTGCAAGCCGGGATCGTCCACGCCCATGATGCCGGCCATATTGCCCTGCATGGCGCCCATCATCGTCTTGGTGACGCGCTCGACAATTGCCACGCGTTGTTCGGGCGGCAGGATAACCGCGATGATCTGGCTGGCCACTTGCAGATCGGCAGGATCGAGCGGGCGTGCCGCCGGGGGCGGTGCGGTCTGCGCCTGCGCGGCAGCGGGCAGGGCCACGGCGCTGGCCAGCGGGGCGAGGGCCAGGGCGGCAAAGGCAACGGTTTGGCGGGCAGGCAGCATTGGCGGAAACTCCCGGAGGACAAGCCGGGCGAAAGCCGGTGTCGCGGTTCTGTTCGTTGCGCCTTGTTGCGGGCCGGTCAAGGGCGGAAAGCCCAGCGTCAAAAGGATTTATTCGGGCTGCCATAACGCGAAACGGGGCGGCATCGCTGCCACCCCGTCCCGATTGTCATGCTGTGCGATGCGATCAGCGGAACGAACCGCTGAACGAGACACCGATCGTGCGCGGATCGTTGTAGATCCCGGCGCGATAGTTGGAGGTGTCGATCACGCCGACCAGGTTGCGCTTGTTGGTCAGGTTGCGGGCGAACACCGCCAGCTCGTAGCGACCAAACGCGAAGCCGGCCTTGGCGCCCAGCTCGTAGTTGCCGTCAGAGGTGTATTCCACCGTCTTGTACGGCACATACATGGTATAGCCCTGCAGGTTGAAGTCTGCGCCGACGAACGCCTTGAAGTCGTCATTCAGCGGCAGGTCGTACCGGCCCGACAGGTTGAGGTTGAAGCGCGGCGCGTTGGGCAGCGAATTGCCGTTGATCTGCGCAAAGTAGTTCGCGCCGACCTTGTTGACCGGGTTGAGCACGGTTTCCGACAGCACGCCACCAGCCGAACCGGCCTGGGCAAACACGTTGGGGTCCTTGACCTCGGTGTGCAGCACGCTCACGCCAATGTCGAAGCGCAGGTTCTTCGACGGACGCAGGCCCACTTCCGCTTCGGCGCCATAGCCCACGGCCTTGTCGGCATTGAACAGCACGCCGCTGCCATTGCTGTCGTTGCCGTTCAACTGGATGTCGGTGACGGTGTAGTAGAACCCGGTGAGGTTGAACGTCAGCGCGTTATCCAGCCAGGCGCTCTTGATGCCGGCTTCCCACGAGGTGTTCTTTTCCGAATTGGCCGTGGTGAACGGCGAATTGAACACGGCCGAGCGCCCCTGGATGGTCGGGCCACGGAAGCCGCGCGCCACGCGGGCAAAGAACGACAGGTCGGAATTGGCGCGATAGAGCAGGCTGGCGTCAAAGCTCGGCTGCGTGTCCGACAGGCGCACGTTGCGCGCGGCCGTGGCCGGGAAGGTCACCACGCCAGCGGCGGTGTCCGCCGTCTTGAGCAGGGTGGTGGTCTTGGTGTCGTTTGACAGGCGCGCGCCGGCAGTAAAGCGCAGCTTTTCGGTCAGGTCATAGCTGGCCTGGCCAAACACCGCCCAGCTGGTGTTGACGTTGTGCAGCAGCACCCAGTTGTTGGGGTTGGCACCCGGCGCACCGGCGTTGAGGAAGTAGCCGCGCTGGTCGAACTCGGTGTAATCGCGCGAGTCGAAGTAGATGCCGCCCAGCTGCCACTTGAAGCGGGCCGCGTCGGGGCTCGCCAGGCGTACTTCCTGGCTCCACTGGTTGAGGCTGCGCAGCACGCCGCGCGATTCGCCAAAGCCGGCGCCGCCAAAGTTGGCCGCCGCGCCGCCGTCGGTGTCACCACGGCTCGAACCGTGCGACGCTTCATAGGCCGTGATCGAGGTCAGCGTCATGCTGCCGATGTCCTGCACGGCCTTGAGCGAGACGCCCTTGGTCTTGTAGGCCTGCGGGTTGTTGCCGCCTTCGTCATAGGCCACGTTGGTCAGGTCCAGGTTCTGCGGCACGGTGTGCGTGCCCTTCTGGATCGAACCGCGGTAAAAGATCGAGGCGCTGCCGTCGTAATCGCGATAGTGGCCCGAGAGGCGCAGCGACAGGGTTTCGGTCGGCTGGGCGAGCAGCTGCAGGCGCACGTCGCGCTCGTTGAAGCCGCCCATGACGTTGTTGCCGGGCTTGGTGCCGTCGTCGCTGACGCCGGTGTAGGTGTTGTTGATCCAGTTGTCGCGGTGCTGGTACAGGCCCGACAGGCGGAAGCTGACGCGGCCGTCAGAAGTCAGCGGACCACCGACGCCGGCGTCGATGTTCACGCTGTTGCGGCTGCCCCAGCTGGCGCTGGCCTGGCCGGCCCAGGTTGCGGTGGGCTGGGCGGTGTCGAACTTGACGATACCGGCGGTGGTGTTGCGGCCGAACAGCGAACCCTGCGGGCCGCGCAGCACTTCCACCTGGGCGATGTCGAACGCCGGGTTGGACTTGAGCACCACGTGCTCCATCACCACGTCGTCCTGGATCACCGACACCGGTTGCGAAGCGCCGAGGTAGAAGTCGATGTTGCCAAGGCCGCGGATGTAGAAGCGCGGGAAGATGCGGCCCGTGGTCGATTCGACGTTGAGGCTGGGCACGCGGCCGGCGAGCGAGAGCAGCGTGTCAGCGCCGGCGGCCTGCAGGTTGTGCAGCAGTTCGGGCTTCATCACGGCCACCGACACCGGCACCGACATGATGTTTTCCTGGCGGCGCTCTGCCGTCACGACGATGGCATTGCCGGCATCGTCAGCAGCGGCGGCGGCGGGCGCAGCGGGTGCAGCATCCTGGGCAAAGGCGGCAGGTGCGATGGCCGCAAAGGCGGCCCCCGCCAGCATGGCGGAAGCGAAACGGGTGGTACGCATGGAATTTCCCCTGACGGAAAGGACGCGGTCTTTGCCGCTGTTGTGTGATCCGGCCGGGCTATTAGCGTTTTGTGTCAAGCCTGTGTCAGACTAATGCAAGGGTGTGTCGGTTTCAGTTGATACTGATGCCGCATTGCAACACATCGCGACCAGACGAAAAGAGGCGCCGGGCCGGAGCCGGGCGCCTCTCTTGGCGTAGCGCGCTTGCGGCAGTGCCGCAGGGCTTACTGATCGAGGAACGAGCGCATCTTGCGGCTGCGGCTCGGGTGCTTGAGCTTGCGCAGCGCCTTGGCTTCGATCTGACGAATGCGTTCGCGCGTCACCGAGAACTGCTGGCCAACTTCTTCCAGCGTGTGATCGGTGTTCATGCCGATGCCGAACCGCATGCGCAGCACGCGTTCCTCGCGCGGGGTCAGGCTGGCCAGAACGCGGGTGACGGTTTCCTTGAGATTGGCCTGGATGGCCGCATCCACTGGAATGATCGCGTTCTTGTCCTCGATGAAATCGCCTAGGTGCGAATCTTCCTCGTCGCCGATCGGCGTTTCGAGGCTGATCGGCTCCTTGGCGATCTTCATCACCTTGCGCACCTTTTCGAGCGGCATCGAGAGACGCTCGGCCATTTCCTCGGGCGTGGGCTCGCGGCCCTGCTCGTGCAGGAACTGGCGGCTGGTGCGCACCAGCTTGTTGATCGTCTCGATCATGTGCACCGGAATGCGGATGGTGCGCGCCTGGTCGGCGATCGAGCGCGTGATCGCCTGGCGGATCCACCAGGTGGCATAGGTGCTGAACTTGTAGCCGCGGCGGTACTCGAACTTGTCCACCGCCTTCATCAGGCCGATGTTGCCTTCCTGGATGAGGTCCAGGAACTGCAGGCCGCGGTTGGTATACTTCTTGGCGATCGAGATCACCAGGCGCAGGTTCGCCTCGACCATTTCCTTCTTGGCGATGCGCGCCTCGCGCTCACCCTTCTGGACCATGTTCACGATGCGGCGGAACTCGGCCAGCTGCATGCCCGTGGCCGAGGCAATGTCGGCCACTTCGGCGCGGATGCGTTCGACCGCGCCCGCTTCGGTGGCAGCAAAGGCCGCCCACTTCTTGTCGCGCGTGGCGAGCGACTGCAACCAGCCTTCGTCCAGCTCGCGCCCGACGTAATGGTCGAGGAAGTCCTTGCGGCTCACCTTGTGGCGCTCGGCCAGGCGCAGCATCTGCCCGCCCAGCGTGGTCAGCCGGCGGTTGAACGCATAGAGGTTGTCGACCAGGTATTCGATCTTGGAAGCGTGGAACTGCACGCTTTCCACCTGCGCGGTCAGTTCCTCGCGCAGCTTGTGATATTCGGTTTCCTTGGCGGCCGAGAACGGCAGGCCCAGGCCCAGCGCGTCAAGACGCTCGCCCTGGAGCTTTTCAAAGGCGCGGAACAGGCTGGTGATTTCGGCAAAACGCTCCAGCGCGGCAGGCTTGAGCGTGGCTTCCATCTGCGCGAGGGAAAGGGTGTTGTCTTCCTCTTCCTCTTCCGCCGGACGGGCGCGGCGCTCGCGCAGCTCGTCGTCCTCGTCCTCGGTTTCCTCTTCCTCGACGTCTTCCTCTTCCTTGAAGGAAGGGCCAGCGGTGGCCTCGCTGATTTCGCCGTCGGCTTCCTCGCCGTCTTCGGACAGGTTCTCGGGCTGCGGTTCCTTGGACAGCATGGCATCGAGATCGAGAATCTCGCGCAGCTGCATTTCGCCCGCGTTGAGCGCTTCGGACCACTGAATAATGGCGTGGAAGGTAATCGGGCTTTCGCACAGGCCCATGATCATGGTGTCGCGGCCGGCTTCGATGCGCTTGGCGATGGCGATTTCGCCCTCGCGGCTGAGCAGTTCCACCGCGCCCATTTCGCGCAGGTACATGCGCACCGGATCGTCGGTGCGTTCGATGGTTTCCTTGCGCTTTTCAACTACCGGGCGGTCGTCCATCCCGGTGTCGTTGTCTTCGGCTTCCTCAGCCTCGCGCTCTTCGGGATCGACCGCGTCCTCGTCGCTCTCGACGATGTTGACGCCCATTTCCGAGATCGCGGCCATGATGTCCTCGATCTGCTCGGAGGACATCTGGTCTTGCGGCAAAGCTTCGTTCAGCTCGTCATACGTGATGACGCCGCGACGCTTGGCGCGCGCGATCAGCTTCTTGATCGAAGCCTCGTTAAGGTCGATCAGCGGTGCATCGCCGCTATCGGTCTTGTCGTTGGAAGCCATTAACCCCGATACCACCCTTTGACGTCGTGCCGCATTGGGCCCCATCGGTGCCCAGGCCAGGATCGCATCCGGTCTCGGGCGATCCATATGTTCCTATTATAACGATGCACGAGTGCGACCCATTTGCCCCAACCTGGCCAGCAAAGCCAGCCTTCGTTGCAGCAATCGTTGTTGTTCGGCAAAGCTATCCTCGGAAAAGTCGTTTTCGAGGCGCTCTGTCGCTCGCGCCAGCGCCGATTCCACCGCCGGAAGATCGACAATCAGCTCGATCGCTTCGGCCAGTTCGTCAAGCGCGGTGGCGCTCGTTTCCGAAAGGAAGCCGAATCGCAGGCCATCGTAATCGTCTGCCGACGGCACCTCTAGCTGCCGCTCAAGCAATATGGGGCGCAAGGCCGTGCTTTCAAGCGGCGCGCCCGATTCGGCAAAGGCCAGCAGCGCATCGAGCAGCGCGGCCATGCCGGCCTGCGCGGGGTGGATGCGCGCCAGCGCCTCGCCATGGCGGGCCAGCGCGGCCGGATGCACCACCAGCCCGGCCAGAACCGCCGCCAGCAGCGCGTCGCCCGAACCGACCTTGGCCGAGAGGCGGCTGGCCGTGGCAGCGGGCAGGGGCGGGGGTGCCGGCTTCCATGGCCCGCGGCCCTGGCGCGGCTGGAACGTGCCACCCTGGCGCGGGGTGAAGGTAGGGCGCTCGCGCCGGGCAAAGGCCAGTTCGCCAAAGCGATCGAGCAGTTCGCGGCGGTAGAGCGTCTTGATATCGGGATGGGCGATGGTGTCGCAATGGGCCAGCAGGCGCGCCTTGAGCCCGGCCTTGTCTTCCGGCGTGGTCAGCGGCGAGGCGTCACGCTCGCCTTCCCACAGCACATCGACCAGGCTGCGCGCGGTGCCGAGCAGATCGAGCATCGCCTCGCGGCCGCGCTTCTTGACCACGTCATCGGGGTCCATGCCATCGGGCAGGGTGACGATGCGCAGGCTGTGCCCAGGGCGCAGCAGGGGCAGGGCGCGCGTCACGGCCTTCATTGCCGCGCGCTGCCCGGCGGCATCGCCATCGAAACACAGCGTCGGGCATTCGGTCACGCGCCACAGCCGCTCGATCTGGTGCTCGGTCAACGCCGTGCCCAGTGGGGCGACGGCTTCGGCAATGCCGGCGGCGGCCAGGGCGACCACGTCCATATAGCCCTCGACCACCACGATCCGGGCCGACGATCGCGCGGCCGGTGCAGCGCGGTGCAGGTTGTAGAGCGTGCGGCCCTTGTCGAACAACGGCGTATCGGGCGAATTGAGATACTTGGGGGCGTCGGTCTTTTCGGCCGCCAGGATGCGCCCGCCAAAGGCGATGATCCGCCCGCGCTGGTCGGCGATCGGCAGCATCAGCCGCCCGCGAAAGCGATCGTAGGGCGTCTTGCCTTCGACCACGATCTGCAAGCCGGCCTCGATCAGCATGCTTTCGGGAAACTGGCCCAGCGCCTCTTTCAGCGCAGTGCGGCTGTCAGGGGCATAGCCAAAGCCGAATTCACGGGCGATGCGCTCGGGAAACCCGCGCGAGGCGAGGTAGGCCCGCGCTCGCTCGGCTTCTGGCGCTTTCAGGCTGGCCACGAAAAAGTCCTGCGCCGCCTGCATCACATCGTGCAGCGACTTGGCCGCCTGCGCGCGCTGTGCCGCTTGGCGGTCCATCTCGGGCATGTCCATGCCCGCCTGCGCCGCCAGTTCCTTGACCGCCTCGATGAACGGCAGACCCTGGTGATCGGTCATCCAGCGGATGACATCGCCATGTGCGCCGCAGCCAAAGCAGTGGTAGAAGCCCTTTTCGTCGTTGATCGTGAAGCTGGGCGTCTTCTCGTTATGGAACGGGCAGCACGCCTTGAACTCGCGCCCGGCCTTCTGCACGCGGATCGACCGCCCGATCACGCCCGAAAGCGAGACGCGGTTGCGCAGTTCATCCAGCCATTGCGGGGTTAGGCTCAAACTCCCCTCCCGCTTGCGGGAGGGGCTGGGGGAGGGTGTGTTGCGTCAAAGCTCACCCTTCACTCCCAATTCCTTCAGAACACGGATCAATTCCAAGATAATCCCATCACGGTTGTTCATCACGTCGCCGTTCCAGACGCGGACGACGGAGAAGCCCTGGCTTTCCAGAAACGCTGTTCGCCGGGCATCATAGGCCTGCGCCGCTGCATGCGTGGCGCCGTCGATTTCGATGACCAGCCGATATTCCCGCGAAATGAAGTCGCAGATGTATGGCCCGATGGGGAATTGCCGATTGAACCGCACGCCCAGCACTTGGCGGCTGCGCAGGGCCTGCCACAGGTGGCGTTCCGGTTCGGTGGCATTGTTGCGCAACTGGCGGGCGCGGGCGGTAGGGCGCTGGTCGCCCTTGTCGTTCGCGCGCTGCCAAGCTTGGTCCATCGGGGGAACATGCCCTCCCCCAGCCCCTCCCGCAAGCGGGAGGGGAGCTAAAAAGAAGTCCTTCCAACGGGAGGCGGAGGCATAACGCCAAAATCCCCCTCCCGCCTGCGGGACGGTTTAGGGGAGGGCATGTTGCTTACGAAAGCGCCGCCTTCACCAGACCGCTGGCCTTGCTCATGTCGATCTGCGTGCCGTGGCGCGCTTTCAGTTCAGCCACCACGCGGCCCATGTCCTTCATGCCGGTGGCGCCGAGTTCGGCCTTGATGCCTTCGATCGCGGCCTTCACGTCGTCTTCGGAAAGCTGCGCGGGCAGGAATTCCTCGATCACGACCAGTTCGGCCTTTTCCACGTCGGCCAGTTCCTGGCGGCCGCCCTGCTCGAACAGGGTGATCGATTCGCGGCGCTGCTTGACCATCTTTTGCAGCACGTCGATCACCACGGCATCGTCATCCGGCACCGTCTTTGCGGTGCGCAGTTCGATGTCCTTGTCCTTGAGCTTGGCCAGGATCAGGCGGACGGCGGCAAGGCGTCCCTTGTCTCCGGCTTTCATGGCAGCCACTTGCGCGGCCTTGATCGTGTCGCGGATCATGTCGTGTTTTTCCTGTGGGTGTTCGGGCCGCGCAGGGCGGCGCAAAGGATTCCTCCTAGGACAAACTTTCTTGAACCGCTAGGTTGACGCTGCGGCCATAGGAGCGTAGCGGCCGGGCCTTAGCAACATCGCCAGAACCCCTGCCAACGGAGCGCCCCCATAATGGCCGACCCCGCCCTTTCGCTTGCGTCCCAACCAGAAGGATCGACGGGTGTTCTCGTCCTTGCCGACGGTTCGGTCGCCTGGGGCCGAGGCTTTGGCGCCGTGGGTGAAGCCGTCGGCGAGGTGTGCTTCAACACCGCGATGACCGGCTACCAGGAAGTGATGACCGATCCCAGCTATGCATCGCAGATCGTCACGTTCACGTTCCCGCACATCGGCAATGTCGGCACCAATGCCGAAGACATGGAAAGCCATGGTGTGCCCGGCGCGGTGGGCTGCGTGGTGCGCGAAGACGTGACCGCGCCGGCCAACTTCCGCGCCCAGGGCACGTTCCAGCAGTGGATGGAGCGCCAGGGCCGCATTGGCCTGGCCGGCATCGATACCCGCGCGCTGACCCGCCGCATCCGTTTGTCGGGCGCGCCCAACGCAGTGATCGCCCACAACCCCGAAGGCCAGTTCGACCTGGAAGCGCTGCTGGAAAAGGCGCGCGCCTGGCAGGGCCTGGAAGGCCTTGACCTCGCCCGCGTGGTCAGCCGCGAGGCCCGCGAAGAATGGCAGGGTTCGGTCTGGCATCTGGGCGAGGGCTATACCCGCCCTGAAGGCACTGGCCGCCCGCACGTCGTCGCCATGGATTTCGGCGCCAAGGACAACATCTTCCGCAACCTGGTCAAGGCCGGGGCGGACGTGACCGTGGTGCCGGCGCAGACCGGGTTTGACGAGATCATGGCGCTCAAGCCGGCGGGCGTGTTCCTGTCCAACGGTCCGGGTGACCCGGCCGCGACCGGCGCCTATGCCGTGCCGGTGATCCAGCAACTGCTCGCGGCCGACGTGCCGATCTTCGGCATTTGCCTCGGGCACCAGATGCTCGGCCTGGCGGCCGGCGCCAAGACCACCAAGATGAACCAGGGCCATCGCGGCGCCAATCATCCGGTCAAGCGCAACGAAGACGGCGTGGTGGAAATCACCTCGATGAACCATGGCTTTGCCGTGGACAATGCGCCGGGTTCGCTGCCTGCCAACGTGATCGAAACCCACGTCTCGCTGTTCGATGGTTCCAACTGCGGGATCGCGATCACCGGCAAGAAGGCGTTCGGCGTGCAATACCACCCCGAAGCCTCACCCGGCCCACAGGACAGCTTCTATCTGTTTGAAAAGTTCGTGAGCATGCTGGGCTAATCGCCCAGCCATCGTTTCCGAACCCATTCGCCGTGCCCGGCACGGCTGACGCCAGAACAAAGACAAAGGCCCACCCATGCCCAAGCGCACTGACATCTCCTCGATCCTGATCATCGGCGCCGGGCCGATCATCATCGGCCAGGCTTGCGAGTTCGACTATTCGGGCACGCAGGCGGTCAAGGCGCTCAAGGAAGAGGGCTATCGCATCATCCTGGTCAATTCCAACCCGGCCACGATCATGACCGACCCGGAAATGGCCGACGCCACCTATGTGGAGCCGATCACGCCCGAAGTGGTGGCCAAGATCATCGCCAAGGAACGGCCCGATGCCGTGCTGCCGACGATGGGCGGGCAGACCGCGCTCAACACGGCGCTGGCCCTGGCCAATGACGGCACGCTGGAAAAGTATGGCGTGACGATGATCGGCGCCAACGCCGAGGCGATCGACAAGGCCGAAGACCGCCAGAAGTTCCGCGACGCGATGGACAAGATTGGGCTGGAATCGGCCCGGTCGGGCGTGGCCCACACCGTGGAAGAAGCACTCGCCGTGCTGGAAACCACTGGCCTGCCTTCGATCATCCGCCCCAGCTTTACCCTGGGTGGCACCGGCGGCGGCATTGCCTACAACAAGGACGAGTTCATCAAGATCGTCCGCGGTGGCCTGGAAGCATCGCCGACCACCGAAGTCCTGATCGAGGAATCGCTCCTCGGCTGGAAGGAATACGAGATGGAAGTCGTCCGTGACCGGAACGACAATTGCATCATCATCTGCTCGATCGAAAACGTCGATCCGATGGGCGTGCACACCGGCGATTCGATCACCGTGGCCCCGGCGCTGACGCTGACCGACAAGGAATACCAGATCATGCGCAATGCATCGATCGCGGTGCTTCGCGAGATCGGCGTGGAAACCGGCGGTTCCAACGTGCAGTTCGCGGTCAACCCCAAGGATGGGCGCCTGATCGTGATCGAGATGAACCCGCGCGTCTCGCGCTCCTCGGCGCTGGCGTCGAAGGCCACCGGCTTCCCGATCGCCAAGGTCGCGGCCAAGCTGGCGGTAGGCTATACCCTCGACGAGATCACCAATGACATCACCGGCGCCACGCCGGCGAGCTTTGAACCGACGATCGACTATGTTGTCACCAAGATCCCGCGCTTTGCCTTTGAAAAGTTCAAGGGTTCCGAACCGCTGCTCTCCACGGCGATGAAGTCGGTCGGCGAAGTCATGGCGATCGGCCGCAACCTCAAGGAATCGCTGCAGAAGGCGCTGCGCGGGCTGGAAACCGGCCTCGACGGCTTCAACCGCTATGATGCCCTTGAAGGCGCGACGCGCGACGAGATCAACGCCGCGCTCAGCCGCGCCACGCCCGAGCGCCTGCTCGTGGTCGGCCAGGCCTTCCGCGAAGGCTTCAGCGTCGAAGACGTCCACGCCGTGACCAAGTACGAACCCTGGTTCCTGCGCCACATCGCCGAAATCATCGCCGAGGAAGAAGCGGTGATCCAGCACGGCCTGCCCGTGACGGCCGAAGGCATGCGCCGGTTGAAGGGCATGGGCTTTTCCGACAAGCGCTTGGCCAAGCTGGCGGTGCGGTCGGCGGGCCTGGTCGGCAGCCCCAACCACGCCCGCTCGGGCCTGGTCCACGATGTGGTTTCGGCCATGGCTGGCGCCACCAGCGAGGCCGAAGTACGCAAGCTGCGCCACAAGCTGGGCGTGCGCCCGGTGTTCAAGCGCATCGATAGCTGCGCCGCCGAATTCGAAGCGGTCACGCCCTACATGTATTCCACCTATGAAGGTGGCCTGTTTGGCGAACCCGAAAACGAAGCCATGCCCAGCGATCGCCGCAAGATCGTGATCCTGGGTGGCGGCCCCAACCGCATCGGCCAGGGCATCGAGTTCGACTATTGCTGCTGCCACGCCTGCTTCGCGCTGGAAGACGCCGGGTTCGAGACCATCATGGTCAACTGCAACCCGGAAACCGTTTCCACCGACTATGACACCTCGGACCGCCTCTATTTCGAGCCTCTGACGGCCGAAGACGTGCTGGAAATCCTTGATGTCGAGCGCTCCACCGGGGAACTGGTCGGCGTGATCGTGCAGTTTGGCGGGCAGACCCCGCTCAAGCTGGCGCAGGCGCTGGAAGACGCCGGCATCCCGATCCTGGGCACCTCGCCCGACGCGATCGACCTGGCCGAAGACCGCGAGCGCTTTGCCGCGCTGGTCGAGCAGTTGGGCCTCAAGCAGCCGGCCAATGGCATCGCCCGCAGCCGCGACGAAGCCATCGCTGTGGCCAGCCGCATCGGCTATCCCGTGCTGATCCGCCCCAGCTACGTGCTGGGCGGCCGCGCCATGGAAATCGTCGACAGCCAGGCCCAGTTGGAAGACTACATCGCCACGGCGGTGCAGGTTTCGGGCGATAGCCCGGTCCTGATCGACCAGTATCTGCGCGATGCGATCGAATGCGATGTCGATGCGCTGGCCGATGGCGAAACCGTGCGCGTGGCCGGTGTGCTGCAGCACATCGAGGAAGCCGGCATCCATTCGGGTGACAGCGCCTGCACCCTGCCGCCTTACAACCTGCCGGCCGAAATCGTTGCCGAAATGGAGCGGCAGGCGGTTCTGCTGGCCCAGGCGCTCAAGGTGCGCGGCCTGATGAACATCCAGTTCGCGGTCAAGGATGGCGATGTTTACCTGATCGAGGTGAACCCGCGCGCCAGCCGCACCGTGCCGTTCGTGGCCAAGGCCGTGGGCCAGCCCATTGCCAAGTATGCCGCCCGCGTGATGGCCGGCGAACGCCTGGCCGATCTGCCTGAAATCCGCCGCGACATCGATTACATGGCAGTCAAGGAAGCGGTGTTCCCGTTTGCGCGCTTCCCCGGCGTCGATCCGGTGCTCTCGCCGGAAATGAAGTCCACCGGCGAAGTCATGGGAATCGACGAGAACTTCGGCATGGCCTTTGCCAAGGCGCAGCTGGGCGCCAGCACCCGCCTGCCGCAGGGTGGCACGCTGTTCGTCTCGGTCAAGGATACCGACAAGCCGGTGGTCCTGCCCGGCGTGCGCAAGCTGGCGGCGATGGGTTTCAAGATTGTCGCCACTGGCGGTACCGCCCGCTATCTGGCCGACAATGGCGTGAACGTGGAACAGGTCAACAAGGTGGCCGAAGGCCGCCCGCACATCGTCGATCGTATCATCGATGGCGAGATTGCCCTTATTTTCAACACGACCGAAGGCTGGCAAAGCCACAAGGACTCCGCTTCGATCCGTGCATCGGCGCTCAATGGCAAGGTTCCCTACTTCACCACGGCCACCGCATCGGTGGCTGCGGCAGAGGCGATCGAGGCTTTGCGCAGTGCCGAACTTGAAGTGAAGTCGCTGCAAGACTATTATCGTTGATCGTCCAAGGGTTCCCCTCCCACAGCGTTGCCCATCGCGGCTGAACGTGGCCAGGCTGGTTTCCAGCCCGGCGGGGGAACGGTTTTCCCTCGAACCCATTGGGCCAGGGAATTGAAAGAGAAGGATTACGGATGGCCAGTGTTGAAAAGCTGCCGATGCTCCAGGAAGGCTATGAAAAGCTGACTGCCGAGCTCAAGCTGCTGCGCGAGGAGCGTCCCCGGATCGTAGACGCCATCGAGGAAGCACGCGCCCACGGCGATCTTTCCGAAAATGCCGAATACCATGCCGCCAAGGAACGCCAGGGGCAGGTTGAAGCGACGATCGCCGATCTCGAAGACAAGATCAGCCGCGCGCACATCATCGATCCCACCACTTTGTCGGGTGACCGCATCGTGTTTGGCGCCACGGTGACGCTGCTCGACGATGATGAAAAGCCGGTGCGCTACCAGATCGTGGGCCAGGCCGAGGCCGACGCGAAGCGTGGCCGCATCAGCTACAATTCACCGCTCG
Source organism: Novosphingobium sp. 1529 (assembly GCF_040544855.1). Taxonomy (NCBI): domain Bacteria; kingdom Pseudomonadati; phylum Pseudomonadota; class Alphaproteobacteria; order Sphingomonadales; family Sphingomonadaceae; genus Novosphingobium; species Novosphingobium sp. 1529. The sequence continues at coordinate 147,937 of NZ_JBEPKW010000005.1, forward strand.
GCCGCGCGCTGATCGGTCGCAAGGTGGACGAGGAAATCGAAGTCACGGTTCCCTCGGGCGACAAGTTCTACCTGGTGCAGAAGATCGAGTTCATCTGAATCGATCCTGCGCAAAGTCATCAAAAAGCCCCCGGAAACTGCTGTTTCCGGGGGCTTTTTGCATTGGCGCGATCGCGCTGCGATCAGGCGTCGCTTTGTGCCGGATCGAGCAGCTTGTGGAGGTGGACCACCACATAGCGCATTTCGGCATCGTCAACGGTGCGCTGCGCTGCCGAACGCCAGGCTTCTTCGGCCGCGGCATAATCGGCATAGACACCGACGAGATCGATGGCTTTGAGATCGACGAAATCGAGCGTCTGCGGGTCTTTCACCCGGCCGCCCATCACGAGATGGAGTTTCTGCATTGTGGCCCTTCCCTGGGAGGATGCCAAAAGCCGATGGCAAACTGTGCGGCTTTGCGCAAGACCCGTGCGCGGCTGCACATTTGCAACCTGCGCACGGGCATTTGCGCAAAACGGCGCTGGGGGCAGGGCGGGCGTGCTCAGCGCTTGAGACGGGCGGCCAGTTCGCTGGCCTTCGTCAGCGCCACGTCGGCCGCCTCGCGTGCGGCGTTGGCAGCCACTTCGGCCAGATCAGTCGCCTTCTTGCGTGCTTCGCCGGCACCCCCGGCCAGCTTGCCGCCGGCTTCGCTGCCGATGTCTTCCAGCTTGTGCACGCCTTCGCGGCCGGCATCGGCCGCCTTTGCGGCATAGGCAAGGGCGATCTCTGCCGCCAGCGTCGCCAGCGTGCTGGCTTTCTTGCCGAGCCCGGCGGCGACCTGCTCGGCCGGTTCGGCCAGGCTGGCAAAGGTTGAGGCGGCAGTCGGCTTGCGGCTGCGCGTGGCCAGCTTGCCGACGACCAGGCCAAGCGCGATGCCACCGGCCAGCGCCGCCAGAGGGTGCTGCTCCACCACCTGGCGCACGGTGCTGCCCACCTCCGCAGCCTTGGCGCGGGCCTGGGCCACGCGATCGCTCGCCTGGCTACTATCGTCGTCCTGCGCCGGCACTACCGGGGTCAGTTCAGGCGTCTGCTTCGTGTCGTCGCTCACCATAATCCTCCAGTTTTGCGCCCCCACTTGCGATTTTCGCGCTTGCCGAACCATCCGCTCGGCCGCTTGTCCCACAGCCATTGGCCAAGGGCCATCAGCGGCTCGCGCAAGGTCCAGCCTGCGAGCACCACCAGGGTAATGATCAGCGCCGGTGCGGTATCCTTGATCACCGTGCCGGCGCCGTCGATGGCTTCCACCATTTCGTCGATCAGGCGATCACGCAGTCGCTGCCCCAGGGGGCGCGCGGCCAAGTCATCCTTGAGACCGACAAGTTCCGATCGCATGTCTTGCCAGGCCTGCGCGCGCGCCTGGGCGGCGGCCAGCAGGGTTTCCTCGGCGCTCATGCCGCTGTTTCCTGCATGGCGTTCTCCTGCTCTACGGCAGCAACCACTGCCGCTTCTGCCCGGGTGGGCTTACCCAGCACCGTATCGCGCGCATCGCGAAACGCGCGCACGGCGGCGCGGAAGCACAGGCCGCTGAGCAGCATGAGGCCCAGGCCGACCACGGCCAGCGCCCCCCAGGCCGTCAACAGTGGCGCCAGCGCAATGAGCAGGCCCACCACCAGCGCCACCAAGGTCAAACCGCCGAACGCGCCAGCCAGGAGCAGATAGATGGCCACGCGTTTGCCCCGGCTCCAGCCAAAGCCAACGCGCGCCTTCTGATAGGCCATCTCGGCGCCGAGAACGGCTTCACCCTGGCGGAACAGCGCTTCGAGTCGCGCGGCCAGCGGCGTGGCCTCGCTGCTGTCAGGCATCCGTGCTGTCGCCACCGCGGAACAGGCGGGCCAGCACGAAGCCGGTCACGGCCGCGATGCCAAGCGCGGTGGCCGGGCTCTTGCGCACGAAGGTCTTCACGTCTTCACCCAGTTCGGCAAAGTCCTTTGATGCGAGCTTGTCGGCGGTGTCTTCCACGCTCTTGCCAGCGGTGCGGGCATAGTCGCCATACTTGACGCCAAGCTTTTCATCGATTGCGTCGGCCGAACCGGCAATGGCCTTGCCCACGGCAGCCAGCGCTTCGCTGGCCTTGGCCTTGCCATCGTGCGCCAGATCGGCGCCCTTGTCCTTGGCCTGCGCGGCCAGAGCCTTGGCCTCGTCAGACCACTGCGCGGCGGTGTCGGTCGCCTTGTCCTTGTAGACCTGGCTCTTTTCCAGTGCCTCGGCCTTGAGCGTTTCGGCGCTGCTGCGTGCTTCGTCCACGGCCTGGGCAAAGCGGGTCTTGGCCTTTTCAGCCAGATCGCGTGCCGTGGCGGCCAGGTCGTGCGCCTTCACGTCGACGGCATCGGCCGCCTTGGTGCCGGCATCCACCAGATCGGCGCCGGCATCCTTGATGGCAGCTTCGGTTTCGTTGGTTTCAGGTGCGGTGTCGGCCATGAGAATCCCTTTCTCTTTCGACAAATTCGTATGCCACAATCGTATGCCCTGCATGGGCCATGGATCGGGCGGCGTTCAGGTGTTGCACTGCGGCATTATTTGCCGCTCTACGCCATCTTGCAAGCCAACGCCGCTTGCTTGCCAAGGTTCCACCCGATAGGAGCCCGGCAGGCCGGTGAAGTCCAGAGAAACTTGCCCTGGATAGTTACACCGTCGTTCGCTGCTGGAAGCAGGCCCACTGGGGGCCGGCCACCGAAAGCCAAGGGAAGCCGATCATGACCGCGATCATCGATATTCACGCCCGCGAAATTCTCGACAGCCGGGGCAATCCCACCGTCGAAGTCGACGTTCTCCTTGACGATGGCTCGTTCGGCCGCGCCGCCGTGCCGTCCGGCGCCTCGACTGGCGCGCACGAAGCAGTCGAACTGCGTGATGGCGACAAGAGCCGCTATCTGGGCAAGGGCGTGACCAAGGCGGTCGACGCCGTCAACGACGAGATCAGCGAAGTCCTGCTCGGCCTCGACGCCGAAGACCAGCGCGACATCGACATGGCGATGATCGAACTGGACGGCACCGAGAACAAGGGCCGCATCGGCGCCAACGCCATTCTCGGCACCTCGCTCGCCGTGGCCAAGGCCGCTGCCGATGCGCGTGGCCTGCCGCTCTATTCCTATGTTGGCGGCGTGTCGTCGCACGTGCTGCCGGTGCCGATGATGAACATCATCAACGGCGGCGAACATGCCGACAACCCGATCGATTTCCAGGAATTCATGATCATGCCGGTGGGTGCGCCCACCCTGGCCGAAGCCGTGCGCTGGGGCGCGGAAGTGTTCCACACCCTCAAGAAGGGGCTCAAGGACAAGGGCCTGGCGACTGCCGTGGGCGACGAAGGCGGCTTTGCCCCCAACCTTGCCAGCACGCGCGATGCGCTCGATTTCGTGATGGCCTCGATCGAAAAGGCCGGGTTCAAGCCGGGCGAAGACATGGTTCTGGCGCTCGACTGCGCCAGCACCGAATTCTTCCGCAACGGCAAGTATGAAATCAGCGGCGAAGGCCTCTCGCTCAGCCCCGATGCCATGGCCGATTACCTCGCCGCGCTGTGCGATGCCTATCCGATCCTCTCGATCGAAGACGGCATGGCCGAAGACGATTTCGAAGGTTGGGCAGCGCTCACCAGCAAGATCGGCAAGCGCGTGCAGCTGGTCGGCGACGATCTGTTCGTGACCAACCCCAAGCGCCTGGAAATGGGCATCGGCAAGGGGCTGGCCAACTCGCTGCTGGTCAAGGTCAACCAGATCGGCACGCTCACCGAAACGCTCGAAGCGGTCAGCATCGCGCAGCGCGCGGGCTATACCGCAGTGATGAGCCACCGTTCGGGCGAAACCGAAGACGCGACCATTGCCGACCTGGCAGTGGCCACCAACTGCGGCCAGATCAAGACCGGCTCGCTCGCCCGTTCCGACCGGCTTGCCAAGTACAACCAGCTGATCCGTATCGAGGAAGAGCTGGGCCAGGCCGCGCGCTATGCCGGCCGTGGCGCGTTCGGCCGCCTCGCCTGATCCGGACATAAAAAGCCCTCTCCCCAATGGGGAGAGGGTTGGGTGAGGGGGTGTTGGAATGTCGTTCGGAACATTCCCTCCCCCAGCCCCTCCCCCAAGCGGGAGGGGAGTATAAAAGAAAACCCCTCCCGCAAGCGGTAGGGGAGATTGAGGAGCCTCCACCGCTTTGCGGGGAGGCGCCTCAGGCGATCAGTCGCCCCACTTCTTCTTGAGATCGTATAGCGCCAAGGCCGCCTTGGCCGCTTCGCCGCCCTTGTCCTTCTGCGCCGGATCGGCGCGCACCAGGGCCTGGGCTTCGTTCTCGACCGTCAGGATGCCATTGCCAATCGGCAGGCCGTCCATGGTCAGCGCCATGATGCCGCGCGCGCTTTCACCCGCCACGATTTCAAAGTGATAGGTCTCGCCGCGGATCACGACGCCAATGGCGACATAGCCATCATAGCTGCCGTCCTGGTCAGCCAGCGCAATCGCCGCCGGAATTTCCAGGGCGCCGGGAACGGTGACGACATCGGCCTTGTGGCCGGCTGCCTTGAGCGCGGCGCGGGCGCCGGCGATGAGCTGGTCGTTGAGATGCGCGTAGAACCGGGCTTCAACGATGAGGAACTTGGCCAAGAAACTTACTCCGCTGGAATCGGGCGCTCGCCCACGATGTTGAGGCCATAGCCTTCGATCGCGATCGGCGTGTGGTGGGAATTGGACAGCAAGACCAGGTCGTGGATGCCAAGATCTGCCAGGATCTGCGCGCCGATACCATAGGCGCGCAGGTCCATGTCCTGGCCCGGCGTGGCGCCACGCACGGGATCGCTGTCTGCGGTAGGGAACAGCAGCACGATCACGCCGGCCCCGGCGCGGCCGATTTCGGTCATCGCGCGTTGCAACGTGCGCTTGCGCGCGCCGGCCCGGCCCAGCAGATCGTCAAACGCGGAAAAGGCATGGACGCGCGCCAGCGTGGGCGTGCCGGGAATGACCTGGCCCTTTTGCAGGACCAGGCTTTCGGTGCCATCCACCTTGTTGCGATAGGTCAGCACGCGCCAGTCGCCGCCATAGTCAGACGTGAACGGCACTTCGGCCACCTTCTGCACCAGATGGTCATGCCGGCGGCGATATTCGATCAGGTCGCGGATCGTGCCGATCTTGAGGCCGTGGCGCCGGGCAAATGGAACGAGATCGTCCATTCTGGCCATGGTGCCATCGTCCTTCATGATCTCGCAAATCACACCCGAGGGGTTGAGCCCGGCCAGCCGCGAGATATCGACCGCCGCTTCGGTATGGCCGGTGCGCACCAGCACGCCTCCATCGCGTGCGATCAGCGGAAAGACATGGCCGGGCGTGACGATGTCATGGCGGCCCTTGGCCGGATCGATCGCCACGGTAACGGTGCGGGCGCGATCATGCGCGGAAATGCCCGTGGTCACGCCTTCGCGCGCCTCGATCGAAACGGTGAACGCGGTTTCGTGGCGCGTGCCGTTGTTGCGGCTCATCAGTTCGAGGCCAAGTTCCTCGACGCGCGCGCGGGTCAGCGTCAGGCAGATCAGCCCGCGCCCGTGGGTGGCCATGAAGTTTATCGCGTCGGGCGTGGCCATCTGGCCCGGGATAACCAGATCGCCTTCGTTTTCACGGTCTTCGTCATCCACCAGGATGAACATGCGCCCGTTGCGCGCTTCCTCGATAATCTCTTCGATCGGCACGATGGCGGGGCTGTCGTCGCCCTCGGTCAACACCCGCTCCAGCTTGGCCAGCGTGTCGGCAGTGGGATTCCAACCGGGCGAGGTGCATTCGCGCAGGGTGTTGGCGTGCAGGCCGGCCGCGCGGGCAAGCCCTGCGCGCGACATGCCGCCTTCGGTCACCAGCTTGCGGACGCGTTCGATGAGTTCGTTTGACATGCACCTGCATTGTCACATCGAAATGTGATATGCAAGAGTGTGAATCACATTGCTGTGTGAGTATTGGTCAGCCTTGCGGCACGACCAGAACCGTGATGGTGCTGGTGGCGTTGCCCACGATCTGCACGACATGGTCGCCCGGTTGCAGCGCGAAATCGATGATCTTGCGAATGCCGCTGCAATCCGGCCCATGCCCGTGCGCGGTGGTGGGCAGTGCGGCCCCGGCCGAGACAAGATCGACCCAGGCGGGGGCGCTGAGCGCCACGCGATAGGTGCCCGCGGTGGTGACGTGCAGGGCAACCATGCCGCCGAAGGTGCCCGGAGCCGCAGGCTTTTGCGGCGGCAAGGCATAGTGCACTTCGGCCATGGGGTGCAGCGTCAGCGCTTCTGCTTCCCCCGGCGCAATCTTGGTCATGGCGAGGCCGGGGCGATCGGTGGCGCTTTCCAGCGTTGTCGCATTGCTCCACGCGGCAAAGGCCGGGGGCAGGGCGGCCGGCGTGGCGGGGCAGGCAGGCGCGCTGCTGGGCGCCATGGGCTGCGCGAACGCGCTGCCTGCCGACGAGGCGGCGAGGAGGGCCAGCGCCGAAGCGGCCAGGCGGCGGAATGAAAGGCTGGACGCGCGCATGAAGATCCTCGCTTATGATGATGTTTCTGCATGCATAGCATGCGGCAGACGGGGATGGCCATGGTGCCGCTTGCGGTCTTCGCGCGTTGTGGCCGCGCGGGCATATGGACAGCGCCTGGCGTGCGGCCCAAAGAGCGCCGGCGGCGTGGCGCGTGATGGAGACAACTGATGGAGTTCGATTTTTCGCAGATGGCGGCGGGTGATCGCTACAAGCTGATGAGCGCCTCGGTCACGCCGCGGCCGATCGCGTGGGTGACCACGCGATCGGCCGCCGGGGCGGCCAATGCCGCGCCGTTCAGCTTCTTCAACATGGTCGCCGCCGATCCGCCCTTGCTGACGATCGGATTCCTGCGCCAGGCCGATGGCCGCCACAAGGATACCCCGGCCAATATCCTGGAAACGAAGGAATTCGTTGTAAACCTTGTGTCAGAAGATGACGCGGAAGCGATGAACTTTACCTGCATCGATGCCCCGCCCGGATTTGACGAAGCGGCACACGCCGCCCTGTCGCTGGCGCCGTCGAGCGTGGTTGCGCCTGATCGCATCGCTACGGCCCCGGTATCGATGGAATGCCGGCTCTATCAGGCGATCGAGGCGGGACAAAGCACGATCGTGCTGGGCGAAGTCGTGCGTTTCCATATCCAGGACCGCTTCATCGACGTCGATCGCCTCTACGTCGATACCATGGCCATGGGCCTGATCGCGCGCATGCACGGGGCGTGGTACAGCCGCAGCGATACCTCGTTCCAGCTGGCGCGGCCGCGCTATGCCGATTGGCTGGCAGAAAAGAATGACGATTGATTGACGGGATTCGTGTGAAACTGTTGCAATGCGATGATCATTTCGCTGCATTGCAATATGCAACTGAGATCGTTGCATGTGTTTCTTTTGTATTCCAAAATATCACAATAAATCAACGGTATATACCGAATAGCTGTAGCAAATCTGGCATATTTGCGCCTTATCCGGCCACGGTTTCAAGGAGGCAATATGACCGAACAAAAATACCGCCTGGCGGCCCACGCCAGCGCCACCGTGCTTGCCCTGGCAAGCCTGAGCCTGGCCGCGCCGGCGCTGGCCCAGTCCACCGGCAGCATGGACTTCGGCAACCAGATCGTGGTGACCGGCACGGCCCAGAAGGGCATCGTCGGCGTCGCCAATCCCGATACCAGCAAGGCCTCGGCCATTCTCAGCCAGGCCTGGATCGAACGGCAGACGCCCGGCCAGTCGATCAACGACATGATCAATTACCTGCCTGGCGTCAGCTTCCAGAACAACGATCCCTATGGTGGTAGCGGCGGCACGCTGATGATCCGCGGCTTTGATGCCACGCGCATTTCCGAAACCATCGATGGCGTGACGTTGAACGATGATGGCAACTATGCGCTCTATTCAGGCGAGCTGCTCGATTCCGAAGTGATCGATCAGGTTGCGGTCAATTTCGGCACGACTGATGTCGACAGCCCGACGTCATCCGCCTCAGGCTCGACCATCAACATCCGTTCGCACAAGCCGACCGAGGATTTCCACCTCAAGGCATCGGGCGCGATGGGCACTGACAATTACTACCGCGTGATGGGCATGGTCGACAGCGGCGCGATCGGACCGGCTGGCACGCGCCTCTATGGCGAATACAGCCACTCGCACAACGATTCGCCGTTCAACAACTATGGCAAGGTGCGGCGCGAACAGGCCAACGGCGGCATCTATCAACCGCTGGGCGCCAATGGCGATTTCCTGTCGCTGACCGGCACCTATGTCGGCACGGAAAACAACTTCTCGGGCTCGGTCCCGCTGTCGAACGTGCCGCTGACGGCCGACACCGGCGTCGGCTTCACCTATTTCCCGACGAGCTTCAAGAACGGCTATTACCACTATGCGCCGTGCACCACGGCGGCGGCCAATGCCGGCACGGCCGACAATGCCAACACCTGCGGTTCGGCCTATGACTATCGCGTCAACCCGGCGCAGTTGCTCAACCTGCGCGGCAGCGCGCGCCTGACGCTGGCGCCAGGCCTGGTGTGGACGATCGACCCCAGCTATCAGTGGACCAAGGCCAATGGCGGCGGCACGGTTGTGGCCTCGGAAGGCACCTCGGCCGGGATGACCGGCTATCTCAACGGCAGCTATTACCTGGGTGAGGATCTCAACGGCGACGGCGATACGCTGGACAAGGTGCGCCTGCTGGCGCCCAGCCAGACGACCACGCACCGCATCGCGCTGACCACCTCGATGCGCTATGACATCGACAGCCGCCAGGCCGTGCGTATTGCCTATGCCTTTGCCCGCTCGGTCATTTCGCAGACCGGCGAACTCGGCATGCTCAACAGCGATGGCTCGCCGGTGCTGATCTCGCCGGTCAACGATCCGCTCGCCGATGGCGCGGGCAACGTGGTGGAAAAGCGTGACACGCGCTCGATCGCGTTGCTCAACCAGGTTTCGGCCGAATATCGCGGCAGCTTCATGGACAACCGCCTGAAAGTGAATGCCGGCCTGCGCGCGCCGTTCATGCACCGCGACCTCACCAACGACTGCTTCACCCGCAGCAGCAGCGGCGGCGTAAGCTGCGTGTTCGGCGCATCGGCGGCAACCTATGCCGCGGCCAACCCCAGCGCGGTTTCGCCGCAACGCCGCACCTATAACTACAATGCCGTGCTGCCCAGCCTGGGCGTGACCTATGACCTGCCCAGCGCCGGCCAGATCTTCTTCAATTACTCCAAGGGCATGTCTGTTCCGCAGACGACCTCGCTCTATCAGTCGTTCTACTTTGCCAATGGCAGCAATGCCGGCCTGGTGGACCCGGAAAAGACCGACAACTTCGACCTTGGCTTCCGCCGTACCAGCGGCCCGCTCCAGGCGCAGGCAGACCTGTGGTACACCCACTTCACCAACCGCCTGGGCACGGCCTATCAGCCTGACGCCAACACCGCGATCTACACCAACCTGGGCACCGTCGATCGCTATGGTATCGATGCCAACGTGTCGTACCGCTTCACCTCGCACGTGAGCGGCTATGTCTTTGGCTCGTGGCTGCATTCGCGGATCAAGGACAATGTCGATTCGCCCACCGGCGAACTGGCCACCGCTGGCAAGTTCGAATCCGCCGTGCCGATCACCACGGTTGGCGCGCGCCTGGCGGGCAATTTCCAGCCCTTCACCCTGGGCGTTCAGGTCAAGCGCACCGGTCCGCGCTATGTCAACGATCAGAACACGCCCTATTACCTCGCGGGTACGACCACGGTGGCCTATGGCGCCAAGACGCCGTCCTACACCCTTGTCGATCTCGATGCGCGCATGGCGCTGGGCGCGGTCGGTCTCAACGACCGGTCCTATCTCCAGCTCAACGTGACCAACCTGTTCAACCAGTATTATGCGGGTGGGTTCTCGGGCACGTTCAACAACCAGGTGAGCTATACCGGTAGCTATACCAATGTGCAGATCGGTGCCCCGCGCGCCGCGATTGCCACGCTGGTTCTGGCTTACTGATCAGCCCCGCGGCTGAAAAGGGAAGGGGTGGCGCGCCGGGGAGGGCACGCCGCCCCTTTTTCCTTGCGTCTTTTCCGGCGCTTGGTCGTATCATGGGGCATGACTGAGAAAGCCTGCACCATTCACCGCCTGCATCCCGCCCATCGGGATGACATCGGCGATCTTGTCACCCGCCGCCCTCTGCCGGGGCCCGCGCTCGATCATCTTGGCGCGTTCCTGTTCCTCAACCACCATGGGCCGCAGGTCTATCCTTCGCCCAACCGGGGCCTGCCATTCGGGCCGCATCCGCATCGCGGCTTTGAAACGGTCACCTTCATCCTCACCGGCGAGTTGACCCACCGCGACACCGGCGGGCACGAAAGCACGATCCACGCCGGCGGGGTGCAGTGGATGACGGCCGGCAGCGGCCTGATCCATGCCGAAATCTCGTTAGACGATTTCAAGCGCCGGGGCGGGGCGGTGGAAATCCTACAGTTGTGGGTCAATCTGCCGGCCCGCCTCAAGATGACCGCGCCGCGCTATACCGGGGTGCAGGCCGATGGCGTGCCGGTGTTGACCGAAGACGCCGGGCGCGTGCGCGTGCATCTGGTTTCGGGCACACGCGGCGGAGCCACAGGGCCAGTCGCATCGTTGACCGGCGTGTTCATGAGCTTCGCCTATCTCGATGCCGGAGGCACGCTGGTGACCGAGGGGCTGCAGGGGCGCGACGTGTTCCTCTATGTCGTGCGCGGCAGCATTGCCGTGGATGGCACGGTGGCACCAGCCTTCAACCTGGTGGAATTGACGCCGGGCGACCGCCTAGACCTGGTGGCGCAGGAAGATAGCGTTATCCTGCTGGGCCATGCCGATCCGATCGACGAGCCGATCGTGTCGCACGGGCCCTTCGTGATGAACAGCGTGGCCGAAATTCACCAGGCCTATGCCGATTTCCAGGCTGGAAAGTTCGGCACGATGGGCTGAAACGCTCGGCTAGGTACGGGCTTCGACAAGCTCAGCCCGAACGGATCACTATCCTTCTTCGGAGCAGGGGAAATTCTGCAAATTCCCCATTCGCCCTGAGCTTGTCGAAGGGCCCCGCGCTACGCCGTTCCGTCAGTGCCTTTACGCTGGCACATGATCATCGTTGATCGAGGCCAAAGCCGCCCCTGGCAGTTCATGCCATTCTCCATGTCATTGGCGAAACATGGAGAATGGCAATGGCCGAAACGATGAAAGCCGCCGTGGTGCATGCCTTTGGGCAACCGCTGACGATCGAGCGCGTGCCCATCCCGCAGCCCGGCCCTGGCCAGGTGCTGGTGCGGATCGCGACCTGCGGGGTGTGCCACACCGATTTGCACGCCGCCTGTGGCGATTGGCCGGTCAAGCCCCAGCCACCGTTCATTCCCGGCCACGAGGGCGTGGGCCATGTCGTGGCCGTGGGGCCGGGCGTGGTGGGTGTGAAGGAAGGCGATTGCGTGGGCGTGCCCTGGCTGCATTCGGCCTGCGGCCATTGCCCGCATTGCCTGGGCGGCTGGGAAACCCTGTGCCACGAGCAGCAGAACACCGGCTATTCGGTGAACGGCGGCTTTGCCGAATATGCCCTGGCCGATGCCGCCTATGTCGGCCACATTCCTGCCGGGCTCGATCTGGTGGAAGTCGCCCCGATCCTGTGCGCCGGGGTCACGGTCTACAAGGGCCTCAAGATGACCGATACCAAGCCCGGTGACTGGGTGGCCATTTCGGGCATCGGCGGGCTGGGGCACATGGCGGTGCAATATGCCAAGGCCATGGGCCGCAAGGTGATCGCGGTGGATGTGGACGAGGCGAAGCTCGATCTTGCCCGCCGGCTGGGCGCTGAGCTTACCGTCAACGCCGTGCAGGACGATGCCGCTGCGTTCGTTCAGGCCCACTGTGGCGGCGCGCAAGGCGTGCTGGTCACCGCCGTATCGCGCAAGGCCTTCGAACAGGCACTGGGCATGGCCGCGCGCGGCGGCACTGTGGTGCTGACCGGCCTGCCACCGGGCGATTTCCCGCTGTTGATCTTCAATACCGTGCTGGGCGGCATCACCGTGCGCGGCTCGATCGTGGGCACGCGGCTCGACCTGATCGAGGCGCTGGACTTTGCCGCCGCAGGCAAGGTGCGCGCTACGGTGGAAACGGTGAAGCTGGAGGATATCAACGCCACGTTCGAACGGATGACCGCCGGCACCATCGAAGGGCGCGTGGTTCTCGATCTGCGATAAGGGGGGTGACGCTGGTGCGTCTGCTGCCAGGTAACGGTGGTGGACGCACTAGGGCTCGAACCTAGGACCCGCTGATTAAGAGTCAGCTGCTCTACCAACTGAGCTATGCGTCCGTGCCGGTTGTGGCAGGCCGGTGAGTGGCACCGGAAGAAGGGATGGTGGACGCACTAGGGCTCGAACCTAGGACCCGCTGATTAAGAGTCAGCTGCTCTACCAACTGAGCTATGCGTCCACACCTGCTGTTCGGGCAGGCCGGTGTTGGTGCACCGGAAGTAGGATGGTGGACGCACTAGGGCTCGAACCTAGGACCCGCTGATTAAGAGTCAGCTGCTCTACCAACTGAGCTATGCGTCCGGGTTCCCGAGCGACCGTCGCCGCCCGGGAGCGGCCCCAATAGCGATTTCTCCGCCCCTGCCAAGCCCCAATTTCAACTTTTTTAGGAAAGACCTGTGGAACTCCGCCGGCTCCACCGATCGACCGCCATGATCGTGCCGATGCAGATCATGTTGGTCATCATCGACGAGCCGCCGTGGCTCAGGAACGGCAAGGGAATGCCCACCACGGGCGCCAGGCCCATGACCATCATCATGTTGATGCAGGCATAGAAAAAGATCGTCGCGGTCATCCCCGCGGCCAGCAGGCGGGAAAACCGGTCAGGCGCGTTCATCGCCACTTTCAGGCCCCAGCGCATGATGAGACCGAACACCAGCAGCACGAACAGGCCGCCCAGCATGCCCCATTCTTCGGCCATGGTGGCAAAGACGAAGTCGGTGTGGGCTTCGGGCAGGTAATCGAGATGGCTTTGCGAGCCATTGCCGAAACCCTTGCCGAAAAATCCGCCCGAACCGATCGCGATCTTGGACTGGGTGATGTGATAACCCGATCCCAGCGGATCGCTTTCCGGGTCCATGAACACCAGCACGCGCTTGCGCTGATAATCGTGCAGGGCAAAGAAGAACGCCAGCGGTGCGATCACTGCCCCGGCGCCACCCGCGCCCAGGAACCAGCGCAGCGGCAGGCCGGCCAGGAACATCACCACCACCCCGCCAAAGCAGATGGCGAGCGCCGTGCCCAGATCAGGCTGGAGCATGACGAAAGCGGCGGGAAAGCCAAGCAGGCCCATGGCCGGCGCCACGGCGCGCCAGCTACGTGTTTCGCCCGTCGGCAGCACGCTGTAGAACCAGGCGAGCACCAGCACGATGCCCGGCTTCATCAGTTCCGAGGGTTGCAGCGTCATGAACCCGAGGTTTAGCCAGCGCTGGCTGCCCCCGCCGATGCCACCGATCAGTTCCACCAACACCAGCAGCACGCAAAGCAGGCCATAGAGGGGCAGGGCGGCCCGCCGGAACCAATCCTGCGGCACCCGCGCCAGCACCATGGCCATGGTCAGGAACACGAAGAAGCGGGCGACGTGCATCAGCGCCCAGGGCTGGAAATGCCCGCCGGCCGCCGAATAGAGCACGGCCCCGCCAAAGCACACCAGCATCAGCAGCGGCAGCAGCACGCCCCAGGGCTGGCGCGACAGGCCGGTAGGAACATAGGCGCGGCGCATGGCGATCACTGCCCCCCGTTGGGCGCGGCACCGCCCGCCTGGGTTCCGCCAGAGGCCGGGCTCGGCGTCGGCTGCGGCTGCGGCGCATCGGGTTCGGGCGCCGGGGGCGCAGCATCGGTTTGCGGCGCGGCCGGCGCGGCGGGTGGCTTGTTTTCGTCTTCCATCACCTGGCTTGCCTGCGCCTCGTCGGGCGCCCGCGGGGCACTGGCGCCATATTGCGCGGCAAACGTGTTGTAGCGGGCGGCCATGCGCTGCTGCACGTTGCCGCCCCAGCCCTTTTCCAGTTCCTCCAGCGCGGCCATCGCCTTGGCCGGATCGAACAGATAGGTCATCACGTCACGTGCGATCGGATAGGCGCTGGGCGAGCCGCCGCCATGCTCGATCGCCACGGCGCAGGCATAGCGCGGCTTGTCGAACGGCGCGAAGCAGATGAAGTGGCCATGGTCGCGCCGCTTCCATTCCACGTTCTTGCCATTGCCGTGTTGCAGGCCAACGACCTGCGCCGTGCCGGTCTTGCCGGCCATCAACACGCCATCTATCGGGATGCGCGCCTTGCCCGCCGTGCCGCGCCCGTTGACCACTTCGTTCATCGCCGCATGAATGAGATCAAGGTGTTCCTGGGCAAAGCCCATCGAGGGCGGGGGCGCGGCATGCTTGTCGAGCATCAGGCGCGGGGTGAGTTGCAGGCCGGAGGCGATGCGCGACACCATCGTTGCCTGCTGCAGCGGGTTCACCAGCATATAGCCTTGGCCGATAGTGGCATTCACCGTGTCATAGATCGCCCATTCCTTGTGGTACTTGCGCAGCTTCCACGCGGGATCGGGCACCGTGCCATAGGATTGGCCGGGATAGGGCATGGGAAATTCCTGGCCCAGCCCCAGGCGCCGCGCCATGGCGGCGATCTTGTCCATGCCGATCTGCTGGGCGAAGTGATAGAAATAGACGTCGCACGACTGATAGATGCCCTTGAGCATATCCGTCTGGCCGTGGCCGTGGTGGTTCCAGCAGTGGAACACGCGGTTGCCCACGCGCAGCCCCCCGGCGCAGTTGACCGAGGCCTTGGGATCGAGCCCGGCCTCGAGGAACGAGAGCGCGACCAGCGGCTTGACCGTCGAGCCGGGGGGATAGAGCCCGCGCAGCACCTTGTTGCGCAAGGGCACGTGATCGTCTTCCGACAGCATCTTCCATTCGATGCGGCCGATGCCGTCGGAAAAGCTGTTGGGATCGTAGCACGGCATCGACACCATCGCGAGGACGTCACCGGTGGCGCAGTCCATTACCACGACCGAGCCGGATTCCAGGCCAATGCGCCGCGCCGCATAGTCCTGCAGCCCGCCCAGGATGGTCAGCTGGATCGGCTGGCCGGGCACGTCTTCGCGCGTGCCCAGGTCGCGCACCACGCGGCCAGTTGCCGTGGCCTCTACCCGGCGCGCGCCAGGCACCCCGCGCAGGCGGGTTTCGAAATGCTTTTCAAGACCATCCTTGCCGATCTTGAAACCCGGTGTGATGAGCAGCGGATTGTGTTCGCGCTCGTAATCCTCGGCCGAGGCGGGACCGACATAGCCGACCAGATGCCCCACCGACGGCCCGGTGGGATAATAGCGCGAATAGCCGCGCTGCGGGATCACGCCGGGCATCTCGGGCAGGCGCACGCTGACTGCGGCAAACTTGTCCCAGTCCAGCTTGGCGGCCACTTCCACCGGCTGGAATCCGCGCACCTTGTCGAGCTTGTCCTTGATGTCGCTGACCTTGTCCGCCGTCAGTCCGAGCAGGCCCGACAGCTTGGACAGGGTATCGTCGGGATTGACCAGACGATCGGGGATCACGTCGACGCGGAAATCGGCACGGTTGGAGGCCAGCGCGGCGCCATTGCGATCGAGCACCCAGCCGCGCCGCGGCGGGATCAGCGACAGGTTGACGCGGTTGCTTTCCGACGCCGCCTTGTACTTGTCGTTCTCGAAGATCGCGAGATAGGCCAGGCGCGTGGCCAGCAGCACGCCGACGCTGGCCTGGGCCATGCCCAGCACGAACGTGCGGCGTTCAAAGCGGTTGGTCAGGATTGCCGAAGTCAACGGCAGCTTCTGCTTCACGTCACAGCCTTTTGAGCGGGAGCAGGCGAATGCGATCGAGCAGCGCGACAATGCGCGTGACCACGGGATGAAGCAGCACGGTCAGCAGCACCTGCGGACCGACCGTGACGGGCAGGGGATAGCTGGTGACCAACCCGGCAAAGGCCGCCGTGAGCACGACATAGGCGCTCAGCAGCGTGGCAGCGGTCAACCAATCCTGGATAAAGCCGCGCCACAGGAACTTTTCATCGATCACGTCCATCGCCAGCATGGTGAGGGACCACAGCACGATGCCGCTGCCAAACGGCTGGCCGCTATAGAGATCGTCGAACAGGCCCAGCGGCAGCCCGGCCCAGATCGGCAGCAGCGTGGGCCGCAGCAGACGCCAGGCCAGCAGGGTCATGAAGCCGAGCGGTGGCAGCACCGGCGCCGAGGCGACTACCGGCGAGAATGTCACCATCGATGCCAGCATGATCGACAGCCACGGCAAGCCCTTGGCCAGAAATGGCAATGGCTCGCGATTGAGGCGTCGCCGCACAAGGTCTTCGGGCCGTGCGGGCAGAAAGGGGAGCGGCATCGTGGCGCTGCCTTACGGGGTGTTGTCGTCGGCCGGCGGCGGGGGCGCGGCCTTTTGCGCAGCCACCAGCGCGGCCTGGGCATTGGCCTGCCAGGCGGGCAGCACCACCACGAAATCGGCGTCGGCCGGATCGCTGGCAAGGTGGCCCGTGGCGCCATCGCGGTGCGGCTGGGTGGCGACGGCCACCGGGATGCCCGGCGGATAAAGCCCGCCCGAACCAGAGGTGACAAAGACATCGCCCACGTGCAGCGTGGCAACGCCGGTGTTGATCAGGCGGATTTCGATCTTGCCGTTGGCGCCGCCCTGGACGAACGCGGTCAACCCATCGGATGCACGGCGCACCGGCACCACGTTATCAGGATCGGTCACCAGCAGCACGCGCGCGGTATCCGGCCCGGTTTCCACCACGCGGCCGATCAGGCCACCGGCCGCGCGCACCGGCTGGCCCGTCTGCACGCCCTGGTGGCTGCCCACCGACAGCACGGCAAAGCGACGGGTGGAGGTGGCGGTAGAGCCGATCAGGCGTGCGCCGGTGACCGGCTTGAACGCGGGGTCGACAATCCCGAGCAGCGCCTTGAGCCGGGCATTTTCCTGTTGCAGCGCATGCATCGTCACGGCGTCGGCCCGCGCAGCCTGCACTTCGCGGGTGAGCGCCGCGTTCTGCCGCCCGGCATTGAAATAGGCGCCGATCGCGGCAAACACACCCTGGCTGGCGCTGCGCGTTTCCGCGCCCGCCTGGCCCAGCGGGCGCGCCACTTCGCTCGCGGTGGTGCGGGCAAAGGCAAAGGCTTCCGGGTTGAACATCGAGACGCCAAGCACGACGAGACCCGCCACGACGCCGACAACGGCGATCACGTAGCCAGTAAAGATCCCGTATTGCGCCCTGCGCGAAAAGCCCGGGCGCCGGTCAGGCGACCGCGCCATGATATTCTACCCCTGATACTCTACACTATGCCAAAGCCAGACACGCGATGAAGGCCGGCTGAACCGCCCTGCCACCGCGTGCGTCCGTGGCTCCAAATCCGGCATTCCTCAGGCGGTCATCAGCACGCCGCGATAGATCGGATCTTCCATGGCGCGGCCAGTGCCGAGCGCCACGCACGACAGCGGATCTTCCGCCACGCTCACCGGCAGGCCGGTTTCCTCGCGCAGGTGCTCGTCCAGCCCGCGGATCAGCGCGCCGCCGCCGGTCAGCACGATGCCCTGGTCGACGATATCGGCAGCCAGTTCGGGGGCGGTGTTTTCCAGCGCGATGCGCACGCCTTCGACGATGGCGCCGATCGGTTCAGACAGCGCCTCGGCCACGTTGGCCTGGGTGATGGTGATTTCCTTGGGCACGCCATTGACCAGGTCGCGGCCCTTGATGTGGATGGTTTCACCAATGCCATCGGCCGGCATCGTCGCGATGCCATAGTCCTTCTTGATCCGCTCGGCCGTGGCTTCGCCGATCAGCAGGTTGTGATGGCGGCGCACATAGCTGACGATGGCCTCGTCCATCTTGTCCCCGCCGACACGCACCGAGGTGGTGTAAGCCAGGCCGCGCAGCGAGAGCACGGCCACTTCGGTGGTGCCACCGCCGATGTCGACCACCATCGAGCCGACCGGCTCGGTAACCGGCATGTCGGCGCCGATCGCGGCGGCCATCGGTTCGAGGATCAGATAGACCTGGCTGGCGCCGGCATTGCTGGCCGCGTCGCGGATCGCGCGGCGTTCCACCGAGGTGGAGCCCGAGGGCACGCAGATCACGATTTCCGGGTAGCGCAGCAGGCTCTTGCTGCCGTTCACCTTGCGGATGAAATGCTTGATCATTTCTTCTGCCACTTCGATGTCGGCAATCACGCCGTCGCGCAGCGGGCGGATCGCCTCGATGCTGTCGGGCGTCTTGCCCATCATCATCTTGGCGTCATCGCCGACGGCCTTGACCTTCTTGATGCCGTTCAGCGTTTCGATGGCAACGACCGAGGGTTCGTTGAGAACAATGCCGCGATCCTGGACATAGACGAGGGTATTCGCCGTGCCGAGGTCGATCGCAATGTTCTGGGAACCGAACTTGAAGAATCGGGAAAACATCGATGCCATCAGAAAATCCGTGTGATTCGCGCGCGGTACCAACCGCAATGGGTGGCCTATGCGCAAAAGTGAGCGCCCGGGGAAGGCGGCTCATTAGCGCAAGCGGGGGGGAAAACCCAATATTTTGTGCACTGCCGCCATGGGATAAGTCATGCTGCCCGTCTCGAAAAAGGGCACGTTCGTCGCTACCTTGCCAGGATCATGACCAGCACACCCCGCGTCATCCGCCGTCTGCCCGACACGCTGATCAATCGCATCGCCGCAGGCGAGGTGGTGGAGCGGCCCGCCAGCGCGCTCAAGGAGCTGGTGGAAAACGCGATCGATGCCGGCGCGGGGCAGATTTCGGTGCGTCTGGCCGAAGGTGGCCTCGGCCTGATCGAGGTGACCGACGATGGCTGCGGCATGCGCGCAGACGAGATCGCCCTGGCATTGGAGCGCCATGCCACCTCGAAATTGCCGGACGAGGCGATCGAGCTGGTCGCAACACTGGGCTTCCGCGGAGAGGCGCTGCCTTCGATCGCGTCGGTCGCGCGCGTCACCATTGAAAGCCGCAACCGCGCCGATGGCGAGGCGTGGAAACGCACCATCGACCATGGCACGCTGGTGAACGAAGGCCCCGCCGCGCTGCCGCCCGGCACGCGGGTGCGGGTGGAAGACCTGTTTGGCAAGATCCCGGCGCGGCGCAAGTTCCTGCGCAGCCCGCGTTCGGAATGGGCCTCCAGCCTCGATGTCGTGCGGCGCCTGGCCATGGCCAGGCCCGATATCGGTTTTACGCTGGAGCATGACGGGCGCCGCGCGCTGCATGTCCAGCCTGGTGACACCCTGGCCGCGCGCGTGGCGCAACTGGTGGCACGCGAACTGGCCGACAATGCCGTGGCCGTCGATCTGCTGCGTGGCGACTATCACCTGATGGGGGTTGCGGGCCTGCCGACCTACAACCGTGGCGTGGCCGATCACCAGTACCTGTTCGTCAACGGCCGGCCGGTGAAAGATCGGCTGCTGCTCGGCGCGGTGCGCGGCGCCTATGCCGATATGCTGGCGCGTGATCGCCATGCCGTGCTGGCGCTGTTCCTCGATGTGCCCGCCGAGGAAGTGGACGTGAACGTGCATCCCGCCAAGACCGAAGTGCGTTTCCGCGACAGCGCCCTGGTGCGCGGATTGATCGTCACCGGCCTGCGCCAGGCCCTCTCCACCGGCGATCGCCGCTCTGCCCAGGCGCCCGATGCCGGCGCGATGCGCGCCTGGCAGGCCGAACCGGTTGCAATGGCGCCGCTCTTCACCCCGCCACCCGCGCCTGAACCGGCGCGCCAGGGCAGCATCTTCACGCCGTCCTATCAGCCCGCCCGCGTGAGCGAGGCGGGGCAGGCCTGGCGCGGCTATGAAGCCGGCGTGATGGCGCCGCCCGTGGCCCGTGCCGAAACCGCGGCCGAGCCGGTGCCCGAGGCGGTGGAGCATCCGCTCGGCGTGGCGCGGGGCCAGGTGGCCAAGACCTATATCGTGGCTGAGGCAAGCGATGGCCTGGTCATCGTCGACCAGCACGCCGCGCACGAACGCCTCGTCCTCGAACGCCTGCGCGCCGCTGGCGCGGGCGAGGGCACGGCTCCCGCCCAGGCCCTCTTGCTGCCCGAAGTGGTCGACCTCGATGAACCATCGTGCGACCGCCTCGAAGAAGCTGCGCCGCGCCTCGCCGATTTCGGCCTTGCTCTCGAACGCTTCGGCCCGGCCGCCATGCTGGTGCGCAGCGTGCCGGCGGCGCTGGCCAAGGGCGATGTCCAGGCCCTGGTGCGCGACGTGGCCGACGATCTGGCCAAGCACGGCGATGCATTGCTGCTGGGCGAGCGGCTGGATCTGGTGCTGGCGACGATGGCCTGCCACGGCTCGGTGCGCGCTGGCCGCGTGCTGTCGGTGCCGGAAATGAACGCCCTGCTGCGCGAAATGGAAGTGACCCCACGCTCGGGCCAATGCAACCATGGCCGGCCGACCTGGGTGAAGCTGGCGCACGGCGATATCGAGAAGCTGTTCGGGCGGAAATAGCGCCCCCTCCGTCGGGCCTGCGGCCCGCCACCTCCCCCGGTGGGGGAGGATTTGTTCAGGGAGAAGATCCTCCCCCACCGGGGGAGGGGAAACGCGCGCGCAGCGCGTGGTGGAGGGGGGCGAGGAACCGTTTGGTCGCCAGCTGTTCCACGATTATCCAGATCAAAGACCTTTACGGGAGAGACCCCATGCATCGTGCCGCTATTGCCCTGCCTCTGGTTTTGCTCGCCGCGTGTCACAAGGCCCCGCAGCAAAGCGACGATGCGGCGATTGCCCAGGTTGAGGCGGCGCAGAAGGAGCGGGCACCGGCGCAGGAGATCAGCCCGCAGGTCATCGACTTTTTCGACATTACCAAAGGCAAGCTGACCGGATCGGGATGCAACTTCGTGCCTGACAATGGTGGCATGGGGGCGGTGCTGCTGGCGCAGGAGGATCGCGGCCTCATCAAGATCAAGGATCAGATCGTGGTATTGGCCGCCGACAAGGGCAGTGCCAAGCTGCCGCAGCACGGCTGGTCGCACTATACCGGGCGCGAGTGGGCGCTGACGCTGACGCGGATCGATGATGGCAAGGCCAAGACGATGGGCGTGATCGACAGCTTTGACGGGCAACTGGTGATTTCCGACGCCGATAGCCGCCCGGTTTATACCGCCAAGGGCAATGTGCAGTGCAAGCCGATGTAGGTTTGCGCACCATATCTTGCAAAAGCACCAATCTGGCGCGTTTCGGTCCATTTCGGCGTGACTCTTTGCCCTCTCATGCGTCTTGCATCGCGCGGGGGCGCCAAAGACTAAGGGAAACGCCTATGAACAAGGGTCGTCAAATCGTGTTGCTTTCCGCACTTCTGCCAATGGCGCTGGCAGGGTGTGCAACCACCGGATCGGTTAAGCGGGCCCAGGCTGCGGCCGATCAGGCACAGGCGCGCGCTGATGAAGGCGTAATGACGGCGCAGCGGGCGCAGGGTTCGGCCGATTCCGCGGCACAGGCTGCGGCGCAGGCACAGGGTTCGGCCAACAACGCTATGACTGCGGCGCAGAGCGCCGGTTCGGCCGCCCAGGCCGCCTCGATGGCGGCGCAATCGGCCGGCAGCCGTGCCGATACGCTGGAAACGCGCCTGCGCTCGCTTGAGCGTTGGAAGTGGGCCAAGACCCACCCCAAGAAGGCCAAGAAGCACCACGCGCGTCATCACCACGCCAAGCACAACGCGGCGCTGCATCGTCCGGTCACGGCCGATCAGACCTCTGCCCAGAAGATGTGATCACGCACATCTGATGCAAGGAAACGGGCGCGTGCGGCCATGCCACGCGCGCCCTTTTTCATGGACCCTGCCTGTTCAGTCGGTGCCGTTGGGGTCGCGCGTGCTCACCATGGCGTTGCTCACCATGGTCAGTACGATCACGTCATCCTGGTTGAGCACGCGGGTTTCGGCGCGGAACAGGCCCATTTCCGGGCGCGATTGGCTGCGCCGCTTGCTCAGGATCGTGGTTTCCACGCGCAGCGTGTCGCCGGGATAGACCGGGTGGCGCCAGCGCAGTTCGTCGATGCCGGGTGAACCAAGGCCCTGGTGGCCGGCGCGGTCCTGCTCTTCCACGATCATCGCCATGGTCATGGCGCAGGTATGCCAGCCACTTGCGGAAAGCCGCCCGAAGTGCGTGGCGGCGGCCGCCTCGTCAGACAGATGGAACGGTTGCGGGTCATATTTTCCCGCAAACTCGACCACTTCCTCTCGCGTGACGTGGCGTTGCCCGAACCGGGCAACGGCGCCCACTTCCAGATCTTCATAGTATCGCATGGGGACAGGGTGAACCTGCTTTCCCCATGCGTCAACCATGCGATCGCACAGGTTCAGACGTTGAACTTGAAGTGCATCACATCGCCATCCTTGACGATGTATTCCTTGCCTTCCTGGCGCAGCTTGCCGGCATCGCGCGCGCCCGCTTCGCCGCCCAGCGCCACGAAATCATCAAACGCGATGGTTTCGGCGCGGATGAAGCCGCGCTGCATGTCGGAGTGGATTTCGCCGGCAGCCTCGGGGGCCTTGGCGCCCTGGTGGACGGTCCAGGCGCGGGCTTCCTTGGGGCCGACGGTGAAGAAGGTCAGCAGGTGCAGCAGGTCATACCCGGCGCGGATCACGCGGTTGAGACCGGTTTCATGCAGGCCCAGTTCGGCCAGGAACGCCAGGCGTTCCTCGCTGTCCATGCCGATCAGGTCGGCCTCGATCGCGGCAGAGACCACCACGGCTTCGGCGCCTTCTGCCTTGGCCTTTTCAAACACGCGGGCGGAGTGGGCATTGCCGGTGGCGGCGCTTTCCTCTTCCACGTTGCAGACGTAGAGCACGGGCTTGGCGGTGAGCAACTGCGCCTGCTTGAACAGGCGCTCTTCCTCGTCGTCCTTGGGCTGGGTGAGGCGGGCGGGCTTGCCTTCGCGCAGCAGTTCCAGCGCCTGGCCCAGCACCGAGGCCATGGCCTTGGCTTCCTTGTCGCCGCTGGTCGCCTTCTTGGCGGCGGCAGGCACGCGCTTTTCCAGGCTTTCCAGGTCGGACAGCATCAGTTCGGTTTCCACCGTGTCGGCGTCCGACAGCGGATCGACGCGGTTATCGACATGCTGGATATCGTCGTTTTCAAAGCAGCGCAGCACGTGGATGATCGCATCCACTTCGCGGATGTTGCCCAGGAACTGGTTGCCCAGGCCTTCACCCTTGGATGCACCGCGCACCAGGCCGGCGATGTCGACAAAGCCAAGCTGGGTGGGGATGATCTTCTGGCTGCCGGCGATCTTAGCCAGGGTATCGAGCCGCGCGTCGGGCACGCCGACATTGCCCACGTTGGGTTCGATCGTGCAGAACGGATAGTTGGCGGCCTGGGCCGCCTGCGTTTCGGTCAGCGCGTTGAACAGCGTCGACTTGCCGACATTGGGAAGGCCGACGATCCCGCAACGAAAACCCATCTTCGTGTCCTTGGCTATGGCCCCAAGCCGATGCGGGGCCGCATATTGCCGGCCGCGATGGTGGCTTGTAGGCCCAAGGTCAAGGGGGCAGCGCCCTGTGGCAAGGGGTTTTGCGTGGCCGGTCGGCAATCTTCACCGAAGTTTCAGGCCTTGCTGGCATGGCAACCGGCATGAGGCGCGCTATCCTGCCATCGTTTTTGCACCGCCATGCCCGTGCCGGTCTGCCGCGCGGCGCGCTGATCACGCCGGCATTGGCGCTGGCCCTGGTGCTGGCCGGCTGTGGCGACAATCCCGCCGCCCATGCTGCCAAGGCCCGCAGCGCCTTTGCCGCGCAGGATTTCGTGACGGCGCGGATGGAAGCGCTGAGCGCGCTCGACTCGGGCAAGCTGCCCGCCGCCGACTCGCAGGCGCTGCTGCGGCTGCTCGCCCGTGCGCAGTTGCAGATGGGCGATGGCGATGGCGCGCAGGCAACGCTGACGCGGCTGGAAGATGCCGGCGGTGGCGGGCCGGCGGTCAACCGCATGAAGGCCGAAGCAGCCCTGCTGCGCGGCCTGCCGCGCCAGGCGCTGTCGCTGCTGGGCCAGGATGGCGATGCCGATGCCTGGCGCCTGCGGGCCGCAGCGCACCAGGCTCTGGGTGACAATGCCCAGGCACTTTCTGCATTTCGCCAGGGCATGGCCGCCGGAGACAATGTGCAACTCGCGCGCGACTATGCCCGCTTCCTGATCACGGCCGAAGATTTTGCCGGGGCCGACCAGGTCCTGGCCGTGATGCAGCGGCTCGATCCCAAGGGCCTCGATACCGCGATGGTCGAAGGGGCGCTGCGGGTCCGGCAAGGCCAGCTAGACGCGGCCGGCGCTGCCTATGACCGCGCAATCGCGGCCTATCCCCGCCGGATCGAGCCGCTGATCGAGCGGGCCAACCTGGCTGACATGCAAAGCCAGCTCGACCGCGCGATCGGCCTCATCGGCAAGGCCGCGCGCCTCGCGCCGGGCGATTCACGCGTGCTCGATCTGCAGGTGCAGTTCGCCAGCGAAAAAGGCGATTGGGAAAAGGTACGCCAGCTCTTGGCGCCGCATGAGGTCGATCTCGATCCACGCACCCCCAACGGGCTGACCTATGCCGAGGCGTTGCTGCGTCTGGGCCATCCCGAGCAGGCCCGCGTGATCTTTGCCCGCGCGCTGCTGCTCTCGCCGCAAAATCCCTATTCGCGCATGATGCTGGCCGAAGCACAACTGGCCACCGGCGATCCCGGCACGGCGCTGCGCACGATCCGGCCCTTGTCGGATTCGCTGCTGGCTGGCCAGCGCGAACTCGATCTGGCCCTGCGTGCGGCGCGGGCAGCGGGTGATCCCTCGGCCGATGCGCTGGCGGCGCGGCTCCGCTCCGGCCAGTGGCAGCAGGACCAGCGCCTGGCCGCCGATGGCCAGGCCGCGCTGGGCCGGCGCGATTGGGCCGCAGCGATTACCGCCTATACCACGCTGCTGGGCAATGGCAGCGATCCCGAAGTGCTCAAGCGGCTGGCGGTGGCCTGCACCAGCGCTGGTCGCCACCAGGAAGCGATCGCCTATGCCGACCGCGCTCTGGCCCAGGCGCCGCGCGATCCCGACATGCTGCACATCGCTGGCCTCGTGCGGCTCAACGCCGGGCAGGACATGGCCGCCGCCCAACGCCTGATGCAGAGCGCAGTCGATGCCGATCCGGCCAACCGCCTGTTCCGCGCCGATCTCGCTCGCGCCCAGGCCCACTGACGGCGCACACTCCATCCGAACGCAAAAATGCCGCCCAAGCCAGGCTTGGACGGCATTTTTTCGCGAAACATCGGCGTTAGGCGGGCTTTGGGTCAGCCGGGTGGCATGCGTTCAGCGTGCCGGCCCGTCCCTGCGCTGGTGTGTCCCAGCCCGCGCCAAGCCTTCAGCGGCGACGACGACGCACGAACGCCAGGCCAGCCAGGCCAGCGCCCATCAGGCCCAGCATGCCCGGTTCCGGCACGTCGGTGCCGCCGGTCGACGACGAGGTGGTGCTGCCGCCCGAAGTCGACGACGTGGTCGAGCCGCCGGTCGAGGTCGAAGTGGTGCTGCCACCCGAAGTCGACGACGTGGTCGAACCGCCCGAGGTGGACGAGGTGGTCGAAGACGTGGTGCTGCCACCCGAGGTCGAGGTCGAAGTCGACGAGGTGCTGCCGCACATCGCCGCACCGGCCGAGTGGCCGCAGTTGCAATAGTGCGTGTGGAAGAAGGTGGCGTGGGCCGGGGCTGCAGCGATGGTGGTGGTCAGCGCGGCGGCGAGGATGGCAATCGAACGCTTCATGGTCAGGTCCCCTGTCAAACGTGACGTTGTAATCTGCAAGGCAGGCCTTCGAACGATCAGATCCGAAAGCAATGTCTTGGTTGACAGAGATAAAAGCAAAAGCGGTGCCAATTGCAGAAATCGGCGCATTTTGGTGGTTAACGCCGTTTCACGGATATGCCGGTTGTAAGCGATTCCGACGGTTTCTCCGGGAATCTGCGTTAACCTTTTCAGGACATTTCAATCCTGCTGGCGCCGGGCCACATCACTCATGAAGCGGGTATCGTCGCCTTGGGCCAGACGATCGGCTTCTGCTGCCACGGCGCCCAGCATGGTGACCAGGTCATCGTGCTCCGCCTTGGCAAAGGGGCCCAGGACATAGCCGGTCACGCGGTCCTTGTGGCCGGGGTGGCCGATGCCCAGGCGCACGCGGCGGAATTCCGCGCCACAGTGCTGGTCGATCGAACGCAGCCCGTTGTGCCCGGCATGGCCGCCGCCCTGCTTCACTTTCACTTTGAACGGCGCCAGGTCCAGTTCGTCATGAAACACGGTGAGGGCATCGGTGGCGAGCTTGTAGAAGCGCAGTGCCTCGCCCACGGCGCGGCCGCTTTCGTTCATGAACGTAGCGGGCTTGAGCAGGATGATCTTCTGCCCGCCGATGCGGCCTTCCTGCACCCAGCCCTGGAACTTCTTCTGCACCGGGCCAAAGCCGTGGACATCGGCAATCGTGTCGAGCGCCATGAAGCCCACGTTGTGGCGGTGCAGGGCGTATTGCGGGCCGGGATTTCCCAGGCCAACCCAGACTTGCATGGCAGACGCTCCGGTTGTGGTTTGCAGGTGTGGCGCGCGTGCCTATTGCATGGGCGCGGCGCAAAAAAGAACCCCTCCCGGTTGGGGGAGGGGTTCCTTGAACCGATGCGGCAGCCCGAAAGCTGCCGTGCCGGAAAGATCAGCCTTCGCTGGCTTCGCCAGCAGGAGCTTCTTCTTCCTCGGTCAGAACGGTCGGCGTGGCGATCGTCGCGATGGTGAAATCGCGGTCGGTGATCGCCGAGCGGGCGCCGGCCGGCAGCTTCACGGCGCTGATGTGCACCGAATCGCCGATTTCCAGGCCCGAAAGATCGACGATGATGTCATCGGGGATCTTGTTGGCTTCGCACACCAGTTCCAGTTCGTGGCGCACAACGTTGAGCACGCCGCCCTGCTTGATGCCGGGGGCCTTTTCTTCGTTCTGGAACACCACGGGCACGTTCACGTGCACTTCGGCATTCGCGCTCACGCGCAGGAAGTCTGCGTGCTGCGGACGGTCGCTCACGGCGTGGAAAGCCACGTCCTTGGGCAGAGTGCGGACCTTCTTGCCGCCGATGGTCAGTTCGACGATCGAGTTGAAGAAGTGGCCGGTGCCCAGGGCACGTGCCAGTTCCTTTTCTTCGAGGTGGATGGCAACCGGTTCCTGGTTGCCGCCATAAACCACGGCAGGAGTGCGGCCTTCGCGGCGCAGGGCACGGGAGGCTCCCTTGCCTGCCCGTTCGCGCAGCTCAGCCGACAGGGTCAGCGTCTCGCTCATGTGAAATACCTTCCGAAATAAATCTGTTGCATGTTCCTTCCGCCACGCCTCCAGGGATGACCATGACGGGGAAGCGGCGGCCCTTAGCGGATCGGGCCGAAAAAGCAAGGGGCGTGCGCGATCACTCCACCCGGCGCACCAGCCAGCCCTTGGCTTGGAGCAGCGCGGGCAGGCCATCGCTGCCGGCCACGTGCGCTGCGCCCACGGCGATGAACGGCGCGGCGCCATCCTTGAGCATGGCATCGATCTGGCTGGCCCAGTCCGCGTTGCGCGCGGTGAGCAATGCCTGGTGCAGCGTGGGATCAGCCAGGAAGCCCTTCTGGCTTTCGCGCGCAATGCCCAGGTCATCGCCGCGCAGCCACAGGCGCACCATGTCGGCATCGTCGTCGCGGTTATCGGCCGCTTCCACGGCGATCTGTTCCAGCAGGGTCTGCTGCGCGCGATCGGGCAGCGCATCGAATATGCCAAACTGCCCATCGAGCGTTTCCAGGCCCGCTACCGGCTTGGTGCCGATCAGCTTGCGCAGTTGCGGCTCCACCCCGCTGGCTGGGTCCATGCCTTCCTTCTGGCCGCCGATCGCGGCAATCTGCAGGGCGACCGCCCAGGATTCCTCGTTCTGGAATTGCGCGTCGGTCAGGTGGAGGTCTTTGTAAACCTTGGCCAGCGCATCGCGATACTTCATCGCCACGCGCGCCGAGGGCGGCGGCAGGCCGGGGGTATAGGCAAGGCGCGCCAGGGCGACGCCGGCGACATTGCCATCGAGCGGCTGGGCGATTTCCAGCACCAGGCGATCGGCATTGGCCAGCGCGCGGTCGATCGCCGGGCGGCGCCATTGCACCCCGGCGGGCAGGGCATGGACAGTGCCGAATATCCAGCCGCGCGTGCCGCTGGTATCGGCGATTTCCCACAACGCCACCTTGGCAGGCAGCGGCGGTGGCGCGGCCTTGTGACAGGCGGCAGCCAGCAGGGCGAGGGCGGCGACGAGGAACGGTTTCCAGCGCATGGTCATGCTCATTGCACCCGCGTCACAGTGATGCCGTCGCGCGCCAGGTCTTCCTGCACGCTGCCCTTGCCGGCCAGATGCCCGGCGCCCACGGCCATGAACACGGTGCCCGGCGTTTTCAGCCGCTGTTCGATCCACTTGGCCCAGGTGGCATTGCGGCGGATCAGCAGCGCGTCGATCAGGCGGGGATCGTCCTGCATGTCGGCGGTCATCAGCTTGCCCAGTTCCTCGGCATTGCCCTGGCGCCAGGCCGCAACGATGCCGGCGATCTGTTCGCCGATCGTGTCGTACTGGGCGATCACGCTATCGAGCCAGGCGATCTGGGCATCCTGGGGCAGGCTGTCGATCAGCCCAAGCTGGAACGCCACGGTCTCCAGCCCTGCTTGCCGTTGCGGGTGGGCCGCCTGCAGTGCGGCTTCCACGCCGTGCGACGGCTGATAGCCACGCTGCACCAGCGGCAGCATCGAAAGCGCGGTGGCCGCCATCCACGGCTTGTAGCCATCCAGCTGCCTGGCCGGCACACCCGAAGCGGTGAGCGTGGCCGCCAGCCGTGCCGCGCGCTGTGGCCCCAGCAGAGCAGTCAGGGTCTGCCCCTTGGGCAGCAGGCCGGGCGCTGTGTCGATCGCCCCATGCATATCGGCCTGCGTCACCTCGGTCACCAGCGTGTCCGATCCGTTGAGCGCCTTGGCGACGGGGCCGACCAGCCACGGCGCGCCGCCCTTGGGCAGCATGTGGATCGTGCCGAACAGCCAGATCGTGGTATCGGCATCGGCCACTTTCCACAGTGCCGGGCGCGAGGGCGCGGCATCGGCCTGCTCCGCTTGCGGCGCCGGCAGCGGGATGGTCTGCGCATGGGCAGAAAAAGGGGCCTGCAGCAGCGCGATGGCGGCACAGGCGGCGATGCGGACGGAGATCTGGGCAAGGAAGCGGCGCATGCCCTGTCCCATGCACAGGGCAGCGCGCAATGGGAAGTCCCCATGTTGCGCCTGCTGGCGGTTGATTTGCGCTGCGCCATCGGCCATGGGCGGCACACCATGGCCGATACTGCACCAAAGCCGCTCAGCCTGCAGGACATGATCCTGCGCCTCCATGCCTATTGGAGCGACAAGGGCTGCCTTGTCCTGCAACCCTATGACATGCGCGTGGGCGCGGGCACGTTTCACCCGGCCACCACGCTGCGTTCGCTGGGGCCAGAGCCGTGGAACGCGGCCTATGTCCAGCCCAGCCGCCGGCCGACCGACGGCCGCTATGGCGAAAATCCCAACCGGCTTCAGCATTATTACCAGTACCAGGTGATCATGAAGCCGAGCCCGGCCGACATGCAGGATCTCTATCTCGACAGCCTGCGCGCCATCGGCGTTGATCCGCTGCAGCACGATATCCGCTTTGTCGAGGATGACTGGGAAAGCCCGACGCTGGGCGCCTGGGGCCTGGGCTGGGAAGTGTGGTGCGACGGGATGGAAGTGACTCAGTTCACCTATTTCCAGCAGATGGGCGGGTTTGATTGCAAGCCGGTGGCCGGCGAGCTGACCTATGGCCTGGAACGCCTGGCGATGTACATCCAAGGCGTCGATAACGTCTATGACCTGGCCTATAACAGTCACGGCGTGACCTATGGGCAGGTGTTCCTGGAAAACGAACGCCAGATGTCGAAGTGGAACTTCGAGATCGCCAACACCGACGCGCTGTTCGACCTGTTCAACAAGGCGGTGGCGGAATGCCGCAACTGCCTCGATGCCAAGCTGCCGATCCCGGCCTATGAACAGGCGATCGAGGCCAGCCACGTGTTCAACCTGTTGCAGGCGCGCGGCGTGATCTCGGTGCAGGAACGCGCCAGCTACATGGGCAAGGTGCGCGACCTCGCGCGCGGTTCGTGCGAAGCCTACATGGACAAGTACAAGGACGAGTGGGCGCAGAAATTCCCGGGGTGGAGCGCATGAGCCGGTTGGTTGCGCGTGGGGCTTCGACAAGCTCAGCCCCAACGGACCTCTGGATCGGTTCTCACACCCCGTTCGCCCTGAGCCTGTCGAAGGGCGCTGACACCACCTTGAACACACTCAAGCGAGACGCCGCATGACCGCCGATTTCCTGCTCGAACTGCGCAGCGAAGAAATCCCCGCGCGGATGCAGGCCGGCGCGCGCGCCGATCTGGAAAAGCTGTTCGTCAAGGAACTGACCGCCGCCGGGCTGACGCCGGGCGCGATCACCGTATGGTCCACCCCGCGCCGGCTGGCGCTGATCGCGCGCGATCTGCCGCTGGGCACGCAAGCCGTCAGCGAGGAAGTGAAGGGGCCGCGCGCCTCGGCCCCGCCGCAGGCACTGGAAGGCTTCCTGCGCAAGACCGGGTTGACCCGCGAGCAACTGACCGAGCGCGATGGCGTGCTGTTCGCCATCACCGAAAAGCCCGGCCGCGCGACCAAGGACGTGCTGGCGCAGGCCATCCCGGCGATCGTTCGCGCGTTTCCCTGGCCCAAGTCGCAGCGCTGGGGCGCCGCTTCGTTCAGCCCGGAATCCTTGCGCTGGGTGCGCCCGCTCTCGGGCATCATCGCAATCCTGGGCGACGAGGCGATCGACCTTGAAGTGGGCGGCATCCGCTCTGGCACGGTCACGCGTGGGCACCGTTTCCACCACCGCGGTGACATCACCATCACTGGCGCGGCCGACTATGCCGCCCGCTTGCGCGAAGCCTACGTGATCGTCGACCACGCCGAGCGAGAAGCCATCGTGCGCGACAAGGCGCGCGCCGCGGCGCAGGCCGCCGGCCTCGTGCTGGTGGACGATGAAGGCCTGGTGGTGGAAAACGCCGGCCTGACCGAATGGCCCCAGCCGCTGCTCGGCGGTTTTGACGAGGCGTTCCTCGACGTGCCGCCAGAAGTGATTCAGCTGACCGCGCGGGTCAACCAGAAGTATTTCATCTGCCGCGACGCTGCCGGCAAGCTGGCCAATGCCTTTGTCTGCACCGCCAATATCGCCGCCACCGATGGCGGCGCGGCGATCGTGGCGGGCAACCGCAAGGTGCTCGCCGCGCGCCTGTCCGACGCCCGCTTTTTCTGGGAGCAGGACAAGAAGGTTCCGCTCGCCCGCCAGGCGGAAAAGCTGGCGCGCATCACGTTCCACGAAAAGCTGGGCAGCGTGGCCGACAAGGTCGCCCGCGTGGCCGACCTGGCCGAATGGCTCGCCCGCGAAGGCGTGGTGCCCGGCGCCGATCCGGCCCTGGCGCGCCAGGCGGCGCAGCTGTGCAAGGCCGATCTCGTCACCGACATGGTTGGCGAGTTCCCCGAACTGCAGGGCCTGATGGGCGGCTATTACGCCCGCGCCGAAGGCCTGGGTGATGCCGTGGCCGACGCGATCCGCGATCACTACAAGCCGGTGGGGCAGGGTGACGATGTACCCACCGCGCCGGTTTCGGTGTGCGTCGCGTTGGCGGACAAGCTCGATACGCTGCGCAGCTTCTTTGCGATCGACGAAAAGCCGACCGGGTCGAAAGACCCCTTCGCGCTGCGCCGTGCCGCCCTGGGCATCATTCGCCTGATCACCGAGAACCATCTGCGCTTCGCCGTGGCCGAAGGTGACTTGCTCGGCTTCTTTGCCGACCGTCTCAAGGTGCAACAGCGTGAAGCCGGCGTGCGCCACGACCTGATCGATGCCGTGCTTGCCCTCGGCGGTGAAAGCGATCTCGTGCGCCTGCTGGCGCGCGTGTCGGCGCTTCAGGCGTTCGTCGGCACCGAGGATGGCGTCAACCTGCTGGCGGGCTACAAGCGCGCGGCCAATATCCTCAAGAAGGAAGCCGCCGCCACGGCCGGCGCGCAGGGCGAGGGCGTGGTGCCGCCCACTGGCGAGGAAGACCCGCTGGTGCTGGTCGACGATCCGCTATTCAAGGATATCGCGGCCGAGTTTGCCCATGGCGAAGCGGCGCTGTCCTACACCCCCGAACCGGCCGAAGCGGCGCTGATGGCGGCGCTCGCCCAGGCCGAGCCGCAGGTGGACGAGGCTGTGGCGCAAGAGGCATTCACCACCGCCATGGCTGCGCTCGCCTCGCTCCGCGCGCCGATCGACGCGTTTTTCGATGACGTTACGGTCAATGACGCAGATGCGGAAAAGCGTGCCCATCGCTTGGCCCTGCTTGACCAATTCCGTGCTGCGGTGCACAAAGTAGCGGACTTCTCGCGGATCGAGGGCTAACCGCCCTCGGTCCACTTCCTGGACCTCGCAATGACTGACCTTTGCTCAAGGAACGGACTGTAATCATGAGTGCATACGTATTCCATTTCGGCGGTGGTGCGCGTAACGACGATCCTCGGGCCAAGGACAAGACCATTACCGGGGGCAAGGGCGCCAACCTGGCCGAGATGGCGGGCATCGGCCTGCCGGTGCCGCCGGGCTTCACCATCAGCACCGAAGTGTGCACGCAATACAATTCGGCCGGCAAGCAGTTTGACGCCGACATCAAGGCCGGCGTTGCCGCCGGGCTCTCGCACATCGAAGCGGCGACCGGCCGCGTGTTCGGCGATGCGGCCAATCCGCTGCTGGTCTCGGTGCGCTCGGGCGCGCGGGTGTCGATGCCGGGCATGATGGATACCGTGCTCAACCTCGGCCTCAACGACGTGACGGTGGAAGGGCTTTCGGCCGATTCCGGCGACGCGCGCTTTGCCTGGGACAGCTATCGCCGTTTCATCCAGATGTATTCCGACGTTGTGCTGGGCGTGGACCACCATCGCTTTGAAGATGCGCTGGAAATCGCCAAGGAAGACAACGGCTATTACGCCGATGTGGAAATGAGCGCGGACAACTGGCGCAAGCTGGTGGGCGAATACAAGGCGATCGTCGAAGAGGAACTGGGCCGCCCGTTCCCGCAGGACGTGCACGAGCAGCTGTGGGGCGCGATCGGCGCGGTATTCGATAGCTGGGAAAGCGAACGCGCCAAGGTCTATCGCAAGCTCAACGACATTCCGGCCGAATGGGGCACGGCGGTCAACGTCCAGGCCATGGTGTTCGGCAACATGGGCGATACCTCGGCCACGGGCGTTGCCTTCACCCGCGATCCGGCGACCGGCGAAAAGGCCTATTACGGCGAATGGCTGGTCAACGCCCAGGGCGAAGACGTGGTGGCCGGCATCCGCACCCCGCAATATCTGACCTTGGCCGCGCGCGAGCGGGCCGGGGCCAAGCCGCTGTCGATGGAAGAGGCCATGCCGCAGGCCTACGCCGAGCTGGCCAGCGTGTTCGAGCTGCTGGAAAAGCACTACAAGGACATGCAGGACATCGAGTTCACGGTTGAAAAGAACAAGCTGTGGATGCTGCAGACCCGCTCGGGCAAGCGCACCGCCAAGGCCGCGCTCAAGATGGCGGTGGACATGGTGGGCGAGGGCCTGATCGATGAAGCCACCGCGATCGCCCGGGTCGATCCCATGGCGCTCGACCAGCTGCTCCACCCCACGCTCGATCCCAAGGCGCCGCGCGATGTGCTGGCCAAGGGACTGCCGGCCTCGCCGGGCGCGGCCAGCGGCGCGATCGTGTTCGATGCCGACACTGCCCAGGCGCGTGCCGAGCGCGGCGACAGCGTGATCCTGGTGCGCGTGGAAACCAGCCCCGAAGACATTCACGGCATGCACGCGGCCAAGGGCATCCTCACCGCGCGCGGCGGCATGACCAGCCACGCTGCGGTGGTGGCGCGCGGCATGGGCCGTCCCTGTGTGTCCGGCGCGTCGGGCCTGTCGATCGACATGGCCGCGCGCAAGGCGCGGATCGGCACCCGTGACCTGGCCGAAGGCGACGTGATCACGCTTGACGGCTCGACCGGCGAGATCATGGCCGGCGAAGTGGCGATGGTGGAACCCGAACTGGTCGGCGATTTCGCCACGCTGATGGTCTGGGCCGACAAGCACCGCCGCATGAAAGTGCGCACCAACGCGGAAACGCCGATGGATTGCCAGGTGGCGCGCCAGTTCGGCGCCGAAGGCATTGGCCTGTGCCGCACCGAGCATATGTTCTTCGAAGCCGGGCGCATTTCCGCCGTGCGCCAGATGATCCTGGCCGAAGACGAAGCCGGCCGCCGCGCCGCGCTGGCCAAGCTGCTGCCCGAACAGCGCGCTGATTTCATCGCGATCTTCGAGGTGATGGCCGGCCTGCCCGTGACGATCCGCCTGCTCGATCCGCCGCTGCACGAATTCCTGCCGCATGCCGATGCAGAGTTCGAGGAACTGGCCGAAGTGACCGGCCTGGGTGTCGACCATCTCAAGCGCCGTGCCGGGGAACTGCATGAATTCAACCCGATGCTGGGCCATCGCGGCTGCCGCCTGGGGATCACATTCCCCGAAATCTATGAGATGCAGGCCCAGGCGATCTTCGAGGCGGCGGTGGAAGTGGCCACCAAGTCTGGCGAAGCAGTCGTGCCCGAGGTGATGATCCCGCTCGTCGCCACCAAGAAGGAACTGCAGATCCTGCGCGCGCTGGTCGATCGCGTGGCCGCACAGGTCTTTGCCGACAAGGGCAAGACGCTGGATTACCTGGTCGGCACGATGATCGAGCTGCCACGCGCCGCGCTGATGGCCGGGGAAATTGCCGAGGAAGGCACGTTCTTCTCGTTCGGCACCAACGACTTGACGCAGACCACCCTGGGCGTAAGCCGCGACGATGCCGCGCGCTTCCTCAACCCCTATGTCGACCAGGGCATCTATCCGCGCGACCCGTTCGTCAGCCTGGATATCGAGGGCGTGGGCCAACTGGTGGAACTGGCGGCCGAGCGCGGCCGCCAGACCCGCCCCGATATCAAGCTGGGCATCTGCGGCGAGCACGGCGGCGATCCCGCCTCGATCGCATTCTGCGAAAAGGTCGGCCTCGATTACGTCTCGGCCAGCCCCTACCGCGTGCCGATCGCGCGCCTGGCCGCAGCGCAGGCGGCATTGAAGGCGTAAGGATCAAAGCCCCTCCACCAGCCTGCGGCTGGTCCCCCTCCCCACGCTGTGGGGAGGACCTTGGCGATCCTCCCCATGGCATGGGGAGGGGGACCGCCGCGCAGCGGTGGTGGAGGGGGCGTTCCGCCTAAAACTTCGGCGCGCGCAGCGGCTTGGCCCAGCCGCTCAGCGTCAGGATTTCGAACGTCTCGGTAACCCGCCCTTCCGCATCAGCGGCGGCGGCAAAGGCTTCTTGCGCGCGGGCCAGGGCGGCCTTGCCGAGCGGCGCGCCGGGGCGGGCGAGGCAGTTGGACAGGCCCTGGTCGCGCAAGTCCTGCACGAGCCGGGTCAGGCTGCGATAGCGTACGGCCAGGCTGCGGCTGTCGATCACCGGATCGGCAAAGCCGGCGCGTTGCAGCAATTGCCCGCCAGCGCGCACATCCACTTGCGGGTGTACGCGCGGGGCGGGCCGATCCGCGTCGGCGGCCAGCATCACGCTGCGCAGCGCCGGCAGGCTGCCGGCGGCGGTAAAGCTCACCATCGCCAGGCCATCGGGCGCCAGTGCGCGGCGCAGGTGGACCAGCGCGCCAGGCAGATCGTTCACCGTGTCGAGCGTGCCCAGCACGGCGATGAAATCAAACCCCTGGGCAAAGGGCAGCGGCGCTTCCTGGTCCACATTGATCTCACCGGGCAGGGCAGCCGGATCAGCGTGGGTGACGGCCACGCCTTGCGCGGCCAGCGCGGCGCCCAGGCTGTGGTCCACATCGCCGATAATCAGCGCGGTCTGCGGCGTGTGGCGCAGGAACGCAAGGCGATCGAGCATGTCCTCGATCATGTCATCGGCCAGGAAGCGCGCGGCATCGGGCCGCGTGGCCAGTCGGCGCATGCGGGCGCGCTGGGCCAGGCGGCGGTGGCGGGCAAAGATTTCGGGCGGGGCGGGGGGCGTGGTTTGGGCCATGCCGTGCTGCCTGCCCGCAAGCTGCGCGCTTGCCAAGCCTCTTGCGCTGGTGGAAGCATGGCCAGCGATGCTGCGCCCCGCGTTTCTTGCCCCGGTCGTTGACCTGCTGTTTCCGCCGCGCTGCCCGCTGTGCGGGGAAACCCTGGCCACGCATGGCGGGTTGTGCGCCGCGTGCTGGGCCAACCTGGAAATCCCCGGGGAGCCGAGCTGCCACTTGTGCCAGCGCCCCCTGGAAACCAGCCTGGCGCGTGATGAGGCGGCGCTGTGCGCCCCCTGCATGGCGCAGCCGCCACGGCATGATGGGATCGCTGCCGCCACGCTCTATGGCGATGCCACACGCACCCTGGTGCTGCGATTCAAGCATGGCCGCAAGGTGGGGCTGGCCGGGCTGATGGCACGCCTGATGGTGGCGCGCCTGCCGCCACTCGACGGGGAATGGCTGATCGTGCCGGTGCCGCTGCACCGCTGGCGGCTGTGGCAGCGCGGCTATAATCAGTCAGCATTGCTGGCAACGCAGATTGCGCGGGCGACCGGGCAGCGCCTGCTGGTCGATGCGCTGGTGCGGCGCAAGCGCACGCCTTCGCTCGGCGGTCTGGGTGCCAAGGCGCGCGCGCAGGCGCTGGCGGGCGCCATCGCGCCTCATCCGCGCCATGCCGCGTCTTTGCGCGGTGCGCAGGTACTGCTGGTCGATGACGTCCTAACCAGCGGCGCCACCAGCGATGCCTGCGTGCGGGCGCTGCGCCGCGCCGGCGCGGCCAAGGTCAAGATCGCCTGCTTTGCCCGCGTGCTGCGCGAGGCCGAAGGGCGGGGGTAAAAAAGGAGAGTTGATTCGCGGGCGACAGGCGCGATGCAAGCGGCATCTAACCGAAAACGCCCGGAACCTTGCGGCCCGGGCGTTTCGTGACGAAACCTTGTGATTGACGGGGCTCCCTCTCGGCCCTGACCGTAACCCCGTCGCTCAATATCTCCAGATGGCTGCGCCTTCCTAGTCAGAAGGTCGAACCAGCCCCCCGGTCCCTCGCGTGTCCCTGAACTTTGGCGCTTGCCGCGCCGCCTTTCGGCGGTTCAGATCGCGGTTCCCTCAAACCGCATGTTCTTTCTTGACGATTGCGCCGCCGGAAGGAAGGGGGACATGCGTATGCCGCCGATTTTGCCCAGGCCATGTGGTTATCGTGCAACAATGTATGCTGTGGCAGCCCGTTTGCAGAAGGGAATTACCTACCGTGTCGGTCGATAACGATTCGCTACAGCGCGAACAGGGCACCGCCTTCATGCCGCGCTTCGATTCTCACGGCCTGGTCACCGCCGTGGCGATCGATCACCGCACTGGGCAGTTGCTGATGCTGGCGCACATGGATGCCGAGGCGATCACCCGCACGCGCGAAACCGGTCTGGCGCACTTCTGGTCGCGCTCGCGCCAGAAGCAGTGGATGAAAGGCGAAACCTCGGGCCACGTGCTCAAGGTGCTCGAAATCCGCGTGGACTGTGACCAGGATGCGCTCGAACTGCGGGTCGAGCCGGTTGGCCCGGCCTGCCACACCCTGGCGCAAAGCTGCTTCTATCGCCGGATTACCCCGCAAGGGACGCTGGAGCGGATTGAGGTTTGACGTTTACGTAAGCTGCGCGGTATCGTGGCGGGCATGGACACCGTGCCCGCCTCTTCCCATACCGGCCATCTTGACCGGCCCGATGCCCTGGCCCGCGACCAGTTCACCATCACCGACCTGTCGGCCGAATTCGGCGTAACCGCGCGTGCGCTGCGGTTCTATGAGGACGAGGGCCTGATTTCGCCGACGCGGCACGGTACGGCGCGGATCTATTCCCGGCGTGATCGGGCGCGGCTGGCGTGGATCATGCGCGCCAAGAACGTGGGTTTCAGCCTGGCTGACATTCGCGAGATGATCGATCTCTACGATCTGGGCGATGGCCGTGCGCAGCAGCGCAAGGTGACGATCGCCAAGTGCCGCGAACGCATCGCTGCTCTGGTGTGCCAGCAGGCCGATATCGCCAGCACGATTGCCGAGCTGGAAGGCTTCGTCGCGCAAGTGCAGCAACTGGAAGGTGCCGAGGGCGGCGGCCCGACCTGATCGGCCCGGCCACCGCCCCGCGGCGGATGGATATCAGCTATAGATTTCGTCGAGCAGCGCGGTCAGCGCCAACCACGATTGGCGGTCGGCGCTGGCGTTATAGCCGAGGAAATCCTTGCCGCGCGCCTCGCTGTCGGGATCAGTGAACCCGTGCTTGACCCCGGCATAGGCATGGAAGTGCCAGTTGCCGCTGGCGGCATCCATTTCCTTCCAGAAATCCAATACCTGCTCGCGCGGGACGAGCGGATCGGCATCGCCGTGGCAGATCAGCAGGCGCGGCTTGATCGGGGTTTCCGCCGTGGCCGGGCGATCAGAGGTGAGCAGGCCGTGGAAGCTGGCCGCCAGCACGATCGGTGCGTCCATGCGCGCCAGTTCCAGCGCCGCCTGGCCGCCCATGCAATAGCCGATCGCCGACAGCGTTAGCCCCGGCGCCGCCTTGGCCAGCGCGTCGAGCCCGGCGGTGATGCGGGCGCGGTAGTGATCGACATCGGCACGCAGGGCATTGCCCAGCGGGAACGACGCTTCAAAGCTTTCCACCGGCTCGCCATAGAAATCGGCGACCATGGCAACAAAGCCTTGATCGGCCAGCATGCGCGCACGCTGTTCCATTCCGGCGTTGACGTTGGCGATGGTGGGCAGGATCAGGATCGCGCCGCGCGGGGCGCCTTCGGGGCGGGCAAGCCACCCCGTCAGCGCCACGTCACCATGCGCATAATCGATGCGTTCAAGGCTCAAGGCTGGTTACTCCGGAAGAAAATCGGGCACCGAGAGGTAGCGCTCGCCGGTGTCATAGTTGAAGCCGAGCACGCGGCTGCCGGCGGGCAGTTCGCGCAGCTTGGCGGCGATGGCGGCCAGCGTCGCGCCAGAGGAGATGCCGACTAGAAGGCCTTCCTCACGCGCCGAGCGGCGGGCCCATTCCTTGGCATCGGCCGGATCGACCTGGATCGCACCGTCGATTGCCTGGGTGTGCAGGTTGCCCGGAATGAACCCGGCGCCGATGCCCTGGATCGGGTGCGGCGCGGGCTGCCCCCCGGAAATGACCGGCGAGAGCGTCGGTTCCACGGCATAGGCCTTGAAATCCGGCCAGTGCTTCTTGAGTTCCTCGGCGCAGCCGGTGAGGTGTCCGCCGGTGCCAACCCCGGTGATCAGCACGTCGATCGGGCTATCGGCGAAATCGGCCAGGATTTCCTGCGCGGTGGTGCGCACGTGCACGGCCACGTTGGCAGGATTGTCGAACTGCTGGGGCATCCAGGCGCCCGGCGTTTCGGCCACCAGTTCCTTGGCGCGCTCGATCGCGCCCTTCATGCCCTTTTCGCGCGGCGTCAGATCGAACGTGGCCCCATAGGCAAGCATCAGCCGGCGCCGCTCGATCGACATCGATTCGGGCATGACGAGCACGAGCTTGTAGCCCTTGACCGCCGCCACCATGGCGAGGCCAATGCCGGTATTGCCCGAGGTCGGCTCCACGATGGTGCCGCCGGGCTTGAGGCTGCCGTCGGCTTCGGCGGCCTCGATCATGGCCAATGCGATCCTGTCCTTGATCGAGCCACCTGGATTGGTGCGCTCGCTCTTCACCCATACCTCGTGGTCGGGAAACAGGCGGGACAGGCGAACATGCGGCGTGTTGCCGATAGTGGCGAGAATGGAATCCGCTTTCATGTCGCGTGTGCTCCTTGGTGTTGAGCGGGTCAGGATTGGTATTTTGCAGCAAAGGTCCGGGCGCGGCGCAATTCGGGAAAGCCGATCGCCCAGGCCAGGGTAACGACTATCGCACCCACCCCGCCAAACACAACCGCCCCGGTTGCGCCAAGCAGGGCCGCAGCCACGCCCGATTGCATGTCACCCAGTTCGTTGGAGCAGGAAATCGCCAGGCCCGAGATGGCCGAGACGCGGCCGCGCACGGTGTCTGGCGTGTGCAATTGCACCAAGGTGGTGCGGATATAGACCGAAACCATGTCCGCCGCGCCGATCAGCACCAGTATCGCCAGCGACAGGAACAGGTTGCGCGACAGGCCAAAGCCGATTGTCGCCACGCCAAAGGCGGCGACCGCCAGCAGCATCTTGGCGCCGACCTCGCGCTCGACCGGGCGCCGCGCCAGGAATGCCGCGACCAGCGCCGCACCGAGCCCAGGCATGGCCCGCATCACGCCCAGGCCATAGGAACCCACGGAATGGCCATCGAACGTCAGGATGTCGCGGGCATAGACCGGCAGCAGCGCGGTTGCGCCGCCCAATAGCACGGCAAAAAGATCGAGCGTGATACAGCCCAGCAGAAACCGATCGTGCGCCACGAAGCGAAAGCCATCGGCGACCTGCCGAAACGGGTGCGTACGGCGATTTTCCGCTGGCGGGGGCAGGCGGCGAATGCCGAATGCGCCGAATGCGGCCAAGGCCAGCAGCGCCACCGAAACGCCATAGGGCAAGGCAGGAGAGAAGGCGAAGAGCACGCCGGCCAGCGCTGGCCCGCCCATCGAGCCGATCTGCCACGCCATGGAATTGATCGCTACCGCCCGCGGCATGAGCTTGGCCGGCACGATGTTGGGCGCGATCGATGACAGGGCCGGGCCGATGAACACGCGGCTGGTGCCATGCGCTGCGGCCATGGCAAACAGCAGCGGCAGAGACAGCGTGCCACTGGCGGTGGCGATCGTCAGCACCAGCGCGATCAGCGCGTCGAGTACCATGGTCAGCCCGGCGATCACCCGCCGGTCGAACCGATCGGCGACGACGCCGGCGACGGGCGTAAGCACGAACTGCGGCAGGAACTGCACCAGCCCCATCAGGCCAAGCTGAAACGCCGCTTCCTTGATGCCCATGCCATATTGGCCGCGCGCGACGTCATAAAGCTGGTACCCCAGCACCACGACCATGCCGGACGTGGCCAGGACGGAAAACAGGCGTGCCACCCAGAACCGCCGGAAATCGGCAATCTGGAACGGTGATGAAGGGCTATCGGGCGCCGGGGCAGGGGTGTCGGTCACGGCTTGGTCTGTGGCAGCGGCCCAGTGCTTTGCCAAGCCAACAATTGTTTGTCGTCGTTTCAGAAAATCATGATCGGCGCCAATCGCGCCGGGCCCCGATCAGCCAGCGCCCGATCAGCCCCCCGCCCGATCAGCCCTTGCCGCGCAGGCGGGTGTTGGGCTGGAGCTGTTTGATCATCTTGGCAAAATCATCGTGCCGCACGATCCGCTCGAACTGGAAGCCAGCACGGCTTTCATCGCTCCACACCAGAAACGCCTCGATCCGGCCGATCTGGGGCAGGCGGATGGTCACCCGCTCACCCCGGCCAAGGTCGAGCGTGTCGCGCACCATGAAGCCGGTCGTGGAAATATTGACGATGTTCAGCATCACGTCGCCCAGGCGGCGATGCTCCCCGATCACCGGCAGGTGAACGGGGTGGCGGGTAGACCGGCGCAGGTCGGTCACTGAAAGCTGCGCGCCGCCGGACATGGCTTCTCCTGCCGGTATGAGGGATTACAGGCGGGAAAAATACATCCAGATTGACTTAGATTTGGTTAATGGGCGGCAGCGGCCTGCCGCCGCCCTGCAACGGCAAGTCGTTAAGCGGGCTTGATTATGCCGTGCTTCTTCTTGCCGGAAGACAACCGACGCTCGGCCGAAACCGCGATAACGGCGGTATCGTCGGTGATCGCCTCGCCATCCAGCCGGGCGCCGCCGCCGGCGATCAGGCGCTTGGCCTCACCCCGGCTCGCGGCAAAGCCCAGGCCGATCAGCGCCTCGATCACGCTGATCGTGGGCTCGCCCACTTCCAGCGTCGGCAGGTTCTGGCCCAGGCCACCACCGGCAAACGTGGCCTTGGCGGTTGCCTCGGCAGCGTCGGCAGCCTCGCGCCCACGGATCAGCGCGGTCACCTCGTTGGCCAGCACCGTCTTGGCGGCGTTGATCTCGCTGCCTTGCAGCGCTTCCAGGCGGGTGATTTCATCGAGCGGAACGTCGGTGAAGATGCGCAGGAAGCGGCCCACGTCGCGATCGTCGGTATTGCGCCAGAACTGCCAGAAATCGTAGTTGGGCAGCTGTTCCTCGTTCAGCCAGACGGCGCCGTTGACCGACTTGCCCATCTTGGCGCCATCGGCGGTGGTCAGCAGCGGCGTGGTCGCGCCATAGACCTCGATCCCGTTCATGCGCCGGGTCAGCTCGATGCCGTTAACGATGTTGCCCCACTGGTCAGACCCGCCGAACTGCAGGCGGCAGCCATGGCGCAGCGCCAGCTCGCGGAAGTCATAGGCCTGGAGAATCATGTAGTTGAATTCCAGGAACGTCAGCGGCTGTTCGCGATCCAGGCGCAGCTTGACCGAATCGAACGTCAGCATGCGGTTGACGGTGAAGTGCGGCCCCACGTCACGCAGCAGGTCGATATAGCCAAGCTTCGACAGCCATTCATCGTTGTTGACCAGCGTGGCCCCGGTGGCGCTGTCGTCAAACGTCAGCAGGCGGTCGAACACCTTGCGGATCCCGGCGATGTTGCTGGCGATGATTTCTTCGGTCAGCATCTGCCGGCTGGTGTCCTTGCCCGAAGGATCGCCGATCTTGGTGGTGCCGCCGCCCATCAGCGCGATCGGCTTGTGCCCGGCCTGTTGCAGGCGGCGCAGCAGCATGACAGAGGCGAGGTTGCCGACATGGAGCGATGGCGCGGTGGCGTCATAGCCATTATAGCCCACCACGATTTCCTTGGCCGCCAGGGCATCCAGGCCCTGCGCATCGGTCAACTGGTGGATATGGCCCCGCTCGGACAGCAGGCGCAGCAGGTCGGACTTGTATTCGGTCATGGTTGCCTCGATGTGGAGCGGGGCGCCTAGCATGAAAGGACGTGCCTTGGAACCGGCGCTG
Source organism: Novosphingobium sp. 1529 (assembly GCF_040544855.1). Taxonomy (NCBI): domain Bacteria; kingdom Pseudomonadati; phylum Pseudomonadota; class Alphaproteobacteria; order Sphingomonadales; family Sphingomonadaceae; genus Novosphingobium; species Novosphingobium sp. 1529. Next base: position 191,058 of record NZ_JBEPKW010000005.1, read on the forward strand.
CTTGTTGCCCATCCCGATCACCCGGCGCTGGCCGTGCGGCAGGTTGCGGCGCGCATCATCTCGATGGACGATCACTGGCTGTGCCTGCGCTGGCGGGTGGAGGGCACCTCGGCCCTGGTCGTCCCGCCGTTTTCCGGCCGCGCGCGCACCGATGGCCTGTGGCAGTCGACCTGCTTCGAACTGTTCCTGGGCGAAGACGATCCGGCCGCCGGCGGCGCCTATGCCGAATTCAACTTTGCCGCTTCGGAGCGCTGGGCGGCCTATGATTTCGATGGCTATCGCGAGGGTATGGCGCCGCGCCCGATCCCGCGCGAGCCGGTGATCACGCCGCGCCGTGGGCAGGATGTGCTGATTTTCGACGCGGCGCTGCCCGTTGCCGGCCTGCCGCCGCTGCCCTGGCGCATGGGGCTCAGCGCGGTTCTGGAAGAGGCCGGCGGCGTCAAATCCTATTGGGCGCTGGCCCATCCGCGCGGCAAGCCTGATTTCCACCATGCGGCTTGCTTCGCCGCGCGGGTTGAGGCACCTCACGCGCCATGAAGACCGGACTTGATCGCCTGCTGGCCGAGCCTGCGCTGCGTGCGCCGCTCGCCGGCCGCCGCGTGGCCCTGGTGGCCCATCCCGCCTCGCTTACCGATGGCCTGGTCCACGCGCTCGATGCGCTGGCCGCATGCCCTGACGTGACGCTCAGCGCCGCGTTCGGGCCGCAACACGGCCTCAAAGGCGACAAGCAGGACAACATGGTCGAATCGCCCGACTATCGCGATCCGGCCTTGGGCATTCCGGTGTTCAGCCTCTATGGCGAAGTGCGCCGGCCAACGCCCGCGATGATCGACACGGCCGATGTCTTCCTGTTCGATCTGCAGGATCTGGGCTGCCGCATCTACACGTTCGTGACCACGCTGCTCTATCTGCTGGAAGCCTGCCACGGCACCGGCAAGGCGGTGTGGGTGCTCGATCGGCCCAACCCGGCCGGGCGCCCGGTCGAAGGCACGCGGCTGGTGCCGGGCTGGGAGAGCTTTGTCGGCGCCGGGCCGATGCCGATGCGCCATGGGATGACGCTGGGCGAAATGGGCCGCTGGTTCATCGCGCACTACAACCTTGATGTGGATTACCGCGTCATCACGATGGCAGGCTGGCACCCCGATGCCGCGCCGGGCATGGGCTGGCCGCAGGACCGCATCTGGATCAACCCGAGCCCCAATGCGGCAAGCCTGGCCATGGCGCGCGCCTATGCCGGCACCGTGATGCTCGAAGGCACCACCCTTTCGGAAGGGCGCGGCACCACCCGCCCGCTCGAAGTGCTGTTCGGCGCGCCTGATGTCGATGCATTGGCCGTGAAGGCGGAAATGGCCCGGCTGGCGCCGCACTGGCTGGCCGGCACCGCAATCCGCGAATGCTGGTTCGAGCCGACGTTTCACAAGCATGTCGGCCACCTGTGCCACGGCCTGATGTTGCATCCCGAAGGCCCGTTTTACGATCACGCCGCGTTCCGCCCCTGGCGGCTTCAGGCGCTGGCGTTCAAGGCCATCCGCAACCTCACTCCCGATTATCCGCTGTGGCGCGATTTCCCCTATGAATACGTGCTCGACAAGCTGGCGATCGACGTGATCAACGGCGGCCCGGCCTTGCGCGCATGGGTCGATGACCGCGCCGCGCAGGCCGGTGATCTCGATGCCGTGGCCGACCCGGACGAGGCCAGCTGGATCGAAGAACGCGCGCCCTTCCTGCTTTATTGAGCCGGCTGGCCGGGCGCGGGCGGTTGCCCGGCAAAGCTGGCGGCGCGCTGGTCGATCTGCGCCCAGGCCGGCGCATCGTCGGTCCAGATCACCGCATCGGGTTCCAGCCCATGGCCGGGATCGAGAAAGCCCAGGCGCACCGTGCGCAGATGCATGCGACCCGATGACTGGGCCATGACCCCGGTGCCGCAGGCCGGGCAGAAAAACTGCGTCAGCGTGTTCCCCGATGGCGCCACATAGGAAAACGATCCCAGGGTTCCCGCGATGGCAACGGCCTCGGCCGGGAACACCGCATTGTTGGTGCAGCCGCCGGCAGCGGCCTGCTGGCACTGCCGGCACCAGCACTGGCGCACCGCCACCGGTTCCTGCGCAGAAATGGTGGCGCTCACCGCCCCGCAGGCACAGTGTCCGGTAAAGCTCATGCGAATTCTCCGATCGGGTATTGTTAGGTTTGCAAACAATCGTTAGGCTGCGTGGACAAGACCGGGCCGCAGCCCGGGAGAGGATAACAGGCCCGAGGATAACAGGCTCCATGCTCAAGCTCTACAGTTTCGGTCCCGCCGCCAATTCCATGAAGCCCTTGCTGACCCTGTTCGAAAAGGGGCTGCCGTTCCAGGCCAATCGGCTCGACCCGGCCAAGTTCGAGCATCATTCCGACTGGTTCAAGGCGATCAACCCGCGCGGGCAGGTTCCCGCCCTGGTCGATGGCGACAAGGTCATCACCGAAAGCACGGTGATCTGCGAATACCTGGAAGATGAATATCCCACGCAAGTTTCGCTGCGCCCGGCCGACAGCTATGGTCGCGCGCAGATGCGGGTATGGACCAAGTGGGTGGACGAATACTTCTGCTGGTGCGTCTCGACCATCGGCTGGCACCGCTATGTCGGCAAGATGGTGCAGGGCCTGTCCGACCAGGAGTTCGAGGACAAGGTCAAGGCCATCCCCGTGGTGGAGCAGCAGGTGAAATGGCGCCGCGCCCGCGAAGGCTTCCCGCAGGACCTGCTGGACGAGGAAATGCGCAAGATCGCCTTTTCGGTGCGGCGCCTGGACGATCACCTGCGCGATCATGAATGGCTGGTCCCTGAGCAATATACGCTGGCGGATATCTGCAATTTTGCGATCGCCAACGGCATGCAGTTCGGGTTTGCCGAGCTGGTCAACCGCGAGGATACGCCGCACCTGGTGCGCTGGATCGAGCAGATCAAGCAGCGTCCCGCCGTACGCACCATGTTCGACAGCGTGGAACTGGAAAACCTCGGCCCGCGCGATTGAGGTGGCTATCCTTTCCCGCGCACTGCTTTTTTTCTGGGGCGGGCGAAGGGTGGGACGCAATCGGAGGGTTTTGTCAGTGGCAGCCTTGGTATAGGGCGGCCGCTTGCAGGAGTGTCCGCGCGCATGCGCGGCGCACGGGCACCCTGCGGTGACGGAGCCTTGATGCAAGACGTGCTGCTTGCGGAAGGGGGTGGGCGCTATGGCGCAGACCCTCGCCGCCGTTCCATCTCGTTCGTGCTGGCGTTGGCCATGTCGCTGCTTTTGCTGGCGGCACTTCTCTCCGTGGGCCTTTACGAGCCACCGGCCAAGCATGAGGGGGGCACGCTCACCGCGGTCAATCTGTCCGCTGCGGCCGGTGACAAGAGCGAAAACCCCACGCCCAAGCAGCAGAAGGCCGCCCAGCAGGCCACCCATGCCACGGCCACGGCACCGGCGGCCGCCACCCCGCCGCGCGTGGTCGTGCCGACGGACAACAAGGTGGTCTGGCCTGAAGGCTTCATCCCGATGAAGCGATCAGACTTTGCCGCGTCGGACATTTCCAAGCTGACCGGCCCGGCCGGCACCGGCAGCGCGGCGCAGCAGGCCTCTGCCGGCGGTGGCGGCGGCACGGCCGGCACCGCGCCCGATGGTTCGCGCCTTTACAATGCACAGTGGTATCGCGAGCCGCGCGACGCGGAAATCGATGGCTATATGCGGCCAGGGCAGGCTTCGGGCCGCTGGGCGATCATCGCCTGCCGCACGATTGCCGATTACCATGTCGACAATTGCGAAGAGCTGGACGAGAGCCCGCGCGGTTCGGGCATGGCCCGGGTGCTGCGCCAGGCCGCCTGGCAATTCCTGGTGCGCCCGCCGCGCATCAACGGCACACCCCAGGTTGGCGCCTGGGTGCGCATCCGCTTTGATTTCATCCGTGGCAAGCGCAACGATGACGCCGGCGGCAGCGACGGCGCCAGCAGTCCCAACGCTGACGGCTGAGCCTGAAATCACCCAAGCTCGTCGATTGGGCATGGTGCGCAAGGTTCACGGATGGATCGTGATCGATTTGCCGTCCGATGTTTCGCTTTGTGGATGTTCGCGGTCGAGTGCGGCGATCGCCTGGTCTGGTGGCGGAAGGGTCGCATAGGCCGGATAGACCATGACCTTGTCGAACACTGTCAATGTGGCGCTATAGGTTAGTCGCTTGTCGAGCAGCGCGGACAAGGTGTTAGGGCCGACCGCCAGGGTGATGCCAGCGTCGCCGAGCGCGATGACGTAGCGCTGCATGTCACCCGGTGCTCGATAAACGCCGTGATCGATCGATGATGATGGATCGCGGCAAAGCGTAGCGGCATAGGGCGGCGGTTCGCTGGTGGCGTCGCCCTTGGCCTCCGCCTGGTCTGCGGCGCCTTGCGATTGGGCCAGCGCAGCCCCGAACAACGCGTCGATCAACGAATTGCTGCTCTTGCTTGGTCCGACATGCTTGGCCGGTTTGAGCGTCAGCGTATCGGTGCAGGCGATAATCGGCACGGCGGCAGGCAGCGGCTGGGCCGGGGCTGGCACGTGCAAGGCTGCGGCCGCTGCAGTCAACTGGGCGTCCAGTACCTTGGCGTTGAGCGTGGCAGAGCTCATCCGCATGGTCACCAGCCACTGCCCATAAGGAATGACCACCGCCCCGGTCGCCTGCCATTGTCCGCCTTGCACTGCCTGCACCACGCGCAGCGCGCTGGCATTTACATGGCCTGTGGGAGCAAACGCGGCAAAGCTGGGCGGCCCTGCCAGCGTACCACCGTTGCGCTGCGCGCTCATCGCCATCACCTGGCTCAATCGGTCTGCCCACAATGGCGCCTGCGGCCAGCCAGCGCGAAAGACGTAGACGGTCAGCGCGGTGCGGCTGACGTTGTCCTGATAGGAGATCGAAACATCCGCCAGGCCATGATCGCTCTGCGATACTTCCGTGCGGGTGAATGCCCCCATCGCTGCTGGCAAAACGATGCCGGTGGGGCCGTGTGTCCAGGCAGCGGCGGTATCGACCACGATCGGGCCCGCTTTGGCCGGTGCCGTGGCTTCGGCAGCCTGGCTCTCGGGCACGGCCCCTGCCAAGGCCCACCCCATTGCAATCAACCGCACGCCTGCCGCCGCCTTCATGTCTCGCCCCCCACTATGCCCGCCTCAATTCACGGCAGATCAGGAACTTGGCGACATTGGAGGCGCCGTGCAAGCTGATCCTAGAACTCGGACCAGTCTTCCATGCCGCTGCGTCCGCCGACAGCCGCGCTGATCTTGCGCGGGGCGGGGATGGCGGCGGGGATGGCGGCGGGGGTGGGCAGGGCGCGCGGCGCCGGCGCTGCCACTGGCGTGGGAGCAGGCAAGAGGGCAGGGGCCGCCGAAGCGACGGCAAGCACCGCTGGTGCGCGGTGTGCCGGGCCGCTGCTGCCGGCGCGGAAGCGGGCGACCAGGTTGCCTAGCGCGTCGGCCTCGCTCGCCAGGGTGCGGGCGGCGGCCGTGCTTTCTTCGACCATGGCGGCGTTCTGCTGGGTCATCCGGTCGAGCGAGCCAACGGTTTCATAGACCTTCTTCACGCTGTCGGATTGATCGGCGGTGGCTTCGGCGATGCCGGCGACAAGGCCGCGCACGTTGCCGATGCGGGCAATGATCGCCTCCAGTGCCTCGCCTGTGCGGGTCACCAATTGGACCCCGGCAGCGACCTGGCCGGTGCTTTCCCCGATCAGTCCCTTGATATCGCGTGCGGCGTCGGCCGAGCGGCGGGCGAGGGCGCGCACTTCGGTGGCGACCACGGCAAAGCCCTTGCCGGCGTCGCCCGCGCGCGCCGCCTCCACCCCGGCGTTGAGAGCAAGCAGGTTGGTCTGGAAGGCAATACCATCGATCAGGTCGATGATCTGGTTGATCGTCTGCGACGAGCGGGCAATGCCATCCATCGCCGCCACTGCTTCGGTCACCACCTGGCCGCCGTCGCTGGCAGCCAGAGCGGTTTCCTCGATCGTGTGGCGCACGGCTTCGGCCTTGGCCGCGCTATCGTCCACCATCGCCGTCACGTTGCGCATGGCGGTGGCGGCGGTTTCCAGTTGCGCCGCCTGGGCCTCGGTACGGTGGGCAAGATCGTCAGACGCGGCGCGGATCTCGGTCGATCCGGTGCGCACGTTATCGGCCGCGCTGGTCACCGCGCCGATCACTTTGCCCAGCTCGGCCGCCATGGTGTTGAAATCGTCGCGCAGCTGCGCAAAGGGGCCTTCCAGCCCGCCCTCGATCCGCGCGGCCAGGTTGCCGCTCTTGAGGTCGGCCAGGGCCACGCCCAGCGTGCGCACGATCAGGTCCACCTGCGCCGCCTTGGCCGCGTCAGCTGTGGCGAGTTGGTCGCGCAGTGCGCCAAAGGCACGGGCCAGGTCGCCGAGTTCATCCGCGCTGTCAGCGTGATCGACCTGCGCTGTGCGGTCTCCCGCGCCCAGCCGGGTGAGAGCCTGGGTCACCTCCGCCACCGGGCGGGCGACCAGGCGTTCGAGCAGGCGGTAGCTCCACATCAGCACCGCGATCAGCCCGGCCAGCGCGCCCAGCCCGGTGATCAGCGAAAACCAATAAGCCTGGTTGGCCGCGGTCGTCGCCTGGGTGATATGGCCCCGCTGATAGTCGATCAGCTTGTCGAGGCTGGCGTCGATTCCCTGGGCCAGTTCCTCGTTTTGCTGGATCAACCCCTGGGCTTCGGCCATGTGGGCCTGGCCGGCCAGGGCCTGCACCTGTTCGGCCGCAGTGGCATAGCTGGTCCAGCCCTTGGCGAAATCGCCGACAAAGCCGGCTTCGTTGGCATCCAGGTCGGTAGCCTTGAGGCTGGTCACCGCCTTGTCGATCATCGCGCGGTTTTCGGCGATGCGCGCGGTGTGGCCTGCGGCCGTCTGGCTGGATGATGGCATGGTGAGCGCACGCAGATCGGCGTCGATCTGGGCAATCGCGGTGTCCATGCCATTGGCCAAGAGCGCCTGCGGCACGTGGTCACCAGTGATTTCAGCGTCGTTGGCGCTGATCTGGTGCAGCCCGGCACTGATCATCGCCAGGGCCGCCATGATCATCGCGGCAATGATCACGAAAAGCCGCGACAGCTTGCGGCGGATCGGCGCGTTCTTGAGATATTCCATCGACACTCACCTGGCCAGCCGGCAGCGCAGGCCGCCGGTTCTCGAACAGATGAAATGCCACAGTCTGCTTAGGTGCCTTTCAATGCCGGGCTAAGCGAAAGCGCCTAGTCCGGACAGCCGCGCCAAGCCTCAGGCGTCGATCAGGTCGCGGTCCAGATCGCCGGCGCGGTTCTGGATGAACATGAAGCGGTGTTCGGGGTTGCGGCCCATCAGGCGGTCGACCAGGTCTTTCACTGCCGCGCGGCCTTCATATTCGGGTGGCAGGGTGATGCGCAGCAGGCTGCGGCTGGCCGGCGCCATGGTGGTTTCGCGCAACTGGCCGGGGTTCATTTCGCCCAGGCCCTTGAACCGGCCCACGTCCACCTTCTTGCCTTTGAACTTGGTCGCTTCCAGTTCGGCGCGGTGCGCGTCGTCGCGGGCATAGGCCGAAACCGTGCCGGCGGTCAGGCGATAGAGCGGCGGCTGCGCCAGGTAGAGGTGCCCGCGCTTCACGATCTCGGGCATTTCCTGGAAGAAATAGGTCATCAGCAGCGTGGCGATATGCGCGCCGTCGACGTCGGCATCGGTCATGATGATCACGCGGTCATAGCGCAGCGCGTCGGGGTTGCAGTCCTTGCGCGTGCCGCAGCCGAGCGCCAGGCACAGATCGGCGATTTCCTGGTTGGCGCGGATCTTGTCGGCCGTGGCGCTGGCTACGTTGAGGATCTTGCCGCGGATGGGCAGGATCGCCTGCGTCTTGCGGTCACGCGCCTGCTTGGCACTGCCGCCAGCCGAATCGCCTTCGACGATGAACAGTTCGGTTTCGCCGCTGCCTTCGCCCGAACAATCGGTCAGCTTGCCGGGCAGGCGCAGCTTGCGTGCGTTGGTGGCGGTCTTGCGCTTCACCTCGCGCTCCGCCTTGCGGCGCAGGCGATCATCCATCCGCTCCATCACCGCGCCGAGCAGTGCGCGGCCGCGGTCCATGTTGTCGGTCAGGAAGTGGTCGAAATGGTCGCGCACGGCCGCTTCCACCAGTCGCGCGGCTTCGGGCGAGGTGAGGCGGTCCTTGGTCTGGCTCTGGAACTGGGGATCGCGGATGAACACCGACAGCATGATCTCGCTGCCGGTGATCATGTCTTCGGGCGTGATGTCCTTGGCCTTTTTCTGGCCAACCAGTTCGCCAAAGGCGCGAATGCCGCGCGTCAGCGCCGCGCGCAGGCCCTGTTCATGGGTGCCGCCATCGGGCGTGGGAATGGTGTTGCAGTACCAGGAATAGGCCCCGTCAGACCACAGCGGCCAGGCGATCGCCCATTCCACGCGGCCCATTTCCTGCCCATCGAGCCCGGCGGGAAAGTCCTGCCGCCCGGCAAAGGGCAGGGCCGTCACGCATTCGCGGCCCTTGACCTGTTCGGCCAGGTGATCGGCCAGGCCCCCGGGGAACTGGAACACCGCCTCGGCCGGGGTATCGTCGGCAATCAGCGCGGGATCGCACTTCCAGCGGATTTCCACCCCGGCAAACAGGTAGGCCTTGGACCGGACCAGGCGGAACAGGCGCGCCGGCTTGAACTTGGCATCGGCGCCAAAGATCGTGGCATCGGGAATGAAGGTGACGGCCGTGCCGCGCCGGTTGGGCGCATTGCCGACGCGGGCCAGCGGGCCCTTGGCCAGGCCGCAGGAAAACTCTTGCGCATAGAGTTCCTTGTTTCGCGCCACTTCCACCCGGGTGAGGGTGGACAGCGCGTTGACCACCGAAATCCCCACGCCGTGGAGACCGCCCGAGGTGGCATAGGCCTTGCCCGAAAACTTGCCGCCCGAATGCAGCGTGGTGAGGATCACCTCCAGCGCAGACTTGCCGGGATATTTGGGATGCTCGTCAACCGGGATGCCGCGCCCGTTGTCGGTGATCGTCACCTTGCCAGCGGCGCCATCGGCAGCTTCCAGGAAAACCTCGATGCGGTTGGCATGGCCCGCGACGGCTTCGTCCATCGCGTTGTCGAGCACTTCGGCAACCAGATGGTGCAGGGCGCGCTCGTCCGTCCCGCCGATATACATGCCGGGGCGGCGGCGCACCGGTTCCAGCCCTTCGAGCACCTCGATGGCAGAGCCATCATAGCTTTCTTGCGGGCTGCCCTGGGGCAGCTTGTCGAACAGGGAGCCGGAATCGTCTGTCGCCATGAGAACGGCTATAGAACACGCGCGAATTACCGCGCAAGCCGTGCAGGCCCCCTTATCCGATGGAATCGCCTAGTTCGTGAACTTTTCCGGGGCGCGCGACACGGTCACCACGGTTCCGCCCGAAACCTCGCGCACTTCCAGCGCGCGCTCGGCCACGCCATTGGCATTGAAGCGGAAAACGCCATCGGTGCCGATGAAGCCGTCCGGGGCATAGAGCCTCGCTGTGGGAAACAGCGTGCCCGGCTTCCAATTGCGCGCGATGTTGAGCGTGAGCAGCACCGAATCATAGCCCAGCGTGGCGATGCGGGCGGGCGCCGTGCCGAACCGCTGACGGTAGGACTGCTCGAAGCGCGGCAGGCGATCATCGGAAATCGCGGCAAACCACGCGCCCTTCATCGCCGGGGTGCGGGCGAGCGTCGGATCACCCTTCCACAATTCGGTGCCGAGCAGGCGGGTGCCCTTGGCAAACGGTGCGGCCTGCACCGCGATGCGCGCGCCATCACCGATTAGCAGCGCATCGATCGGCCCGCGCGCCTTCACCCGGCGCACCGCGCTCGCGGCCGAGGTGTTGCTGCGGTCATAGGTTTCGATGGCGGTCAGGCGAATGCCCTGCATCCGCGCGGCATCGGTCAGCGCGATGCTCACCCGCTGGCCGTAAGTGCCGCTCGGCACGATCGCGCCCACGGTCCGGATGCCCTGGCTGTGCGCGTAGCCGACAACCCGGGCGATCGATTGACCGGGCACCTGGCCCAGCACGAAAACATCGCGATCGGCTACCGCGCTGTCGTTGGAATAGGTGATCATCGGCACCTTGGCCGGGCGGGCAACACCGGCCACGGCGCTGACATCTTCCGAGGTCAGCGGGCCCAGGATCAGGCGGTTGCCATCGAGCACGGCCTTACTGGCCGCTGCGGCAGCACCAGCGCCGGTATCATAGGTGGTGATGCGCAGGGACTGCGCATTGGTATCGAGCAGGGCCATCGTGGTGGCATTGGCAATCGCCTGGCCCACCGCGGCGTTGGGGCCGGTCAGCGGCACCAGCAGCGCCACGCGGTGGCGGCCGGCATCGCTCGGCAGCACATTTTCCTGCGGCGCGGTTTCGCGCGGCGGGGGCGGGGTGCCCGGCGTTCCGGGCTTGGGAATGACCGAACAGCCGGCCAGCAGCGCCGCCGGCAGCGACAGCGCCAGCCACTGGCCCATGCGGCGGCGGCTCAAGCCGGAAGGCGCCCTGCTGCCGTCCGCAATGCCGTTGTTGCCGCTCTTGCCCATCATCATCTGCTTGCCGCTCCCGTAAGGCCGGTCCATGGAAAAGGAATGGATACACCACCCCTTGCGCCCGGGCTCTATATCGTGGCCACGCCCATCGGCAATCTTGGCGATATCACCGCCCGTGCCGCCGACATCCTCGCCCGGTGTGACGTCATAGCCTGCGAAGATACCCGCGTCACGGGCAAGTTGCTCAATCATCTGGGAATCCGCAAGGCCATGCGCCGCTATGATGACCACGCCTCGGCCGATGTGCGCGAGCGGCTGCTCGGTGAAATGGCCGAAAAGTCGGTCGTGCTGGTATCTGACGCCGGCACGCCGCTGATTTCCGACCCCGGCTATCGCCTGGTGCGCGAGGCACGTGAACTGGGCCTTGCCGTCACCAGCCTGCCGGGGCCGAGCGCGATGATCGTGGCGCTGACGCTGGCAGGCCTGCCGACCGACCGCTTCATGTTTGCCGGTTTCCTGCCGTCCAAGGACAAGGCGCGCGGCGATGTGCTGGCCGAACTGGCCGCAACGCCGGCCACGCTGGTGTTCTATGAAACCGGGCCGCGTCTGGTTGCCTCGCTCACGGCGATGGAACAGCATCTGCCGGGGCGCGAACTGGCCGTCGCGCGCGAATTGACCAAGCTGCACGAGGAATGCCGCAGCGGCACGCCCGAAGAACTGATCGCGCACTACTCTGCCCATCCGCCCAAGGGTGAGATCGTGCTGCTGGCCGGCCCACCGCCCGCGCCTGCTGCGCCAGCGGGCGATGACGTCGACACACTGCTGCGCGCCGCGCTGGAGCACCTGTCGCCCTCGCAGGCGGCCGGGCAGGTGGCCAAGGCGCACGGCCTTGATCGCAAGGCGCTTTATGCCCGTGCCATGGCTTTGAAAGAGGCGCCGTGAACCGCGCCCGGGCGGAGGCACAGGGCCGTCGCGGCGAATGGCTGGCCGGGCTCTACCTGATGCTCACCGGCTGGCGCGTGCTGGCGCGGCGGGTGAAGATCGGCGTGGGCGAGGTGGACCTGGTCGCGCGGCGGGGCCGCACCGTAGCCTTTGTCGAGGTGAAATGGCGGGCCAGCGCGGCCGCGCTCGATACCGCGATCGACGCCCGCCGCCTGGCGCGGGTTGCCCGTGCGGCGCAGGCACTGGCGTCGCGCTATGCCGGACCAGGCGATGATGTGCGCATCGATGTGATCCTGATTGCGCCGGGCCGCTGGCCGCGCCGCATCGTCAACGCCTGGCAGCCATGACCATCAGGCGTGTACCAGGCCCGGCACGTCGATCAGCACCACCGCGCAGGCAATGAAGCACAGAAACGGGGTAATGAGCCGGGCGGCAAGCATGGTTGATTTTTCCTGATGCGGTTGCGGCTCCTTTTTGGTCGCGCTGCTGCCAATTCGCCTTTAAACGGGCCACCCGCAAGACCACGGATATCATTCGGAGCACTGCCTTGACCCTGCGCGTTGCGGTCCAGATGGACCCTCTCCATTCGATCAAGATCGGTGGCGATTCGACCTTTGCCCTGATGCTGTCCGCCCAGGCGCGCGGGCATGAACTGTGGTATTACCACGTCACCAGCCTGGCCTGGGAAGCGGGCCGGGTAACGGCCGATGCGGCGCCAGTCACCGTGCAGCACGTCGAAGGCGATCACTATCACCTGGGTGAGACGCGCAAGATCGATCTGGGCCGCGATGTCGATGTCGTGCTGATGCGGCAGGACCCGCCGTTTGACCTGGGCTATATCACCGCCACGCACCTGCTGGAGCGGCTGGAGGGCGAAACCCTGGTGGTCAACGATCCCCGCTCGGTCCGCAATGCGCCCGAAAAGGTCTATGTCCTCGACTATGCGCGCTTCATGCCGCCCACGCTGATCACGCGTTCGGCGCTCGACGTGCGCGCGTTCCAGCACAAGCACGGTGACCGCGCCGTGGTGGTCAAGCCGCTGCATGGCAACGGCGGCAAGGCGGTGTTCAAGATCGATGCCGATGGCGGCAACCTGTCGGCGCTGGCCGAACTGTTCGGCCAGGTCTGGCCCGAACCGTTCATGGTCCAGCCCTTCCTTCCCGAAGTGGCCGAGGGCGACAAGCGCATTGTGCTGGTAGACGGCGAAGTGGCCGGCGCGATCAACCGCAAGCCGGGCGAGGGCGAGTTCCGCTCCAACCTGGCCGTGGGCGGCTATGCCGAAGCCGCCACGCTGACGGCGCGCGAGCAGGAAATCTGCGAAGCCATGGGTCCCGAGCTGAAAAAGCGCGGCCTGATCTTCGTGGGCATCGACGTGATCGGCGGCAAGTGGCTCACCGAAATCAATGTCACCTCGCCCACCGGCATCGTCGCGATCGACCGGTTCAACGGCAGCGATACCGGCGGCATGATCTGGGACGCGATCGAACGGCGGATTTGATTTTTGCGCGGGGCCGTTTGCGGCTCCGCGCGTTGTTCCGACCATGAACGACTGGATTTTGCAGCTTATTGCCGACGGCGGCTATTGGGGCATCGCGTTCCTGATGGCGCTGGAAAACATCTTTCCGCCCATCCCTTCCGAGGTGATCATGGGGCTGGGCGGCATTGCCGTGGCCCAAGGGCGCATGGATGTGGTGCCGCTGATGATCTTCGGCACGGTCGGCTCCACGCTGGGCAATTATGCCTGGTTCCTGCTTGGCCGCCATCTTGGCTATCAGCGACTGCGGCCGTTCGTCGCGCGCTATGGCCGCGTGCTCACGCTCGATTGGCCGGCGATGCGCCGCCTCGTCGCGTTCTTTCGCCGCCACGGGCAATGGGTGGTCTTCGTGATGCGGTTTTCGCCGGCGATGCGGACGATGATCTCGCTGCCGGCCGGCCTCGCCGCCATGGGCCACGCGCGCTTTCTGGTCTTTACCTTTGCCGGCGCGGCAATCTGGAATGCGTTGCTGGTCTGGGCCGGCTGGCACCTGGGGCAGCACTACGAAAAGGTGGCCGCCTATACCGGGCCGGCCTCGCTCGGGCTCACAGCCGTGCTGGTCGGCGCCTATCTCTGGCGCGTTGCCACGTGGAAGCCGCGGGAAGTTCAGCGGGACCCCGGATCAAGTCCGGGGTGACGTAAATCTATTGTCGTCGTCACCCCGGACTTGATCCGGGGTCCCGCTTGTCCAAGCAACAAAAAAGGCCGCTTCTTGCGATGCGACCTTTTCGTGTTACTTGCCGCCGCCCTGGGCCAGCCATTCCTCAAGATACTTGATCGAATAGCCGCCATCGAGAACCGTCGGATCTTCCAGCAGCCGCTGGTGCAGCGGGATCGAGGTCTTGACCCCGTCGATCACCATTTCCTCCAGCGCGCGCTTGAGGCGCATGATGCAGCCTTCGCGGGTACGGCCATAGACGATCAGCTTGGCGATCATCGAATCGTAATAGGGCGGGATCTTGTAGCCGGCATAGAGCCCGCTATCGACGCGCACATGCATGCCACCGGCCGCGTGATAGCTCTTCACCAGGCCCGGCGAGGGCGCGAACGTAAAGGGATCTTCGGCGTTGATGCGGCACTCGATCGCGTGGCCCTTGAACTCGATCTCGTCCTGCGTCACCGACAGCGGCTTGCCATCGGCAATGCGGATCTGCTCGCGCACCAGGTCGACGCCGGTGATCGCTTCGGTCACCGGATGTTCCACCTGCAGGCGGGTGTTCATTTCGATGAAATAGAACTCGCCGTTTTCCCACAGGAACTCGATCGTGCCGGCGCCGCGATAGCCCATGTCGGCCATCGCCTTGGCCACAACGCCACCCATGCGGGCGCGCTCGTCAGACGAGATGACCGGCGAGGGGGCTTCTTCCAGCACCTTCTGGTGGCGGCGCTGCAACGAGCAGTCGCGCTCGCCCAGGTGGATGGCCTTGCCATTGCCGTCGCCAAAGATCTGGAATTCGATGTGGCGCGGATTGCCCAGATACTTTTCGAGGTACACCGTGGCATCGCCGAACGCAGCCTTGGCTTCAGAACCAGCCTGCTGCATCAGCGTGGCGAGGTCATCCGGGCTGTTGCACACCTTCATGCCGCGCCCGCCGCCGCCCGAAGCGGCCTTGATGATCACCGGATAGCCGATTTCCTCGGCGATCTTCCGGGCTTCTTCCACATCGGAAATCGCGCCGTCAGAACCGGGCACCAGCGGCAGACCCAGCGCGCCGGCGGTGCGCTTGGCTTCCACCTTGTCGCCCATCGTGCGGATGTGCTCGGGCTTGGGGCCGATCCAGGTAATGTCGTGCGCTTCGACGATTTCGGCAAAGCGCGCGTTTTCCGACAGGAAGCCATAGCCGGGGTGGATCGCGTCGGCCTGGGTGATCTCGGCCGCCGAAATGATCGCGGCGATGTTGAGATAGCTGTCCTTGGCGGCGGGCGGCCCGATACACACGGCATGGTCTGCCAGGCGCACGTGCATGGCATCGGCGTCGGCGGTGGAATGCACCGCCACCGTTTCGATGCCCATTTCGTGCGCAGCGCGATGGATGCGCAGCGCGATTTCGCCGCGATTGGCGATCAGCAGGCGCTTGATGGCCATCTTTTCTATGTCCTTAGCCGATGACCACGAGCGGCTGGTCATATTCGACCGGCTGCGCGTTTTCGACCAGGATCGCCTTGATCGTGCCGGTGGCCGGCGCGGTGATCGGGTTCATCACCTTCATCGCTTCTACGATCAGCAGCGTGTCACCGGCCTTTACCGCCTGGCCCACCGCGATGAACGCGGGCGCGCCCGGCTCGGGGGTGAGATAGCAGGTGCCGACCATCGGCGATTTCACCGCGCCGGCCAGATCGGCGGCGGCGGGAGCGGCGTCTGCCGCAGGGGCAGGGGCTGCAGCGGCCGGCGCGGCCACGGCAGCAGCAGGCGCTGCCACCATGTGTGCCACCGGGGCGGCCGTCAGCGTGCGCGCCACGCGGATCTTGCGGGCACCGTCTTCCACTTCGATTTCGGAAAGCCCGGTGTCGGCCAGCAGTTCGGCCAGTTCGCGCACAAGCGCGCTGTCGATTGCCATGGTTGCGGCGGGCTTGTCGCCGGTGTCGTGGCCCATTGTTAACCTCACAGGTGGGAAAGTCTGGCGCAGCGCCATGCCCGCACGGCGGCGCGCTGGCAAGGGGAAAGGCGGGCGAAATCGCCCACCCTTCGGGGAAAAACCGGGCCTAAGCGCGGTTAAAGATGCAAAACCGCATCCAGCGCGACGATATAGCTCGCCGCCCCGAACCCGGCGACAGTGGCCTTGGCCGCCATGCCGACATAGCTCTTGTGGCGAAATTCCTCGCGCTTGTGCGGATTGGAAAGGTGCACTTCGATCACCGGGGTGACGATGCCCTTGATCGCATCGTGCAGCGCCACGCTGGTGTGGGTATAGGCACCGGCGTTGAGCAGCACCGCGCGCGCGCCCACGGCCTGGGCCTCGTGCAGCCAGTCGATCAGGTGGCCTTCGTGATTCGATTGGCGCACGTCCACCGTCAGGCCCAGGTCCTGGGCGCGGTCTTCCAGGCGGCCGGCAATATCGTCGAGCGTGTCGTGGCCATAGATGGCCGGCTCGCGCATGCCCAAAAGGTTGAGGTTCGGGCCGTTGAGCACGAACACCACGGGCGCGGTGGCAGGGGCGGCGGTATCGGTCATGGTCGGGCTAAACTCCTGCCGGGAACGGTGCGCGGGTGATAGCGCCCTGCTGCGTTGGTGCAAGAGCTGTGCCTTGGCTGCAAGAGGCAGCCGATCAGGACGCGACTGGCGGACTGCCCACGTCGACCGGGCCAGGCACGCCGACCGGTGGCGGCGGCTGGATCACCAGTTGCGGCCCTTCGTTGTCGGGCTGGAAATCGGCCGATGGCTGGTTGTCGCTTTGCTGCTGCTGATCGACGTCACCTTCCACCGGCGGCTGGTCTTCCGAGGTTGCTTCCTGGCTGTCGCTATCGTCGCTCACGGTGCCAGTCGTGACGGGTGACGTCGATCCAGCCGCGGCCTCTGCCGCCGCCGCGCGCTTTTCCGCGGCAGCGGCCTTGGCCTCGGCCGCGGCAATGCGCTCTTCCATCTTGCGGTCACGCTCGCTTTCGCAACCGGCCAGGGCCAGGCTGCCCACGGCCAGCGCCATGAGCGAAAGACGGGGCAGGTGCATGCGCAAGGATCTGGACAGGTTGGGCATCTTGAACCCGAGCCTAGCAGCCAAAGGTTACCGCAAGCTAACCACCATGACGCCGCAACCTGTCACTCCTCCGGCTTACTGGTGGCGATAGACCGCGCGTTCGTGGCTGAAGCACTTGAAGCCGAAATAGCCGTGGTAGCTGCCCATGCCGCTGGTGTTCACGCCGCCAAACGGCAGGTTGTTTTCCAGATAGTGCGAGAACACACCGTTGACGGTGACGCCGCCAGACGAGGTGCGGGCCAGCACCGTCTCGACGACGGTCTCGTCGGGGCTGTACACATACAATGCCAGCGGCTTGTCGCGCGCCTCGATATAGCCGATCGCCTGGTCGAGCGATTCATAGGTCATCACCGGGATGACCGGCGCAAAGATCTCGTCCTGCAGGATGGTCATTTGCGGCGTCACGCCGGTGAGCATGGTTGGGTGGATGGTCAGGTCTTCGGCCTCGAACGTGCCGCCCACGGCCACCGTGGCGCCCTTGGCCACGGCATCATCAAACATGCCTTTCACGCGATCGAAATTGGCCTGGTTGACGACCTGGGCAATGCCATCCTTTTTCAACTGGCCATCGTCGCCATAGAGATTGGCGCGGACGCTGGCAGCAAAGCCTTCGACCAGCGCGGCTTTCTGCGCTTCCTTGACGAAGACATAGTCGGGGCTGATGCAGGCCTGCCCGCCGTTGAACTGCTTGGCGGCGGCCAGCTGCGCTGCAACCTTGCCGATGTCGGCGCCATCATCGACGATCACCGGCGACTTGCCGCCCAGTTCGAGCGTGACCGTGGTCAGATGCTTTGCCGCCGCCGCCATGACGATCTTGCCCACGCGCGGGCTGCCGGTGAAGAAGATATGTGAAAACGGCAGGTCGAGCAGCGCCGTGGCCACCGAAACGTCGCCTTCGAACAGCGCGACATCCTTCTCGTCGAACGCCTCGCGAATGATCGTCGCCGCAACGCGGGCGGTCGCCGGGCACAGGTCGGTCAGCTTGACGATGCAGGTGTTGCCCGCCGCAATCGCTGCCGCCACTGGCCCGAGTGCCAGGCCGAGCGGAAAGTTCCACGGCCCGAGGACGAGGCAGACACCCCGTGCTTCGTAGATGATCTGTGCGCGATCGGCCGGATTGAGCGACGGCGTCACCTCGGTGGGCGCCATCCAGGCATCGAGATTGTCGATATTGCGCTGGATATTGCCAGTCACGTTGAGCACCTCGGTGACGCGGATCTCGCCCACCGGCTTGCGCGTGTCTTCCAGCACGGCGGCAATAATGGCGTCGGCATGGGCTTCCACCGCCGCCTTCAGCCGTGCCAGCTTGGCCTTGCGCACTTCTGCACTCGATGCCTTGGCCTCCCACTGATGCGCCTGTTGCAGGGCAAAGACGCGACGGATGTCGTCGGCAAGGTCGGCGGCGGTCGGGGCGGTCGTCGTCATGGCTATGGCATCCTGCTCAGTGTTTTGTTCGTTAGATACACTAACTAGTGCAGGGACCGCTGGCAACGATGTCCGAAGGGGTGGGCGCGGGTTACCGGCCTGCCGATGTGGCAGTGGCGCGCTGGCATCAATATCGGGGTTGGTCACGGACGGTCGCACGACTCAGCCAGGCCCGCCAAGGGATCGGGGCGGTCAGCAACGCATATCGGGAGAGGATTTTCTGGCACGTCGATCTATCCCGCCAGCGCCGCTTGCGCGCAATTTCGGGGAGCCCCCAGAGGGGTAGGATATCGATTATGTCAGTGAAAAATTGGTCGGGACGAGAGGATTCGAACCTCCGACCCCCACACCCCCAGTGTGATGCGCTACCAGGCTGCGCTACGTCCCGACCGGTGGGGCGCCTCTAAGCGGAACGTTTCGGGATGGCAAGCCCCTTGCGCGGCATCTTTTTGCGCCGGCCGGGAAATGCCTGTGGATTGTGATGCGCTCAGGGCACGGCGATCGGGGTGCGAAAGGCGCGCCGATGGCGCTTCATTGCCTTGCCTTTCCCAAACTGCTAGCAGCCGCGGCCAATTGCAACAATCGGGGGAAGGTGCGGCCACACGTGCCCCGCCGGGGGTTGTAAACCCTTGTCTCCGATCCCACGAACGGTTCTGTCATGCTCAGCCTTCTCTCCGCCGCCGCCGCAAATGCGGCTTCGCCGCCCGCCTACCTCCAGTTCCTGCCGCTGGTGGCCATGGCCGTGATCTTCTATTTCCTCATCCTGCGTCCGCAGATGAAGCGCCAGAAGGAACACCAGCAGCGCCTGGCCGCCTTGCAGAAGGGCGATTCCGTGATCACCGCCGGCGGCCTGCTCGGCAAGATCGTGCGGATCGACGATGCCTATGTCGATCTGGAACTGGCCCCTGGCGTGCGCGTCAAGGCCGTGCGCTCCACCCTGGGTGAGATCGTGCAGCCCGGCGACAAGCCCGCCAACGACTGACCGTTACCGGACCCTGGCCGATCTCGTTGGTCCGACCACATAGATTTCTGGCCCGATAGATTTCTGAAAGCCCGATCATGCTCGATTTTCCGCGCTGGAAGGTACTGATGCTATGGGGGGTGACCATTCTGGTCGCCCTGGCATCATTGCCTTCGCTGTTTACGGTCTCCGGCCTTGCCTGGCCCTCGGCCCTGCCTTCGCCCACGATCAACCTGGGCCTGGACCTGGCCGGTGGCAGCCACATCCTGCTCGAGGCCGATCCATCGCAAGTGCGCGAGCAGCGGTTGGAAGGCATGGAGGAATCCGTCCGCAACAAGCTGAAGACGACCGATGCCACCATCCGCATCAGCGACATCAGCAACAACAACGGCAGCCTGACCTTCCTGGTTGACGATGTCACCAAGGTGGACGCCGTTCGCGAGGCGATCCTGCCACTGACGTCGGGCGCGGGCCTGACCGGCCAGCGCGACTGGAACATCCAGGTGGTGGACGGCAACCGCTTCGTTCTCACCCCCACGCAGGAAGGCATCGACCAGGCCGTGAGCCAGGCGATGGACACCGCCGTGGAAGTGGTGCGCAAGCGCATCGACGGCCTGGGTACCAAGGAACCGACGATCCTGCGCCAGGGTGCGCAGCGCATCGTGGTCCAGGTGCCGGGCCTGCAGGACCCGCAGCAGCTCAAGAGCCTGCTGGGCCAGACTGCCAAGCTGGAATTCAAGCTGGTCGATCAAAGCGCGCTGCCGTCTGACCTGGCGCGCGGCATTGCCCCGGCCGGCAGCCAGATCCTGCCGTTTGCCGATCCCAAGCAGGGCGTGCCGATCGCGGTCAAGCGCCTGGGCGGCATTCGCGGCGACGAACTGACCAACGCGCAGGCCGGCAACAACCCGCAGACCAACGAACCGGTGGTGAATATCACGTTCAACACCGAAGGCGGCGCCAAGTTCGCCAAGTTGACCACGCAGAACGTGGGCAAGCCCTTTGCCATCATTCTCGATGGCAAGGTGCTGTCGGCACCCAACATCAACGAACCGATCCTGGGCGGCAGCGCGCAGATTTCCGGCCACTTCACCGCTGAAAGCGCGGGTCAGCTGGCAATCTCGCTGCGCTCTGGCGCCCTGCCGGTCGATCTCAAGGTCGTGGAAGAACGCACGGTCGGTCCTGACCTTGGCGCCGATTCGATCCGCAAGGGCGTGATCGCCATGGCGGTCGGCACGCTGGCCCTGGTGGTATTCATCATCGCCACCTATGGCCGCTTCGGGGTCTATGCCTGCCTTGCGCTGGTCATGAACATGCTGATGATCCTGGGGGTCATGGCCACGATTGGCGCCACGCTGACGCTGCCAGGCATTGCCGGCTTCGTGCTCACCATCGGCGCGGCGGTCGACGCCAACGTCTTGATCAACGAGCGTATCCGCGAAGAACGCCATCGCGGCCGCCGCGTCGTGGCGGCGGTCGAAACCGGCTACAAGGAAGCCAGCCGCGCCATCTTCGATGCCAACGTCACCAACGTGATTGCGGCCGTACTGATGGCCAGCTTTGGCTCCGGCCCGGTCAAGGGCTTTGCCGTGGTGCTGATGATCGGCATTGCCACCTCGGTCTACACCTCGATGTGGCTCACCCGCATGTGGGTGGCGCAATGGCTGCGCCGCGCCCGCCCTGCCGATCTCAAGCTGTGACAGGGGAGCGATAACCCATGAAACTTTTGAAGCTCGTTCCCGACAATACCAACGTCCACTTCCTCAAGTGGCGCGTGCCGTTCTACCTGGGCAGCCTGCTGCTCATGGCCGCCTCGCTTGG
The DNA here is from genome assembly GCF_040544855.1 of Novosphingobium sp. 1529. Taxonomy (NCBI): domain Bacteria; kingdom Pseudomonadati; phylum Pseudomonadota; class Alphaproteobacteria; order Sphingomonadales; family Sphingomonadaceae; genus Novosphingobium; species Novosphingobium sp. 1529. The sequence goes on from NZ_JBEPKW010000005.1 coordinate 211,932, forward strand.
CCTGGTGTTCACCAAGGGCCTGAATCTGGGCGTCGATTTCGTCGGCGGCCAGATGATCCGCGTGACGTTCGAGCGCAGCGCCGAGGCGCCGGTGGCCGACCTGCGCAGTGAAGTGGCCAAGCTCGGCTATGGTGAGCCGATCATCCAGCGCTATGGCAAGCCCAACGAAATCTCGATCCGCATGAAGCTGCCCGAGGGTTCGGAGCATGATGCCGCGCAGTCTGACAAGATGGCGCGCACCATCACGGCCGATATCAAGAGCCACCACGCCGATGCGCGGATCGACGGCATCGATTCGGTTTCGGGCAAGGTGTCCGGCGAACTCAAATGGGACGCGTTCAAGGCGCTCGGCCTCGCCGCGCTGGCCGTGGCCGCCTATATCTGGATGCGCTTCGAATGGCAGTTCGGCGTCGGCGCCCTGTTCAGCCTGGTGCACGACGTCACGCTGACGCTGGGCATGTTCGCGCTAACCCAGATGGAGTTCGACCTCAACATCGTGGCGGCACTGCTCACGCTGATTGGCTATTCGCTCAACGATACGATCGTGGTCTACGATCGCGTGCGCGAAAACCTCAAGAAGTATCGTAAGATGCCGTTGCCCGAACTGCTCGATCTGTCGGTCAACGAAACGCTGGCACGCACCATCGTCACGTCGCTGTCGATGCTGATCACGCTGGTGGCGCTGCTCGCCTTCGGGCCGGAAGTGATCTTCGGCTTTACCGCCGCCATCACCCTGGGCATTTTCGTGGGTACCTACAGCTCGATCTACATGGCCGCGCCCATCCTGATCTGGCTCAAGGTCAATCCCAAGAGCTTCGTGCCCACCGAAACCGCGCTGGAAAAGCAGGAGCGCCTCGCGCGCGAAGGCGCCTGATTTCAAGGTAGCTCAAGGCTTTACACCACCCCCAACCCCCTCCTCTGAAGAGGAGGGGGCTTTTTTATGTCTTACTCCCCATCCTCTTTAGAGAAGGGGTCGGGGGGTGGTGGGAGCCACAACCTAGGCGCAAGTGGCGCGCTCAGCCCGCGACAACCTTGCCGTAAACATCAGCCAGCATTGCGGCGTTGTTTTCCCAACTGAACCGCGCGGCGCAGGCCGCAACCGCTTCGGGCGCGCTGGGCTGGGAAATGAGGGCCGCCAGCGCGCGGGCAATCGCGGCAGGCTCGCGGGCGGCGATCCGCCCGGCGGCCGGCGCCATCAGCACTTCGCGCGCGCCGCCGATATCGGGTATCACCAGCGGCGTGCCGCAGGCCAGCGCCTCGATCCACACATTGGCCAGGCCTTCGCGTTCGGACGGCAGCACCATCGCGCTGGCGCCGGCCATCAGCACCGGCATGAAATCGTGCCCCAGTGCGCCCATGAAATGCACGCGATGCGCCACGTCCAGCTGGCGGGCCAACGCGCGCAGCGCCGCCTCGTCCGGGCCGGTGCCGGCCAGGGCCAGGCTCACCCCTTCCATGCCGGGTTCGGCCAGGGCCTTGATCGCCAGGGCCTGGCCCTTGATCGCGATCAGCGCGCCGACGCAGGCGACCAGCGGGCCATCGGCGGGAATGTGAAAGCGTTCGGCCAGGATTGCGCGCGACGCGGCGCGGGGGCGGGGGTGGAAACGGCCATGATCAAGCCCGGTATAGTGCACGGTGATGGCGCGTTCGGGCAGGCCCAGATCGGCCATGTCGTCAGCCAGCGCCTGTGACACGCTGAGCAGCGCCCCGGCGCCCTGGGCCGCGGCGGTCATCTGGCGCAGCGCCTCTGGCCGATGTCCCCATACGTGAATGTCTGATCCGCGCGCCTTGATGGCATAGGGCAGGCCCAGCGCATCAGCGATCCGCGCGGCGGCGGGGCCATCGGGATAGAAGAACTGCGCGTCCACCATGTCGAACGGCTGCTCGGCATGAAGCCGCCGCGCCAGCGGCAGCACCGCACGCACGATCAGCGCCGGGTTCAGGCGGCCGGAAAGACCCGGCAGCAGGCGAAACCGCGGATGATGCACCGGCACGCCGCTGCGCCGTTCCATCGGCGGAATTTCCAACAACGGGCGATAGATACGCGGCATCAGTGCGCCGGGCAGGGGGGGCAGGCCGATCGGATTGATCACCGTCACGTCCCAATCGGGCCGCGCGGCCAGCGCTTCCATCTGCCGCGCCACGAACCGGCCAAAACCGGGCCGAAGCGAGGCAGGATAGAGCGTGGACAAGCTGAGCAGGCGCAACGTCATGGCTCAGGGCGTAGCGCGAAAATGCTGCGTGTGCGAGGGCAAGCGTACCGGAATGGACACAAAGGGCCTGGAGAGCCGGATATTGCGGCGGTTTGGCGTCAGAGTGGGCGAACCAGAACTTCGGCCACGGCAATCCACGCCGGGCGATCGATCACCAGTTGCCGTTGGCCGGGCCCGGGCGGCAGCAACGCCACGCGGCCATCGCGATGGTCGATCATCCGGCCAAAGGCAAAGCGCCCGCCGGGCCGCGGCGCAAGCACATCGCGGTTGAGACCACGGCCGATCTCGGCGGCGTCGAGCCGGCGCAGCCATACCTGGTCACCCGCACGCCAATCACCCGCGCTGGCTTCCACAGAGAGCGCCATCAGCCCCTCTCGCCCCAGCAGCGTGTCGGGCAATTGCGCCAGGATCGGGGTTGGCACCGGTTCGGCGCCCACCGGGGTGAGGCGCGCCACGACATGCGCCTGCGCGTCGTCTCCCGCGCGCACGAGCAGTTCGGGATCGATGCCCAGGGCGGCACCGATCCGGTTCATCCACTTGAGTGAAAGCGATCGGGTGCCGGTTTCCAGGCGGCCGATCGTTTGCGCCGTAGTGGCGGGATTACAGCGCGCGGCAACGTCGGCCAGCGTAAGCCCCTTTTGCCTGCGAATTTCGCGAATTCTGTTGATCATCGGGGATGGTCCACATCTACAGGCGTGAGGTGTTATGCTTTCTTACCCGTAATTTGGACGGCAGGGCAAGCATCCTTGCACAATTGATCACGAGAACCGGCGTTGGTCGATTCATATCGTGATTTGGTCGATCGCCGTATCATTTTGATTGTCGCTGCACGGTGGCCGTGGCACCTCGTCTCACTTGAAACAAAAAGCCAGGGAGCGACCCTTTAGATGATGCACGGTTTGGAACGACGCGCCTTCCTTTCGCTGGCTGGCGGCACCATGGCGGGTGGCCTGCTGGCTGGCATGCCGGGCTTGGCATTTGCCCAAGATACTGGCGACGCAGCATTTGTTTCCCTGCTCGATCGCATTTTCTGGTCCAGCCTGCTGATCGAGCCGGAACGCGCGACCGGTCTTGGCCTCGATACCGGCGTGCGCGCCATGCTGCGCCACCGGCTCGACAGCGCCGGGCAGGGCGGCCGCGAAGCCAGCCTGGCGTTTTATCGCGATGCCCGCGCTGCGGTCGCCGGGTTCGATCCGGCCGGATTGAGCGCTGCCAACAAGCGCAATCGCGCCATCGTCCTGCATCGCCTGGGTGACCAGTTGAGCGGCGCTGCCTTTGATATCGATGATCCGCAAACGCCGTTCACTATCGATCAGCAGCGCGGCGCCTATTTCTCCGTGCCTGATTTCCTCGATAACCAGCATCCGATCGAAAAGCTCGACGATGCCGAGGCCTATCTCGATCGCCTGGCCGCGTTCCCGGTCGTGCTCGATGATCAGACCGCCGAAGTGGCGCGCCAGGCCGGCTTGGGCCGCATTCCCCCGGCCTGGGCGATCGATCTGGCGCTGGGCCAGATGGGCAAGCTGCGCGGCGTGCCGGCTGGCGAAAGCGGGCTGGTCACCTCGCTGGTGCGGCGCGCCCGTGAAAAGGGCCTGGCCGGCGATTGGCAGGGCCGCGCCACGGCGATCGTCAAGGACAAGGTCTATCCCGCGCTCGATCGCCAGATCGCGCTGCACCGCCGCCTGCGTGGCAAGTCGGCGCCCGGCGATGGCGTGTGGCGCCTCAAGCGTGGCGATGACATCTACGCCGCCGCGCTCGCCAGTGCCACCACCACCACGCTCAGCCCCGAGCAGGTGCACAAGATGGGCCTGGAGCAGGTGGCCGATATCACCGGCCAGCTCGATACTGTTCTCAAGGCGGCCGGGCACACTACCGGCACCGTGGGTGAGCGGCTTTCGGCGCTCAACCGCGCCAGCGACCAGCTCTATCCCGATACCGCGCAAGGCCGCATCGATCTTATCGCGGGGCTCAACAAGAGCGTGGCCGCGATGCGCGAAAAGCTGCCGCGCGCCTTTGCCGATATCCCCAACGATCCGCTGGTGATCCGCGCCGTGCCCACCGATATCCAGGATGGTGCGCCCAACGGCTATTACAACAGCGCTCCGCTCGACGGGTCACGTCCGGCGATCTATTGGATCAACCTCAAGTCGGTGAACGACTGGCCCAAGTATACCTTGCCCTCGCTCACCTATCACGAAGGCATTCCCGGGCATCATCTCCAGGGTGGCTATGCCCAGGGTGGCGGTGAGCTGCCGTGGATTTTGCGCGATTACTTCATTTCTGCCTATGGCGAGGGCTGGGCGCTCTATGCCGAGCAGCTGGGCGACGAATTGGGTGGCTATAACGGCATCGAGCGCGCCGGCTATCTCCAGTCGTTCCTGTTCCGCGCGGTGCGCCTGGTGGTCGACACCGGCATCCACCACTATCGCTGGAGCCGGGAAAAGGCGACGGCCTATATGGTGGAAAAAACCGGCTTTACCCAGGCGCGCAGCCAGCGCGAGATCGAGCGTTATTGCACGATGATCGGGCAGGCCTGCAGCTACAAGATCGGCCACACCGCGTGGGTCGCCAATCGCAAGAAGGCGCAGGCGGCGCTGGGCGACAAGTTCAGCCTGCCGTGGTTCCACGCCGTGCTCAAGGAAGGCTCGATGCCGCTTTCGATGCTCGAAGCGCGGATCGACGAGCGCATTGCCGAGCGTCTGCGCAGCGCCTGATCAGCACGGGAGCCGGGCAGCACATTGGCTGCCCGGCTCTCGCCGCTTGATGGTTCAGGCCCCTTCGACCTGTTCGGCCAGTTCGAGCCAGCGTTCCTCGGCCGCTTCCTTTTCCCCCCGCGCCTTGGCCACGGCCTCACTCAGCGCTGCAAAGCACTTGGGATCGCGGGTGTAGAGCGCCGGATCGGCCAGCGCGGCTTCATCGCGCGCGATCGCCGCATCGAGTTCCTCGATGCGCTTTGGCAGCATTTCGTAGTCGCGCTGATCCTTGTAGGTCAGCTTGGCCTTGCGCGGTGCCGGTGGCGGCGGGGGAGGGGCCGCCTCGGCCACCTTGCTCGCGCCCACCTTGGGCTGCGCGGCCAGGCGCGCCTTGCGCTGGCGCTCCCAATCGGCATAGCCGCCCACCACGATATCGACCTTGCCCGAGCCATCCATGCCCAGGGTGATATTGACGGTGCGATCGAGAAAGTCACGGTCGTGGCTGACGATCAGCACGGTGCCCTCGTAGTCGCCGATCACTTCCTGCAACAGGTCGAGCGTTTCTAGGTCGAGGTCGTTGGTCGGCTCGTCGAGCACCAAGAGGTTGGAGAACCGCGCAAACTCGCGCGCGAGCAGCAGGCGCGAGCGTTCGCCACCCGAAAGCGTGCCCACGCGCGCTTCGACCAGGCCCGGATCGAACAGGAAGTCCTTGAGATAGCCGTGGATATGCTTGCGCACACCGCGTACGTCGATCCAGTCGCCGCCTTCGGCCAGCACATCGCGCACACGCTTTTCCGGCGCCATCAGGCTGCGCTGCTGGTCGATCACCACTCCGGTCAGCGTTTGGGCCAGCGTGACGCTGCCTTCGTCGGGCGCCAGTTCGCCGGTCAGGATTTTCAGCAGCGTGGTCTTGCCCGCGCCGTTGGAGCCGACCAGGCCGATACGGTCGCCGCGCTGGATGCGCAGCGAAAAGTCCTTGATGATCGTGCGATCGCCAAACCGCTTGGTCACGTGGTCAGCCACGATCACCGACTTGGTCTTGCTGTCGTCGCTGGCGATGGCGAGCTTGGCCGCGCCTTGCGGCCCAGTCATCGCGGCGCGTTCGGCGCGCATTTCGTGCAGCTTTTCCAAACGGCCCATGTTGCGCTTGCGCCGCGCGGTCACGCCGCGGTGCAGCCAGTGCTCCTCGATCTTGAGCTTGGCATCGAGCTTGTCGGCCGCGCGCGCCTCTTCGGCGTGGACCTGCTCCATCCACGCTTCATAGCCGCCAAAGCCCACTTCCTTGCGGCGCAGGCTGCCGCGGTCGAGCCACAGCGTGGCGCGCGTCAGCCGCGTCAGGAAGGTACGGTCGTGGCTGATCACCACGAACGCGCCGTTGAAGCGTTGCAGCCAGTCTTCCAGCCATTCGATCGCGGCCAGATCGAGGTGGTTGGTCGGTTCGTCGAGCAGCAGCACATCGGGGTCTTGCGCCAGGGCGCGGGCCAGCGCCGCCCGGCGCCGTTCCCCGCCGGAGGCGTTCTGCGCCTCACGCGCCAGGTCGATGCCCAACTGGTCGGCGATCGCCTCCACTTCGTGCGGTTCGGGGGCATCGGGCCCGTGCAGCGCGAAATCGCGCAAGGTGGCAAAGCCCTTGAAGAACGGGTCCTGCTCCAGCGTCACCACGCGCGCGCCGGGCTGGACCGAACGCTTGCCCTTGTCGGCATCGATCGTGCCGGCAATCAGTTTGAGCAGGGTGCTCTTGCCCGCGCCGTTGCGCCCGATCAGGGCGAGACGGTCACGCGGGGCGATTTGGATGTCGAGGTCCTGGAAAAGCCAGCCGGTGCCTTGATGCAGGCCCAGCCCTTCCCAGCTCAGGATTGGTGCTGCCATAAGCCCCTGCGCTTAGCGGCGGGCTGGCCACAGGTCCACCTGAACATGGCGAAACGGTGCTATTCACAACTTGTTCAATAGGATTGTTGCATGCACAAGGCATGACGATGCTCCGCCGCCTTCTCCTTGCTGCTGCCAGCGTGCTGGCCCTGGCTGCCGCCGCACCGGCGGCCAACGCCCAGATTCGCAACGAACAGGACCGTGCCCGCCAGGATCTGGCAGCCGGCCATGTGCGCTCGCTGCGCGAGATTGAGGCGCGTGTATTGCCGATGATGCGCGGCGCACAGTATCTCGGGCCTGAATACGATCCCCAGGCGCGCGCCTATCGCCTGAAATTCATTCGCGAGGGCCGGGTGGTTTTCGTCGATGTCGATGGCCGCACTGGCCAGGTCATGGGCGAATCGCGCTGATATCCCCCGCCGGTTACACGGCATGATGCGCCACGCGGGAACCGTTTCTTGACCGTTCAGGTTCCTGTCGCCATCTAACCTCCATTCCAGCACGTTCGCGCCGCCCGTCCATCCGGGCAGCCGGCGCCAGAAGGGGCCAATTGCCATGCGTATCCTGATCGTCGAGGACGAACCGACCCTGGGGCGGCAGCTCAAGTCCACGCTCGAGCAGAACGGCTATGCCGTGGACCTGTCGACCGATGGGGAAGACGGCCACTTCCTCGGCTCGACCGAAGACTATGACGCGGTGATCCTCGACCTCGGCCTGCCCGAAATCGACGGGCTCACCGTTCTGGGCATGTGGCGCAAGGAAGGCCGCAAGTTCCCCGTCCTCGTGCTCACCGCGCGTGACAGCTGGTCCGACAAGGTTGCCGGCCTCGATGCTGGCGCTGACGATTATCTCGCCAAGCCGTTCCAGACCGAAGAACTCATCGCCCGCCTGCGCGCGCTGATCCGCCGCGCCTCGGGCAATTCCTCGTCGGAATTGATCGCCGGCGATGTGCGCCTCGATACCCGCTCGGGCCGCGTCACCCTGCAGGGTGAGCCGGTCAAGCTGACGGCGCAGGAATACAAGCTGCTGTCCTATCTGCTCCACCACAAGGGCAAGGTGGTCAGCCGCACGGAACTGATCGAACACATCTATGACCAGGATTTCGATCGCGATTCCAATACGATCGAAGTGTTCGTCACGCGCATTCGCAAGAAGCTGGGCGCCGATGTGATCACCACGATCCGGGGCCTGGGCTACAGCCTCGACGATCCGGCGGCCGTGCGCGGATAAGGGCTGCGGCGTGAACCGGCTGGCCCGCCTCCTGCTGCGGCTGGGCTTCGGGCGCCACCGCGCCGAAGCCGCCGCTGCTACGGCAGGCGGGCGCCAGCACACCGGCTCGCTGTCGCGGCGCATGCTGCTGATTGCGTTTGCCTGGGTCACGGTGCTGTTGCTGGGCGGCGGCCTGGCGCTTGATCGCACGCTGACCGGGCTGGTCACCCGCAATTTCGATGACCAGCTCAACTACATGCTCACCGCCATGGTCGCTTCGGCCGAAATCGGCCCGGATGGGGAGGTGTTCTTCAACCGCACCCTGGGCGACCAGCGCTTTCTCGAACCCAACAGCGGCCTCTACTGGCAGATTTCGGGGCAGGGGCATGACGATTTCCCTTCCCGCTCGCTGTGGGATCGTACGCTGAAGCTGCGCGCCGATCACGTCGACACGGCGCCGCACATCTACGATTCCAACCAGTTTGGCGATAACGAGAGGCTGCGCATGATCGAGCGATCGGTCATCCTGCCGGGCAGCAACACGCTGTGGCAATTCTCCGTGGCGGCCAGCCGTGGCGAACTCGATGCGCAGATCACCCGTATTCGCGCGATCCTGGTCTGGTCGTTCCTGGTGCTGGGCATGGGCCTGTTCATCATGGCCGGCCTGCAAACCTATTATGGCCTGGGTCCGTTGCGCCGCGTGCGCCGCGCGATTGCCGCCATGCGCGAAGGCGGCGCATCGCGCGTGAACGAGCCGCTGCCCCTGGAAGTGCAGCCGCTGGTCGAGGAAATCAACTTGCTGCTGGCCCATTCCGAAAAGCAGGCGGAAGAGGCGCGCACCCATGCCGGCAATCTCGCCCATGCGCTGAAAACGCCGCTGACGGTAGTGATGAACGCAGCCACCGCCCACGCGCCCGACCTGTCCGACACGGTGATCCGCGAAGCGGCGGTGATGCGCCGCCAGGTCGATCACCATCTCGCGCGCGCCCGCGCCGTCGGCCGGCGCGCCACCGGCCTGTCGCGCGCCACGGTATGGGAAAGCGCCGATGCCGTGGTGCGCGCCGTCACCCGGCTCTATGCCGATGTGCGCTTTGACCTCGATGGCAACCGCGAGGCGGGGGTGGCGATCGAGCGGCAGGATCTGGACGAGATCCTGGGCAACCTGATCGAGAACGCGGCCAAGTATGGCGGCGGATCGGTGTTCATCACCATCGACGCCGTGCCCACCGATCCGCGCTTTTGCGATATCTGGGTGGAAGACGACGGCATGGGCATACCCGAGGCGGAGCGCGAGCGGATTTTCGACCGTGGCGCCCGGCTCGATACCGGCAAGCCAGGCACGGGCCTCGGCCTGGCCATCGTGCGCGACGTGGCCGAACTCTATGGCGGCGCGGTGACGCTGGGCGAAAGCGAAGACCTGGGCGGTCTGCTAACGACCCTCAGATTGCCCCGCGCCAAATAAAAGATCCTCCCTCCGCGCCAGCGGGGGAGGGGAACCGCCTGCAAAGCGGGTGGTGGAGGGGGGTGAGCTACTCCCCCCGCTCGCGCGGATGGGCATTGCGATAGGCATCGAGCAGCGTGGCGGCATCCACCCGCGTATAGATCTGCGTGGACGACAGGCTGGCATGGCCCAGCAATTCCTGCAGGCTGCGCAAATCGGCTCCGGCGCCCAGCAGATGCGTGGCAAAGCTGTGGCGCAGGGCGTGGGGCGTGGCTGTGGCCGGCAGGCCCAGGGCCACGCGGGCGCGTGCCATCGCGCGCTGCACCAGGCCGGGCGAGAGCGGCCCGCCCTTGGCGCCGCGAAACAGCGCGGCGTCGCGCTCCAGCGGCCAGGGCACTTGCGCGGCATAGTCGGCCACCGCCTGGCGCACCGCCGGCAACAGCGCGATCACCCGCTGGCGCCCACCCTTGCCGGTCACCACCAGCCGCTCGCCCAGCGGCAGTACGCTGGCGGGCAGGGCCAGCGCCTCGGCAATGCGCAGGCCGGCGCCATAAAGCAGCAGCAGCACGGCGCGGTCGCGCGCGGCGATCCAGGGCGCGGCCTCGTCGGAAACCATCTCGGCCAGGGCCACGGCATCGTCGGGTGAAATCGGGCGGGGCAGGCCCTTCTTCACGCGCGGCCCACGCAGGCGCGGCGCTACGGCATCGGGCAGGCCGGCCTGGGCGCGGGCAAAGGCCAGGAACGCCTTGAGCGCGGAAAGCTCGCGCGCGGCAGAGGTATTGACCAGGCCCTCCGCGCGCCGCTCGGCCAGATGCTGGCGCAGGCGCGGGGCATCGAGCCGGGCCAGGCTGGCCCAGTCCTGCCCGGCGGGCAGAGCATCGAGCAGGCGCTGCGCGGTCTTGTGATAGGCGCGCACGGTGTGGGGCGATCGGCGCAGCGACAGCGCCAGGTGATCGTGCCAGGCAATCAGCAGGTCTGCCCGGTCCATGCCGCTTTTCCCTCAGCCTACCAGCTCGGCCGGCACAAGTTCGGCCAGCAGCGCATCGAGCAGCGGCATCCCCGCCTCGGTCACCACCAGCCGCGTGCCCTCGTCGCGCAGCAGGCCGCCACGCGCATGGAACGCGCGCTTGGACGGGTCGATCAGCGCGCTTTCCGCCAGGCCAAAGCGGCGGGAGAGGGCGGCGACATCCACCCCTTCATCCAGGCGCAGGCCCATCAGCAGCGCTTCGCTGGCCTGTTCGGTCCGGCCCAGCGCGCGTTGTTCCACCAGGCCATGGCCTTGCTCTGCCACCGCGCGCAGATATTTTTCCGGCTTGCGATGCCTGACCGTGGCAGTTTCCAGCCGCCGGCCATGTGCACCCGGCCCGATCCCGGCATAGTCGCCATAGCGCCAATAGGTCAGGTTGTGGCGGCTCTGCTCGCCCGGTCGGGCGTGATTGCTGATTTCGTAGGCGGGCAGGCCGGCCGCGGTCATGCGTTCGCGGGTCAGCGCAAAAAGGTCGGCCGCGGCATCATCGTCAAGCGGGGTAAAGCGCCCTTCGCGCACCAAAGTGGCAAAGCGCGTGCCCGGTTCGATCGTCAGCTGATAGAGCGACATATGCCCGGTGCCCAGCGCCAGTGCCTCGCCCAGTTCGGCATCCCACGTTTCGGGCGTGTGGCCCGGCCGGGCATAGATCAGGTCAAACGTCACGCGGGCAAAGTGGCGCTGCGCCACGTCAAGCGCCGCCAGTCCCTCGGCTGCATTGTGCAGCCGGCCCAGGAAATGCAGCGTCTCGTCGTCCAGCGCCTGAAGGCCCAGCGACACGCGGTTGATCCCCACGCTCGCCAGTGCCGCAAAATTGGCCGCCTCCACTGACGATGGGTTTGCTTCCAGCGTGATCTCGATATCGCTGGCCAGGCGCCAGTGCTGCCCCGCCGCTTCGATCAGCCGCGCCACAAGCGCGGGCGGCATCAGCGAGGGCGTGCCGCCGCCAAAGAAGATCGAGGTGAGTTCCCGCCCGGGCAGCAGGGCCGCCTCGTGCGCCATGTCGGCCAGGAGCGCACTTTCCCATGCCGCCATGTCGGTCTTGGCGCGCACATGGCTGTTGAAGTCGCAATAGGGGCACTTCGCGAGGCAGAACGGCCAGTGGATATAAAGCGCGAGGGGGGGCATTTGTTCTCCGGGAAATCGTGCGCGAGGCTTCACACCACCCCCCGACCCCCTCCTCTTCAGAGGAGGGGGTCGGGGGGTGGTGGGAAGCCTTAAGCAACCCAGCCCCTTCTACCCCGCAAACTGCGCGGCGACCAGCTTGGCAAAGGCATCGGCGCGATGGCTGATGGCGTGCTTTTCGGCCGGATCGAGTTCGGCAAAGGTGCGCGTATCGCCCACCGGCACGAACACCGGGTCATAGCCAAAGCCCAGCGTGCCGCGCGGCGGCCAGGTCAGCGTGCCATCGGCCCGCCCTTCATAGCTGACCGCTTCGCCATCGGGCCAGGCAATCGCCAGAACGCACGAAAACCAGCAGTCGCGCGGGGCATCCGGGCCCAGCTCGGCCAGCTTGCCCTCAACCTTGCCCATGGCCATGTACCAGTCGCGGCCAGGCCCACCTTCATATGGCGCCGCTTCCGCCCAATCGGCGGTATAGACGCCGGGCGCGCCGGCCAGCGCGGCCACCGAAAGCCCGGAATCGTCAGACAGCGCCGGCAGGTTGGCGGCGCGCGCCGCTGCGTGCGCCTTGATCAGCGCGTTTTCCACAAAGGTCGTGCCGGTCTCTGCCGGTTCGGGCAGACCAAGCTCGCCCGCCGACAGGCATTCCAGGCCATAGGGAGCCAGCAGCGCCTGGATTTCGCGCAGCTTGCCCTTGTTGTGCGTGGCGATGACCAGCTTGCCGGGGGCGAGCGTGCGGCTCACCGCGCCACGGCCTTTTCCTGCGCGGCGAAGATGTCGGTGCAGCCCAGGCGCGCCAGGCGCAGCAGGCGCAGCAGCGCTTCCTCGTCATAGGTCGCGCCTTCGGCGGTCGCCTGCACTTCGGCGATGTGGCCGCCTTCGATCAGCACGAAGTTGGCATCGGCATCGGCCGAGCTGTCTTCGATATAGTCGAGATCGAGCACCGGCGTGCCCTTGACGATCCCGCACGAGATCGCCGCGACCTTGCGGGTCAGCGGATCGTCCTGGATCGCACCGGCATCCATCAGCTTCTGCACCGCCAGGCGCAGCGCGACCCATGCGCCCGAGATCGAGGCCGTACGGGTGCCGCCATCGGCCTGGATCACGTCGCAATCCAGCGTGATCTGGCGTTCGCCCAGTTTCTTGAGATCGGTCACGGCGCGCAAGGACCGCCCGATCAGGCGCTGGATTTCCTGGGTGCGGCCCGATTGCTTGCCCTTGGCCGCCTCGCGGCTGCCACGGGTGTGGGTGGCGCGGGGCAGCATCGAATATTCCGCCGTCACCCAGCCTTCACCCTTGCCGCGCATGAACGGCGGCACGCGCTCTTCCACCGATGCGGTCACCAGCACCTTGGTGTCGCCAAAGCCGATGAGGACCGAGCCCTCGGCATGCTTGGTGAAGTTGGTCTCGATGGTGATCGCCCGCATCTGATCGGCGGCGCGGCCGGAAGGACGCATGTTGAGGTTTCCTTGCAAGGGTGGGTGCCAGAATTGCGCGCTGCCTTGGCCGATTGCTTGATGGCCCGCAAGCAATTCCGCGCGGCATGCAATTCCCTTGAGCCTTGGGCCAAGGCTTCTACATATAGCTCTGGTATGAACGGCTCCACGCTTACCGATCTGTCCAACCGCGCCCGCGATATCTTCCGCCTGGTGGTGGAGGGCTATATCGCCTCGGGCCAGCCGGTCGGCTCCAAGACGCTGGCCGGCGCGGGCGGGGTCAATCTGTCGCCCGCCTCGATCCGCTCGGTATTGCAGGAACTCCAGGACGCCGGGCTGCTGGCCGCGCCGCACACCAGCGCCGGGCGCATGCCCACCGAAATGGGCCTGCGCCTGTTCGTCGACGGCATCATGCAGGTCGCCCAGCCGAGCGAGGCCGAACGCGCCCAGATCGAACGCGGCCTCAAGCGCACCCGCGCGCAGGGCGGCACGATCGAGGCGGCCCTGGCGGCGGCAACCTCGGCGCTGTCAGAGCTTTCGGCCGGGGCAGGGGTGATCATGGTGCCGCGCCGCGAACCGCGGCTGATGCAGCTTTCGTTCGTATCGCTGTCGCCCACGCGCGCGCTGGCCGTGCTGGTGGCCGAAGACGGTGGCATCGAAAACCGCGTGATCGATCTGCCGGCGCCCACCGCACCCTTCATGCTGGAACAGGCCTCCAACTATCTCACCGCGCGTCTCGCCGGCCGCACCCTGGCCGAGGCGGTCGCCGCGATCCGTGCCGAAATTGCCGGCGGGCGCAGCGCGCTCGATGTTGCCAGCGCCGATCTGGTGCAGCGCGGCCTGGCCGTATGGAGCATGGACGCGGCCCAGCGCCCGGTCCTGGTGGTGCGCGGCCAGGCCAACCTGCTGGATGAAGCCGCGCTCGGCGATATCGAGCGGGTGCGCCTGCTGCTCGATGAACTGGAAAGCGCCGAGGCGATTGCCGGCGTGCTCGACGCCGCGCGCGAGGCGCAGGCCACGCGTATTTTCATCGGCAGCGAGAACCGCCTGTTCTCGCTTTCGGGGTCCTCGGTGATCGCTTCGCCCTGGCGCGACGGCGAGGGGCGGGTGGTCGGTGTAGTGGGGGTGATCGGGCCAACGCGGTTGAATTATGCGCGCGTCGTCCCCATGGTGGATTTCACGGCCCAATCCTTGGGCAAACTTATCGGACAAGACGGATTTTCACGCAAATGACGGATAACGAGACGCGCCCGCAAGATGCAGAGCTGGAAGCCGAACTGGCTGGCGTGCCCGAGGATTTGAAGGAATCCGGCGCCGCTGGCCACGATACCGAGCTGGCGGCCCTGCGCGAATCGCTCGAGGTGGCCAAGCAGGACGTGCTCTATGCCAAGGCGGAGACACAGAATGTGCGCCGCCGCATGGAAAAGGACATTGCCGATGCGCGCGCCTATGCCGCCACCAGCTTTGCCCGCGACATCCTGTCGGTGGCCGACAACCTGGCCCGCGCACTGGAAACCATCCCGGCCGACCTGCGCGAGGACGACAAGTTCAAGAACCTGGTCACCGGCCTGGAAGCCACCGGGCGCGAGATCGAAAAGGTTTTCGGCAACCACGGCATCAGCCGCATCGCCGCCAAGGGCATGCCGCTCGACCCGCATCAGCACCAGGCTATGATGGAAGTGCCCTCGGCCGAGCATGAACCCGGCACCGTGGTGCAGGAGCTTCAGGCCGGCTACACCATCAAGGACCGCCTGCTGCGCCCGGCCATGGTCGTGGTGGCCAAGAAGCCGGATTGATTTTCGGGCGTGGCTAAAGGGTCCACACCACCCCCAACCCCCTCCTCTAAAGAGGAGGGGGCTTTAGAGTCAAAGCCTTAACTCCCCATCCTCTTTAGAGGAGGGGGTTGGGGGGTGGTGGCGGCCAAAAACCGCGCTTCTGTGGAACCAACCGCCCGCTTTCATCGTAATATCCTGTGACAACGGGAGGGCGATGGAGGAATTGCCATGGGTAAGAAGTTCCTGATCCCCGCCGCCATTGCGCTTGGTGCCCTGTCGCTGGGCGGCTGTGCGCGCAACTATGCCGGTGAAGGTGGACTAGCCGGGGCTGGCGTCGGCGCCGCGGTAGCCGGCATTTCCGGCGGCAATATCGGCACTGGCGCAGCGATCGGCGGCGCTGTGGGCGCGGCCGCCGGCTCGCAGGTCAAGAAGGATTGCTGGCGTACCGACGCCGATGGCCGCAGCTATCGCGTCTGCTGATCAAAACGGCAGGACTGCCCGATAGGCCGCCAGCGGTGGCTTGTCGGGCAGTGCCATGCCTTGCTCCAGCAGGAAGGCGTGGCGCACTATTTCCGCCTGTTGTTCCAGGCCATAGCGGGCAAACGGCTTGCCCGGCACCAAGTCATAGGCATAGCGACAGAACGGATGACGCTGCAGGGGCAGGAAGACGCCCCGCTGCCATTGCCACACGTGGCACAATTCGTGGATCAGCAGCCCTTGCAGGCTGAGGCGCTCTTGCGCGAAATCGGCTGACCAGAAATCGGCGCCGGGGTGAAAGTGGATGTGCCCCATCGGCGCCATCACCACGTTCACCCCTTGAAACGGCCACCAGCGGCGGCGCCGCACTTCCACCCGCTGCCAATCGATCGCCGTGCCATAGATGCGGCGTCCCAGCGCCACTTCGCCCGGCGTCAGCTTGCGCGCGACCATGATGGCGCGCTGGCCTTACATATGATCCATGTGGTCCATGCTGCCGCCTGCGGCGGTGCTTGCGGCTGCGGCGCCGGGCGCGACGACCTTGGCCTTGGTCGTTGCCTTGTCACCGTTGTCGAGGGTGATGGTGAGTTCGGTCACCCCGCCGGCCTTGAGCGTGGGGGCGAGGTCGAACAGCATCACGTGGTTGGCACCGGGCTTGAACTCCACGCTCTTGCCCGATTGCAGCGGCACCGCCTTGAGCGGCGACATCTGCATCATGCCATCCTTCATCGCGCTTTCATGCATTTCCGCGCGGCCCGCGCCGTCGACATGCACGGCTACCAACTGGCGGTCGGGCCCGCTGCCCTGCGCCAGGGTGAAATAGGCAACGCCCGGATTGCCGGCCACGGCGGGCAACTGCACGGTCGCATCGGTCAGCGTGGTGCCCGGTGCGTTTTCGGGCGTGGCATCGAGGCTTGCGGCAACGCTGGGGCTTTCCTGCGGCGCAGGCTTGCTGCATCCCGCCAGGGCAAGGCCCGAAGCCAGGGCAAGACAGGCCATGCCGGCCAGAACAGGTGCGCGCATGCGATGCGATCCTTCTTTTCAAGCGAGGTGAAAATGTGACGCAGCCATAGCACGCGCGGGGCTTGTGCCAAGCGCAAGCGCACCTATATCCCGCCCGTAACGAGCCGCCAAGGTGGCGCCTGCCCACAAGGGGGACGCCCGATTAAGCGGTGTCAACACGCGAAGGATATGGGGAAACATGGCTAAAGTTATTGGTATCGACCTCGGCACGACCAACAGCTGCGTCGCGGTGATGGACGGGGGCACGCCCAAGGTCATCGAGAATTCGGAAGGCGCGCGCACGACGCCTTCGATCGTGGCTTTCACCAAGGACGGTGAGCGCCTGATCGGTCAGCCGGCCAAGCGCCAGGCCGTGACCAACCCTGACAACACGATCTTTGCGGTCAAGCGTCTGATCGGCCGTCGTTTCGACGATCCGCTGACCCAGAAGGACACCCAGCTGGTGCCCTACACGATCACCAAGGGCAAGAACGGCGATGCATGGGTTGCGGCCGGTGGCCAGGATTACAGCCCGTCGCAGATTTCGGCCTATACCCTTCAGAAGATGAAGGAAACCGCCGAAAGCTACCTGGGCGAAACCGTGACGCAGGCAGTGATCACCGTGCCGGCGTACTTCAACGACGCGCAGCGCCAGGCGACCAAGGACGCCGGCCAGATCGCCGGCCTTGAAGTGCTGCGCATCATCAACGAGCCGACTGCGGCCGCGCTGGCCTATGGCCTCGACAAGCAGGACGGCAAGACCATTGCCGTGTACGACCTTGGCGGCGGCACGTTCGACATCTCCATCCTCGAAATCGGCGATGGCGTGTTCGAGGTGAAGTCCACCAACGGTGACACGTTCCTGGGCGGTGAAGACTTCGACACCGCGCTGGTCGAATACCTGGCGGACAAGTTCAAAGGCAAGGAAGGCCTTGATCTGCGTGGCGACAAGCTTGCCCTGCAGCGTCTCAAGGAAGCGGCGGAAAAGGCCAAGATCGAACTGTCTTCGGCCCAGACCACCGAAATCAACCTGCCCTTCATCACCGCACGCATGGAAGGTGGCAGCACCACCCCGCTGCACCTGGTGGAAACCATCACCCGTTCGGACCTCGAACGCCTGGTCGGCAAGCTGATCGAGCGCACGCTCGAGCCCTGCCGCAAGGCGCTGGCCGATGCCGGCCTTTCGGCCAAGGACATCGACGACGTGGTGCTGGTCGGCGGCATGACCCGCATGCCCAAGGTGCGCGACGTGGTGAAGGACTTCTTCGGCAAGGACCCGCACACCGGCGTGAACCCTGACGAAGTCGTGGCCATGGGCGCGGCCATCCAGGCCGGCGTGCTCCAGGGCGACGTCAAGGACGTGCTGCTGCTCGACGTGACCCCGCTGTCGCTGGGTATCGAAACGCTGGGCGGCATCATGACCAAGATGATCGACCGCAACACCACGATCCCGACCAAGAAGAGCCAGGTCTACTCGACCGCGGAAGACAACCAGCAGGCCGTGACCATCCGCGTGTTCCAGGGTGAACGCGAAATGGCGCAGGACAACAAGCTGCTGGGCCAGTTCGACCTGCTCGGTATTCCGCCCGCACGGCGCGGTGTGCCCCAGATCGAGGTGACGTTCGACATCGACGCCAACGGCATCGTCAACGTGTCGGCCAAGGACAAGGGCACCGGCAAGGAACAGCAGATCCGCATCCAGGCATCGGGCGGCCTGTCCGACGCCGATATCGACCAGATGGTGCGCGACGCGGAAAAGTTCGCGGCTGACGACAAGAAGCGCCGCGAGGCGGCCGAGGCCAAGAACAACGCCGAAAGCCTGGTCCACGCCACCGAGCGCCAGCTCGAAGAGCATGGCGACAAGGTTGACGCGGGCCTCAAGGCCGAAATCGAGGCAGCCCTGGCCGAAGCCAAGACCGCGATCGAAAGCGGCAATGCCGAAGACATGACCGCCAAGACCCAGGCCCTCACCGACAAGGCGATGAAGCTGGGCCAGGCGATCTATGAAAAGGAACAGGCCGGTGCCGCCTCTCCGGGGGCAGAAGCGCCCAAGGACGACGGCGTGGTCGACGCCGAGTTCTCGGAAGTGGACGACACCAAGGCTTGATCTGCAACATGACCCCCTCTCTTGCCACGCATGGTGGCAAGGGACGGGGAGAGGGGACCAGGAACGCCTTTAACATGGCATTGCCCAGGCCCTCTCCCCGTGCGGGGCGAGGGCTTTGTTATGGCAGTTGAAGCCGATTATTACGAATTGCTGGAAGTGGAACGGACGGCTGATGACAAGGTCATCAAGTCTGCGTTCCGCAAGCTGGCGATGAAATTCCACCCCGACAAGAATCCGGGGTGCCAGGATTCCGAGGCCAAGTTCAAGCAGATCAACGAGGCCTATGCCTGCCTCTCCGATCCGCAAAAACGCGCCGCCTATGATCGCTATGGCCATGCCGCGTTCCAGCAGGGCGGCCCCGGTGGGGGCGGTGCAGGCGGTTTTGGCGGCGGCGATTTCGGCGACATCGGCGATATCTTCGAAACGATCTTCGGCGGAGCTTTTGGTGGCGGTGGCGGCCGGCAGCAAAGTCGGCGCGGCGCCGATCTGCGCTATGACATGGAAGTGACGCTGGAAGAGGCGTTCCATGGCAAGACTGCCGAAATCACCGTAGAAGTGTCGCAGACCTGCGAACCGTGCAGCGGCTCCGGCGCGACGCCCGGCACCTCTGCCCGTCGCTGCAACCTGTGCGGTGGCCATGGCAAGGTGCGCGCGCAGCAGGGTTTCTTCATGGTGGAGCGGGCTTGCCCCAACTGCCACGGTCGCGGCGAAGTGATCGAAAAGCCCTGCCGCCATTGCCGTGGCGAAGGCCGCGTCGATGCGCCGCAGACCCTGGCGGTGGATATTCCTGCCGGCGTGGATACCGGCACGCGCATCCGCCTGGCTGGCAAGGGCGAGGCCGGGCCCAATGGCGCCCCGGCGGGCGATCTCTACATCTTTCTGCACATTGCCCGGCACAAAGTGTTCGAGCGCGACGGCACCACGCTGCTGACCCGCGCCCCGATCAGCTTCACCACCGCGGCCCTGGGCGGCGAAATCGAGATCCCTGGCCTGGACGGCAGCCGCCACGCGATCGAGATTCCCGCCGGCATCCAATCGGGCAAACAGTTGCGCAAGCGCGGCGCGGGCATGCCCGTGCTGCAAGGGCGCGGCTCGGGCGATCTTGTCGTGGAAATCCAGGTGGAAACGCCCACCAAACTGTCGGCGCGCCAGCGCGAACTGCTGCGCGAATTCCAGAGCACCGAAACCGGCGAAGAATGCCCGCAATCCAAGGGCTTTTTCGAACGCATCAAGGATGCCTGGACCGATTTGACGGAATAACATCGGGCAAGGCGTCCACCACCCCCAACCCCCTCCTCTGAAGAGGAGGGGGCTTTTTTATGTCTACTCCCCATCCTCTTTAGAGGAGGGGGGCGGGGGGTGGTGGAAGCCACCATCAAACTTCGCCAAAACCTCCGCCCGCACGCTTGGCACCAACTCAGCCTCTGCCCGCAACCTAGGCTCCTCTTCCGCCAAAATCGCCAGGAACGCATCGCGCTTGAAGGTCTCGATCAAAGCAGCATCAAGCGGCTCGTCCAGCGTCGAACAGACCATGTCGATCAGCCGTTCCGCACCATTGAGCCGGCCCCACAGATAGTCATTCTCACGCCAGGCACGGCTGAAGAACGCGCCGAAGTGCGTGAATGCGATGCCCTTGAGGCAGGCGCGCGTGCCGCCGCTGCGGATGGCGGTGGCGTCTTCGGGCGAGATGCGATCGACCTTGACCGGATCGAACTCACCCAGGCCATCGCCTTGAAACAGCGGCAGCGTGGCGACGTCATAGAACGGAAAGCCCAGATAGGCGTGCAAGAAACGGCGGCGCAGCGCCTTGTCCATCATGCCCAGCGCATGGACGAACAGCCCATCCACTTCATCATCCAGCCGCGCCAGATCGCGCCGCGCGGCAATCGCGGCCAGGACCGCGCCAGGGTCTTCGCGCACCACGGCGGCACTGGCGGCAAAGCCGGGGCCCAGCCCGCTCAGGCTGGCCCGCGCCTGATACAGCGCCTGGGCACGATAGACCACGTCGCGTGCTGCCTCGCGCGCGGCCGGGTCGATGCCGGCGGCTTCGTCCCAATCGGCGGTCAGCCGGCGGGCCAGAAGTTTCAACCGGCGGATGCGGAATGCCAGGTCGTGGGCGCGGAAAAAGGCGATGGCCGGGGCCGTCGCACCTGCGCCGCGCGCGCTCAAGTTGTCGAGACCAAGCTGGTTGAGGTGGCGCCACAGGGCTTCTTCCACCCCGGCGTTGTCATCGGCGGGCAGGGCCTGGGTGATCACCTCGGCCAGATCGGCGACGATCCCCGCCAGCTTGACCTGGGCATAGCCATGAAACGCATAACCAGCCTGCTCGGCGGCGGCCTGCTGCGCCCGGGCGCGCCAGGTGATCAGGCGCTTGGGGTTGGGCCAATCGAAAAACAGCGTGTGGCCAAACAGCTTGGCCACGGTTTCCTCGATCTCGCCCTGCAGCGAATCGACGATCGCGCGCAGCCGCAGGCGCTCGCGCGATTGCCGCTCCAGCGCCTCCAGGTTGTCGCGAATCGGCTGCTCGCGCGGGATGGTGGACAGCGCGCCAAAGATCGCCGCGATAAACCCCACAGGCGCGGCTGCGGGTGCGGCATCGCCGGGCGCGTGTGGCGCGGGATCGAGATAGACGAAACGCCGGTCCACCTCGCGCCGGGAAGGGCGGCTGCCCAGCGCGGCCATGGCCGGCGCGAACGGGCGGTTGACCAGCACGGCGCCGTCGACCAGCGCGGCCTGGTCCACCGTGCCACGCCGCCAGCGATTGGGCATGATCCGCTGCAGAAAGGCCGAGCGGCCCGGCCAGGTCTCGCCGCGTTCGACCACCAGACGGTCAATCTCGGCAATGGTCAGCGGCGGAAACGCGCCGGGAAAGCTCGCTGTGGCGCGCGCGGCCAGGACCAGTTCGGGCAGCGGGGCCAGGCCTTCGCCGGTATGGGCGCGGGCCTCGGCGCGAAAGCCGATGCCCAGGCGGTGTTCGTTTTCCTCTACCAAGGGTGGGCTGTTGAGCCGCAGCGGCGCGGGATGGCCGGCAAAATCGGTGGCCGTCACCATCAGATCGATCGGGTGCCCCGGCGGCAGCAGCGGCGCGGCATTGCCGCTGCGCGCCATGGCATCGAGCGCCTCGGCCAGCAGGCGGGAAAACCCGATGCCGCTGAACGGCGGGGCAAACCAGCGCGCCCGGATCAGGCGCGAAATCTTGCGGCGCACTTCGCCCCAGGCCTTGCTGTGGCGTGTTTCGTAATCCACCTGCTGCGCCAGTTCGCCACCCCGTGCGCGCAGGGCTGGCCAGCGCAGCACGGCCCAGACCAGCGGCTGCGCCCAGAACTTGGCAAAGCGCCCCCATGGCCGGGCGTCGGGATCGAGCAGCACGTCGCTATCGGCGCGGGCCAGCCACAGCCGCGTCAGCGGCTCCAGGCTTTGCCCGGTGGCAAGCGCCTGGCCCAGGAATACGGCATTGATGCCACCGGCGCTGGCGCCCGAGAGGATATCGACCAGCACGCGCAGGCGCAGGTTGCGCTGGGCGTGGATGGTGTCCAGCAGGGCGATCCACACTGCCTCGATCCCCGGCTCTGGCACGGGCGCTGCGGCAGAGCCGACCTTGGCGTTGACCGCGCAACTGGCCCGCGACAGGTGCCACAGTTCCTTGGTAACCCCATGCATATATACCGCCAGGCTGATGCCGCCGGTGGAAACAAGGGCCAGGCGCAGTTCTTTCTGCCGCATCGCCAGACCATGACAGGGATTGAAGCGCTCGACCAGTAGGGGCGAGAGGCTGTAAGCCGGTCCGACGCTATTAACCGCGACTTGTCAGATTCACCGACAATTTACCCGTGCGGGCCTATCCCCGCCACAGAACGATACGCGCAGTTACCGATCCGCCCCGGCAGGGCGCAGCTGGATACCCTTGGCCTGATGATCCGCTTGTTCAAACACTATATTCCCAACGCGGTCTTCCTGCTGGGAATCATCGATTTCTGGCTGCTGGTGCTGGCGGGGGAACTGGGCTGGGTGGTGCGTGCCCACCAGATCGGCATCGATGTGGGCTATACCGGCGATCGCCTGTGGCCGTTGCTCACTTTTGCTGTCCTGGTGCAGACCGCGATGGTCTCGGTCGGCGTCTATGGCTCTGACGCGCTGCGCTCGATGCGCTACGCCACGGCGCGGCTGATGGTCGCCGTCAGCCTTGGCATCATTGCGCTCTCGGTCGTCTATTTCCTGATCCCCGGCCACACGCTGTGGCGGTCCAACCTGTTCTACGCCATGGTCTTTTCCATGGTCCTGCTGGTTGGCGTGCGGCTGGTGCTGGGCGGGTTCCTCGGCACGGCGGCGTTTCGTCGCCGCGTGCTGGTGCTGGGTGCGGGCAAGCGCGCCGATCGCCTGCGCAAGCTGGGCGAGCGGCCCGAGGCCGGCTTCGTCATCGTCGGCTATGTCGCGATGAGCACGCAGCACCCGCTGATCGAGGAAGCGATCAGCCGCGACGCGCTGCCCAATCTGACGCGGTTTGTCGAAAACCTCGGCGTGAGCGAGGTGGTGCTCGCGCTGGAAGAGCGGCGCAATGCGCTGCCGCTCAAGGACTTGCTGCGGATCAAGACCACCGGCGTGCATGTGAATGACTTCTCCACCTTTGTCGAGCGCGAGACCGGCCGCGTCGATCTCGATACGGTCAATCCCAGCTGGCTGATCTTTTCCGATGGGTTTTCCTCGGGCCGCATGCTGTCGGGTGCGATCAAGCGCGCGTTCGATATCTGCGCCAGCCTGCTGCTGCTGGCGCTGACCGCCCCGATCATCGTGGTCTTTGCCATCCTGGTAAAGCTCGACAGCAAGGGGCCGGCGTTCTTCCGGCAAACCCGCGTCGGCCTCTATGGCGAGACGTTCAACCTCATCAAGCTGCGCTCCATGCGCACTGATGCCGAGGCCGGCGGCGCGCAGTGGGCCGCCAAGAACGACCCGCGCGTTACCCGCATCGGCCGCCTGATCCGCAAGCTGCGCATCGATGAACTGCCGCAGACCTGGACCGTGCTCAAGGGACAGATGAGCTTTGTCGGTCCGCGCCCCGAACGGCCCGAATTCGTGTCAGACCTGGAAGAGCATCTGCCCTATTACGCAGAACGCCACATGGTGAAGCCGGGCATCACTGGCTGGGCGCAGATCAACTATCCCTACGGCGCCTCTATCGAGGATTCGCGGCACAAGCTGGAATACGATCTCTATTACGCCAAGAATTACACCCCGTTTCTTGACCTCTTGATCCTGCTGCAAACCCTGCGCGTCGTGCTGTGGCACGAAGGCGCGCGCTAAGCAGGCGCTGCCGCGATGCAGGCCCCTGTGGGATGGACAGGATTGGGCCAATGGGCCTTTGTGCTGGCGGCATTTGCCGGGCTGGTGCTGGGCGTGTGGCAGATCGACTGGCAACGGCGCGGCCGCCCGGTCAGCCGCGCCGGAATCGCGGCGGTGCTGGTTGGTGCGGTCTGGGCTCTGTTGCAGGCCGCATTGGGGCCGCACGCGCCCGTGGCGCTCTTGGCCGATATGGCGCGCAACCTAGCCTGGCTGCTGGTGGTCTATGCCCTCTTCGCCCGGGATGGACGGCATGAATCCGTAGCGCCGGTGCGGCCGGTGCTGATCGTGCTGGCCGTGGTGGAACTGCTCCAGGTCGTGCTGCTCGTGCTCGATTGGCGCTTTGCCGCGTTCCCGGTGGCACGGGCGATGATTTTCCAGATTGCGGTGATGCTGCGCCTGCTGGTGATCACCGGCGCGCTGGTGCTGGTGCACAATCTCTATGCCGGGGCGATGACCGCGCAGCGCAGCGCCGTACGGTGGACCTGCGCTGCCCTGGCGGTGATCTGGGGCTACGATCTCAATTTCTACACCATCGCCTATCTGGTGCGCGGCACGCCGGCCGAACTCGTCAGCCTGCGCGCGCTCGCCGCATTGCTCGGCGTCGCCCTGCTGGCGGCGGGCGCCGTGCGCGAGCAGACTACCGGGCGCTTTTCGCCGTCGCGCACGGTGGCGTTCCAGTCGCTCTCGCTGCTGGTGATCGGCGGCTACATGCTGGTGATGGTCGGCGTGGCGCAGTCCATCGCCTGGGCAGGTGGCAGTGCCACGATGCTGACCCAGCTTGGCTTCGTGTTTGCCTCGTCGGTGCTGGTCCTGGCGCTGATGCCCTCTGGGCGCCTGCGCGGCTGGCTCAACGTCATGCTGTCCAAGCATTTCTTCCAGCACCGCTATGACTATCGCGCCGAATGGCTGCGCTTCAACGCCACGATCGGCCGGGGTGGGGCACGGGGGCCGGGCGGGATGACCAGTGGCGCGGGCGATACCGTGCCGTTGCATACCCGCGTGATCCAGGCCGTGGCCGATATCACCGACAGCGCGCGCGGCGCTTTGCTGATGCCGGCCGATAGCGGCGAACTGGTCCTGGCGGCACGCTGGCAATGGCCCACGCTCGATGTGCCGGCCCAGGGGCTCGACGCAGCAGGCGCCGCCTTCTTCGAAACCCACGGCTTCATCGTCGACCTTGATGAAGTGCGCGGCGGCATCGACCACCGCGGCGAGGCGCAGGCCACGCCCGTCTGGATGATCGAGGAAGAGGCCGTCTGGGCCCTGGTGCCGCTGCTCCATTTCGATCGGCTGGTCGGCCTTGTCGTGCTCGGCCGCCCGGCGGTGGCGCGCCAGCTCGATTGGGAGGATTTCGACCTGTTGCGCGTGGTCGGTCATCAGCTGGCCAGCTACATCGCCGAAAACAACGGCCAGCTCGCGCTGCTCGAAGCCAGCCGGTTCGATGAATTCAACCGCCGCATCGCCTTCGTGATGCACGATATCAAGAACCTGGCGAGCCAGCTTGGCCTGCTGGCGCGCAACGCGCAGCGCCACGCCGACAATCCCGAGTTCCGCAAGGACATGCTCGTCACGCTGAGCAACTCGGCCGACAAGCTCAACGCCCTGATCGCCCGCCTGTCGCGCTATGGCGCCGGCAATGTGGAGCAACTCGCCGCGGTTGATGCCGTGGCGGTGGCCCAGGCGCTGGCCGGTCGCTGGCCGCATGGCGCCAGCGGGGCGCAAGTGGTGGTGACGGTGCATGGCCCCTGCACGATCATGGCCAACCGCGAAACGCTGGAGCAGGTGCTGGCCCATCTGGTGCAGAACGCCATTGATGCCAGCCCTGCCGGGCAAAGCGTGCGGGTCGAACTGCGCAGCGAGGCGCTGCACGGCTGCATCGACGTGATCGATACCGGCACTGGCATGAGCGCCGAGTTCGTGCGCAACAACCTGTTCAAGCCATTCGTTTCCACCAAGGCCGGCGGCTTTGGCATCGGCGCCTTCGAAGCGCGCGAACTTGTGCACGCCATGCGCGGCCGGCTCGACGTGGAAAGCCGGGAAGGGCTGGGCAGCCGCTTTTCCGTGCGCCTGCCGCTTGCTGCCGCCGCTGCCCTGTCTCCACCCCGTTCCCAGCAGGACGTTGCATGATGACCGACACCCGCGCCAAGCAGCTGCCCAAGCTGCTCATCGTCGAAGATGATCCTGGCCTCCAGGCGCAGCTCAAGTGGGCCTACGAGGATTTCGAGGTGTTCATCGCCGGCGATCGCGCCAGTGCGCTTACCCTGTTGCGCGCCGAAGAGCCGGCAGTGGTGACGCTCGATCTGGGCCTGCCGCCCGATCCCGACGGGGTGAGCGAGGGCTTTGCCGTGCTGGACGAGATCATGGCGATCAAGCCCGATACCAAGGTTATCGTAGCCTCTGGCCACGGCGCGCGCGAATCCGCGCTGCGTGCGGTGGCGCAGGGCGCCTATGATTTCTATCCCAAGCCGGTGGATATCGACGCCTTGGGCCTGATCGTGCGTCGCGCCCTGCATCTTCACCGGATCGAGGCGGAAAACCTCAGCCTGGCTACGCGGGCGCCGGCCGATCACCGGGTGCTGGGCAACATGATCACGGCAGCACCGGAAATGGTCAAGGTTGCCCGCACGATCGAGCGGGTGGCCAATACCAATGTCTCGGTCATGCTGCTTGGCGCCAGCGGCACCGGCAAGGAACTGCTGGCGCGTGGCCTGCACGAGGCATCGAGCCGGGCGAGCAGCGCTTTCGTGGCGATCAACTGCGCGGCGATCCCGGAAAACCTTTTGGAAAGCGAGCTGTTCGGCCACGAAAAGGGCGCGTTCACCGGTGCGGTCAAGACCACCGAGGGCAAGATCGAACTGGCCAATGGCGGCACGCTGTTCCTTGATGAAGTGGGCGACATCCCGCTGCAGTTGCAGGTCAAGCTGCTACGCTTCCTGCAGGAACGCACGATCGAGCGGATCGGCGGGCGCCGCTCGATCGCGGTCGACACGCGGATCGTCTGCGCCACGCACCAGAACCTCGAGGCGATGATCGCCGAAGGGCGCTTTCGCGAAGACCTGTGGTATCGCCTTGCCGAAATCGTCGTGAAGATCCCCAGCCTGGCGCAGCGGCCGGGTGACGCCACTTTGCTCGCCAAGGCGTTCCTCACCCGCTTTGCCGCGCAGATGAACCCCTCGGTCAAGGGCTTTGCCCCCGATGCCTTGGCCGCGATCGACGGATGGGGCTGGCCGGGCAACGTACGAGAGTTGGAAAACCGGGTGAAGCGCGCGGTGATCATGGCCGATGGCAAGCTGGTGGCGGCCGCCGACCTCGATCTGCCGCTGGCCGATGCTGGGGCAGACAATCCGCTCAACCTTAAGGCGGTGCGCGAGGCGGCCGATCGCAAGGCGATCCGCCACGCCCTGGCCCGTAGCGAGGGCAACATTTCCAGCACGGCGCGTCTGCTCGGTATCAGTCGGCCGACGCTTTACGACTTGCTCAAGCAATATGACATGCATGGGTAACCGCAGGCGTGCCTGGCTCGTGTCGCTCGCGGCAACGCTCCTGGCCCTGGCGCCGGTGGGGCCGGCGGCGGCCGATTGCCCCCCGCTCGATGCGGTGCGGGCCAAGGCGCGGGCAGCGCTGGCGCGGCGCGATCCGATCTCGGCCGAAGTGGCCCTGCGCGAAGCCATGCGCCAGGGTGCGCCGGCCGATGCGCTGCGCGCCGATCTTGCCGCGGCGCTGCTGGCGCGCGGTGCTTTGGCCGATGCCCACACCCTGCTGGATGGCGCGGCGCAGTTCACGCCCGATACCGCCGCGCTCGGCTGGCGCATGCGCGGGCAACTGGCCCTGGCCGAAGGGCGCTTGCCCGCGGCGGGCCAGGCGTTTGACCAGGCCTTGCGGCTTACGCCCGATGACGCTGATCTGTGGGTGGCGATCGCGCGCCTGCGCTTTGCCGGCGGAGAGCAGGCGCAATCGGTGCAGGCAGCGGCACGGGCGGTGGCGCTGGCCCCGCGCAATGCCCGCGCCCTGGCGCTGCGCGGCATGCTGGTGCGCGAACAGTTCGGGCTGCGCGCCGCGCTGCCGTGGTTCGAGCAGGGCCTCAAGATCCATCCCCAAGATCCTGATCTGCTGACCGAATATGCTGCCACGTTGGGCGACATGGGCCAGGCCCGCGCCATGCTGGTGGTGGTACGCAAACTGGCCGAGGTGGACCCGGGCAACCCACGCGCGCTCTATTTCCAGGCCGTGCTGGCCGCCCGCGCTGGCAAGACCGAGCTTGCCCGCACCCTGCTGCAACGCACCGGCACCGCGCTGAGGGACATGCCCGCGGCCATGCTGCTGGGCGGGGTGCTTGAATATCGCGCGGGCAACTACAGCGTTTCGGCGGGATTGTTGGCGCGGCTGGTGCGGCTGCAACCGGCAAATCTCCAGGCACAGCAATTGCTCGCCCGCGCCATCGCGCGCGAGGGCGATCTGCGTCAGGTGGCTTGGCGTTGGGATAGCGTGGCGCGGCAGCCCTTTGCCACGCCCTATCTGCAAGCCACGGTGGCGCGCGCCTGGCAGGGGCTGCGCCAGCCACAACGGGCCAAGGATTTGGCCACCGTTGCCGCCCGCATGGGCCCGATGCGGCCCTTCACGGCGATCCCGCCCGATCTGCCGCTGGGCGCGCTCGCGCTGCGCTATCAGGATGGCCCCAATTTTGCCGACGTGGCGGTGCCCTATGTCCGTGGCCTGCTCGCCGCGCGGCAGTTTGACCAGGCGCGGGCCGTTGCCGATCGGCTGCGCGCGGCCAATCCCGGCGCGGCAGAAGCCTGGCTTCTGGCCGGGGACGCTCGCATGATCACCAATGACGCGCGCGGTGCGCTTGCCAGTTATGATGCCGCGGCGGCGATCCGGTTCAACGAACCGGTGCTACGCCGCATGGACGCAGCCCTGCGCGCGGCGGGCCGGGCCAAGGACGCCGACGCGATGACCGCGCGCTATCTGGCGCAAAATCCCGAAAGCCTCCTGGCGATGCGGCTGCTTGCCGTCGCCTGGGCGGGGGAAGGGCGCCAGACCGAAGCCCAGGCCATGGCCCGCGCACTGGCGGCGCGGGGGCAGGTGCTTTAGGCGCGGATTACTTCGGCTGGTAGGTCTGCTCCGGCCCCGGAAACGCGCGCTCGCGTACTTCCTGGGCATAGTGGGCGGCCGCTTGCTCGATCGTGCCGGCCACTTCGGCATAGCGCTTCACAAAGCGGGGCACGCGCTCGAACATGCCCAGCATGTCTTCGGTCACCAGCACTTGGCCATCGCACTGCGCCGATCCGCCAATGCCGATCACCGGGCACGGCACCGCCTGGGTGATGGCAATGGCCAGCGGTTCCACCACACCTTCGGCCACGATGGCAAAGGCGCCGGCATCGGCCAGCGCGCGGGCATCGGCGAGGATCTTGTCGGCTTCGGCCTGGCTGCGGCCGCGCGCGCCATAGCCACCCAGCACGTTCACCGCCTGCGGCGTCAGGCCGACGTGGCCCATCACCGGGATGCCGCGCGCCACCAGGAACGCCACGGTTTCGGCCATGGCCGCGCCGCCTTCCAGCTTGACCCCGGCGCAGCCGGTGTCCTTGAGCAGCCGCGCCGCCGCCGCAAAGGCCGCTTGCGGAGAGGCTTCATAGCTGCCGAACGGCATGTCCACGATCACCACCGCATGATATGAACCGCGCACCACGGCAGCGCCATGGGCGGCCATCATGTCGAGCGTGACCGGAACGCTCGATGGCAAGCCATAGATCACCTGGCCCAGCGAATCCCCCACGAGCAGGATATCGCAATGCGCATCCAGCAATTGCGCTTGGCGCGCGGTATATGCGGTGAGCATCACGATCGGCTGCGCGGTGTGCCCATCCACCTTGCGCTGGCGGATGGCGGGCACCGACAGGCGCTTCATCGGCGCCGGGGTGGGATGGGCGCGGCTGGTGGCCGTGTCGAGCTGAAAGGTGGTGGACATGCGCACTGCTATCCCAAAAGCTGGCCCGAAAAGCCGGTCAGGTGTGGCGCGCGCTTCTATACCATGGGGCAAAACCCGCAAGGGCAGGAGGCATTGGCACATGCAGATGAAAAAAGGCCCTTTGCCAAGCCATAGGTTGCCGCTAGCGTTGCGGCCCATGACCTGGTTACCGGTGCAACGTGTTGGCGTGGGGGTTCCCGCCGCACCGGTCCAAGGCGGGAGATTTCAATGTTTGGACGCGTCAAACCACTCGACGCTATTCTGGCGACAGCCGAAAAGAAATCATTGCACCGCTCGCTCGGTGCCTTCCAACTGACCATGCTGGGCGTTGGTGCCGTGATCGGCACCGGTATTTTCGTGCTTACCGCAGAAGCCGCGCAAAAGGCCGGGCCGGGCATGATGATCAGCTTCATCATCGCCGGCTTCGTCTGTGCCGTAGCGGCGCTGTGTTACGCCGAAATGGCAGCCATGGTGCCGGTCTCGGGTTCCGCCTATACCTATAGCTACGCCGTGATGGGTGAACTCGTCGCCTGGATGGTCGGCTGGGCGCTGATCCTGGAATATGCCATCGCCGCTGGTGCCGTTTCGGTCGGCTGGTCGGGCTACATGATCGGCTTTGTCCAGAACAGCCTGCACATAACCGTGCCGCTGGAATTGGTGCGTGGCCCGTTTGACGGTGGGCTGATCAACTTGCCGGCCATGGGTATTGCCGTGGTGATTACCGGCCTGCTGATCCTGGGCACCAAGGAAAGCGCCACGGTCAACGCGGTGCTGGTGGCGATCAAGATCGTCGCCCTGTCCCTGTTCATCGCGCTGACCATTCCCATGATCAAGGCAGGCAATTTCCAGCCGTTCGCGCCGCTGGGCTTCACCGGCATTTCGGGCGCTGCGGCATCGATCTTCTTCGCCTATGTCGGCTTCGACGCGGTTTCTACTGCGGCAGAAGAGACCAAGAATCCGCAACGCAACATGCCGATCGGCCTGATCGGCAGCTTGGCAATCTGCACCGTATTCTACATGCTGGTGGCCGCTGGCGTGATTGGCACTGTTGGCGCGCAGCCGGTGTTCGGCCCCGGCCATGTTGCTCTGTCGCCCGGATCGCCCGCGCTGTCTGATGCCTGCAAGGCGATCGGTGAAAACGCCGTGGTCTGCTCCAAGGAGGCTCTGGCGTGGACGCTGCGTTCGGTCGGCCACCCGATGGTGGGCTGGCTGGTGGGCCTTGCCGCCATCCTGGCGCTTCCGTCCGTCATCCTGATGATGATGTTCGGCCAGACCCGCATCTTCTTCGTGATGAGCCGCGATGGCCTGCTGCCGGAATTTTTCTCCAAGATTCACCCGCGCTTCCACACGCCGCACGTGATCACGCTGCTCACCGGGGTGTTCGTGGCGCTGTTCGCTGCCTTCTTCCCGGTTGGTCTGCTGGCCGACGTGTCGAACTCGGGCACGCTGTTCGCGTTCGCGGCAGTGTCGATTGCGGTGCTTGTGCTGCGCCGGACCGATCCCACGCGTAAGCGTCCGTTCCGCACGCCGGCGGTGATGATCGTCGCGCCGATCTCGATCCTGGGCTGCATCTATCTGTTCGGCAGCCTGTCGGCCGCAACGATCCAGCTGTTCATCGGCTGGGCCGTGCTCGGCCTCATCGTGTACTATGCCTATAGCCGCAGCCGTAGCCATGTCGGCCGAGGCCTGACCGAAGTGCACGAAGGCGATGCTGACCTGCCGCCCAGCTCGGTGCCGCCGATCGACTGATCGCGCATCACTTTGGGCCAGCAATACAAAGGCCGCCGTTTCCCCGGGGAAGCGGCGGCCTTTGCCTATTGGAACGGGTTCGTTCCGTTTAGAGGCTGGTTTCGGCGTAGCCACCCTTGATGCTGTCGCCCACGGGCAGGCCCAGCGCCATCTTGACCGCGCCCATCACGCCCACTTCACCCGACCAGATTGCCGCTTCGCCCAGGTCCATGCGCAGGAACAGCAGGTTGGGATCGTTCTTGCCGCCCGGAAACCATGATTCCACCATGCGGCTCCAATGCTTGTCGAGCAGGGCGCGGTCGGTTTCCTCGGTCAGCGCGCCGGTGAAGCGGGCGAACAGGTCATGCCCCTTGGCGGCATAGGTCGCCGTAGCGCCGCCCTGCGCGGCAAAGCGATTGTCGCGCGAGGTGAAGAACCAGATGGCGTGGTTTGCATCGCGGTCAAGCTGCGCGGTCATTGGCGCGGCGCTTTCTGGATCGGCATCCAGTTGCAGCATCACGAAAGGCGAATGGGCCAGTTCCTTCCAGAACTTTTCCTTCAGTTCCGCCGGGTTGCCTTGGTCATAATGCATCGTTTCTCTCCTGTGAAAGGGGGGTGTTCGGGTCAGACGTTGGGGGTGATCAGCATTTGCGCAGTCACCGCATCGATCGCGGCCTGGCGATCATCCGGGCGACGCCCGGACAGAAATTCGGTGAGGTCAGCGATCAGCCGCTCGGTTTCCGTGGCAAACACGCCGTGCGGTGCGCCGGAGTATTCGACCAGCATGGCATGCGGGACGGCGCGGGCCACCGCGCGGCCGGTCGCCTCGATCGGCACGGTCTTGTCGCCCGTGCCGTGGATCACCAGCGTCGGTACGGTAAAGCTCGCCAGGTCACCGCGGAAATCGGTGGTGGCAAAGGCCTTTGCCGCGGCCAAGGTCGGCAGCAACCCGGCTTGCATCGCGTGGTTCCACGACAGCGCGCGCTGTTCGTCGCTCACCGGTTGAGCCAAGAGGCCAACCCCATAGAAATCCTTGATGAACCCGGCCATGAACTTGGCCCGGTCGGCCAGCATGCCCTCGGTCATCTGGTTGAAGGTCTCTTGCGGCACGCCGTCAGGATTGTCTTCGGTCTTGGCCATGAACGGCACAACCGATGAAACCAGCGCCACCCGCCCGATGCCATCGGCACCGTGGCGCGAAAGATAACGGGCAATTTCCCCGCCACCCATGGAAAAGCCGACGAGGGCCGCGCCCGGTCGGGCGTCGGTGGCTGCCAGCACATCAGCGAGATCGTCGGCGAACGTGTCATAGTCATAGCCATGACCGGGTTGATCCGACCGGCCGAACCCGCGGCGATCGTAGGCGATGGCGCGATAGCCCGCGCCAGCCAGCGCATTCATCACCGGGTCCCAGCTATCGGCATTGAGCGGCCAGCCATGGATCAGCACCACGGCGGGACCTTGCCCCCAGGCCTTGACGTAAAGCTGGGTGCCATCGCGCGTCTTGATCATGGGCATGGTTCGCAAAACTCCGCAAATCGTCTGCCCCTCCGCGCCTATAACCGGTTGAGGGGGAAGAGCGTTCCGGTGCCCTGCCCAAAATGCCGTGGACGGTTCGCCGCATCGGCACTGGCATTGCCGCAGGGAGGAACGTATAAGGAACGAATGTCGCAACCCACGGTCATGGAACGGCTCGGCATTCTCGCCGATGCCGCCAAATACGATGCTTCCTGCGCATCATCCGGTACGGCCAAGCGCAACAGCGCCGGCGGGAAGGGCCTCGGCTCGACCGAGGGGATGGGCATCTGCCATGCCTATGCGCCCGATGGCCGGTGCATTTCGCTGCTCAAAATCCTGCTGACCAATCACTGCATTTTCGATTGCCACTATTGCGTCAACCGCAAGAGTTCCAACGTGCGCCGCGCGCGCTTCACGCCGCAGGAAGTGGCCGATCTGACGATCGCCTTCTATCGCCGCAACTATATCGAGGGATTGTTTCTCTCGTCGGGCATCGTGCGCTCGTCCAACCACACGATGGAACAGTTGATCGAGGCGGCCCGCATCCTGCGCGAGGAGCACGAGTTCAGAGGCTATATCCATCTCAAGACCATTCCCGAGGCTGACCCGGAACTGGTGGCGCGGGCCGGGCTCTATGCCGATCGCGTATCGATCAACGTGGAATTGCCCACCCAGGCGGGGCTGGCGCGGCTGGCGCCCGACAAATCCACGCCGGTGATCGAAGGGGCCATGGCCAGCATCGGCAGCGCCATTGTCGAGGCCAAGGACGCGCGCAAGCGCTTTCGCCACGCGCCGCGCTTTGCCCCGGCCGGGCAATCGACCCAGATGATCGTTGGCGCCGACCAGGCCAGCGACGCCGATATCGTTGGCCGCTCGGCCACGCTCTACAGCCGCTTTCGCCTGCGCCGCGTCTATTATTCCGCGTTCAGCCCGATCCCGGATGCCAGCGCGGTCTTGCCGCTGCAACGCCCGCCCCTGATGCGCGAACACCGGCTCTATCAGTCTGACTGGTTGATGCGATTTTATGGCTTTGCCCCGCACGAGGTGCAGCAGGCCGCCGATGATGGTGGCATGTTGCCGCTCGATATCGATCCCAAGCTGGCCTGGGCGCTGCGCTTTCGCGATGCATTCCCGGTGGATGTCAACCGCGCCCCGCGCGAGGCACTGTTGCGCGTGCCCGGGCTGGGCGTGCGCGCGGTCAACGCGTTGCTTTCGGCGCGGCGGCAGCGCCGGCTGCGGCTGGAAGACGTGGGCCGGCTGACTGTCTCGCTCACCAAGGTGCGTCCTTTCATCGTCACTGCCGATTGGCGGCCCACGCTGCTGGTCGATCGGGCAGACCTGCGCGCCAGCCTGACCCCGCCCAAGGAGCGGCAGCTCGAACTGTTCGGCACCTGATCCTTGCGCGTCTGCCTTCCCGCGCCCGATGATACCGAAGCCTGGCGCACGGCGGCGCGCGGGCTGATCCTGGCCGGGATCGCGCCCGATGCGGTGTCGTGGGAAGAGCCGGGGCAGGGGCCGGGCGATCTTTTTGCGCAAGATGCCGCGCCGATCCCGCCGCCACGGCCCGATGCCCCGCCGGTGCGCGCCAGCAAGGCGTTTCTCAACCTGGTGCGCATGGCCCTGCTGCACCGTGCGCCCGAACGCTTTGATCTGGCCTATCGCCTGCTCTGGCGCCTGCAGGGCCAGCCGCGTCTGGCCGAGGATGCGGCCGATCCCCTCGTGCGCCGGCTGGATCAATTGTCGCGTCCGGTGCGGCGCGACATCCACAAGATGCGCGCGTTCCTGCGCTTCCGCAGCGTGGCCGAGCCTGATGGCAGCGAGCGCTATGTCGCCTGGTTCGAACCGGATCATCATATTCTGCGCGCCAATGCCGGCTTTTTCGTGCGGCGTTTTGCCGCGATGCGCTGGTCGATCCTGACGCCGGCGGGATCGCTGCACTGGGCCGGCGATGTGCTGGAGGAAGGGCCACCGGCCACTCGCTTGGATGCACCCGGCGGTGATCCGCTGGAAGAATTTTGGCGCACCTATTACGCCAACATTTTCAATCCGGCGCGGCTCAAGGTGGGCGCCATGCTCAAGGAAATGCCGCGCAAGTATTGGAAGAACATGCCCGAAGCCGCGCTGATTCCCGAACTGATCGCCGGGGCCCAGGCGCGCGAGGCGGCCATGGTCGATCTGGGGCGGCAGGAGTTCGGACCTGCGCCGGATAGCCTCGCCGATCTGGCCACCGGCATTGCCGGCTGCCGCCATTGCGCGATCGGCTGCAACGGCACGCGCGCGGTGCCAGGCGAAGGCACGCGCCGCCGCGCGTTCATGATCGTGGGCGAGCAGCCGGGCGATATTGAAGAAATGGAGGGCCGCCCGTTCGTTGGCCCGGCTGGCGAGGTGCTGCGCAGCCAGTTGCAGGCTGCCGGGATCGATCCGGGGCAGGGGTGGCTGACCAACGCGGTCAAGCATTTCAAGCATCAGCCCACCGGCAAGCGTCGCCTGCACCAGACG
Organism: Novosphingobium sp. 1529; assembly: GCF_040544855.1. Classification (NCBI taxonomy): domain Bacteria; kingdom Pseudomonadati; phylum Pseudomonadota; class Alphaproteobacteria; order Sphingomonadales; family Sphingomonadaceae; genus Novosphingobium; species Novosphingobium sp. 1529. The sequence continues at coordinate 247,350 of NZ_JBEPKW010000005.1, forward strand.
CCCACGGCCGGTGAGATCGATACCTGTCGCTGGTGGCTGGACCGCGAGCGCGAGCTGGTGGCGCCGCGCCTGATCCTGGCGCTGGGCGCCAGCGCCGCGCGCGGGTTGATCGGCCGGACTGCCAGCGTGCAGCGCGAGCGTGGATTGCTTGCCCGGCAAGGCGACACAGACATCTGGCTTACCTGCCACCCCAGCTATCTGCTGCGTCTGGATGGCGCGGCGCGAGAGGCGGAACAGGCGCGGTTCGTGGCGGATTTGCGCGGGTTTGCTGACGCGTTGGCGGCAGTGTTCCACCACCCCCCGACCCCCTCCTCTTAAGAGGAAGGGGAGTTAAGAGGCTGAAATCAAAACCCCTCCTCTTCAGAGGAGGGGGTTGGGGGTGGTGGGAAGCCTAAACCAACCTCACGCCCGAAGCCGCTCGATCCCCTGCGCCAGCGCCACATAGAGCTTGCCCATGTCAGACGACAGCAGCGTCACGCCGAGGGCATTGCCATCGCGCGTCGAGAGCAACTGGCGCAGCATGCCTTCGAAATCGTGAATATAGCGGTTCACGTGGCCGCGGAATTCAGCATCGCCGGCATAGTGCTGCTGCACCGCCTTGGCATCGGCACTGTCGAGCAGAGTGACGGCGCGGCGGGTGAAGATGCCGCGATCGCCGCGAAGGTAGGAAGCCCAGGCCGTTTCCGAAACATCGGCTGACAGCGCCTGGGCAATGTCGATCGCGGCGGAATTGAGGGACTCGGTGATCAGTGCGGTGCGGCGCGCGAAGTCGTTGTCGACCTGTTCTTCGGCACGTTCGCGCGCGCGGGCAACGCGGTTCTCCAGGTTGGTGGCCAGTTCGTCCACCTTGGCCAACTGGTCGCGCATCTGCACGGCGCTGTCGCGGCTGGCGTCGGCGGCGTTGTCGATGGCCTGCTCCAACCGGGCGATCAGTTCGGCGCCGCGGCCTTGCAACACGCGGGCGAATGCGGCGTTGCCTTCCTCGCCCAGCCGCGCGGCAAGGGCCTCGATTTCGTCCTTGAGGGTTTCGCCCATGGTATCGCCAGCGGCACGGGCGGCGGCATTGAGGCGATCGATCGCGGTGGCCATGGTGCCGGTGATGTCGCCCGAAAGCGCCTCGGCCTCGCCACGCGCGGTTTCCAGCGTGGCGCGCACTTCATTGAGCTGCGCACGCTCGGCCGCGGCCTGCTGGGCAAAGGCTTCGTGCAGGCGGGCGACATGGGCCAGTGCCTCGGCAATGTCGGCGCTGGTGCCCCGCACGGTTTCGGCAAGGGCGGTGCCCTTGTTGCCCGCTTCGCCCAGTTCGGCATGCAGGGCGGTCACGCGCTGGTCCAGTTCGGCAAGGCCGGCCTGGCTGGTGCGCAAGATCTCGGGCAGTTCGTTGCGGCTGTGCTGACCCGCGGCCTGGATTAGTTCGAGCAGGCGCACGGCGGCATCGGTGGTGCGCGCGATGTGATCGTCTTGCGTGGTCAGTTCGATGCCGGTTTCCGCCAGGCGCGTGCGCAGCAGATCGAGCGCGCGGGCCACGGCCTGGGCCGTGGTATCGCCCATGCTGGCCGAGGCCGACAGCGTTTCGGCAAGTTCTGCCGCGCGGGCGGCGGCGGCATCGCATTGTGCGGCCAGGCGGCGCGCTTCATCGTGCTGGCGTGTGCGCTGGGTATCGAGCGCGCGATCGAGATCGGCCAGCTTGTGGGCCAATGCCTCGGTCGCCTCGTTGGCAGCGGCGGCGAGCGCGCTGCGCCGCTCGGCAATGGCGCGGTCGATTTCCACCATGCGGCGGGCCAGCGTCTCGCGCTGGTCATCGGCGCCAGCCGCGAGCGCGGCGCGGCGCTGGGCGACGGCGGCGTCGATCGCTTCGCCTTCGGCGTCGAGGGCAGCCACCAGCGCGCGGCTTTCTTCGGCAAAGCGGGCCAGGCGGGCCTGGGCCTGGGCCTGGGTGCTGTCTTGGGCGGCGGTCAAGTCGTCGAGCGCGGCGCGCAACGTGCGCATCTGCGCCTCGCTGCGGGCCTGCCAGCTGGCGAGCGCGGCGCTTTCCTGCTCGGCCACGGCTTCGCCCAGCGTGGCGCTGGCTTCCTTCAGCGTGGCCAGGCGCTGTTCCAGCGCCGTCAAGCTTTCGCGCTCGGCACTGGCCATGGTGCGGCGCTGCTCGCCCAGCGTATCGGCCAGCGCCTGGGCGCGGGCGCGGATCGCGGCAAGCGCGGCATGCTCTTCCTGGTCGAGCGCGGCGCGATGGCTGCTCACTTCTTCTTCCAAGGTGGCAAAGCGCGCCTCGGTCTGGCGGGCAAGGTCAACCCCGGCCGCGGTCAACGCGCCGAGTGCCGCCTGAACCTGATCGCGCACGCTGGCCACTTGGCGCTCGCTGGCTAGCCCGAATTCGTTCAGGCGCTGGAACCCGGCGACCATGTCTTCCAGCTGCACGTGCGCGGTTCGCCCGGCATTGGCGATGGAGTTGGTCACGTCCTTGGCGCTGTTGGCGATCACCGGCAGTTGGCTGCGCAGCTTTTCCATGTTGTCGAGCGCGTTGGCCGCAACATCGGCGATTGCGTTGACCTGCGCGCCGTTGTCCTGGATCAGCCCGCGCAGGCTGTCGGCATGGGTAGACAGGCGGTCAGCCGCCACGCGGCCTAGCGCATCAAGATCGCGCGCCTGGGCGGCGATGAAATCGCGGGCGAGGGCCAGCTCGGTGTTGATCGAACCCAGCTGCTGGTGCAGCTGCGCCGATTCGCGCGACAGGCCGCTGGCAATGCTGGAAAACCGGCGCGCCTCGCGCCCGCTGCCGCGCTGGATCAGCAGCAGGGTGACCAGCACAACCAGCACCGGCGCCGCCCACTGGCCGGTGGCAGCTGCCCATGCGGCGGGGCTGCGCACGGCAACCAGTCCAGGAACGCTGGCCCAGGCAAAAAAGCCCGTCCACACCGCGATCACGCCACCGGCCAGGCCCCATGGCCAAGGAGCCGGTGGGGCGGTGGCGGTATCGTCGAACGCGTCTTCGCTTTGATCGGCAAATTCTTGTAAAGATGGGGTAATGGGCAAGGCGGTTTCTGCCTGTTCACGATCCAGCGCCAGGCCATGCCCGCCGGTTTCCGGCTGGTTGGCTTCGATCGGAATGATCCGTGGTCCCCCATTCATGGCCACGTCTCTATCATGGAAAAGGGGGGCGGTTAAACCCGCCTTAAGCCCTGATGCCACACTATCAACAGCATGGCTTATCTTGGCGATCCGATCGATGCGCAGCTGGCGGCCGTGGCGGGCAGTGACCCGGCGCTGTTTGCCGAACTGCGCGGCGCTTTTCTCGACAGCGCGCGGCGGCAGGTCGATCTCATGCGGCGCTCACGTTGTGACGGCAACTGGTCGATGGCCGGCCTGCGGCTCAAAGGCCTGGCTGCCTCGTTCCACGCGCAAGGCTTGATGCGCCTGGTGGAACAGGCGCTGGCCGGTGCGCCGGGCGATCCGGCGGTCTTGCGCAAGATCGCGATGTGGCTGGATGATTTCAGCGCCGGTGCACAGGATCCGGCGCCAGCAGATCCAGCGCCGATCAGCCCCGATCAGGCCTGATCCGAAACGCCCGACGGGCGCTTGGCACGGCGTGGTTGCCGCCCTACCATGCGCGCGATCAGGAGGCATACAGTTGCGGGTCGCGCTCATATCGTTGATGGAAAATGTGCCGGTCGATCTGGCGGGCGACGGCGCCGTCCAATCGGGTGGAAACCCCGGTTTCTTGCCGATCGCCGGGCACAGCATCGCGCGCCACCAGCTGGGCTTGGCGCTGGCGCTGGGCGCCACGCGAATCGTCGTCCATGCCGAAATGCTCTCGGCCGAGATCGTCGAGATCCAGCACGTCGCCGAACAGCGCGGCGCGCGCTTTCACATCATAACCGCGGCGCGTGCACTGGTGCCGTTGGTTTCGGCCGAGGATGAACTGATCGTCTTTGCCGAAGGGTTCCTGGCCATGCCCGAGGATGCCCGCCGCATTCTGGACGAGGCGCCGGGCGTGTTGGCCTTGCCAGTGGAAGCCGGCGTTGCAGCCGGGTTCGAACGTATCGACATCAACCATGCCTGGGCCGGGGCGATGCGCATGCCCGGCCGGGTGGTGGCCGGGCTGGGCGATCTGCCGCCCGAATGGAACCCGGTTGCCGCGCTGCTGCGCCTGGCGACGCAGGCGCGCCTGCCGTTGCGCGCGGTGCCGCAGGCCCTGCTGGCTGCGGGCCGCTGGCGCCTGGTGCGCAACGAGGCCGATGCTCATGCTGCGGAAAACGATTGGCTGGCCCAGCACACCGCGGCCAGCCACGTCCGCTCGCCGGGGGAATGGCTCGCGGTGCAGGCGGTGCGGCGGATCGGCCCTGCGCTCTTGCATGCCCGTACGCGGCCGTGGGTGGCCATGGCGGCGGCGCTACTGCTCGTGCTGCTCGCGCTGGGCGCGGGCTGGTGGGGCAGGGCGGGGCTGGCGTTTGCGCTGGTTGGCCTGGGCTGGGTGGTGTTGCAGGCCGGACGCTTGCTGGCGCGGGTGGAGCAGGCATCGCTGATGCAGGCATCGGGCCGCTTGCGCGGGGGGGCGCTGTTTGGCCCGCTGGTGGATGGTGCGCTGGTGGCGATCTGCGCCTGGCGCGCCAGTGGCGGGCCCACGGCCCAGACGGCGTGGTTTCCGCCGCTGGTCCTCGTCCTGATCCTCTGGCTGTTTCCGGTGGTGCTGCGCGATTTCCGCTGGACGGCATGGCTGTGCGACCGCCTGCTTGTGGCGCTGACGCTGCTTGTGGTGGGGCTGTTCATGCCGCTGGAAACGGGCCTGCGGGTGATCGTCGTCGTGCTGCTTGCCACGGCCTTGGCACAGGCGCATGGTCTGTTTCCTAACCGCTTGCTAACCAATGGAACCTAGAACCACGGGCATGCAGCACCCCGCGCCCCTTTCGCACGAAGACGATGCCTGGCTCGGCGCTGGCCTGGCGCGCGCCGGTGCCGCGCTCGACAGCACGGCCCCGATTCTGCGCCATCTGGTCTTGCAGGAAGAGCGCGCGGTCTTTGGCGATACGGTGATCGCCCATGTGCGCGGCATGATCGATGATGTCGCCCGACAACTGGCGGTAGCCCAGGCCCAGGCCGGTGGCGCGGGCGAAGGGGTTGAGCCCGACATTGACGAGGTGGCCGGGTTTGCCAGCCTGCTCAGCGCCAATGGAGCCTTCTTGGCCGCCGTGCATGGCCAGGCATTGGAATGGCAGCTTGCCTGCCGGCTTGAGCAGGATCACGGCGTGGACATGGTGGTCGCGCCCCTGGTTGAAGCGGCGATTGCGGCGCAGGACGGGGATCGCTCGGCCGCAGCCATGGCGGCCCTGGTGGCGCAGGCCCGGTTCTGCCAGGCACAGCGGCGCATGCAGCTTCCGCTGGGTGAACTGCCGCAAGACCTGCTGCGTATTGCCCTGGTCACGCTGCACGCCCGCGCACAAGAAGATGCCGAGGCGCAAAGCCGTGCAATCATTGCCGAACGGTCGTTGCGTCTGCGTTTCGATGCCGAGCGTGGGCGCCTCGCGCTGCTGCGCCGCCTGGTCGATACGCTGCCCGACCTGGCGCTGGCGCTCGATCCGCTGCACGCCGGACCGGCGCTGTTCCTCACCGCGCTGGCCCGCGCCATGGGCGCCCCGCGCGAGGATGCCGCACTGTTGACGGCGCCATCGCACCTGGCGCGGCTGGCGCTGGTCTTGCGGGCTGCGGGCCTTGATGGCGACGCTGTGCGTGGCCATGTCGCGGTGTTTCATCCCGAGGCGCTGGTACCGGCGGCCGTGGGCGCGCTGTCGCCGCAGGATGCGGCCGAGCGCCTGGCGCATGCCAGGCTGGGCGGCTGACTTTGGCCACCGCCGATCCGATCCACGCCCGCTGCGATGCTGCGGACACCCTGGTTGCGGCTGACGAGGCCCTGGCCCGGTTGCAGATCGCGGCCGGTGGCACGATGCCGGGCATGCTGGCGGTTCCGGCACTGCTGGCGCTGGTCCGCCAGGTGCGGGTTTCCGGTTTGGCGCAGGCGCGGCCGATCGTGGCGATGGATGGCGATTGCGCCATCGCGTTTCATGCCCAGGCCACGCCCGACGACGATGGCATTGCCCTGGTGCTGCGCGACTGGCGCCGCGCGGCCGCGCCCGATGATGGCCTGCCCGCGTTCGATGCGGCGGCGCTGTGGCATCATCTTGCGCAGGGGCATGTCCTGCTTGATGAGCAGCAGCGGGTAATCACCGCCGATCTGGCTGCCGCCGATCTTGCCGAACTGGCCGCAGACCTGGCCGGCTCCACCGGGCGCCACTGGGCCTTGTCTCCGGCGCTGTCGCTTGGCCAGGGGCGCATCGAGACGGCGCGGCTGCACTGGCGGCTGCTCGATGACATGGTCGTCGATGTGGCCGGGTCTGCCCGGCGCTGGCGCGTGCGCCTGTTGCCGCGCGTGGGCAGCGGGTTCGATCTGCTGCTCTTGCCTGAAACGATCCTGGCGCTGCCGGCCGATCCCCTGCGTGGGGCAGAGCCTGCCATGGCCGGCGCCGATGCCCCTCTGCCGCCCTGGACCGGGTTCCTCGGCCGTGATCTTGCCCCTGCATTGCGCCAGCCGATCAGCCGGATCATCGCCAATGCCGAAACCATTCGCAGCCGCCTGGCGGGCCCGCTGGCCGATGCCTATGGCAACTACGCCGCCGACATTGCCGAGGCGGGGCGCCACCTGCTCGGCTTGGTCGAAGACCTGGCGGATCTCGATGCGGTAGAGGCGCCGGGCTTTGCCCCCGCGCCCGATCACATCGACCTCGCCGATTGTGCCCGCCGCGCCGCCGGTATCCTGTCCGTCCGCGCGCGCGAGCGGGGCATCGCGCTGACCCTGCCCGAGGAGGCCTGCCACGCCCCGGCAATCGGGGAGTTCCGCCGCGTGCTGCAGGTGCTGCTCAACCTCTTGAGCAACGCTATCCGCTACACCCCGGCCCATGCCACCGTCACCCTGGCCTGCGGTGTGGAAGGAGCCACGGCGTGGATCGCGGTGGAAGATCGCGGCGAGGGGCTGACTGCCGCCCAGGCGGCGCGCGTGTTTGAAAAGTTTGAACGGCTGGGCCGCAGCGGCGATGGCGGATCGGGCTTGGGCCTCTATATCTCCCGCCGCCTGGCCCGCGCCATGGCCGGTGATCTTACCGTATCGAGCACGCCGGGCGAGGGCGCCCGCTTTGTGCTGACCCTGCCGGCAGACCTGGCCAGCGCCGGTATCGTCAACGCGCGCTGATTCTTGGCCGCCAGGTTAACCGCACCTTTTCATGGCATTCCGCAAACGTTCAGACCGTCTCACCCACAACGCTGGGCATCGGGGACCGGAAATCTGACGCTTGTTTCGGAGATTCGCGATGATCAGGAAAATGGCGATGGTCGGCCTGTTGGGCGCCTTGGTGGCGACCCCGGCGCTGGCCCAGGCAGTAGACCCCAACCAGCCGTTCAACGATGGTTCGGCAGCAGCATCAATGACGGCCCCTCCGGGCGTGGTCGTTCCCGGCCAGGATCCCGGGGTCAGCGCGGTCAATCGCAACGAGGCGCAGGCGCTGGCGATCGATACCAACACCGCCCGCGCCGAGCGGAACGCCGAACTGCAAAGCTACCACGCTGCGGTGCATGACTATCACCAGGCCGTGCAGGCCCGGCGCGACACCATCGCCATGATCCGCACCACCCAGTCGCGCCGCGACGCCGCCTATGCGCGGGCAATGGATGCGTGGCACGAGCAGGTCGCGGCATGCCAGAATGGCAATCACCAGGCCTGCCAGGCGCCCACGCCAGACCCTGCCGCGTTCGAATAAATTGTGGGAATGGCGCGGCCAAGCCGGCCGGCGCGGGTCTTGTGCGATCAGCGCCGGCGACCGGCGCGCCACACGGCGGCAATGCCCAGCAGCGCCAGTACGAGGCCACGCCAGGCCCACGGTCGCTGATCGAGCATGAAGCTTTCGCGCGGCCAGTGCACCAAGCCCAGGCCTTGCGCGATCCACAGCAGGCCCATGAAAAAGGCGGCCAAGCCGATGATCCGCAGGATCGCCACCATGACCGCCTTTCTCTTCATCGTGTATCTTCCGGCTTAGCGCTGGTTGATCGGAACGTAGTCGCGCTGCGTCGGCCCGGTGTAGAGCTGGCGCGGGCGACCGATCTTCTGGCCGGGATCGCTGATCATTTCGTTCCACTGCGCCACCCAGCCCACGGTGCGGGCCAGGGCAAACAGCACGGTGAACATCGTGGTCGGGAAACCGATCGCCGAAAGGATGATGCCCGAATAGAAGTCCACGTTCGGGAACAGCTTCTTTTCCACGAAGTAAGGATCGTTGAGCGCGATCTCTTCCAGGCGCAGCGCGGTTTCGAACAGCGGATCGTTGACCTTGAGCGCGTCGAACACTTCGCGCACGGTCTTCTGCATCACCGTGGCGCGCGGGTCGTAGTTCTTGTAGACGCGGTGGCCAAAGCCCATCAGGCGGAACGGATCGTTCTTGTCCTTGGCGCGCTCGATGTAGTGCGGGATCTTGTCGGGTGTGCCGATCTCGCGCAGCATGTTGAGCGCCGCTTCGTTGGCGCCGCCGTGTGCCGGGCCCCACAGGCAGGCGATGCCGGCCGCGATGCAGGCAAACGGGTTGGCACCCGACGAACCGGCCAGGCGCACGGTCGAGGTCGACGCGTTCTGCTCATGGTCGGCGTGCAGAATGAAGATGCGATCCATCGCGCGTTCGACTTCGGGGATCACTTCATATTCTTCGGCCGGAACGCCAAAGGTCATGCGCAGGAAGTTGCCGGTGTACGACAGATCGTTGCGCGGATAGAGGAACGGCTGACCAACCGAATACTTGTAGGCCATCGCCGCGATCGTGGGGATCTTGGCGATCAGGCGGTGGGAGCTGATCGTGCGGTTCTGCGGATCGGCAATATCGGTCGAATCATGATAGAACGCCGAGAGCGCGCCCACTACGCCGCACATCACCGCCATTGGGTGCGCGTCACGGCGGAAGCCGCTGTAGAACTTGGTCAGTTGCTCGTGCACCATGGTGTGGCGCGTGATCGTGCGGGAGAAGTTGGCCAGCTCGTCCTGGTTCGGCAGTTCGCCGTTCAGCAGCAGGTAGCTCACTTCCATGAAGCTGGAATGCTCGGCCAGCTGGCCGATCGGATAGCCGCGGTGCAGCAGGACGCCTTCGTCACCATCGATATAGGTGATCGCGCTGTCGCAGCTGGCGGTGGAGGTAAAGCCCGGATCGTAGGTGAACTTGCCCGACTGGCCGTAAAGCTTACGGATGTCGAGGACGTCCGGCCCGATGGTGCCGCTCTTGACCGGAAGGTCGATGGTCTTGCCATCGATGGTCAAAGTAGCCTGATTGTCGCTCACGCTAGGCTCTCCTGTACAAAGAAACAGTATGTTCTGTGGGCCACCTGGTCAGGCGGCATGGTCACGCAAACGGGCCAGGCTCTCTTCCTTTCCGAGGAGAACCAGGACATCGAAAATTCCAGGTGAGGTCGCTTGTCCCGTCAGGCTTGCGCGCAGGGGCTGGGCGATCTTGCCCAATCCTACTCCCAGCTCCTCGGCCATTTGCTTGAGATTGGCCTCGAGCGTGGCCGCTGTCCAGTCGTTTGCGCCCTCAAGGCGGGTGATCACTTTGGCAAGGATTGCCCGCGCATCGACGGTCAGCAACCCTTGCGCCTTTTCATCGAGCGCCAGCGGACGCTGGGCAAACAGGAACACCGCGCCCTTGGCGAGCTCGTTGAGATCGGCCGCGCGCACCTTGAGCACCGGCATCGCCTCGGCCAGCTTGGCACGGTCGTGAGTCGGCACCAGGGCATCGAGCCGGGGCGCAACCAGATCAGCGAGGCGCGCATCATCCGCTTCGCGCAGATAGTGCCCGTTCAAGTTGAGCAGCTTCTTGAGGTCGAAGCGCGAGGCGCCCTTGTTGACATTGGCGATATCGAACCATTCCACCGCCTGGTCGCGGCTGATGATTTCCTCGTCGCCATGGCCCCAGCCCAGGCGAAGCAGGTAGTTGAACACCGCGTCGGGCAGCAGGCCCATCTCGTCGCGATAGGCGTCCACGCCCAGGGCGCCGTGGCGCTTGGACAGCTTGGCCCCATCCGCGCCGTGGATCAGCGGGATATGGCCATAGACCGGGTCGGGCCAGCCACCTTCGATCGCGTTCATCGCACGGATGATCACCAGCTGGCGGAACGCGTTGTTGATATGGTCGTCGCCACGGATCACGTGCGTCACGCCCATGTCGTGATCGTCGACCACCACCGCGAGCATATAGGTGGGCGTGCCATCGCCACGCAGGATGACGTAGTCGTCGATTTCCACGTTCTGCACGGTGATCGCGCCCTGAACGACGTCTTCGATCACCGTCTCGCCTTCGCGCGGGGCCTTGACGCGGATGACATGGGGCTTGTCGGCCGGCCAGGTGGCGGGATCGGCATCGCGCCATTCGCTTTCCAGGCGGAACGGGCGGCGTTCTTCCTGCGCCTTGGCGCGGCGCGCGGCGAGTTCTTCCTGCGTCAGATAGCAGCGATAAGCGTGGCCCGCGTCGAGCAGCTGGTGTGCCACCTGGGCATGGCGATCAGACCGTGCGAACTGGAACACCGGATCCGCATCGCCGCCCAGGCCCAGCCAGTTGAGGCCGTCAAAGATCGCCTCGATCGCGGCATCGGTGGAACGCGCGCGGTCGGTGTCCTCGATGCGCAGCAAATAAGTGCCGCCGTGGTGGCGGGCGAAAAGCCAGTTGAACAGAGCCGTGCGCGCGCCGCCGATATGCAGGAAACCGGTGGGCGATGGGGCAAAGCGGGTGACAACGCGTGCCGCTGGGGTGGGGCTGGCGCTGGCCGTACCCGATCCTGCAGAAACGGTGTCAGTCTGGCTTGCCATCGAGGGCGCATTCCTTCCAATTCGGCGCATGGCCGGCCTTGTTGCAACACCGCCTGATCCGCAAACGGCGCTTGGCCGGGATAACGGTGCCGGCCCGCAGATAACCGGTCTTGATATGGGACCGAACGGGCTCGGGCGCCATTGGGCCAAAGCGGCGCGTTTGTCCAGCATGCTCGCGCATGCGAATGCGTGGATCGAGCAGCGCGGCACAGAACGCGGCCCCTGGCTAAGTGTGGCGTTTGCTGCGGGAATCTGCGCCTGGGTGGTGCTTCCAGGCCCCTGGCAGTGGCTGGCCCTTATGGCCGGAATGGGCGGAATTTTGCTGCTTGTGCTGCCTCGCGATCGAGACGGCCGATTCGCCCATTTGCGGTTGGCCGTGCTTTCGCTGGGGCTGATGGTGGTGGCCGGCTGCGCCACGATCTGGATCAAGTCTGCCTTTTTGGGCACTCCGCCGATTCCCCGGCCCATGCTGGTGGTGCTCGATGGCACGGTGGTGGATCGCCAGGTCCAGGCGGCGCAGGGCCGTTTGCGGCTGATCCTGCAGACGCGGGTAACCTTGCTGTCGGGCGAAACGCGGGACGGTCAGGTGCGGATCAACGTGCCCTTGGCGCCGGCCGGGCAAAACGATTCGGCGCTGGCCGACGGGGCGCGGGTGCGCCTGCGTGCGCGGCTGATGCCGCCGGCGCCGCCGATGGTGCCGGGCAGCTTTGATTTTGCCCGCAGCGCGTGGTTTTCCGGCCTTATGGCCACCGGCAGCAGTGTGGGGGCGATCACCCTGCTGGCGCCGGCGCCGCCGGGCACCCGGCTCGATGCCGTGCGCCAGCGCCTGGCGGACCACATCCGGGCGGAACTGGGCGGCTCCCCCGGCGCGATCGCCGCCGCCTTTGCCAGCGGCGATCGCGGCAGCATCGCCACGGCCGATGAAGACGCGATGCGCGACGCGGGGTTGACGCACCTCCTGTCGATCAGCGGTCTGCATGTCAGCGCCGTGGTCGGCGCGGTATACCTCATCACCGCGCGCCTGCTCGCGCTGGTGCCTTTCCTCGCGCTGCGCCTGCGCGTGCCGCTGGCGGCGGCTGCGATGGGCGCGCTGGCGGGCATTGGCTATACCCTGCTGACCGGGGCAGAGGTGCCCACGATCCGCTCGTGCCTGGGCGCGTTGCTGGTGCTGCTGGCCCTGGCGCTGGGCCGCGATCCGCTGTCGTTGCGGATGCTGACGGTGGCCGCGTTCATCGTCATGCTGTTCTGGCCCGAGGCCGTGGTCGGCCCCAGTTTCCAGATGAGCTTCGGCTCGGTCATCGCCATCATCGCGTTCGATTCGTCCGCGCCGGTGCGGCGCTTTCTTGGCCATGCGCACGAAGGCTGGGCGATGCGGCTGGTGCGGCATCTGGCGCTCGTGCTGGCCACGGGCCTGGTGATCGAACTGGCGCTGATGCCCATGGCGCTGTTCCATTTCCATCGCGCCGGCATCTATGGCGCGGCGGCCAATGTGGTGGCCATTCCGCTCACCACCTTCGTCACCATGCCGCTGATCGCGCTGGCGCTGCTGCTCGATCTGGCCGGATGGGGCGCGCCGGCGTGGTGGGCGGTGGGCAAGTCGCTCGATGCGCTGCTGGGCCTGGCCCACCTCACCGCCAGCCAGCCCGGCGCGGTCACCCTGCTGCCCGGCATGCCCGGCTGGGTCTTTGGCCTAATGGTGGGCGGCTTGCTGTGGCTGGCGCTGTGGACCGGGCGGGTGCGCCTGTGGGGCCTGGTGCCGGTTGGTCTAGGCGCGGTATTGACCGTGCTGCAACCGACGCCCGATGTGCTGGTGACCGGTGACGGGCACCACGTCGCCCTGGCAGGAGAAGGGCCCAACCTGCTGATGCTCCGCGCCACGCGCAGCGACTATACCCCTTCGATGCTGCTCGAAACCGCCGGGCTGGAGGGAGAGGCCCGCCCGCTCGACACCTGGCCCGGCGCGCAGTGCAACGCGGACTTCTGCCGCGCCGTGCTCACGCGCCAAGGCCGGCGCTACACCGTGCTGATGAGCCGCGGCCGCGACCAGGTGGACTGGCAGGCCCTCACCAGCGCCTGCGCCGCCGCCGATATCGTGATCGCCGATCGCACCTTGCCCAGCGCCTGCCACCCCCGCTGGCTCAAAGCCGACCGCCGCCTGCTGCGCCAGACCGGCGGCCTGGCGATCTACCTGGCACAAGGCAAACTGGCGACCGTGGCGGAGACGGAAGGACAGCACGGGTGGTTTCCGGGGCCAGAGGCGTGGGTAGGGAAGGGCAGGTGATGGGTAACGGCAGCTTTGATTCCGGCGCCGTCGGCTTGCTTGGGTCTTTTAATCGTCTGGACTGACCGGGTAGCTGGATGGTATCGACTTTCGACCAGAATGCGTCGTTCCGCAACTGAGAATAGAATGTCTGCTCACGCCGAAAAGGGACATTCACATGCATCCGGACGCGATCGTACTGAAGCCACTTGACCTGACACCCACCCAGTTAGCGCGCTGGAAACGCAATTACCGGGGATGATGCATGACCGACGACCACGATGAGCAACGTGCTACCGAAATCCTGCTGTGCGCGAAATGCTTCCAAGATCGTGGACTCCGTCACATGGCAAGGTGGTTCGAGACCGAGGAGCGGTCATGTCCGAATTGCGGCGCGGTCTCCAAACATTGTCTGACGCGAGACGACCTGCTCTGGCTATCCAAAAACTTCTTTGAGAAGGGCAGCACTGCCTTCACGGATTACGGCGGAGCGCCTACGATCGTTTTCAACGAGACGCAGAAAGGATCACTGAACCCGGACCCGCCGCTGGCCGCCGATGTCGATCTGCTTCAGAACGTCCTGCATATCGGCTTTTTCCACTATGGGCCGCGGCTCTGGATGATCGGAAATATCGCCCCCTTGGAGCATTTGCAGGCCGCGGCGCAGCGTCCGGCGGTCATCGAGCGGATCCTTGAATCCTATCCGACTGTTTGGTTGACAGACACAGAATTCTATCGCGTTCGAAAAGCGCCAGAAAATCCGGCCGAGCCGAACGAGTATGACGCGCCACCGCAAAGGTATTTGGGCAACGGCCGGCTCGACAACGCCGATCTCCCGGTTCTCTACGGCTCGCAGGACGCAGAAATTTGCGTTCATGAGTGTCGCTTCATGGCGGGAGACGAACTCTACATCGCGACCTTGCGACCTAAGCGCCCGTTGAAGCTGATCGATCTCTCCGCCATCCTGCAGGAAGACTGCACCGAGTTCGAGAGCCTGGACCTGGGGGTCTTGATGCTGTTCCTCGCTCAATCGCATGCGTATCCAATCTCGCGGGAGATCGCCCAAGCCGTACACGCGCGTGGTTTCGACGGAATGATCTATCCGTCCTATTTCAGCGTTCTTCATACCGGCGGAAATCCGTTTGATACCGTTTACGGTCTCTCGACGCGCCGCTTTGGTCAATCTCGAGACTTTGAGAAGTCCAAGATCATCGGAAACCTAGCAATCTTCGGCCGACCGGTGGCCGAAGGCTTGGTCGCAGTCGTCGGTGTAAACCGGTTGATCATCGATCAGGTGAAGTACAAGATGATCTTTGGGCCTGTGACATATTGAAGGAATGGCGGATTCTTACCGACGGCCGTCAATCATTCAGTGTCGGTAGACGACCATAACCACCCGGTTGGATTTGACGGCAGGAAAGTCAGCGTCAAACATAAGCTGCCGATGGAACACAGCCAAGTGGAGCCTCAAGATCGTGCCCTAATCTCGGACGCTTGAGTGTCATCGGACATATCGAGAGCGGCCGTTTGGCCGACAATTGGTGAAATTTTCCATTGACCGCAGAAGCACCGATTGCAGAAAATCGCAATGCGGCGACGGCCAGTCGTGAGGGGACACTAAATTCACCTCACTGTACTGCAATCAAATAGAGTTGACCACTGAACCCAGCCGTGGCTTCCTCTTCTCTCTGGTTGGGCTTGAGTCGAAGCGGGGGGTAACATGAGGCTATCTATTCTGACCATGGTACTGAGCTCCATAATGGCTGTGGCTTCGCCCCAAGCTTTTGCCCAAGAGCGACCGCCGATGGTCCCGTTGCCGGTCGATGATGCCGCGCCGTCCACAAGAACGATTGTCGAGAACCTTGGTTCTTCGCTCTCTAAATCGCGGATTACGGATCGGACCGCCGCGATCTCGAGTGGTGTAGATATCGCGCCTGCGACCATTCAGGCGATTGGGCCAAATAGCTGCATACCTCCAACCGGCGGAACTGCGCATGGGCTCAGCGACGGCTTTGAAACGTTTTCCTACAATCTGGACCGGAATGCGTCAGTAAGTTTGAACGCTTACGCCAGCGGTGAGCTCAGTGGTAGCGATAGAGTGACTCTCTATCGGTTCATGCTCTACCGAGATATCGCCGATGGCTCAGGACGAGTCATCGGAACGTGCGGAGCGGGAGTTCAGCTCGCGGTGCGGATACGCAACGCCAGTGCAAGCATTAATACGAGCCTGCCTTTCCTTGCAGCGAATGCTCAGTTAGGTCTGGCACAGGTGGAATATCGGATGAAGACGTTCGGTCTTTCCGGACCAGGCGTCACTTCTGCAGTTCCCCTGGCCGCGCAGCTTGGTCAATTCAACGCCGACTCCTACGCAGCACTGCTACGCACGCTTGATCGGATTCAAACAAACCTAAGTTCAACTTCTGCTGCCGACTCGATCACGGTTGCCCCGCGTCTCGTCGAACTTGTGAATGACGCGCCTCGGGTCAACTTTGATCGGCAGGTGGCTGTTCAGACCCTTGCCCTCGGTCAGATACAGCGCGGCAGCAAGTGCGCAGAGGCCCGCACGAAGGTGCCGAACCGCGACGCGACCACAGATGCCTTGATCGACGAGGTTTATCGATCAGTGGTTGGCGGGAAGGCTTGCGACGACAATATCCAGCCGACGCAAGATCTACGCCAACAGGTTACCTCGCTACTCAAAAGCATGGATATCAAGATCGACTAAATTGAAGCAGATCAGAAACGAAGTACGGAGCCTTAGCGCCACGGGGCCTCTCCGCTTGGTCTTGATCTTAGTAGCCACCTTCGCACTTGCGAGCATCGTCAAATCGGAAAGCTGTCGGCGGGTCCTTGCCAACTGCCTTAGGTGATGGGTTGAAAGCTTTCGGCCGCTTTTCGCCCATCAGTGTCCAAGAGCGGACTGTCGTTTCCCTGTCTAAATGAGCTCGCAACTCTTGCCCAGCGGGGCGTTGGCCAAGTGTCGGGTCTTGGCGAACAATCTGCCGTTTAAGCCGCGGCGAAGAACGTCGGCTTTGTCGAAGGGTTTCGGGCGCCGGCAGGCGTACGAAAGTCTTACAAGTACGACCCGCGGTGAGGCTCGCCTTGGTCTATGGGTAAAAGGGCTTTGGT